>JAYPEG010000005.1:0-69187 GCA_038125645.1 Alphaproteobacteria bacterium
TGTAGAGACAACAAGGGCCTGTGTCTCACCACGGGTAAACAGGGACGAGCCATGTGTGCGCGGCAGCAGTCCCACCTCTGCCACAATCGGGCGCACTGTGCGCGTGTCGCGCCCGTCAATACGCTGGGCTGTCTTCAAAATGGAAGAGCGGACAATATCAGCTTCCATTTCCTTGACCAGTGCACCGACAAGCACAGCGTCCGCATCCTCACCAGCAAGGCTGACGGCTTCATTGTGGGTCTCAGCCAGGGCTTCCTGGCGGGCTGTCTTGTCTGCGATTTCATATGCCTTTGCCAGCCTGTCTGACAATGGTGCAAGGGCAGAACGCAACGCCGCAGCCTCCGGCGCCTCTTCTGGCAGATCACGCGGTTCCTTTGCAGCCACCTCGGCCAGCTCAATAATTGCGTCGATTACCTGTTGCATCTGCTCATGGCCAAAAGTCACTGCGCCCAGCATGACCTCTTCAGACAGCTCAGAGGCTTCTGATTCAACCATAAGAACGCCTTCTTTTGTGCCGGCAACCACCAGATCAAGCGCTGACTCCTGCATTTCTGTCAGTGTCGGGTTGAGGATATAGGCCCCGTCACGCCAGCCCACACGCGCGGCTCCAATCGGCCCGAAGAACGGTACACCTGAAAGGGTCAGTGCCGCAGACGCCCCGACCAGTGCCACAATATCAGACGGATTTTCCATATCATGTGACAGCACAGTACAGATAACCTGTGTCTCACATTTGAATTCTTTGGGAAACAGCGGGCGAATGGGTCTGTCTATAAGACGGCTGACCAGTGTTTCATGTTCCGAGGGACGGCCTTCACGCTTAAAGAAACCGCCGGGAATTTTACCGGCAGCGAAGGTCTTTTCCTGATAATTCACTGTCAGTGGAAAGAAATCCTGGCCGGGTTTCGGTTTGCGGGCCGCAACAGCTGTACATAATACTGTTGTCTCTCCCATGCTGGCCAGAATGCTGCCGTCAGCCTGTCTGGCGACCTTGCCGGTTTCCAGAACCAGTGTCTTGCCGCCCCAGTTGATTTCTTTTCTGTATATCTCAAACATCTGTTTTATTCTCTTTTCCTGTTTATCTCTCACAGCTCTGTCTTGCCTTGTTTCAAGCCCCTTTTACTGACTTTGGCGCCCGGCCCTCTTCCGGCAGGAATCCTGATGCCAGACGCATAGCTGAAACGCCGGGAAAACCGCCGGCATATCAGCATAATTGTCTGTTTCAGGAAAACTATCCGGACGATAGGGTGCAGATGATACTCTGTCTGAACATCTGCTGGCCTTGCTGCGCGCCTGCATATGGCTTGTCCCGCGATTATTTGCTGTGCTTTTCGTTTTACTCTTTTGTCAGTTGCGAGCAGATATGACACGGGCAGGGCTGAATTGCAACATGAATTGACAATTTCATGCACACGCGCGGCCACAGCACCGGTCAGAAAGACAGATGCACATGGCTGTATCAGCAATAAGAATTTTCTGAAAAGGAGCCGGGGGGCCTAGCGGCGCAGACCGAGCTTTTCGATAAGAGCTTTATACGCAGCCTCATCACCGGCACGGATATAATCCAGCAGATGGCGGCGCTGGCCAACCATCTTGAGCAGACCCCGCCGCGAGGCAAAATCTTTCTTATGCGTTTTCATATGCTCTGTTAAATACTGGATTTTGTCTGTCAGTATCGCAACCTGTACAGCAGCAGACCCTGAATCATTTGCATTTTTGCCAAAGGCTGAAACCAGCTCAGCTTTGCGTTCTTTGGTTATCGACATCGTCACATCTCCTTAAAAAAAACAGATCATGCCGGCCGGCCCGGCAGGTTACAGATTCAGAACCCTGGCAGGTACAAGCCTGTCTGCCTCTGCCCTGACCAGCGCAACCGGCTGGCCCTTGCACACGGCAATAGCTGTCTTTGATAAGCCAGCCGGACTTGTGTCTGCAAACGCAGCCGCAAGAGCGGCCAGCCTCTGCCTGTCAAGGTCTAGCCCCTGACCATGGCGGAGCTTTTCTGCTTCCTGTCCTGTTAAAACCAAAGCCGGGATGTCGTCCAGCACAGCCAAAACAGGGATAATATGGTCAGATGCGCGCGCACCTTGCCCTATTTCCTCAAAGAAATCCAGAGAAATCGCATCCTCAATAGTGAATTTTCCAACCGAACGCCGCTCCAGCATGGTTATATGGGCTGCACTGCCAAGGCTGCGCCCCAAATCACGGGCAAGGGCACGGATATAAGCACCTTTGCCGCAGCGCACGCAAAAACATGCATGCCTCATCCCTGCGGCCAGCAATTCAAGACTGTCAATGCGTATCTGGCGGGCGGCAAGGGCCGGCAAGCCTGGCCCGGACATATCTGTGCCCCTATCCCTGTTTCTGGCCAGATTATAGGCGCGCCTGCCCTTGATTTTGACAGCGCTATAATCAGGAGGCACCTGGTCAATCAGTCCGACAAAGCGGGGCAGCACAGCCTCAATATCCTGTTTTTCCGGGATCAGCGCAGCTGTTTTTGTTATCGCCCCTTCTTTGTCATCGGTCTGGGTTTCTGCCCCCCATTCCAGCGTGAAGTGATAGGATTTTTCTGCTGTCATAACATAGGAAATTGTCTTTGTAGCCTCGCCCAGGGCTATCGGCAGCACCCCGCTGGCCAGCGGGTCAAGCGTGCCGGCATGACCGGCCTTGACACCATTAAAGCAGCGCCTGACAAGACTGACAGCTTTTGCAGATGAAATACCGGCAGGTTTATTGACAATGATCCAGCCATGCGGGCCGGGATGGGGCAGGGCCGCGCTCAAGATTCTGCCTGATATCCAGCCCTTATCCCTTCAAACAGCCGTGCCATCTTGTCGGCTGTCTCAAAGCTGTCATCACTGACAAATTTAAAGGCTGGCATGCGTTTGAGATGGGTTTTGCGCGCCACTGCATGCCTGAGGGCGGGGGCATATTGATTGAGCACCGGCAAGACTGTATCCATTTCAGCCCCGCCGAGCGTCATGACATAAACACGGGCAGCAGACAAATCAGGACTGACAGACACCTCTGATACAGTAATGGACACACCATCAAGCTCTGGGATATGTGTTTCATGCCGCATCAGAATAGCAGACAGCTGGTGGCGCAGATCCTCGCCAACGCGAAGCTGGCGCTGGCTGGGGCCAGAAGAGGCTGTCTTTGACTTACGCACCATTTGCCCAACTCTCTGTTTTATCTTCTGTGATGGCAACAGGGAACAAAACGCAGCCCGCCCTGACGCCAATCCAAAAATGATCAATCGAGCGTGCGCGCCACTTCGGTGACTTCAAAACATTCGATCATATCACCCTCTTGAATATCAGAATAATTCTCAAAGGCCATGCCGCATTCGGTGCCGTCCCTGACGTCTTTGACCTCATCCTTGAAACGGCGTAATGTTTTGAGCGTGCCTTCATGAATCACAACATTGTCCCGCAGCAGACGTACCTTGCAGCCGCGCTTTATAATCCCTTCTGTCACCATACAGCCGGCCACCTTGCCGATTTTTGATATAGAGAACACCTGCCGGATTTCAGCATAACCGATAAAGTTCTCCTGCTGCTCTGGGCTGAGCAGACCGCCCATCGCGCCTTTGACCTCGTCAATCAGCTCATAGATGATAGAGTGATAGCGGATATCTATGCCGTCTCTTTTAGCCAGATCACGGGCCTGAGGGATAGCGCGCACATTAAAGCCTATCACCATGGCATTTGAGGCCACAGCAAGGGATATATCAGATTCAGAGATCGCACCGACCCCGCCGGTCAGAATCTTTACCCGCACCTGTTCTGTTGCCAGTTTTTCAAGAGCAGCACGGATTGCTTCCAATGAGCCATGCACATCTGTCTTGATAACAATCGGCAGCTCCTCTGCCTCACCGGCAGCAATCGCTGTCAGCATCTGTTCAACAGACCCGCGCGCAGAGACAAGCGCATCCTTATCCCTTATGCGCCGCCTACGATATTCAGCGATTTCACGGGCCCGCGACTCACTTTCAACGACAACAAACTCATCGCCTGCCATCGGTGTGCCGTTCAGGCCAAGAACTTCTACCGGCTGACCAGGGCCCGCCTGTTTTTGCTGCTGGCCACGGTCATCAAGCAGGGCGCGCACCCGTCCTGATTCGGCACCGGAAACAAATATATCACCGACCCGCAAGGTGCCGCGCTGTACCAGCACAGTGGCAACAGATCCGCGTCCCCGCTCAACCTTGGCCTCAATGACTGTGGCTTCTGCTGACCGGTCTGGATTGGCTTTCAGCTCCAGCAATTCAGCCTGAAGCATGATTGCCTCTTCCAGCCTGTCAAGGCCGTTGCCGGTATGGGCGGAAACATCAACAGCCAGCACATCCCCGCCATAATCCTCTGTGATAATTTCATGCTGTAGCAGATCATTGCGAACACGCTGGGGATCCGCATCAGGCTTGTCACATTTATTCACCGCGACAATGATTGGACAGCCGGCTGCCTTTGCATGATTGAGTGCCTCAATCGTCTGGGCCTTGACAGAATCATCCGCAGCTACAACAAGCACAACAATATCGGTCGTTGTTGCCCCCCTGGAGCGCATTTCGGTAAAGGCCTCATGGCCTGGTGTGTCGATAAAGGTAATCAGATTTCCAGCCTTTGTTTGAATCTGATAAGCGCCGATATGCTGGGTGATTCCACCTGATTCGCCAGAGGCCACATCTGTTGCCCGGACAGCGTCCAGCAGGCTTGTCTTGCCATGATCCACATGCCCCATCACTGTAACTACCGGCGGGCGCGGCTTCAGATCAGCTGCATCATCAGCACCGCCTGTCAGCCCCTCCTCTACAGCTGAGTCAGACACGCGCTGCACCTTATGACCAAATTCCATGGTAACAAGCTCGGCTGTCTCAGCGTCAATCGACTGGGTAACAGTTGCCATAATGCCCTGTTTCATCAGTTCTTTGACAACATCAGCTGCACGCTCAGCCATTCTGTTGGCCAGCTCCTGAACTGTTATCATATCCGGGATAACAACATCTCTTACCTGTTTGACCTGTGGCAGGTTTTCACGCATGCGGGCCTTTTCACGCTGGCGCCGCACAGATGCCAGAGAGCGCTGACGGCCATCACCGTCAGACAGGGCCTGTGAGATCGTCATCTTTCCAGAACGCCGGCGATCCCCGTCACGCCGCACAGGGGCCGCCCTGCGGGGCTGTTCAACTTCAGCTGTTCTGCGTCTGCCCCTGCCGTAATCATCCTCGCGCACTGGTACAGGGCCCGGCCGCGGGGCTGTATCTTCTGGGCGGCGGCTGCGGGCCTGACGGGCGGCATTCTCTGCTGCCAGCCTTTCTGTCTCTGTCTGACGCAGGGCAGCAGCCTGTTTTTCAATGTCCTCAAGCTCTGCCAGCTCGGCGCGGCGGCGGGCTTCTCTTGGATCCAGCACATCCTCTGTTGCCGGACTTGTATCGCCAGCCTCAGCATCTGTGCGCGCCGCATCTGTATTGTCAGTGTCTGCCTCAGATTCCTTCGTGCGGGTCAGGCCCTCTTGCAGAACCTTGATCCGATTGGCACGCTCTGCCGCAGTAAGCCTGTCCTCTGCCTGTGTGGCTGCGATTTCATCGGCTGCTGGAATTTTTTGTTCCGGGGCTGCGGACGGGGTCTGGGGCTGGGCCGGACGCACTGCCGGGCCGCCGACACGCTTGCGCCTGACTTCTACCTGTACTGTTTTACCACGCCCGGCACCAACCATGCCGCCGCGCAGGGCCGCTGTATCAAGGGTGCCACCACCGAGCGAAAGCTTGCCAGACCCTGACAGGCTTAATTTCTTCGGTTTTTTATTCTCTTCACTCATTGATGGCCCTTCCACATCACCTGCTTGTCAGCTGCGCCGGACGGCGCTCTTTTTCTGCTTTTTTTATCTGCATCTGCCCGTGAGCTTGGTTAATACACCTGCTTACCCCCTCAGGGCAAGCATTCCCCGCCAACTTCTCATTTCCTGTCTGTCCGCCACAGACAGACCGAAAGGCGCTGATTTCAGCGCGCAGGCGTTCACAGGCCTGGCGGGCGGCCTTTGTGTCGGCATTCAAAATACCAGCATAAGCAACAGAGCCGCGCCCGGCAACACGCCCCAGAAGCGCAGCCGGCAGCCCGTCTTCAACCCAGTCAGGTTTCAGCTCTCCTGTCAGATTCCCTGCCTCTCTGCGTGACGCATCATCAGCGATCAGCAAGCCATTTATCACGGCCGCGGATTCACGCAGACTGCCGCCGCCACAGATCAGCTGGCCTGATTTGCGCATCAGGCTGAGGCGGTCGCAGATACGCTGCTGCAGCCCGGCTGAAAGGCGAGGAAAAAATCCTTCATCAATGCTTACTTTCTGCTTTAAATGGCGGGCAAACAGATTTTTATCAACAGCCGTTTTCAGGACTTCGTAGCTGGCCTCAACCCAGGCCCCGCGCCCGCCAAGACGCCCATGCAGATCGGCAACCAGCCGCCCGTCCGGCCCGGCAACAAAGCGCAGCAATGCTGATTTGTCCCCAATTCTGCCAGTGACAATGCATCGCCGTTCGGCGGCTCTGTCACCGAGCGCATTGTTTCTGCGGGCCGAAGTTGGTGCGGAATTGTCCATCTGTTCTGCTGTCCTGCCTCATCACAGCTCATCGCCAGGCTGTGTGCTGTCGCCTGCATCTGCCAGGACGTCATCATCAGCAAACCAATGGGCACGGGCCGCCATAATGATATCTCCGGCGGCGGCTTCATCCTCAATGCCGTGTTCAGCCAGCAATCCATGCAGCTCCTCGCTGTCCAGCTCGGCCAGATCATCAAGACTGAGGATATTGTTCTCAGCGAGAGTCAGTATCATTGAAAGGCTGAGATACTCGACCTCGCGCAGATCATCAGCCACCTTCAGCCGTTTAAGCTCTTCGGTGATCCGTTTTGCCTCTGCCTCGGAGAATTCAACCGCCCGGTTCAGCAATTCTTCGGCTATATCCTCATCAAAACCCTGAATGGTTGCCAGCTCTGCAACTGGTGTGGCAACAATGTCATCTATTGTCACAAATCCTTCTGCAACCAGCAGATGGGCAATCACATCATCAATATTCAATGCTTCAATAAAGCGGGCTGATCTGGTTTTGAACTCTTCCTGGCGGCGTTCTGATTCCTCGGCTTCGGTCAGAATATCAATATACCAGCCGGTCAGCTGCGAGGCGAGCCGCACATTCTGCCCACGCCTGCCAATCGCAAGACTGAGCTGTTCATCAGGGACAACAACCTCAACCCGTCCGGCAACCTCATCAACCACAACCTTTGCCACTTCTGCCGGGGCCAGCGCGTTCACGATAAAGGTTACCGGGTCTTCAGAAAAAGGTATGATTTCAATTTTCTCACCCTGCAGTTCATTAACCACTGCCTGGACACGGCTGCCGCGCAGACCCACACAGGCCCCCACCGGATCAATCGACCCATCGCGTGAATAGACCGAAATTTTTGCCCGGCTGCCCGGCTCTCTGGCAACAGCCTTAATCTCAATGATACCGTCATAGATTTCCGGCACTTCCTGGGTAAACAGCTTTGCCATGAATTCATTGGCCGCCCTGGACAGGAAAATCTGCGGGCCTCTTATCTCTTCACGCACATCAACAATATAAGCCCTGATCCGGTCGCCCTGATTGAGATTCTCGCGCGGGATCATCTCCTCGCGGCGCATCACCCCCTCTGCACGGCCCAGATCAATAGTCACAGAATAGCTCTCGGCACGCTTGACTGTGCCGATAACGATTTCACCGACCCTGTCTTTATATTCCTCATACTGGCGGGCGCGCTCTGCCTCACGAACTTTTTGCGAGATCACCTGCTTGGCTGTCTGGGCAGCTATCCGGCCAAACTCAATCGGCGGCAGGGGCTGGCGCAGAAACTCACCCAGCTGCAAATCATGCTTGCTGGCCTCTGCCAGGCTCATCTGCGTGGCGTCATCCTCAACATCCTCAACAACCTCTGTCCAGCGTTCCAGCTGGATAGCCCCCGATTTCCTGTCAATCACGGCCCGGATATCACGGTCATGGCCATATTTTGAGCGACCCGCCTTTTGAATGGCCTCTTCCATGGCGACAATCACCTCTTCACGCTCAATAGATTTCTCGCGTGCAACAACATCGGCGATCTGCAACAGTTCCAGACCCGGAATTGAAGATGTGTCCATTGCCTTAAACCTCTTCTGTTTTTCTTTTGCCTGTTTTGATTGTCCTGGCAGGCTGTTTTGTTGTGGAAAAAAATTCTGACGGATCTATTTTTGCCACCTCAATATCATCAAAGTCAAAAATCGCCCGGCCCGTAGCTGTATCCAGAATAATCCTGCCCTCCGCATCAAGGCCGGACAGGCGACCGCGAAAACGTTTCTGTCCGTCCTGCATGAATTTCAGGGTAATCTTTACAAGCTCTCCTGAAAAACGGGTAAAATCAGCCGGACGGGTCAGCGGCCTGTCCATTCCGGGCGAGCTGATCTCCAGCAGATAGGCATCCTTAATCGGATCATCAACATCAAGAACAGCTGATAAATGGCGGCTGATGCGCGCGCAGTCATCAACTGTCATTTCACGTAAATCCTCTGGCTCTGCCATAATCTGCAGCTGGCCGCGCGCCGCCGCCCCGCCCGCACCGCTGTAGCGGATGCGCACGCACACAAAGCCCAAATCAGCCAGTGCGGGCTCTATCAGCTGCTGTAATTTTTCCGGCACGCTCATCTTATTGCTGCTCTTGTCATCTCTTCATGTTGCCGGGGCCGGTTTGCCCTTTCTGTTCTGCCTTGGCAAAGATGCCAGCAAAAACAAATTAATAAAAAGGGCGAGGTAATAAAAAAGGCGGGCTTTTGGCCCACCGTTCACTCTGCCCCGAACGTTTTTGTTGATCTCTTCATACGCTCTTTGCTGTTCATTTGCAAGCGTTAAACGCGCGGCAAGCCTGTCACCGGCGTTTGAATTCAAACCAGCTGGGCGTGCGGCCCTGCCGGTCAGCCTTTTTCAGATAGCGGGTTTGCGGCCAGCCAGACGGGCGTTCACGCCAGTGTGATGCTCGCGATGCTGTCCATAAAAAGGCCGGATGGCGCACGGCCTCTGCCAACATCCAGCTTTTTGCAGCCGGATGATCGCTTGCCATGCGTAAATACCCCCCCGCCAGCAGCAGCCGGGCAATCTTATCGAGCATATCCTGATTGAGGATACGCCGTCTGGCATGGCGCGCCTTTGGCCAGGGATCAGGAAACATGACATAGACGCAGGATAGACTCCCAGCCGGTATGATATCCAAAATAAGGCGCACATCGTCAGGCCAGATTCTGATATTCTCCAGCCCCTCATTCTCAATATGGCGCAACAGGCTGACCACACCGTTAATAAAAGGTTCAGCACCGATAAAGCCGGTTTCCGGGCAGCGGGCCGCAAGGGCGGCCAGATGCTCGCCGCCCCCAAAACCTATCTCAAGACAGATATCTGTGATGCCGGGGCCAAACTGTGCCGCCAGACCCTGTGCGCTGAAATCTGCATGTCCCAGGCCGCAGGAGGGCAAAAGACTTTCAAGCAGACGCTGCATATTCTGGCTGAGCGGGCGACCCTTGCGCCGGCCATAAAAACGCGGGTTTATCTGTTCCGGCATTCTCTTGCCTGTTTTCAGCAGATCACACAGGGCAGGGCACAGGCAGGGCTAAAATGCGCCCTGCAGGGCTGGTGCCAAATCAAGGGCTTCCCAGCTGAAACTCCCCGGCCCGGCCTCGCCGGCCCGGCGGCCAAAATGACCATATGCGGATGTCGGCACATAAATGGGATTATTCAGGCCCAGATGGGTTCTGATACCACGCGGTGTCAGATCCATAATCCTGTCGCCGGTCAGGACAGCAGACAGTTTTTTATCATCAACGCTGCCACTGCCATGGGTGTTTACATAGACCGAAACAGGGGCAGCCACCCCGATAGCATAAGCGATCTGGATCGTGCATTTTTCTGCCAGCCCGGCCCCGACAATATTTTTTGCCAGATAGCGGGCAGCATAGGCAGCAGAGCGGTCAACCTTTGTCGGATCCTTACCAGAAAAAGCGCCACCACCATGCGGGGCCGCACCGCCATAGGTGTCGACAATGATTTTGCGGCCGGTCAGCCCGGCATCACCGTCAGGCCCGCCAATTTCAAAATTGCCGGTGGGGTTAATGAGAAAATCCTCTGCCCCAA
The DNA here is from genome assembly GCA_038125645.1 of Alphaproteobacteria bacterium. Classification (GTDB taxonomy): domain Bacteria; phylum Pseudomonadota; class Alphaproteobacteria; order Puniceispirillales; family Puniceispirillaceae; genus JADHLI01. The sequence continues at coordinate 10,185 of JAYPEG010000005.1, forward strand.
CCATCCAGCCCTGTGGCAGAATGTCTGCAACAACTGGTGTTATCAGTTCTCTTATATCCGCTGTCGATATGTTTTTGCGGTGCTGTGTTGACACAACCAGCTTGTCAACACCGGCGATCCGGCCGTCATCTTCATAGCGTAGGGTCACCTGGCTCTTTGCATCCGGGCCCAGAATTGTATCTGCGTCTGATTTCCGCAGGTCTGTCAGTGCCTTTAAAATCTGATGCGCGTAATGAATGGGGGCGGGCATCAGCTCGTCTGTCTCACGGCAGGCATAGCCGAACATCAGCCCTTGATCGCCCGCGCCCTCTTCTTTTGTCCCGGATGAATCAACACCTTGTGCAATATCGGCTGACTGTTCATGCAGATAATTGTGAAATTCAAAATGCGCGTGATGGAATTTCTCCTGCTCATAGCCAATATCAGCGACAGCCGCCCGCACCGCTGGCTCAATGCTACCCATAATCATTTTCAGCTTGTCTTCTGGGGCACGCACCTCGCCGGCCAGCACCACACGGTTGGTTGTTGCCAGTGTCTCACAGGCAACGCGTGCCTCTCCTTCATGACTGAGAAACAGATCAAGCACCGTGTCGGAAATTCTGTCACAGACTTTGTCAGGATGACCCTCAGACACGGATTCAGAAGTGAAAAGATAGCTCACAGCCCAGCTCTCCGAAAAATAAATAAAATTTATAGTCAATTGTTATTGCGCTTTTGCCCCTGAATTTCAAGCCAGAAAGCTGTCAGGGCAAAAATCATGCTGATAATCAATATGCCGGTCTTTCTGTTGCGCGCATAAAAAGGTGCCTCCAGCGGGCGGGCGAAAGGCAGGTCAAGTGCTGTCCTCTGGCCGAGTTCTGTTCTGCCCAGCAGGCGGCCATAGGCGTCAAAACCACCAGAAAGGCCGGTATTGGCAACACGGTAAATTGCAAGACCCTCTTCAAGTGCACGAAAGCGGGCCTGGGCAAAATGCTGATAGGGGCCGGACGTGCGGCCAAACCATGCATCATTGCTGATGGTGATTAAAAAATCCGGACGCTGCTGATCTCTGGCAATAAAATCAGGAAATATAACCTCATAACAAATCAGCATCCGCACATGGCCGAATGGTTCAAGGATGAGGGGCTGGGCCGCTGTGCCGGCAGAAAATTCCCCGCGTCCGGCAAGCGCATTGACAAAGGGCAGCCATCTGAACGGGACATATTCACCAAAGGGAACGAGATGCTGTTTGTCATACTGGCCAATACGCTGGCCATAGCCATCGGTGAAGATGGCTGAGTTTTGTAAATGCCCATTACTGTCAGCAGATAAAATACCAGTGACAAACAGTCCGTCCGGCCCGGCCATGACCGTCGCCATCTGCCGGACATCCTGAAAATCGCGGTGCCAGAAACCGGCCAAGGCCACTTCTGGCAGGATGGTCAGCCGGGCGGGGTGCGGCGGGGCCGCTGCCAGTGACATCATTGTCTCAATATGGTCTGGTCTTTTGCTGCGATCCCATTTTTCGCGCTGACTGATACTGGGCTGGATAAGACGCATATCCACCTGATCAGACAGTGCTGCCACAGCCGGGGCCGTAGCCAGCCGGTAATTGCCAAATGCAATGCCGGCAATCACTGGCAGCAATAAAAACCCAGCCAGCCTGAACGCGCGTAGATACAAGCCTGCCCCACCTGCAACCAGCCCGGCAACCAGAAAATTCAGGCCATGCTGACCCATAACTGACACCATCTGCGCGGCTGCCGGCCAATCGAGGAAAATATGGGAGAGAACATTCCACGGAAACCCTGTCAGAATGACAGACCGCAGCCATTCCGCCCCGCCCCAGAACAGGCACAGCCAGGCAAGGCGCACAGGCAAAAAGGCCGAAAGGCGCACGGCAAGCGCGGCTGCCAGGGCCCAGAAAAGAGACAGAATAAAGGGCAGACCAAACACACCAAACGGCAGAAAAAACAGCTCAACCCCGCCCTTTACAATAAATGAGCTGCCAATCCAGTACAGTGAACAGGTAAACCATCCCCATCCCGCCATCCCGAAACAGAGCCCGGCATGCAAGCCAGAACGCGCCTTCACCGACCAGAATACAGGGGCTGACAGAAAAAAGATGGCCGGCATCATGCCAGCTGGCGGCAGGGCAAGACTGGCCAGCCCGCCCAGAATAAATGACAGAACATAAATGAGACGAGACTGTAACATGGCTGCGGGCCCCGGTCCCTTTTTCTGTTTTTTAGGTATCTGTTACTGCCGGTGCATCTGAAAGCGGGCCACCCGCCATCTGGCCGCTGATTTTTACCCGCCCTATGCGGCGCGGGTCTGATTCAAGGATTTCAAACTCCAGACCGCTTGAATGGTGCAAAACCTCACCCCTGACAGGCACATGGCCGGCAAGAGCAAAGACAAAGCCGCCAAGCGTGTCTATTTCATCCTTTTCATCAACATCAAGTGTCATGCCCAGCTGAGCCTCAAGCTCATCAAGTTCGAGACGGGCATCAGCAACAGCCATGTCCTGGCTGATCCACTCAAATTTAGGTGTTTCGGCATGATCATGCTCATCTTCAATTTCGCCGACAATCTCCTCAACAAGGTCTTCAATCGTAATCAAACCGTCGATCCCGCCAAATTCATCAACCACAAGCGCCAGATGCTGGCGCTTGAGGCGCATTTCCTGTAGCAAATCCAACAGCCTAATTGCTGGTGACACAAATAATACCGGCCGCAACAAACGGCGCAGACCGGGGCGTTCTGCAGCCAGTGAATGTGCGACCAAATCCTTGATATGCAGCATGCCGCGGATATTATCCATGCTCCCCTCATAAGCGGGAACCCGGCTGTGCGCTGCCGCACTTATCTGGCGGAACGCAGAATCAAACCCTTCGGAAATATCAACAGCCATGATATCTGCACGCGGAACCATCACATCCTCTGCCGTGATATCGCGCAGCCCCAGCATATTGCGAAGCAGTAGCCCCTCCTGGTTATCAAACTCTGTACTGGTCTCAGCGATTGATGTTTCAATCAGACCGGTCAGCTCCTCGCGCACGGATACAGGCTTTCCGATAAAGGGCCATTTGCGGCTCACGTCAAAAAATCTGCCCATGTTCTCAGCCAGTAATCTCTTGATAGGGATCGGGAATATTCTGTGCGGCAAGAAGCTGTGTTTCCAGAGCCTCCATCTGTTCGGCCTCTCTGTCTGTTTTGTGATCATGGCCGGTCAGATGCAGCAGACCGTGGACAAATAAATGGCTCAGATGATCAACCGGCGGACGCTCAGCCCTGTGTGCCTCATCTATAATTATGTCATATGAGAGAACCAAATCGCCTAAAAACACATCCTGTGCAGAGGCAATCACACCGGCCGCAGCAGGAAATGACAGGATGTTTGTTGGCTGTGACCTGCTGCGGAAAAAGCTGTTCAGGCGGGCCATTTCAATGTCATCTGTCCACAGTACTGACAGGCTGAGCCGTGCAAGCGCCTGGTGTTCACCAACAGCATCTGTAAGGGAAAGACAGCGCGGCTGTGCCGCTGTAACCAGCGCTGCCCATCTTTTGTCCTGAAGATTATTTTCTATGTGATGCCCCGCGCGGCTGACCCATTCCAGATAATCATCTGGCTGGTCAGACATACTCTCATCATCTTCTGATGCGGTTGCCTGGTTGCTTTGCTCAGCGTCCTGTGCAGCTGTATTCGCCGGTGTTCGGCCCAATTTTGTTCTGCCCAATTTGTTACTATGTCCCGCCATTTCAGTCTCGCAAGAAGGGATAATGCTGCCAGCCCTGCTACTGCCCTCCTTTTATTTCATCCTGCCCAAAGGGTTCAATTTTGTCCAGTCTCATAGGCCTTGAGAATCCGCGCAACAATCGGGTGACGGACTACGTCATCACCGCTCAGCCGGATAATTCCGATTCCCTTCACAGTCTCCAGCCGGTTCACAGCATCTGACAGGCCGGAAAGCAAGCCGCCCGGCAAGTCAATCTGTGAGAGATCGCCGGTGATCACCATGCGCGAATCCTCACCCAGTCTGGTTAACACCATTTTCATCTGCACAGCAGTTGTGTTCTGCGCCTCATCTATGATTACAAAGGCATTTGAGAGGGTGCGCCCGCGCATAAATGCCAGTGGAGCAATCTCAATCTCACCGCTGGCCAGCATCCTGTCCACCTTGTCAGCCGGCATCATATCATAGAGCGCGTCATATAGGGGCCTCAGATAAGGGTCGACCTTTTCCTTCATATCTCCGGGCAGAAAGCCGAGCCTCTCGCCGGCCTCAACAGCCGGGCGCGAGAGAATAATACGCTCTATCTGGCGTTTTTTCAGCGCCTCAACAGCAAAGGCCACAGCCATATAGGTTTTTCCCGTACCCGCCGGGCCCAGACCAAAGACAACCTCATGATCACGCAAAAGTTTGAAATAGCGTGCCTGACCAGCCGTGCGGGCAAAGATTTTCTTCTTCCATGTGACAACAAAGGCTGAACTGCTGATAGTCGTGCTATCAGGAGATACGCCATTTTCAGCCTGTCTGAGGACATCATCAAGAATGGTGCCGCTGACGTTATCAGGCAGATCATGATTGCTGAGCTGCTGGTACAGGCTGGTGAATGTCTGGCTGGCCATTTTCACATTATCCGGATGGCCGGTAATTTTTATTTGGTTGCCAAAGCTGTCCATGCTGACATCCAGGGCCTGTTCAATGCGCGCAAGGTGGCGGTTATGCTGTCCGCATATCACTGTCATCAGCGCATTATTCTCAAATTCGAGACGGACGGTCTTTTGCGCTGTGCTCACGGTCAGGCCGCTCCTTTTGCCGGCGCTGCCGCTGGGCTGGCCAATAGGGAATTCTGATGGGCCTCCTCAATCCTGAGATTGATGATCTGTCCAGCCCACGACGTCTCACCAGCGAGATAGACAGACTGCATATAGGGGCTGCGGCCGCTCATCTGACCTGCCCGGCTACCTGGCCGTTCGATCAGCACCGGCATCACACTGCCTTCACATTTCTTGTTGAAGGCCAGCTGCTGGGAATCCAAAAGCTGTTGCAGGGCGGCCAGCCGCTCTGTCTTGACCTCTTCAGGCACCTGCTGTGCATTTGCGCTGGCAGGTGTGCCGGGGCGCGCACTGTATTTGAAAGAATAAGCAGACGCATAGCCGATATCAGCAACCAGCCGGACAGTGTCAGCAAAATCACGGTCGCTCTCGCCCGGAAAGCCGACAATGAAGTCACCTGACAGCGCAATATCAGGGCGCAGATCGCGCAAACGCTCAATAATCCGGCGATAATCATCACCACTATGACGCCTGTTCATCGCCTGCAGCACCCTGTCTGATCCTGACTGGACAGGCAGGTGCAGATAAGGCATCAGCGCTGGAATATCACGATGGGCAGTCATCAGCTCCTCATCCATGTCAAGCGGATGCGAGGTGGTGTAGCGCAGCCGCTCCAGCCCCGCAATCTCTGCCAGTGCCCGAATCAGCCTGCCCAGGCCCCATTCGCGGCCGTCATTTCCGGTGCCGTGCCAGGCATTGACATTCTGACCCAGCAGCGTCAGCTCTTTTGTGCCGCTGGCCGCCAGTCTGCGTGCTTCCGCGAGGATTTGCGCCACGGGACGCGAAAATTCAGCACCCCTTGTATAGGGAACAACGCAGAAGCTGCAGAATTTATCACAGCCTTCCTGAACGGACAAAAAGGCCGCCGGGCCTCTGGGCGTTGCTTCCTCAGGCAAAAAGTCAAATTTCACTTCTGCTGGAAATTCAGTATCTATTACATTTTTTCTGGCGGCCGGATCTGCCCGTGCCACCAGTTCTGGCAGACGGTGATATGTCTGTGGGCCAACAACCATATCAACAAACGGGGCGCGTTTGATGATTTCCTCTCCCTCAGCCTGGGCAACACAGCCCGCAACCGCGATCAGCATCTGGCGATTCTGCTGTTCAGCCGCACGCTGTTTCAGCAGCCGTAACCGCCCCAGATCAGAAAATACTTTTTCTGCTGCCTTTTCCCTTATATGACAGGTGTTGAGTATGACCATATCAGCGTCTTCGGCTACATCAGTGCTGACATAACCTGTCGGGGCCAGCACATCGCGCATGCGATCTGAATCATAGACATTCATCTGGCAGCCGAAAGTCTTTATATAGAGTTTTTTCATCTGCCTGTGATCATCTCTTATTCAGGGCCATTTTGCAAAATATTTTTCTGTGTCCAGCTACGCGACGGCCTTGTATTAACGCCTGTTACGGGGCCAGGTCAAGCAGGGCTGGATTTATGTTCCTGTGTCCTGTCTGGCAGAGATTTTTTCATCACCAGCGCGTCTTTCCTTCCCTCGGGATGGATATAGTAATTTTTGCGCCGCCCGACAATATCAAATCCACAATTACGGTAAAGGGACAGAGCTGTGCTGTTATCCTCAGCCACATCCAGAAACAGGCGGGCAATCCGGCGTTCAGACAGGCTGTTCTCTGCCGCGCTCAAAAGAGCAGTGGCAATACCCCTGCGGCGTTTGTCCGGGGCCACACAGACCTCAATAATCTCTGCCTGATCTGCTGAACAGAGAAACAGGACAAAGCCTGAAAGCAGCAGGCCGTCATAACAGACAAGGCCGCAGACATTATCTGCTGATGCCAGTTTTTTTATGCGCTCACTATCGCCGGGCGGGCGGTACAGATAGCATTGTGCATAGAGTACCGCTATCTCTGACAGCCATTTGTCAATCCGCTCATCAATACAGATACCGGCTGATAAATCTGTCATCACAGTTTTTCAGGATTCCGGGCAGCGCGCTGCGGGCCCAGTTTTGGGGGCACGATATATAACGGCTCCAGCGGGCCTGTTTCACAGCGCCTGTCCCCAAGGCTGCAGGCGGCATAGCTGGCAATCATGCGGGCATCCGGCTGGCACGCGGCTGTCACCAGGGTTTCACCTCTCATATCAGACAGTGCCGCGCATAATGCAGGCGGGCCTGCAACAAGCAGCGGGCCCCGGCACGTCCTTGCCAGAAGGGCAGCGAGATAGGCTGGCATATCGCGGACAGCAATATCAGAAATTTCAGCACCAGCTAGGCCTGTATGATCAGCATAAAGAGTGAAATAACTGCCACGGCGGCTGTCCGTGCAGGCCAAATAATGGCCCGGCTTTGGGCTGTCAGGGGCCAGATATCTGTCAAGACAGAGGGCTGCCAGCCCATTTACGCCAACCGCCCGGGCCCCTGTCGCAAGCCTGTAACCCTTGGCAGCGGACAAACAGACCCTGATACCGGTAAATGAACCCGGCCCGCATCCAGCTGCAATATGGGTAAGATCAGAAAAATGGCACCCGGCCTGCCTGAGTGCCTGTTCAGCAAGGCCGACTAGCGTTTCCGCATGACCATATTTTGCCTGGTGGCTGCAAAAGGCCATGATGTGAGCCGAGGCAAAAATACTGGCAGAGGCTGAATCACCGCTGCATTCCAGCCCCAGTATGACCGGCTGTTGAAAAGGCGGCTGATGTTTTTTCATGATCCGTGCCCTGCTGCGCGCTGATTGATGCGAGACAGACTAAACACAGCGATACAGGCCTGTCAAAAACCTCTTGTCATAAAATATCATTTACAGTTGCGAAACCCGCTGACATTACCTACTGTGCGGAACAGTTAATGCAGATAATTATCGGTCTGGGAATGGTGTGTTTTCATTATGTAATCATGCGCCGTCTTTTGCGGGGCTGGCAGCTGGCTGTGTGCATGGCACTGGGTCTGGCCGGGCTGGCCGGCACAGGCGGACCCGCATCAGCACTGAGCGTTATGCGCGACAGCGCAACCATCATCATGTATCACCGCTTTGGTGAGAACAGCTATCCGTCAACCAATATCCGGCTGGAGCAGTTTGAGGCGCATCTGGCACTGCTGACGAGCGGGGCGTACAATATTCTGCCTGTACCGGAAATTGTCGCAGCGCTGCAGGCAGGCCGGTCACTGCCTGACAGAACCATTGGCATTACAGTTGATGATGCCTATATGTCTGTCTATGAACAGGCATGGCCGCGCCTCAGAGCATTGAACATCCCCTTTACATTATTTGTCGCGACACAGCCCATCGACAGACAGCAGCGCGGCTATATGAGCTGGGATCAGATAAGAGAGCTGCAGCTGGCAGGGGTCACTATCGGCTCTCAGACCCACAGCCACCCGCATCTGCACACGCTGTCAGCTGAGGATGTCAGCGCTGAGCTTGAAATATCAAATCAGCGCTTTTTGCATGAATTGGGCATTCGCCCGCAGCTGTTTGCCTATCCGTTCGGTGAATATTCGTCCTTTGTAATTGAGAGCGTTAAAGAGGCAGGATTTTTAGCGGCTTTCGGGCAGAATTCAGGAATCATGCATGGCGGCGATAATTTTTTTGAATTGCCGCGCTTTGCCCTGAATGAAAATTACGGCACGCTGAGCCGGCTGGAGCTGGCGGTTAACGGCCTGCCGCTCAAGATCACTGATCTGACCCCTGAAGATATGGTTCTGACACAGAACCCGCCGCTCTACGGGTTCACGCTGCATCAGGATATGACACCTTCCAGTCAGCTGCGCTGCTTTGCCAGCGGCTATGGAAAGGTTGATGTCACAATGCTTGGCAGACGGGCTGAAGTGCGGCTGCCCGGCCCGTTTGAAACAGGGCGTTCGCGCATAAACTGCACCATGCCGGCAGGTGATAACAGATGGCGCTGGTTTGGGCGCCAGTTTCTGGCCCCCTAAAGAGGCCAGCCGGACATGCTGATTCAAAAGAGCGGCGGTTTGAGAGTCACAGCATTAAATCTGTTTAGCTTGTTCTGTGTGATCACTTTTGTGATGACCTGAACATAGTCAGCACCTGTTTCAGCATAGGCAGTCATCTGATCCAGCAATTGTTTCAGGCGGGCCTGATCACGCAGATAAGCAGCGCGCAGTCTGCGAAAACCCTCATAGGCTTGAAATGAGTTCAGATTGAACATATAGCCGCGAACCGAAGCGAGAAGATCAGGAAAGGCGCGCACTGAGGCACGGGCGTCACTGGCATCAAACGCCTTGATACCCTTTTTGTCATTCCATACCCATTGACCATAGAGCGCGTTGCCCTCAACAGTGAAGCGTGACAGGCCCCAGCCGGATTCAATGGCTGCTTGTGCCAGTGCCAGCGATACAGGGACAGGGGCCACTCTCATTTTTAATTCACGGTAAATCTGGTCTTTATTCACCAGCCCGTCATCCAGCCTGTATTTTAGCGCATAGCGCTTCAGTGTCTTTGTATCATCACGGCTGAACGCCTGATCAATTATCTGCCTCTGGCTGATAATTTCGTCATTCGCGCGTAAAATCAGAGGCAGGACAATCTGAATAAAGCGCTGTTTGCGATCTGCCGGGCTGAGCGCTTCTAGATTGGGCATGCGCGGCAGAAAAATACGCGGCACAGCGGCCTGTGTTCCTGCCGGCAGGGGGTATTTGACCGTCTCAGGCACTGGCAGGCGCGGCGGCGGCGCCGGAATACCCATGCGTTCAGGAGCTTTGTTTGGTGGCAGAAGGGCCTGTGCCAGACGGTTGCCGGCATTCAGGATTTTCTTATCTATCTCGGCCAGATCCTCAAGCGTCTGACCCTGTTCATCACGCAGTGCCGTCAGCGTATGAAACTCTTCTTCAAGACGGGCAATTTCTTCGATATAGACCTCACCCGGCTTGACAATCATGAATGGCGGCGGGGTCAGGCCGCTCGCACCCAGCATAAGACCGGCTGCAACACATAACAGCAGGAACCGTACAATCAGCCGGTCAGGAACAGAAAATGAAATCTCATGGTGCAACGACATTTATTCTCTGCTCATCTGCACTTGCAAAAAACCAGCGCTTTACATTTCTGCAGGTCTGACCTCTTTGACCTCAGGAATATAGTGGCGAAGCATATTTTCTATACCCATCTTCAGGGTTGCTGTTGAACTGGGGCAGCCCTGACAGGCTCCGCGCATCTGCAAGGTGACAACACCGTCTTCAAAGGAATGGAAAATAATATCGCCGCCATCCATGGCCACCGCCGGGCGCACCCTTGTATCGAGCAGGTGCTTTATCTGCTGGACTGTCTCACTGTCCACGCTCTGTGGCTCGTCTGCCGGTGCGGGGGCTGTCATCACTGGCATGCCAGAGGCGAAATGTTCCATGATACCAGCCAGCACGGACGGTTTCAGAGCAAACCACTCGGCAATGTCAGATTTGGTGATGGAAATAAAATCGGCACCCAAAAAGACAGAATTGACCCCGTCAATATCCAGCAGCCTGCGGGCCAGGGGAGAGGAGTCTGCATCATCAGAAGATGAGAATTCTGCACTGCTGCCAGGCAGAACAGAGACACCGGGGATAAATTTCAGCGTTGACGGGTTGGGTGTGTCTTCAGTCTGTATAAACATGGTTTCCTGTCCTGTATGCTGTTTATTCCTGTAAGCTGTTCATCCGACTGCGCGGATAAGAGCCCCGCCTTTACGCTCAGCTACCTTATGCCAGAAAAATGGCCATTACGGGGCAAAATTTTAGAATCGTTACAATATACTACCCTTAAGATATAAAGTCAGCGGCTTTTATCAAGAGCTGATGCGCCGCACCGGCAAAGGGGTGCTGATACTATAAAGAAAAACCGATTATTTTCTTGACCTCAGCCAATATGGGAGCCGCCATTTCCTGTGCTTGCGCGCCGCCTTTTTGTAACAGCCTGTCAATTTCATCAAAATTTGCCAGTAGCTTGTTCATCTCAACACTGATAGGTGACAGCTTTTCAACAGCCAGTTCTGCCAGCGCCGGTTTGAACACACCAAAGCCCTGTCCGCCGAATTCTGTTAATATATCATCCTCACTGCGGCCAGACAGGCCAGAATAAATACCGACAAGGTTGCGCGCCTCTGCCCGTCCGGCGAGACCGGCTGCCTCTGAGGGCAGCGCATCCGGATCTGTCTTTGCCCGCTTGATTTTCAGCGCGATTTCATCAGCGCTGTCTGTGAGATTGATCCGAGTCGCGTCTGATGCGTCTGATTTGCTCATCTTTGAGGTGCCGTCACGCAGGCTCATTACCCGTGCGGCCGTCGCTTGAATCTGCGGCTCTGGCAAGGGAAAATAATCAACCGCGAACATCGAATTAAAAGCGGCAGCGATATCTCTTGTCAGCTCAAGATGCTGTTTCTGATCCTCACCGACCGGGACATGGGTGGCCTTATAGGCCAGGATATCAGCGGCCATCAATGTCGGATAGGCATAAAGACCAACTGTCGCATTCTCGCGATTTTTGCCGGCTTTTTCCTTGAACTGCGTCATCCGGTTCAGCCAGCCCAGACGGGCCACACAGTTGAATATCCATGCCAGCTCTGCATGCTGGGGAACCAGTGACTGATTAAACAGGACAGATCGGCTGGGATCAATGCCAGAGGCAATCAGACAGGCCGCAACTTCTCTTATGGCGCGCCTCAGCACTTCTGGATCCTGCGGCACGGTAATCGCGTGCAGATCAACCACACAGTAGATACAGTCAAACTCATCCTGCAGCTTTACCCAGTTTTTTATCGCGCCCAGATAATTGCCCAAATGCAGATTCCCTGTGGGCTGGACACCAGAAAAAATACGGTTTTTTTGCAGTGCGGTCATGGCAGTGGCCTGTGGTCTGAACGCTGTTGATAAAACCCCACCTTTATGGCGTGACTGTGATTATCACTCAAGCTCTTTTTTTCTGCGGGCGGTGAAAAATGCCAGTTTCAGCAGTCCTGTCAGCCAGCCAAGGCCGAGATAAAGCCCGGCCCCGCTGATTACAAGACAGGCCATAACCAGCCTATCGCTGCTGAAATTTACGGCAAGTGCCGGCGCTGCAAGATACAAATACAGCCCCATGAGAGCAGCGCAGATAAACGACAAAAATACGCCATATAGGGGGCGGCTGTCAAGACGCCCTGCATGCACCAGCCAGAGAGTCTGGCAGGTAAAAGCCAGCCATGAGACAATAGATGTAGCCAGTGCCAGCCCGACATGACCGAACACCTGCATCAATATGAGGCTGAGCACAATATTCAGGGCGACTGTGGCAACAGAAATGACCATCACAAATCTGGTTTTACCCATCGCATAAAGCCCGGCCTGAACCAGTTTCAGGCCAACAAAGGCGGGCAGGCCAACACCATAGGCAACCAGCGCAGCTGCGGCTGCCCGGGCATCATGCTGATCAAAGGCACCTGTTCGGAACAGGCCGGAAATAAGGGGCTCTGCGATAACAATAATCCCCATTGCTGCCGGCAGAACCAGACAGGCAGCAGGAATAAATCCGGCTGTCAGCTCGGTGCTGAAAGCCGCATAGCGTGCGGGGCCTTTGCCCGCCTCAATTTTCGACAGGCGCGGCAGCAAGGCAGTGCCAAGCGCGACCCCGACTAGGCCAAGGGGCAGCTGAGCAATCCTGTCAGCATAGTAAAGCCATGAGATTGCCCCGACCTCCAGCCAGGAGGCAAGAATTAAATCAACCAGCAGATTAATCTGCGTTGCCCCAGCCCCCAATGCAGCCGGCACAAAACTGTGCCACAGGGCCCGCGCCTTTGATGACAGGCCCAGACGCCAACCAGGGCGCAGTTTTTTCATGCCAAGACGATATTGCAGCAACAGCATCTGACAGACCCCGGCAAGCAAAAGGCCGACTGCCAGAGGCAGGGCAATCATTTCAGCACCCAGTCCAGTGCGGGCGGCTGAAAACGGAACCAGAACAGCCCCGCCTATCAAAAACAGGTTTAAAATGATCGGGGCAGTGGCAGGGCTGATAAAATCATCTGCACTGTTTAACAGAGCCGACCAGAGCGCAACAAGTGAGATCATCACAAGATAGGGCATCGTTACCCGTGCCAGAGAAACCGCGGCATCAAGGCGGGCAGGCGTGTCAGCAAACCCCGGGGCGAGCAGCGCGACAACTAGCGGCATAAACACTTCCATGAAAATGACCAGCACGCACAGGGCAAGCAGAAGTGCGCTCTGCACTTCTGCTGCCAGAACAAGGGCCCGTCCCTTGCCATCATGTTCGCGGGCCAGACTATAGGCAGGAAGAAAAGCATTGGTCAGTGCCCCCTCAGCTGTCAGCCGCCGGAACAGGTTGGGAAGCTTGAAAGCGACAAGAAAGGCATCAGATGCCGGGCCCGCCCCGATGAAATGGGCAAAACAGATATCACGCACAAACCCCAGCAGGCGTGAAATCAGCGTCAGCCCGCTGATCTGACCAAAGGCGCGCAATAGCCTGTGCCCGCTCATCTCAGCCTGTCTCCACCGGTCTGCGCGGCAAGGCTGTCCTCGCGTTCAAAAATAGCCATCAATGTATTTCTGATTTTTTCCTGCGTTGCCTCTTTTTCAATCTGCAGACCATAAACATCCTTCACATAGAAAACATCAACAGCCTTTTCACCATATGTTGATACACTTGCTGAGTTCACCTGCAGGCCAAGCTGCACAAGATGATAGGTGATCTGATATAACAGGCCCGGCCGGTCAGCACCATTCACCTCTATCACTGTATGGGTTTTGCTGCGCCCGTTAGTCACAAAGACAGCCGGCGGTACTTTCATCGCCTTTATGCGGGCTGAAAGCTGGGATGATTTTTCCTGCAGCCGGTCAAATAAAGAAATATCACCGGCCAGTGACTGTTCGATCATGCGCGCGATGCGCGTTTGTGTCTGTTTTTCAGTTACGGCCTGGCGGCGGCTGTCCTGAATACGGAACTGATCCAAAATAGTGCCATCATGGCGGGTATTGATACGGGCATTCACAATAGAACAGCCCGCCATTGCAACAGACCCGACAATACGGCTGAACAGCCCTGGATGGTCAGCCGCCATAACCACTAGAATAGTGGATTTTTTATCTTCATCGACCTTGAAATCGATCAGCAGCTGCTGTTTGCCCTCAGCAAAACGTTCCGCCAGACTGGCATGATAAATATGCGAGGCTGTGTTAAAATTTGTCCAGTAGCTGGGATAGAACAGGCGGGCATAAGCATCAAAACGGTCATCGTCCCAGTCCTGCAGGGCGGCGCGCGCCGCATCAAGCGCGTCAGATGCCGCCCCCAGCGACACCTCAGACGGGGCCGCCCCGCCAAGCACAGCTTCTGTGCGCCGGTAAAGGTCACGCATCAGACTGGCCTTCCAGCCGTTCCATACATCCGGCCCAACGGCCTGAATATCGGCAACTGTCAGGATAAGCAGCAGCTTCAGACGTTCAGGTGACTGCACCTCAGCAGCAAAATCAACGATTGTCTGCGGGTCATTCAGATCATAGCGGAAGGCGATTCTGCTCATTAAAAGATGCTGTTCGATCAGCCAGACAACAGTCTGTGTCTCCCCGTCATCCAGACCCAGCAACGGACAGACCACCCGCGCCACTCCTGCGCCCAGCACGGAATGATCACCGCCGCGCCCCTTGGCAATATCATGCAGGAAAATGGCAACAAACAGCGCCCGCCGGGAAAAAATCTCATGGATAAGCTGGCTTGCCATCGGCGCGATATCGCGCAAAAGCCCGTTTTCGATATCATGCATAATGCCGACCGCCTTGAGCGTATGTTCATCAACTGTGTAGCTGTGATACATGTCAAACTGCATCATCCCCGCGATACGGCCAAAATCAGGCAGGTAGGTACCCAGCCAGCCTGACTCATTCATCAGCCTGAGCACGCGTTCCGGATTGTTCTTATGCGTGAGTATATCAAGAAAACATTGGCGGGCCGCAGGGGTCTGAAGCTGGGCTGTTTTTGCCGCCCGTACCGCCCGGGTAAGCCGCCGCAGGCTGTCGGGATGAATATCTAGCTCATGTTCATGGGCGAGATGAAACAGTCTGACCATCAAATCCCGGTTATCACGAAACCGCAGATTTTCAGGCAGGTGCATACGCTCATTCTCCAGCCTGAAGGGGGTGATGTTCAGATGACGGTCAGCACCGGCAAACCACAATTTTTTCAAAGAAATCCGCGGGCGGCTATCAAAATCTGACTCAAGGGCAGCACAAAAAATACGGGTCAGATTGCCAACCTGACGGGCAGCCAGATAATAGCGTTTCATAAAGCGTTCAACACCGCGCATGCCGGCCCGGTCTGAAAACCGCATTCTGGGGGCAATATTCATCTGTGCATCAAAGCTCAGCCGGTCATCCTCGCGTCCCTGATGAAGATGCAGAAAACAGCGCACTGTCCACAAAAACCGCTGGGCTGCAGCAAAACTTCTGGCCTCTGAGGGGCGCAGGAGTCCTGTTTCCAGCACCTGTGATATATCGCGCGCCCGGTAGGCATATTTGGCAATCCAAAACAATGTGTGCAGGTCGCGCAGTCCCCCCTTGCCATCCTTGACATTCGGTTCAACAGCATAGCGTGTGCCGCCCGTACGTTTATGGCGCTGGGCGCGTTCTTCCAGCTTAGCCCCAACAAAGGGCAGCGCGGGCTCGCGTTTCAGCCATTTTGTGAAGGCGGATGCCATATGTCTGGCAAGCGGCTGGCTGCCGCAAATCGGGCGCATTTCAAGCAGGGCTGTACAGATTGTTGCGTCTTTATCTGCGGCGTGCAGATTTTCCTTTACGCTGCGGCTGGCGTGACCAACGCTCAGGCCCATATCCCAGAGCAGATAGAGCAGAAATTCTATCATCTGTTCAGTTTTGGCCCCCGTCCTGTCAGGCATGACAAACAACAGGTCAATATCACTGTGCGGGGCCAGTTCACCACGCCCGTAACCGCCCACCGCCATCACCGCGAAATCAGGCGGGCAGGAATATACATGGTGGCTGGCAGCAAAAAGAGCTGTGTTGATAATCACATCCAGAACATGGGCATGGGCCCCGACATAATCTGCCCCGTCACGCTCGGCAAAAAGGCGGTTTTTTAACGATAGCCGTGCAGCTGAATAGGTCTCCTTCAGAACCGCTAAAAGGGCCATGCGGAACCCGTCTTTTGTCTGTTCCTGTTCTGCCAGCCGATCAAGCTGCTGTTGCAGGGCCACAGGATCAACAGCACAAAACAGACCCTGTTCTGCTTTATATCTGGCTGTCTGCAGCGGCGACAGCCAGCCCTGCCAGACAGATACGGGCGCTTGTATTGATCTGTGTGCCGGCTGTTTATCTGACAAAGACTGCTTTTGCTGCTGCACCTTATTTTTTCCCTTCATCAGCACAGCCTTTAAGATCATATAAAAATGACAGGGCCTGTTTTGGGGTCATGCTGTCTGGCTCAAGCGCGTCAATCATTTCGGTCAGGCGGCTGTTCTTTTCACTGTCATCTGTGCTCTGCTCTGCTGCCAGATGGCGGTCAAACAGGGGCAGGCTAGACAGGGTGGCTGCTTGTTGCAGATGGCCGTTGTCAAACTGTTTGACCAGCTGGCCAGCACGCTTTGTCACCTGTACAGGTAGCCCCGCCAGCCGGGCCACATGCACACCATAGGATCTGTCAACAGCCCCTTTGGCTACCTGATGAAGAAAAACAATATCGCCCTTCCATTCCTTGACCTGCATTGCATGGGTTGCCAGGCGTTCCAGCTGTTCCTCGAGGCCTGTAAGCTCGTGATAATGGGTGGCAAACAGAGCCCGGCAGCCGATTTCATCATGCAGATATTCAAGACAGGCCCAGGCGATTGCCAGCCCGTCCCAGGTGGCTGTGCCGCGCCCGATTTCATCCAGAATGACCAGCGATCTGTCTGTCGACTGGTTAAGGATGGCGGCTGTTTCAACCATTTCAACCATAAAGGTTGACTGACCGCGTGCTAGGTCATCAGATGCGCCAACACGGCTGAATATTTTATCTACTATGCCGATTTTGGCCGCGCTGGCAGGAACAAACACTCCTGCCTGTGCCAGAATGGCCATTTGGGCATTTTGGCGCAGATAGGTTGATTTTCCTGCCATGTTAGGGCCGGTAAGCAACCAGAGATTCGCACCGTCTGTCAAATGACAGTCATTGGCGATAAAGGGCTGGCCAGCGGCCAGTGCTTTTTCCACAACAGGATGACGGCCGGCCGTAATGGCAAATTGGCGGTCATTGCCAAGCTGCGGACAACAATAATTGCGGCACACACAAAGACAGGCTGTTGACAGGGCAACATCTATATCCGCAACCGCCTCTGCTGTTTGTGAGATCAACTGCTTTTGCGCCAGCACATCATCAACCAGACGGGAGAACAGGTCAATTTCCAGTGCCAGCGCGCGTTCAGCAGCAGAGCTCAGCTGGCGCTCCATGTCTGACAGTTCTGTGGTGGTGAAACGCACAGACTGGGCGGTTGTCTGACGGTGGATAAATAACGGGTTCTGCATCAGCTTGTCACCATGCAGGCTGCGGACATCAATATGATAGCCAAGCACGTTATTATGTTTGATTTTCAGCGAGGCAATCTGTGTATCATCACAATAGCGGGCCTGCAGACCGGCGATCAGCCTGCGGCTCTCATCACGCATCTGGCGCAAATCGTCCAGCTGGCTGTCATAGCCGCGGGCAATAAAATGCCCGTCCTTGACTGAGGCGGGCAGCTCATCTGCCAGCGCCGGCGTGATCTTTTCTGCCAGAAATGCTGCATTCTGTGCTGTCGCACAGAGCTGGGTTATCTGCTGGTCAGCTGTATTGTTCAAATTTGTGCCAAGACGCAGGGACAGCCGCCGTGCCGCTGCCAGCCCCTGTGACAGGCTGGCCAGGTCACGCGGCCCGCCACGCGCCGCCGCCAGGCGGGCCAGGGCCCGCTCTATATCCGGAATCTCGCGCAGCAAGCTGGAAATATCATCCATCAAAACAGAGTGACGCACAAACCAGTTGGCCAGCTCCAGACGCTCCTCGATCTGGTCTTTGTCTGTCAGCGGTGCCGAGAGGCGTCTGTGCAGCAGCCGGGCGCCACCAGCTGTCGCAGTCTCGTCAATGGCATATAACAGACTGCCCTTGCGCTCACCTGACAATGTCTGGGTAAGCTCCAGTGATTTGCGGGTGGCTGTGTCAATAACCATGAAATCCTGTGGCATTACAGCACAAAGAAGCGTCAGATACGGCATTTGCTCAAGCTGGGTTTTCTGCAGATAACGCAGCAAGCCGCCAGCAGCAGAAAGCATTTGCGGGCTGAACCGGCCGAGGCCGTCAAGCGTTGCAAGGCCATAATAATCCAGCAGCAGCGAACGGGCCCGGTTATGATCAAACAAAGCAGCAGGCTGACGACTGGACTGTTCAGCCAGGCTGAGCACGCTGACTTTCTCGTGTAGATCATCAGGATAGATGAATTCTGCCGGGCCAAGGCGGGCCAGAACAGATTCCAGCTCTGCTGTTCTGCATGACTGGACATGAAAGCTGCCAGTTGACATATCAGCCCAGGCGACAGCCAATGCATCTGCCACCCGTCCAACCGCTGCCAGAAAATTATTCTGGTAGGCATCAAGCAGACCGTCCTCCTGGATAGTGCCGGGCGTTACCACACGCACAACATTACGGGGTAGCGGCCCCTTGCCGCCGCGCCTTTTAAAGGCCTCAGGTGTTTCGGACTGTTCGCAAATCGCGACCTTGTGACCCTGTTTAATCAGCTTTGCCAGATAGCTGTCAGCGGCATGTACAGGAACCCCGCACATCGCCACCCTTTCCCCGTCAATCTGGCCGCGATGGGTCAGGGCTATGCCCAGCGCCTCTGCTGCTATTTCCGCATCGTGCAAAAACATTTCATAAAAATCGCCCATCCGATAGAAAAGCAGTATATCTTTATATTCCTGTTTCACATTGAGATACTGGGCCATCATTGGCGTCAGCTTTTGTTCAGATTGGGTTTTATTCTGTTTCAAACGCATGCGGATTCGATTAGATTATCAGGGTCAGAAGTAACAGATTCGGTAATGCTCTTTAATCTATACAGGTTTTTAAGAAAAAAAGTAGAAACAACAGATGAAAAAATCATTCAAAAAAGACGCTCTGGATTTTCACTCGCACGGACGTCCCGGCAAACTTGAGATTACACCAACCAAGCCGCTGACAACACAGCGTGATCTCTCGCTTGCTTATTCACCCGGCGTGGCTGAACCCTGCCTTGCGATAGAGGCTGATCCCTACACAGCCTATGATTATACAGCCAAAGGCAATCTTGTGGCAGTGATTTCCAATGGCACAGCTGTTCTGGGGCTGGGCAATATCGGGGCCGGGGCATCCAAGCCTGTCATGGAGGGCAAGGCTGTCCTGTTCAAAAAATTTGCTGATGTTGACGGTGTCGATCTTGAAATTGACACAGAAGAGGTAGACAGGTTTGTTGATGCTGTCAGCCTGCTCGGCCCGTCATTTGGCGGTATTAATCTTGAGGATATCCGCGCCCCTGAATGTTTTATCATTGAACAGCGTCTGCGCGAGATGATGGATATTCCGGTTTTTCATGATGATCAGCACGGCACAGCGATAATTGCCGCGGCAGGGCTGATTAATGCCCTGCATATCACTGGCAAGAAGATGGCAGATATCAAGGTGGTGTCAAATGGAGCGGGGGCTGCGTCAATCGCCTGTGTTGAGCTGATAAAGGCTATGGGGGTACGCCATGAAAATGTGCTGATGTGTGATCGCGAGGGCGTCATTTATCAGGGACGCGAAAGCGGCATGAACCAGTGGAAGTCAGCCCATGCGGTCAGGACAAAGGCGCGCACTCTTGGCGATGCAATGAAGGGGGCGGACGTCTTTTTGGGTCTGTCCGTTGCCAAGGCTGTCACATCTGAGATGCTGAAAAGCATGGCTGATAGGCCGATTGTCTTTGCAATGGCCAATCCAGAGCCGGAAATTATGCCCGATGTGGCAAAAAAGGCCCGCCCGGATGCCATTATCGCCACCGGACGGTCTGATTTTCCCAATCAGGTGAATAATGTTCTCGGCTTTCCATATATTTTCCGCGGGGCCCTTGATGTCCGCGCAACCTCTATCAATGAAGAAATGAAAATTGCCGCCGCGCATGCGATTGCCATGCTGGCACGTGAGGATGTACCAGATGAGGTCAATCACGCCTATTCTGGCCAACAGCTGCGTTATGGAACCGAATATATCATTCCTGCCCCCTTTGATCCGCGCCTGATTTCAGCTGTGTCATCCGCGGTTGCAGCGGCCGCCATGAAAAGCGGGGTCGCCCGCCGCCCGATTGAGGATTTAGAAGCCTATAAGCGTGATCTGTCTGCCCGGCTCGACCCGACGGCCTCGTTTCTGCAGGATGTTTTTGCCCGCATCACACCCGAGCAGAAGCGCGTTGTCTTTACTGAAGGCGAGGAAGAAGTGTCTATCCGGGCGGCGATAGCGTTCCGCAATGCCGGTTATGGCCAGCCTGTCCTGTTGGGCCGCGAATCCAGAATTAAAGAGCGCATCGCTGAAATGGGTCTAGACGGGGCGATAGATTTTGAAATCATAAACGCAAAAATTTCTAAATATAATCAGGATTATATCCAGTTCCTATATAAAAAATTACAGCGCGAGGGTACATTGCAGCGTGACTGCCAGCGCATGGTAAACCTGGATCGCAATGTCTTTGCTGCTTGTATGGTAGCAAACGGCCATGCCGATGCACTAGTGACAGGAATGACACGTTCTTATAATGCAAGTTTTGAAGATGTAACACGTGTAATAGAGCCTGTTGATGGCAAAATTTTCGCAGCTGTTTCAATGTTAATTTCAAAGGGGCGGACAGTATTTATTGGAGACACGTCAATAAATGAGTCACCCAATGGCGAAGATATGGCTGAAATTGCAACAGCAATTGCCAATAAGGCAAAGTCCATGGGGCATTTCCCGCGTGTCGCATTTCTATCTTTCTCTAACTTTGGCCGTCCCTACAGTGAAATTACCCAATCATCAAGACAGGCAGTTAAACTTCTTGACGAACGTAAAGTCGACTTTGAGTATGAGGGAGAAATTACAGCAGATGTTGCTCTAGATTATTCTCTGATGAAAACTAATTATCCGTTTTCTCGGCTCTCTGACTCTGCGAATATTCTGGTTATGCCTGGGCTTCGTTCTGCAAATATCGCTTTTAATCTTATGCAACAGCTGGGCGGCGGAACCGTAATCGGGCCAATGATTCTGAATGCCAAATACCCGTTTCAGATCATACCGATGAATTCAACGGTCAATGATTTGGTTAATGCCGCTGCCCTTGCTGCCTATGATTCACTGTAAAAGAAAGTTAAGCCGGACACCCAGATGAAACCAGCGCCAGCGCACCTGCCGCGACTGCTCTTCCGCCTTGTCCGGCTGAGCACAGGCTTTTTGTTTGCGGCCCTGCTGTTTCTCATATTTGGCCATGTCAGCCTAACTGCCTTTTTGCTGATCACATGCGGCGGGCTAGCCAGTGCTGTGTTTCTCTTTCGCGACGAGGCAAAGGCCCTGAACCAGCTGACCAGCTATTTTGCTGGAAAAGCCAGAAGCGACAACCCGGCCGAATTCTTTTCAGCCGAGGCGGGCACAGCGCTTAGGGCCCATTGTGACAATGCCGATATTAATGAGCTGATATGGACAGTATCAAGTGCTGAACAGCAGGCACTGACGGCCTATCGCGATTTATATCTGGAACGCCAGTACCGCGGGCAGATTCTCAATAACCTGCCGTTACCGCTGATCATTATTGATGAGCAGCTAAAGATCAGTGAATTCAACGAACAGGCACTGGGGCTGTTTGATCATATTGAGACAGGCAAGCCAGTTGCCTTTGTTATCCGCAATAATGATCTGATTGAAAAAATCCGGGCGGTAAGCCAGAATATCCAGCCATTCAGCGAAACTGAATTCAACTTTGAGGGCAAAGGCCAGAGGCTGTTTTCTGTTCTGATTTCAGCCTTCAGTGTCGGACGGCACGGGCACACGACAATCATATTTATTGACCGCACATTGGCAATACAGGCTGAAAAAATGCGCTCTGATTTTGTTGCCAATGTCAGCCATGAGCTGCGAACACCGCTGACATCTGTTCTTGGCTTTATTGAAACGCTGCAGGGGCCGGCCGGCGATGATCCTGCCACACGCAGGAAATTCCTTGCCATTGTTAGCCAGCAGTCAGAACGTATGGTCAGGCTGGTCACAGAACAGCTGTCCCTGGCCCGCATAGAAGAGACAGAACATCACACGCCGCAGGAACGCTGCGATCTTGTGCAGATTAGTGAGCGGGTGATCACATTGTTGCAGAAACAGGCGCGTGAAAATGATGTCTCTGTCATTTTTGTGCCGCCACCTCAGCCTGTTATCATCAATGGCAATGCTGATGAGCTGGTGCAAATGGTGCAGAATCTGGCAGAGAACGCTATCCGCTATGGACGCCGGGGCGGAGAGGTGAGCATAAAACTCTATGAAAGGGCCAGCTGCCCGCAGAACGGCCAGCAGCCCTGCTGTGCGATTGCTGTCCATGATGACGGCGAGGGCATTGCCCCAGATCATATTCCGCGCCTGACTGAGCGTTTTTACAGAATTGACAAGGACAGATCACGAACAGGGGGCGGCACGGGTCTTGGCCTTGCCATCGTCAAGCATATTGTTAATCATCATAATGGGTATCTTGATATTCGCTCAGAGCTGAACAAGGGGTCAGTGTTCACAGTCTTTCTACCGCGCACATAAAACAAAAAAGAACTCGCCATTGAGGTTACGGCGTCCGCCATCTGTCATAAAACAGCAACATTTCTGTATTAATTGATAACATCACCGAACCAGGCCTTTACAGATTCAAAGACAGCGATGACAGCATTAAAAACGATTCTGGTTATTGAGGATGAGCTGGATATCCAGACTCTGCTTGACTATAATTTATCAGCAGACGGCTATGCGGTGTTACAGGCCAGTGACGGCGAGGAAGGCATGCTGCTGGCTCTGGAAAATCAGCCTGATCTCATTCTGCTCGACTGGATGCTGCCGCTGCTGTCAGGACTGGAAGTGCTGCGCCAGCTGCGCCAGCACAGCCAGACACGTGATATTCCGGTGATTATGCTGACCGCGCGCGGTGAGGAAACTGACCGTTTGCGCGGACTTGATGGCGGGGCTGATGATTATGTCACCAAACCGTTCAGCCCAGCTGAATTGATGGCGCGGGTGCGCGCGGTACTGCGGCGGCATTCTGGTGGTTATGGCGCCCTTTTGGTAGGGGGCGATATAGAGCTGAATCTTGAAAAAAAACGTGTGACGCGTGACGGCACCCCTGTTCATCTCGGCCCGACGGAATTCAGGCTTTTGGAATATTTCCTGCGTAATCAGGGGCGCGTCTATTCGCGTGATCAGCTGCTTGATCATGTCTGGGGCGGCGATGTCTATGTCGGGCTGCGGACTGTTGATGTGCATATCAGGCGGCTGCGAAAGGCCCTGAATATAACCGGCGGGCCTGATCTCATCCGCACTGTGCGCTCCATGGGTTATGCTTTTGAGGCAGGCGACAGCCTCTAGTTGGGTGCCGGCATGTTTATTCACCCGGTGCAATTTTTTTACTTGTTGGCTTGTGCAAGAACGCTAAGATAGGGACGTATGCGCGCCGCTGGCCGCCCTTTTATATGCCTGTAAAGGCTGATAGTCACAAGTAATTTCCGGGCCCAAGATATGTTAAAACAGCTGTCTGTCCTTACCCACAGATTCCAAAGGAAATTAACAGGCAGCCATCAGTCAGCCCACGCCAACAGCCGTTTGGCGTGTGTTAACGCCCGTTCTGCTGATTACGGCTGTCTGCGAATAATAAAGAGGGGAACAATAAAAGGGATGGCGCTGTCCTGCGCTCTTTTGCTGTTTGCCAGCTGTCAGCAGCCAGAAATGGCACAGCCTGTCAGCAGCGGGGCCAGTAGCGGGGTCAGCCGCCCGTCACAGCCGCCTGTCACAGTCGCCAGCACCCCTGCAGCCGCAGAACAACCCGCAACCCTTCAGGCCGATCCGGCCCCATCAGCAGACAAGCAGGAAACAGAAACACAGCCCGCAGCGGGCCCGCCCGCACCATCAGCACAGTCAACTGTCGAGACAGTGGCGGTTATAACAGCCCCAAAATCGGAAGCCGGGATAATAAAGGCGCTTGATCCAGCCAGCCTTATTGGCCTGACACTGGCAGAGATCAGCCAGCAGATCGGCAATGCTGACCGGGTAAGATACATGGGCAATATAGGGGTCTGGCAGTATCTGCATACACATTGTGTCATCGACCTGTTTTTCACCGGCGCTCAGAACACACCCCTGAGCACCGCACGGGCAGACAGTTTTGAGACGCGCAGCCGCGTCTGGGGCGACGCTCTTGATAAAGACAGATGTCATGAGGAATTTTTTCAGCGGCAGCCCTGAAAAGGGGCGACCTGCAGACTTCAGCCGGTTTTGTCCTTGAACTGGCAGAGGCTGTTAATCCGGCAGGCGGCACAATCAGGCCTGCGCGCCTTGCAAACATAGCGTCCATGCAGAATCAGCCAGTGATGGGCCCCTTTGCGGAATTTTTTCGGCACCCGGCGCAGCAGTTCCCTTTCCACAGCATCAGGTGTCTTTCCAGGGGCAAGGCCGGTGCGGTTGCCCACCCTGAAGATATGCGTGTCGACTGCAATAGTTGGCTGGCCAAAGGCCTCATTGAGAACAACATTGGCTGTCTTGCGCCCGACACCCGGCAGGGCTTCAAGGGCGGCTCTATCAGCTGGTACGCGGCTGTCATGGCGGGCGATCAGCAGCTCTGACAGGCCTATTACATTCTGTGCCTTGGTATTGAACAGACCAATGGTCTTTATATAGCCCTTTAATGCAGACAGGCCCAGAGCCACCATTTTTTCCGGCGTGTCAGCATGTTCAAAAAGCGGGGCTGTAGCCCTGTTAACACTGACATCTGTTGCCTGTGCGGACAGAACAACAGCAACCAGAAGCGTGTAAGGGTTCCTGAAAATCAGCTCCGTTTTCGGATCAGGTTTTTCTTCTGCCAATATTTCGAACATATTCTCAATGTCTTTTAAGCGCATTTTCTGTGCCATGGCCGGTCTTGTTTTCTCTCACCCGCTTGATTGACCTGAAACAAGAACATAAATTACCTGTGCTGGGCAGTGATGCCTATCATTTTTTATTTTTTACAGGATAGAGGACAGGATGGTCAGCCCAGTATCTGAGCGTCAGTCACGCTATTGGCATAAAGACACAGCACACCCAGAGCGTGAGCGGGTCACCATTACCCTGTGGCCGTACCGGTCATTGTCAGCTTCGGGTTTCCGGCTTTTAATGTTCAGCCTTGCCGCACTGATGTCTGTTATTGCCACCGGATTTTACCTTGCCGGGGCCTGGCCTGTCATCGGGTTTTTAGGAGTTGAGATTTTCATTGTCTGGTTTGTATTCAGGCTGAATTACAAATCAGGCCAGCTTGTCGAGACAGTAGAGATAACACCCATAGCCGTAGAGGTTACCCAGACTGACTGGCGCGGGCGTAGCCGCTCCCTGCGCCTTGAAAATCCGTGGATTACAGCAGAGCTGAAGAGCACAGGTGAAAGGACGGCACAGTTGTTTTTGCGTTCTCACTCACGCCGTTTTGAAATCGGTGCCTTTATGCCGCCAGTTGAAAAAAAACCGCTGGCGGCAGCGCTGAATGGGGCACTTGAGCGCATGCGCAGGCAAAGCGCAGCCCGTCCGGTCTGAGTAGGACATCGCCGCATTTTGCAGCTGAACATTATCCATGGGCCAGAACATCATCTATTGAATACAGGCCGGGCGGCTGGCCGGTTACAAATCTGGCGGCTCTGAGCGCGCCCCTGGCAAAGACAATGCGGCTGGTGGCGCGGTGGGTGATCTCTATGCGTTCCTGCTGGCCGAAAAATGTCACCGTATGCTCTCCGGCAATGTCGCCGCCGCGCATCACAGCAAATCCGATATCTCCTTTTTTTCGCTGTCCTGTCTCGCCATCACGCCCGCTGTCCCTGACCGCGTCCAGCTGAACCTTGCGTCCCCTTGCAGCAGCATGACCAAGTGCCAATGCCGTTCCAGAGGGCGCATCGATTTTCTGATTATGGTGGGTTTCTGCAATCTCAATATCCCAGTCCGTACCCAGCTGTGCGGCCACCTGTTCAACAATTTGGCTGACAACCGCTACCCCGATTGACGTGTTTGCACAATAAACAATCGGTATGGATGCGGCGGCCGCTTTCAGCAATGTTTCCTGATTCGCCCCAAGTCCGGTTGTGCCAATCACCATTGGCGTGGTGCTGGATTGGGCAATCTGTATATGCCGGGCAGTGGCCAGGGGGTGGCTGAAATCAATGATGACACCGCCCGGCCCAACTCCCAGCGCATCTGACTGGCTGCTCACTGTGCAGCTGCCGATCTTTTGACCGACAAGCGGGCTGGCGGCTGTCTCGGTGGCGGCCGCAATCATCATATCATCACTTTCAGCGACCAGCTGGGTTATCATCCGGCCCATCCGCCCGCCCGCGCCGGGCAAGGCAATTTTAATCTGTGTTGTCATGGCTGTGCCTGTCTTAAAACGATTTGCATGAACGGGCCGGTAAACCGGAAAATGCCCGTCAGCTGATTACAGAACAATCAGACAGGGATGGCAAGGCTATATGAATAGGGGGCCTGCGCGATGACAGGGGGGCCTACGGGTAAAATCCTGTTTGCCAGCTTCAAGACCAAAGCTGTTTGACCCTGTCCATGAATGAGCGCGTCTGCGGGCTGGCATCACCTGCCTTGTCAAATTCCCGCAGCAGTTCTGTTTGCTTCTTTGACAGCTTTGTTGGTGTCTCAACTTCTATTTCAACAATCTGATCACCCTGACCAGAACCCCGTAATGCCGGCATGCCCTTGCCGCGCATCCGGAATTTCCGTCCGGTCTGTGTGCCAGCCTCCACCTGCAGGCGAGCCATTTTCCCGTTTAATGTAGGCACGTCAATCGTCCCGCCAAGCGCAGCTGTGACCATCGGCACAGGGACACGCAAATACAGATGACCGCCTTCACGCTGAAACAGGGAATGAGGCCGCACAGCAACAAAAATGTAAAGATCGCCGGGCGGGGCCCCGCGCAGACCGGCCTCGCCTTTTCCGGACAGGCGGATACGGGTACCTGTATCGACACCGGCCGGTATATTGACCGAGAGGGTTTCAGATTTTTCAACCCGCCCCTGACCGCGGCATGCGCGGCACGGGTCAGAAATTGTCTCACCAGCACCATGACAGCTGGGACAGGTGCGCTCTACTGTGAAAAAACCCTGCTGGGCACGCACTTTGCCAATGCCCCCGCAGCTGCTGCAGGAAACAGGTGCACTGCCTTTGGCCGCCCCCGAGCCAGCACAGCTCTCGCATGTCACTGACAATGTGGCGGTGATATCTTTCTGGCAACCTGAAAATGCCTCTTCAAGACTGATCTCCAGATCATACCGCAAATCAGCCCCATGACGCGCCTGGCCCGACGTGCCGCGGCCACCGGAGAATTCAGAGAACATCTGCTCAAAAATATCAGAAAAACCACCGGGAAAACCGCCGCCGCCAAAGCCTGCGCCGCCGAAACCGCCGCCCTGTTCAAATGCAGCATGCCCCATGCGGTCATAAGCAGCGCGCCTGTCCTTGTCCTTCAGTATCTCATAGGCCTCATTAGCTTCCTTAAATCGCTCGGCAGCTGCGTCATCACCCGGATTGCGATCTGGGTGATTTGCCATAGCCAGCTTGCGAAACGCTGATTTTATAGTCTTGTCATCGGCATCCCTGCTGACGCCAAGCACATCATAATAGTCGCGTTTTGCCATAACCGGCCCATTCCTGTTCACATATCACAATTCAGCCCCCTCAAAAGGGACAGGGGGGAACAGATTACGCCTTTTTCACGCTCTGCTCATCATCAACTTCCTCAAAATCAGCATCAACGACACCATCATCAGAAGCCGCTGCACTGTCGCTGGCCCCGGCGCTGGCCCCGGCGCTGGCCCCGGCACTATCATTGTCTGCCTCTTGCTGATAGGCCGCCTCACCCATTTTCATCATCACAGCAGACAGCGCCTCTGCTTTTGCTGTGATATCGCCCTCATCATCACTCTCAAGAGCCGCTTTCAGGGCATCAATGCCGCCCTGAACCTCGTCACGCAGGGCCGGATCAGCCTTGTCACCCACATCAGCCAATGATTTTTCAGCGCCATGAACCAGCGCTTCTGCCCGGTTGCGCGCCTCAACACTCTCACGCCGTTTTTTGTCGTCCTCTGCATAGGTTTCAGCATCCTTGACCATCTGCTCAATCTCATTGTCATCAAGACCGCCTGACGCCTTGATACTGATCGCTTGTTCCTTGCCCGTGGCCTTGTCTTTTGCACTGACCTTGACAATGCCGTTCGCGTCAATATCGAAAGTTACCTCAATCTGCGGAATACCGCGCGCAGCTGCTGGAATCCCCTCCAGGTTAAACTGCCCCAGCAGCTTGTTGTCTGCTGCCATTTCACGCTCACCCTGATAGACCGAGATAGTCACAGCTGACTGATTGTCATCTGCTGTTGAAAAGACCTGGCTCTTTTTGGTTGGGATGGTTGTATTGCGCTCAATCAGGCGGGTAAAGACACCGCCCAGAGTCTCAATACCAAGTGATAGTGGTGTGACATCCAGCAGCAGCACATCCTTGACATCACCTGTCAGCACACCTGCCTGTATTGCCGCACCTGAGGCAACCACCTCATCAGGATTGACCCCGCGATGCGGTTCTTTGCCGAAAAATTTCTGCACTGTCTCAATGATCTTGGGCATTCTTGTCATGCCGCCGACAAGAACAACCTCATCAATCTCTCCGGCGCTTACGCCAGCATCCTTCAACGCCTTTTTGCAGGGCTCAAGCGAGCGCTGAACCAGCGGTTCAACAAGCTGTTCCAGCTTTGAGCGGGTCAGCTTGACATTCAGATGCTTTGGCCCTGACTGGTCAGCAGTGATAAAGGGCAGGTTGATTTCAGTCTGGCTGGTGCTTGACAGCTCAATCTTGGCCTTTTCAGCTGCCTCTTTGAGACGTTGGAGGGCCATCTTATCGCCGCGCAGGTCAATACCCTGATCAGATTTAAACTCATCTGCCAGATAATCAATAACGACCTGATCAAAATCCTCACCGCCAAGGAAAGTGTCACCATTGGTCGATTTAACCTCGAACACACCGTCACCGACTTCCAGAACAGACACATCAAAAGTGCCGCCGCCGAGGTCAAATACTGCAATCGTGCCTGATTCATTCTTATCCAGACCATAAGCAAGCGCTGCTGCTGTCGGCTCATTGATAATCCGCAGCACCTCAAGACCGGCGATTTTTCCCGCATCCTTTGTTGCCTGCCGCTGGGCATCATTGAAATAAGCCGGCACGGTTATAACCGCCTGATCAACTGATTCGCCCAGATAGGCTTCTGCATCCTCTTTGAGTTTGCGCAGAATAAAGCTGGAAACCTGACTTGGTGAGTAATCCTCACCATCTACAGAAATCCACGCATCACCATTTTTTGCAGCCTTGACCTGATAGGGAACAAGAGTGCTGAAATCCTTTATTGCCGGTTCGTCGGCGCGCCGTCCAATCAGCCGCTTTACCGCAAAAATTGTCTTTTCAGGATTGGTGACAGCCTGTCTTTTCGCTGCCTGTCCGATAAGCCGCTCGCCATCATCAGCAAAGGCGACCATAGATGGTGTTGTGCGTGTGCCCTCAGCATTTTCAATCACACGCGCATTCTTGCCGTCCATGACAGCAACACAGGAATTTGTTGTCCCCAGATCAATGCCGATAACTTTTCCCATCTTTCACAATCCTTCTACTGATCAGCCCGTTCTTTTTGTTTGTTTCTGGCTGCATTCATTGTCTGATACCGCATATATAAGAGCTGTTTTTCCTGATACAAGAGGCAGGGCAGTTTCTGCGTTTCTTACAGCCTGATGGTTGATTTAGTCCTGCTGGCTGTCCTCTGGCGGGGCCGCTGTGGCTGCCGCTTTCGACACGCCGACCATGGCCGGACGCAACAGGCGATCATGTAGCTTATAGCCTGGCTGGACTGTCTGCATAACAATGCCGGGCTCTGTCTCATCTGTGGGCACCTCGAACATGGCCTGATGAAAATTATAGTCGAACTTCTCGCCATCAGGGCTGATTTTTGTAATGCCGTGACGCTCCAGGACGCTGGCCAGCTCGCGGCCAGTCATCTCTACGCCAACAAGAATATTTTTCAGCGTTTCATCCATGCCGTCCCGGTTTTCAGGGATCAGCGCAACAGCTGATTCCAGATTATCAACAGAGGCCAGCATGTCGCGGGCCAGTCCCAGCGCGCCATATTTTTTTGCCGCGGCGATATCTCTTTCTGCTCGTTTTCGCAAATTCTCGTTATCTGCCATCAGCCGCAACAGCTGATCCCTTAGATCATCATGACCGGCTTCTGTCTCAGACCCTGAATCCCCGGCCTCTGCCTGTTCCAGATTTTCAGCCGGCTGAGAGGCTGACTGGGCTGCATCTTTTTCCGCTTCTTGTTCTGCGGGGGTTTCATCAGCTTTATTCGTCATGGCTTACCCTTCTTATCACAGGATTGTTTGTCTGATTTCCCCAGACATGTGGGGGCTGTCAGTAAAATTGCCAAGTGCCAGGGCAGAGTTTTTTGCTGCAAATGCTCTGTTCTTGCGAATAATATGCAAAAAAATGCTTACAGATATTTGGCCTTTATTGAATTTTTGATTCTGATCTATAAACAGGGCAGACTGCGTGTTACTCAAGACAGGCAGCGGTAAATATGCGGGAAACAGGACAGACAATGGGACAATCTCCTGAAAATGATAATCTGGTCATGGAATCGATTGAAGATCTGTTTAACCAGGCAGATTTGCTGGTTGATGATCAAACCAGAGCAAAAGCCGCGCTGCACAGACAGCTTGCGCGCACTATGCCGATTATAGGCAGCCTCCCCCTGCGCCCTGCAGATGAAAGGCTGCCAGATGATACTGACAGTCTTGTACTCGCCGGAATGAAACATTCAGCAATGATGCCGCTGGGACTGCATTCAGGCGCGCCAAAAGCCGCCGCAGACAGACAATCCTCACCTGGCAGCATAAATCCGGCAGCGGCAGAAAAAAATCCAGAAAAAAATCCAGCCATGCCGGCACAGACACAAGAAGACAATGACAGCCCACAGACAGAAACCGCGGCTGACAATCCGTTTTTGGCTATCCGCCAGGCGATTATTTCTGCCGGTGCAGAAAGCCCAGATGAACCCCCCGCACATGCCAGGCAGACAGAAAATCGGGCAGCCGGCAGTCCGTCCAACGGGTTTTCTGCCCAGCTGGCCCAGCTGATTGACAGTGAAATCGCCCGCCAGCTTGATGCCCGGCTCCAGAGCCGCGAACACAACCGCGCAAAGAACAGCACGCGGGCAAAAGCAGGAGTGAAAAACACCGCCAGTGCAAAACCGTCTCCTGCAAAAAAGCAACCGGCCGGAAAAAGACAGGCACAGGAAAGGAAAGAGGCGGCGGAGAAAAAGCGGGGCCCGGAAAAGAAACAGAGTCCAAAATTGAAACAGGGCCCGAAGAAAAAATCAGCGTCAAAGAAAAATCAGTCCGCCGGAAAAAAGCCACCGCTGGCAGCTAAAAAGCTGGTAAAGGGGAAACAGGCCGGCAAAAGGGCCGCAGCAGAACAGGTTAAGCCGAAATGATCAAAATCGCCTGCCCGCATTGTCAGAGCCTTGGCCTGATACCAGAGATTACATTGACCAACGGCCATTGGCCGGTTGCCTGTCATCATTGCCACCAGCATTACTATGCACCGGTCATCAGCGGGCCGGAACCCCTGGCACGGCACAAGAATGTCAGCTGCAGAAAATGCAAAGAAAAAGTGCAGATAAATCCAGCACTCTACACACAAGCCAAAGCCCAATCAGTTCCGCTTTTTTGTCCGCATTGTCACACAAGCCTGCTGCCCGCACGCAAGCGGCAGGCGACCGGGCCTGTGACTTTGACAGACAGACAGAAAACATCGCATGCAGACCTTCAATGGCCCGCAGCACTGGCTTTGGTTTTTTCAGGTTTTGCTGTCACGGTAATTGCAGTGATAGCCGCCCGCGAAGGGGTCATTGATAAAAACTGGCTGGATCAGCTGCTGGCACTTCTTCCAGAAAAACAGAAAATCACAGAAGCAATGCGCCATTTTTTTCTCCCCAGCCGATAAGGTCTTAGCGGTCAATAATTTCTTTTAATTTCTTCCTAACCGATAATTTTAGCCAGCGCCTTGCTGGTATAATCCACCATCGGAATAATGCGTGCATAATTCATATGGCGCGGGCCGATAACCCCAACTGCACCGATAATCCGGCGTTTATGATCGCGATAGGGCGCCAGCACCATTGAACAGCCCGTCTGGGAGAAAAGCTGATGGTCAGAGCCGATAAAAATCTGCAGCCCGTCTGCATGAAACACAGAATCCATGAGCTGGCTGGCATGGCCGCGCATTTCGAGCTTGTCAAAGAGCACGCGTACCCGGCTTAAATCCTCAACCGCTCTCACATCCTCCAGCAGGTTGGACTGACCGTTCAGTATCAGCGCGGCATCTGCACTGTTTTCATGGTCTGACCAACTGGCCAGACCGCGTTCAATCAGATCGCTGGCCAGCGCATCCAGTTCTGCCCGGCAATTTTCCTGATCCCTGTTCACAAGGGATATGATTTCGCTGATTCGCTGGCCTTTATACTGGCTGTTCATGTAGTTTGACGCCTCTGTCACCACATGGGCAGGCAGGCCAGCAGGAAAATCGATCATACGGTTTTCCACCTGACCATTAGAAAAAACAAGAATCACCAGGATTCTGTCCTCCTGCACCGGAACAAATTCAATATGATTGACGCTCAGATCCTCAGTCGGGGCCATGACAAGGGCCGCACATTTTGACAGGCCAGACAGGGTCAGGCTGGCCCTGTCCAACATTTGGTTCACAGACAGCCCCTGTGATTTCTCCAGCGCATCTATAGAACCGGCATCATCCATTGTCAGCGTGTCCCTGATTTCCATCAGCCCGTCGACAAACAGGCGCAGGCCCGCGCGCGTTGGAATCCGGCCGGCTGATGTATGCGGGGAAAAAAGCAGACCGCTGTCCTCTAGTTCCGCCATAATGGCGCGCACCGAGGCAGATGACAGATTAATGTCCTGGTTACGGGCGATAAGGTTTGAGCCTACAGGTGAGCCCGTCTGCAGATAATTTCTCACAATCTCATCAAAGATAAGCTGCGAGCGGCGGGTCAGTTCAATGACAAGAAGCGAAGCCATGAGGGATACCTTCATCAAAACAATTCTGTTATGTTTTCACTTAATATAGTACTGAAATGGCAACAGCGTGAACAGATTGTGCCTGCAGCGCTGTGCAGGATTATTTCACTGTCAGGGCACCATTATTTTACGGAGGCAATTTTCAATGGTTTTCCAACGCCCGTCAGGACGCGCCTCAGATCAGCTCAGACAGGTGGTCTTTGCGCCGCATGTCTCACCCTATGCTGAAGGCTCATGTCTGATAAAAATGGGAAACACGCATGTTTTCTGCACGGCCTCTGTCGAAGAGAAAGTCCCGCCTTTCCTGCGCGGCACAGCAAGGGGCTGGGTAACAGCTGAATATGGAATGCTGCCACGGGCTACGCACAGCCGTATGGACAGAGAGGCTGTGAGAGGCAAACAGTCCGGGCGTACACAAGAAATACAGCGCCTGATAGGACGTGCCCTGCGGGCTGTTACTGATCTGGCGATACTCGGTGAGCGGCAAATAAAGATTGACTGTGATGTGCTGCGCGCTGACGGCGGCACGCGCACAGCCTCTGTCACCGGGGCATGGGTGGCTTTGTCGCTGGCCTGTGAATGGCTGCTACAAAAGGGGGCTGTGTCTGCCATGCCGGTGCGCGATCAGGTGGCAGCTGTATCGTGCGGCATAATTGATGAGTCATGTCTGCTTGATCTGGATTACCAGGAAGACAGTAGCGCTGATACAGATGCTAATTTTGTCCTCACAGCCACTGGCGGCATTGTTGAAATTCAGGGAACTGCGGAAAAAATCCCGTTTCGTCAGGAACGTCTGGCAGAGCTGATGAGCCTTGCAGCGGGCGGCTGCGCGCATATCTTTGACAAACAGCTGGCTGCCATGCGCCAGCCGCGCGCCTGAGACCAGTTAATGACAGCAGCAAATTGATAATCAGGACATAGAAATGGCGCGTAAATTTGATCGTTCTGAACCGCTTGTGATCGCCAGTCACAACACAGGAAAAGTCAGGGAAATAAGAGCACTTCTCACCCCGCTGGGACTGACAGTCACAGGGGCGGCTGAACTGGGGCTGGCCGAGCCTGATGAAACAGGAAAGACCTTTATTGAAAATGCTGTGCTGAAAGCGCAAACAGCCGCACAGACCAGCCAAAGGGCGTGTCTGGCAGATGATTCAGGCTTTTGTGTGAACGCCCTTGGCGGGGCCCCGGGTATTTATTCTGCCAGATGGGCCGGCCCAGACAAGGATTTCACCCACGCCATGCAGCGGGTAAGTGAGGCGCTGCTGCTGAGCGGGTCAAAGGACAGAAGCAGTGTGTTTGTCTGTGCCCTTGCGCTGGCCTGGCCTGATGGTCATTTTGAATGGTTTGAGGGACGGCTGAGCGGACAGGTAACCTGGCCACCGCGCGGCAGCCGGGGCTTTGGCTATGATCCCATTTTCACACCTTCTGGCCATGACCAGACATTCGGTGAAATGGATCCAGAAGAAAAACATCAGATGAGTCACCGCGCCCTTGCATTTAATCAGCTGCTTGAAAACTGCCTGATTTTCTGATGACTGCCCCCACCCTCAGCCTTTATATCCATTGGCCCTTTTGCCGTTCAAAATGCCCCTATTGTGATTTCAATTCGCACCTTGCCAACGACATTGATACAGATATCTGGCAACAGGCATTTCTTGACGAGCTTGAGACACGAGCCCGCCATATTTATGCCTGTTTCGATCAGCCGGACGGCAGTTTAATGCTTTCCAGCATATTTTTTGGCGGCGGCACTCCCAGTCTGATGCCTGAACGGCTGGCTGCAGCCCTTATAGAGGCAGCCGGGCGGCTGTTTCAGATTTCCAGCCAGACTGAAATCACAGCTGAGGCGAATCCGACATCAGCAGAAACAGAAAAATTAACTGGCTTTGCAGCGGCTGGCATTAACCGTCTGTCACTTGGTGTGCAGAGCCTGGATGAGACTGGCCTGCGGTTTCTGGGTCGTGAGCATTCTGGCGATGAGGCCCGCCGGGCCCTGGACAGGGCGTTGTCTTTGTTTGGGCGTGTCTCTGCTGATCTGATTTACGGATTGCCAGAACAGCGCCCCTCTCAATGGCAAAGCCAGCTTGAGGCAATCACCACAAGCGGGGCCGGGCATCTGTCATGCTATCAGCTGACCATAGAGCCGGGAACACAGTTCTATGCCCGCGCAAAACACGGAGAGGTTCTCACCTCAGATACAGATATGATGGCCGATCTCTATTTGTTGACAGAGGCGCTGCTTGCGGGCCGTGGATTTGACGCCTATGAAATTTCAAATTACGCGCGTGACGGCGAGCAGTGCCGACATAATCTGAATTACTGGCGCGCCGGCAACTGGCTAGGGCTGGGGCCGGGCGCACATGGCCGAATAACATATGGCAATAAACGCTGTCACATGGTTAACCGGCGCAGCCCGCAGGGCTGGCTGGAAAGCACCCTGAAATCTGGCCAGGGTCTGGAGAGTGCCGGATTTGAGTCGCCTCAGGCACAGTTTGAGGAATATTGGATGATGGGGCTACGGCTGACACAGGGGGCAGAGTGGCCCGGCCCTGTCTATGCACATAATGATGCATTTTCCTTAAACCGCCACTGGCTGGATATTTTCACAAAGGAACAATGGCTGTATCACCCACCAGGCCGGCTGGCCCCGACATTAGAGGGCAGATTAAGGCTGAATGCCATGCTCAGCCGGCTACTGGACAGCGGGGCTTAATGGGCAATAAGCTGGCGGTCGCGGATTTGACGGATTTCATAAAAACGCTGATTTTTACCGTCAGGCAATAAATTGAAACGTCCGCTGAGACCTGTAAATCCCTCTTGTCTTATCAGGCTGGCCCGCCAGTCAATAAACAGGCTGTCATCTTCTGCGCTGCCGGCCGCAGCTGAGCGGGTTTGTTTTGTCACGGCAATCAGGGCAAAGGCGTCAAAGCCCATTCTGGCCATGTTATTTGACGGCTTTTGAAACAGCCCCTGATAGCGGGTCTCAAACTCATCGCTGGCTGGCTGGGTTGCCTGTGTGACAAGCGCACCCTGCAGGGACGGTTCTGCCAGCAGCTCGGCCCGGGCCCATAAATCCGTACCCAAATAAGTGACCCGGTCAGGATCCATATCATAAAATGCAAGCACCGGGGCCACCCGCAGAATGAAATCCGGGCCGCCTGCCAGGATCAATGCATCATAGGCGGGCGCGGGCAGCGGCGCATTTTCATCCGGCACAGAGCTGTATCGGCTGAATGATTTAATCGCCTGTTTCAGACTGTCCTCATCTGCCAGACGTTCAGGGGGCAGAATCATCACCTCTGCCGGTGACAGGCCAAGCGTGCTGAGCCGCATAACAGCATGTGCGCTCAGGCGCTGTCCAAAGGCATCCTCGGCAGCAAGGACAGCAATCCGGGTTTTGTTCTGGGCCATTGCGTGACCCAGAAGATAATCAATCTGCTGTTCAGGAAGATAGCCAAGCACCCATTGTCCGGGGGCAGCGGCCTGACTGTTATTTGACAGCGACAGCATCGCAATACCGGCCCCGCCGAGTATGGTACGCGCCTGTGCAGCGGACTGGGTGAAAAGCGGGCCTATGACAATGTCTGTCTGTGCGGCCACAGCCTCGCGGGCGGCCTGTTCAGCACGCCCACTTGCCTGCGTGTCAAAATAAAGCAGCTCTATCTGATGGTCACCCATCTGAAACAATGCCATTTCGGCCCCGCTGGCAATATCTCTGCCAAGCGATGAATAGTCACCTGAAAACGGAAGCAGAAGCCCGATACGCAGCTGGCCGCTTGACTTGTCCTCAAGCTGATAGGGCCCGGCAGGGCTGGCGGCTTTGGGCTGCTTTGCTTTTAACAGGCTGAGCGCCGCATTCAGCGCCTGTTCGGCCAGTTTTTTGCGGTCATTCTGTTCTGTTTCGATCTGCGGGGCCCGCCCCGTAGACGCTGTGGCAATCTCTGCCGCGGGAGCGGGAAGTATCTGTGTTTGTTCTTTTTCTTCAGTTTCTATAGATTCAATGAGATTGGCGACAATATCCTCATTGTCTTGCACAGTTTCGCTGTTTGTCGGCGGCGGCTGTACAGGCGCAACTGATGGGGACGGGGCCGGCAAGCCAGCTGTCTGAACAGGCGGGGATACAGGGCCGCCCTGACAGCCAGCAAGAAGGCTAAACATCATTCCGGTCACAATCACCGCTTTTGCGGCCCGTCTGCAGATGACTGTCTTATTTGGCTGTCTTTGTCTGTACATCCGTCTTTACTCTTTATGTCCCTTTCGGGTCTCTGTGATATTTTATTTCGCCGCAGAAGACGTTTTATCATTACAGTGATGACATGAATAAGGCAAAATGACAATCAGCTTGCCTTAACTGCTGTCTGCATCGCAGTGACAGCAACCGAACTGCCTGCTGGGAGCCTCATTTATGCTTGTCATTGTCTCTACACCTATTGGTAATCTCGGCGATTTCAGCAGCCGGGCACAACAGGCCCTGTCGGATGCAGACATTATCGCCTGTGAAGATACACGCATGACAAAAAAGCTCATCAGCCTGTGTGCTGTTCAGACAAAGGCAAAATTACTGCCCTATCATGACCATAATGGGGCTGAAATGCGCCCGCGCCTGATTAAAGCGCTGCAGGAGGGCAAAATAGTCGCGCTGGTCAGCGATGCCGGAACGCCCCTGATATCTGATCCCGGCTATAAGCTGGTAGCCGACTGTCATGCTGCCGCGATAAAAGTGAGCGCGGTACCCGGGCCAAGCGCACCGGTGATGGCACTGACATTGTCCGGATTGCCAAGTGACAGGTTCATGTTTCATGGCTTTGTACCGGCAAAAACAGCCGCAGCACGCCAGCAGATTACAGAGAGCGCAGGGCTCACAGCCACGCAAATCTGGTTTGAAACCCCGCAGAGGCTGACAAAGACACTGGCTGTAATGGCTGAGATTTACGGCCCGCGGCGGGCTGTCATTGCAAGAGAGCTGACAAAACTGCATGAGAGCGTGACAAGAGGCCGGCTGACTGACCTGGCACAGCTATATGCCGAACAGCCGCCTGTTAAAGGCGAGCTTGTCATGCTCATTGAAGGCGCAGACAAGACACGGGCAGCAGCAAGTGAAGAAGAGGCTGCCGCCATTTTAACAGCTGGATTACAGCATGGCAGTTTGAAAGATGCTGTTCGGGACGCAGAGAAAGTAACCGGCTGGCCACATCGCCGGCTCTATCAGCTGGCCCTCAGTCTGGATAAAAAAGGTTAATCAGGGCGATAATAGCTGACACATGATTGATATCTTGTGTGTGTTTATCTGTTCTGTGAGGCCCAGCCATGGCTGCAAGCGCTGAAAAAATCAAGGCCGAGAGACAGGGACGCTGTGCAGAGACGCTTACAAAATGGCTGTATCATCTGTCGGGATATTCTTGTGCCGGGCACAGGATAAAGACACCTTATGGGGAAATTGATCTGTGTATGGTGGGGCGCGCGCAGGTAATTTTTATCGAGGTTAAATACCGCCGCTCTCCTTATCACGGGGCTGATACCGGCCTGGTGGACAGGCGCCAGCAGAAACGCCTGAGGCGCGCTGTATCATGGTTTCTCGCGCGCCGGCCGGATTTTACCGGGCCGAGACTGTCAATCCGGCTGGTACGCTGGACAGGATGGCTGCGGTGTCAGCAGACAGATATGGGGTTTGAATGAGTATGGGGTTTGAGTGAGGAAAAATTTTATCCGAGCTGTTTTATCGGGGGCTGGCACTTTATTTCAGACTCATTTAAAGATATAAGGTGATCACACAGAGCACCACGGAGCACAGACAATGAAATTCAGACATATTTTCATCTCCCTCTGCCTTTTGGCCGTGTCTGCTTTGTCACTCTCGGGATGCGTCGGAGCGGCCGTTGGCATAGGCACAGCAGCTGTTGCGGCCTCGTCAACTGAAAAGGGGCTGTCAACCTCAGTGTCGGACGGCGTGATTGAGGCAAAACTGACAGACAAATTTATCCAGACAGACACATCACTTGTCACGAGCATTGAAAAATCCGTGAATAATGGCAGTGTGCTGTTAACTGGAAAGGTAAAGAAAATTGATCAAAAAGTACTGGCGACCCGCCTTGCATGGGAGATAAAGGGCGTGCGCGAAGTGATCAATGAGGTGCAGGTAACTGAAGGAGCAATAATTAAGGATGCTGCCAAGGATTTGGCCGCCAGTGCGCAGTTGCGCGCTGCTCTTATCGGTGACAAAGATGTTTCATCGCTGAATTATTCGATTGATGTGGTCAATGGCATTGTTTATCTGTCGGGTGTTGCGGCTGATGAGCAGGAAAAAGAGCGGGTGATTGCCCACGCCCAGGAACTGCGCTTTGCCAAAGAAGTGGTCAATTACATCATTCTGGAAACAGACAAGCGGGACTAGCACCGCAATGGGTCTGAATATTGCCATACAGATGGATCCGGTGACATCGATTGATATCACTGGCGATACAACTTTTGCCCTCGGCCTGGAGGCCCAGAGACGCGGTCACAGCCTGTGGTATTATACACCTGACAGGCTGAGTTATGACAGGGGCAGACTGGTTGCGTGCGGGCAGTCGCTGCAGCTGCGTGATAACCCCACAGATTTTTTCACTGCCGGAGACAGAGAAACACGCTGCCTAGAGGATATGGATATTATTCTGATGCGTCAGGATCCGCCCTTTGATATGGGCTATATCACAGCTACGCATCTGCTCGAAATGCTCCCGGCCTCAACCATGGTGATCAATAATCCGGCAGAAGTCCGCAATGCCCCGGAAAAACTGCTGGTCACCCAGTTTGCAGAACTTATGCCCGCAACATTGATTTCCAGAGACAGTGCAGCGATAAGGGCATTCCGTTCTGAATATAGTGATATTATTATCAAGCCGCTGTTCGGTAATGGCGGGGCCGGGGTCTTTCGCCTTCAGCCAGAGGATCAGAACCTCAACGCATTGCTGGAAATGTTCTGTGCCCAGAATAATGAGCCTGTGATGGTACAGCAATATCTGCCCGAGGTGCGCCAGGGTGATAAACGTATCATCCTGATTAATGGTGAGGCCAGGGGCGCTGTGAACCGCGTCCCGCAGGCAGGGGAGGCACGCTCAAACATGCATGTTGGCGGCCGGGCTGAAGCTGTCGAACTGAGTGATAGTGACAGGCATATCTGTTCTGTTATAGGGCCAGAGCTTAAAAAACGCGGCCTCTTATTTGTCGGCATTGACGTGATAGGCAGCTATCTGACAGAAATTAATGTGACCTCACCTACAGGCATTCGCGAGATTGAGAGATTCACCGGCAACAATATGGCAGCCCTGTTCTGGGAGGTGGCAGAAACCTATCCAAAAGACAGCTGGTCAAACAGCGCAATGCGCTGAAACCCTTGCCCCTGAGCCCCCAGCCCATCAGCCATTATCTGTTCCAAACATGAAAAACCGGCGATAAGACAGGGCCTCCAGAATATGAATCCGCTGGATAGCCTCACTGCCGGCTAGATCAGCGATTATTCTGGCAACACGCACTGATTTGTGCAGGCCGCGGGCTGACAATGTCTGCTTATTCAGGGCCTCTTCAAGAATATCACGAATGTCATGATTTGCGGCAATTTCCTCACCAAGAATGTCAGCTGTCAGATGTGCATTCAAAACAGCATCCCTGTTGCCGGTACGGTCTGCGGCAAAGCGGCGGGCGCGGCGGATACGCTCACGCACCTGTGCTGTGCTTTCTGATTTTTGATCAGACAGCAGCTGGGTTGGCGGCAGTTCTGCGACATCAAGCAGTAAATCAAAACGATCAAGAATAGGGCCTGAAATCCGGGCCATATAATTCTGCGCACAGGCCGGGGCCCGGCTGCAGGCGCGCGCCGGATTGGACAGATAGCCGCAGCGGCAGGGATTCATTGCTGCCACCAGCTGAAAGTGGGCCGGATAGCGGATATGATTATTGGCTCTGGCGATGACAATTTCACCTGTCTCCATGGGCTGGCGCAGACTGTCCAATGCCGGCCGGCTGAATTCTGCCAATTCGTCAAGAAACAGCACGCCGCCATGGGCAAGCGATATTTCACCCGGCCACGCCTTGTTGCCGCCACCGACCAGCGCTGCCATAGAGGCAGAATGGTGGGGATCACGAAACGGGCGGTTTTGCACCAGACCTGAGGGTGGCAGACGACCCGCGACAGAATGGATCATCGTTGCCTCTAATGCTTCTTGTGCTGAAAGCGGCGGCAGCAATGCCGGCAAACGTGTGGCCAGCATTGATTTTCCAGCGCCGGGCGGGCCAACCAGCAACAAATTATGGCCGCCGGCAGCTGTGATCTCCAGCGCGCGGCGGGCAGTTTCCTGACCCTTGAGATCAGCTAAATCAGGGCCGCTCTGCAGGGTATCTTCAGGCTTTGATGTTGGTGGACTTAACAGCTGTTGTCCGCGCAGGTGGTTAATAAGCGCCGTCAATGACGCAGGGGCCAGAATTGTCAGATCGCCAGCCCATGTGGCCTCGGGGCCGTTTTCTGCAGAACAGAAAAGCCCGAATCCGCCAGCACCGGCATGAATGGCCGCTGGCAGCACCCCGGTTACCGGCCGCACAGAACCATCAAGCGATAATTCACCCAGAATGATATAATCACTGGCGATATCGGCCTGCAACACACCCATAGCGGTGAGCAGGCCAAGCGCTATCGGCAGATCAAAATGGGCACCTTCTTTTATCAGGTCAGCCGGAGACAGGTTAATGGCAATCCGCTTGGCAGGCAGTGCAAGGCCGATTGACGACAGGGCCGCACGCACACGTTCCTTTGATTCGGCTACAGATTTGTCGGCCAGCCCGAAAATAGCCATTGCCGGCAAGCCATTCGACATATGCACCTGTACAGAAACCTCCTGGGTTTCTATGCCGCGAAGCGCAACTTTTAACATAATAGACTGCATAGAGATCAGCTATCACGTGTAAGAAATCAGACGAAAGAAAAAACGAAAATTATTGTCTGCAGCTGTAAGAAAGACGATCTCACCCAAGCGGCTTTATCATCCGTCCCAGAGCCGTGCCCCCCAATATATGAACATGCAGATGCGGAACATCCTGATGCCCATTCATGCCAGTATTGGCAATAAGGCGGTAGCCGTCTGCCGCAACCCCCGCAGCTCTGGCAACCCGCCCAAGAGCAGCAATAAAGGCGGCCTGTTCCTGTGCAGTGGCATGCGCGCTGAAATCAGACATATCAACATATCTGCCCTTGGGTATCACAAGAATATGCACCGGGGCCTGTGGATGAATATCCAGAAAGGAGAGGGTGTGTTCACATTCATCAATCTTTGTTGCGGGGATTTCCCCGCGCAGGATTTTTGCAAAGATATTCGTGTCGTCATAAGCAGCTTTTGTCATGATCTGTTTTTTCCCCGTGATGCTTTTTCTTCCAGTCCCGACTGTCCGGCCCGTCGGTCAAGTTCTTCCCATACATCACCAGCCGGCAACCCTGCCGCCGCCCAAACGACAAGGAGATGATAGAGCAGATCAGCTGATTCGCGGCATAATGCCCGCCGGTCACCGCGCAGCGCCTCTATAAGCACTTCTGTTGCTTCTTCTGTCAGTTTGCGTGCCGGTTTTTCCGGGGCCTCCAAGAGAAGCTGTGCTGTGTAACTGTCATCAGCAGACTGGTTCCTGCGGGCCTCTATAACCTGATAGAGCCTGTCAAGGCTGTGGGGCGCTGACATTGATATTCCCTCTTCTTTCTCTGATGGATTTTCACGCGCGGCCGGTTATCTGCTGAAGCCGCCTGACCGGCACGCCTGCATCCTGCATGGCTGATTTTGCCTCATCTATGGTGAATTGTCCAAAATGAAAGACTGAGGCGGCCAGAACAGCACTTGCATGGCCCTCAATAATCGCCTCGGCAAAATGTTCTGGCCGTCCTGCCCCGCCAGAGGCAATGACAGGAATTGTCACAGCATCGCTTACCGCTCTTGTCAGGGGAATATCAAAGCCTTCTTTGGTTCCATCCCCGTTCATGGAGGTCAGCAGAATTTCGCCCGCACCCATTTCAGCAGCACGCTGGGCCCATTCAACCGCATCAATACCCGTGGGCTGGCGCCCGCCATGTGTTGCTACCTCGAACATGCCGCCTTCATTCAGTCTGGCGTCAATGGCCAGAACCACGCATTGGCTGCCAAATTTATCTGCTGCACGGGCAATGAGGCTGGGATCGCGCACAGCCGCGCTGTTCACTGACACCTTGTCAGCCCCGCACAGCAATAATTTACGGAAATCAGAAACATCTTTCACGCCGCCGCCCACTGTCAGCGGCATAAAACAGACATCTGCTGTGCGGCCAATCACATCATAGATGGTATCGCGCCCCTCATGGGTTGCGGTGATATCAAGAAAGCACAGCTCATCAGCACCAGCCGCATCATAGATACGGGCCTGCTCAACAGGATCGCCAGCATCAACAAGATTGACAAAATTGACCCCCTTCACCACCCGCCCGGCGTGAACATCAAGACAGGGAATGACACGCGCGCTCAACATGGCTGGCCCGCCTGTGCAGCAACAGCCAGCGCCTCTTTTAGATCAAGACGGCCATCATAGAGCGCGCGGCCGGTGATCACCCCGTCAATCCCCCGGTCAGCGAGCCGGGCACAGGCTACGATATCCTCTATCCCCTTGACCCCGCCAGAGGCTATGACAGGAATAGATACAGCCTCTGCCAGCGCGGCTGTTGCAGAGGCATTGACACCTGTCAGGGCACCGTCACGCGAAATATCCGTAAAAATCACAGCTGCGACACCGCAATCCTCAAAACGCCTGACAAGATCGATCGCAGCAATATCTGAATCCTCTAACCAGCCTTCAGCGGCAATCATGCCATTGCGTGCATCCGCCCCGACAGCAATCTGCCCGGGAAAAGCCCTGGCTGCCTTTTTCACCAGATTCGGGTTCTTTAGTGCCACTGTGCCCAGTATTACCCGGCTGATACCATCAGCCAGCCAGCCTTCAATATCCCTCATTGTGCGGATGCCGCCGCCCAGCTGTATTTTTGCCCCTGAGGCAAGGATAGCAGACACAGCCGTCCGGTTTGCCGCCCGCCCCCGCAGCGCCCCGTCCAGATCAACAACATGTATCCACTCACAGCCCGCTGCCACAAAAATACCCGCCTGTTGTCCCGGATCCGGGGCATAGACAGTCATTTTGTTAAAATCACCATGGAGCAGGCGCACACCCTGACCGTCTTTCAGGTCAATCGCCGGATAAATCTGCATTATTAAGCCCTTTTCATTTGAAATTGGTCATCTGGTAATAGTGCGGCCGCTCATTGTTTATTATTGCAGACGTTTGGTAAAATAAAGGCCGGTGACATAGTCCCCGCCAACAACAGCATAATTGGGATTGGCTCCAAACTGCTCATAGCCCTGTGCCTTGAATGCATGAATCGCGCGATCCTGTGTTGCCCGCACATCAAGGTTCAGAATCTTATAGCCCTCTGAGCGCACAAACGCCTCTGCCTCTGCGACTATTTTCTGGGCCAGCCCGTGACCACGCGCCCAGGGCGCCAGAAAAAATGTCCGAAGCTGACAGGCAATGGACTGTGCCTCATTATTCTTTGGCGGGCGGACAATCTGACAGGAACCGGCAATAACATGGTCGAGCTTGCCCAAAAACAGGTGATAGTCAGGAACCAGCAGCACGCCGCGCCAATATTCCTCTAGCACTGATCGCGGCGGCGGGGCCAGCCAGCCAAATCCACCGCCGGCAGCAATGGCTTCCTCGGTGGCATCGCACAGCTCAGAAATATCATTGGCACTCAGCTCTGTAGCCATCTCAACGGTTACCAGCGGCGCTCTGTTCGTGCTCATCTCTTT
The DNA here is from genome assembly GCA_038125645.1 of Alphaproteobacteria bacterium. Lineage (GTDB taxonomy): Bacteria > Pseudomonadota > Alphaproteobacteria > Puniceispirillales > Puniceispirillaceae > JADHLI01. The sequence continues at coordinate 55,182 of JAYPEG010000005.1, forward strand.
GTTCTTCTCCGCCAGGGTTAGGGTTGCCAAGATAAAAAAGCGTCCAGCAGCTGCTGGCCGGCACGCTGACTCTTTTCAGGATGAAACTGTGTACCCAGCAGATTATCACGTCCGATCAGGGCCGGCACCTGCACGCCATAATCACAGCTGGCAAAAATATGCGCTTTATCTTCTGTCTCAAACACATAGCTGTGGACAAAATACATATGCACCTGTTCTTCAAGCGCCGCTGACACGGGATGATTGCGTTCATGGACAGTCAGCTGGTTCCAGCCCATATGCGGCACTTTCAGCGGCGTTGTGCCCGTTTTCCCAAACGCATCAGAAAAATGCCTGACCTGACCGCGAATCCAGCCCAGTCCCGGTGTTGCCTGTCCCCCTTCATGCCCATGGTCGGCCAGAAGCTGCATACCCACACAAATACCCAGAAAGGGTCGCGCGCGCGCCAGCACCATCTCTTCTAGTGCGCCTGTCATACCATCTATCTTATTCAGCCCTGACCAGCAGTCGGCAAAATGCCCCACACCGGGCAGAATAATATAATCACAGCCCATCAGCGCATCAGCATCACTGACGGTTTTCACGTCTGCACCGGGGTGCTGTGCTGCTGCAAAGGCAACAGAATGCTGAACAGAATGCAGATTGCCAGAGCCGTAATCAATAATAGCTATCTTCATCGCTGCCTGACCCTTTAAAGAGAGCCGCCAAGCACGCCTTTTGTTGAAGGAATCCGGCCCCCGCCCCGCGGATCTATCTCGCAGGCCTGACGCAGGGAACGTGCCAGCGCCTTGTAACAGCTCTCGATAATATGATGGCTGTTTACCCCATATTCATTGCTGACATGAAGCGTAATCCCTGCCCCCATTGCGAAAGCCTGGAACCATTCACGGAACAGTTCTGTTTCCATCGTCCCCAGAGTTTCAGAAGGCAACGCCACCTGCCATACAAGAAATGGACGGCCAGACATATCCACAGCCACGCGGCTGAGACATTCATCCATGGGCAACAGACAGCTGGCATATCTGTTAATGCCGGCACGCGCGCCCAATGCCTGTTTCAGCGCGTCTCCCAGTGCCCATCCTGTGTCTTCTGTTGTATGATGAGCATCAATATGCAGGTCACCTGTGGCTTTCAGCGTGATGTCAAACAGACTGTGACGGGCCAGCTGTTCCAGCATATGGTCAAGAAAGCCGATACCTGTGGCTATATCGCCCTTGCCGGTGCCGTCAATCGTCAGGCTGGCAGTGATATCCGTCTCATTTGTCCGGCGGGTAACCTGTGCGCTTCTGGCCATGATGCCTCTTCTTTCTTCAAAGCCTCTTTTTTCGTGCATGCAGACATAACAGTTTTTTGCAAAAAATACCAGCCGGCACAATAGGCTCTGGCCTATGTTACAGGATTGCCGGGGCCGCGCTGAAAATCTATGCCCTTTTCCTGTTTCAGCCCGTCCTGGACAGCCTCAAACAGCTGGCGGCACTGCCCGGCTGACAAACGGTCAATATTCTGCGCCAGAAGATTGGCAAGAAAGGTTGCCTCCGGGGCCAGCTGTGCTGTTTTTACCGCCGGGGCTGGATGTGACATCTGGGCAAGATATTTCAGAAACTCTGCCTCGTCCCAGATCAGGTTAAGCCACACGCATATCTGATCAACAAACAACGCGGACGGGCGGCCACGCTTGCCGTGTTCCAACGCAGAAATATAGGCTGCTGAAACGTTCAAAACACTGGCCTGATCCTCAAGCGTGAGGTTTTTGCTCTTTCTCAGGGCCCGCATTCTGATGCCAAAGGGTGTCATCGCGTCTCTCTTTTGCGTCTGAGCTGGACATAAAAGGCACCCGCACCACCATCAACGGGGCGGGCCGCACTAAAGGCGATGATATGGCGGCTGAGGGCCGGATCATTCAGCCACACAGGTAAATTCTGCCGCAGCACACCCTGACCCGCCAGACCCTTGCCAGTGATAATGAGCACTGTGCGCATCTGCCGGTGAACGCTGGAGAGAATAAAATGATGCAGCTGGTCAAAGGCCTGACGTTGCGTGAGGCCGTGAAGGTCAAGCCTGTTTTCAATCATCATCCGTCCGGCCTGCAGCTTTCTGGCCGTTGCACGGTCAACGCCGGCCCTGTGCTGGCGCGTTAAATCTGCGGGCCCGGCGACATGACCCTTTTTTCTGTCTGATTCCAGGGATGATGATAAGTGAGCGGTGGGGACAGGTTTTTTTACAGCTGGTTGCGTTCGGGGCGGCTTGCCGGCAGTTTGCCCGGCTTTGAGATCAACCGGCGGAATACGCGAGGATATCTGTCTTTGAACCGTGCCGGCCACAGCGTCCCACAGGCCGTCATCTGTCCTGTCATCGGGTTGTTTTCCTGTTCTGCGCCGGTGAGAGGCCATGAAACCGCTCCTTGCTGTCTCCTGCAAAATGGCGGAGAGCTGAATTATGCCCCTTCTGGTGTGCGTGTTTCCACAAGTTTCCAGTTCGGGTCAGAGAGATTTGTGTCACGCTCAAAAACCCAGATATCCGTGACTGTGATATCTGTTTCTGATTCCTCCTCAATCAAATGGCCCTGCTTGTCATTTACATGGCGTGTCTGGCGGCTCACAAACTGTACTGTTACAGAGGCGATATTATTGTCAACCTCGCCATCGGCAAGCTGAACATCAGAGATTTCGCTTACAGTAATGGACAGCTGCTCACCGCGTTTATTGCGGTCATGTACACTGCTGGCAAATTCCTGATACAGCTCATAGGACAGCAGGCGGCGCAGGCTGGCCAGATCACCGTCTGCAAACGCCTCCAATATCATACCAAAGGCAGCTGAGGCCCCGTTCATGAACTCATCATCCCTGAAACTGCTGTCCGCCTGTCTGACAGCGCTGAGACCCGTGCCGCTGAACGGCTTGTCAGAGCCGTGCAGGGACACCACTTTGCCAGTGCCATCACCTTGATCATCATCAGTGTCATTCGCAGCTTCCGGTCGGAAAGCATGTAAATTATCGCGTTTCTGTTCAAAACCGTCACGGCTGCCAAGAATAGAGCGCAACCGGAAAATCAGAAAAAGAGCGATCGCGGCAAAAATCAGAATATCAAGAAAGGGCATGAATCGTTCCTGTCAGGCTGTCCTGCTTGTTCGTTGTCATCGGATTATGCCATAAAACAAGCATAATTTGCATCCAAAAGAATGACTTCTTATATGTAGGGATATGGGCCTGATATAAAAAGAGGCAAGCTGGAGAGCAAAATGCTGTTTTATATTCTGATATTATTCGGACTTTATGGCTGGATAGAATTTGAGGCACTTATTCTTATCGGTAATGAGATCGGCGGGCTGGCAACATTTCTGGGTATATTTGTCACAGCCTTTGTCGGTGTTGGATTGCTTCGCAGCCAAGGCCGGTTTGTTCTCGCACGCTGGCAGGATAATCTGGCCCGGGGGAAATTAGAGGCAGCCCCGCTTGCCAATGGCGTGTCTGTACTGTGCGGTGGGATTTTGATGTTGCTGCCAGGCTATGTAACGGATGGTCTTGGCCTGTTATGCTTTGTGCCCGGCATGCGCACAGTGATAGGCAGTTTTCTGCTCTCGCGGCTGAACATAAACCAGTTTACCCCCTCATTTCGCCGGGGTCAGACAACACAGTCGCCGCGCCGTGGAACCGGCGACAGTACAGCACAGCCCCTTAATCGCAGACACCCCCACAGGCCGGGAAGCGATATTATTGAGGGTGAATTCCATCAAAAAGACTGAATAATAACAAATGGTAAACGCGGATCACTGATGCTTGTGCTGAAATCTTAACCCTGATAGACAGGTCAGAATACAGCAGAGATTCAAACCACCGCACGAAGGTGAATAACCCGAAATGAAGGATACAGGCAAAAATCATGGCAGAAAAACAGACCAAGGAGACAGCAAAGAAGAAAACAGCAGCCAAGGATGTTGAGAACAGTCAAGATAAAGCAACAGATACGAGCACAGACGAGGCCAAGTCACAGCCGGTGCAGCCACAGGTGGCCATTCATGCCCAATATGTGAAAGATCTGTCCTTTGAAAGTCCGGGGGCTCCAGACATATTCATCAACAAATCCAGCCAGCCCAATGTGGATATAGGCGTCAATGTTGAGGCCCAGAGGCTGGAGAACAATCATTTTGAAGTGGTACTGAAAATTGCGGCTACTGCAAAAACCGAAGACAGGCCTATTTTCATCATTGAGCTGAGCTATGCCGGTATTGCATCGACAAATGTTAGTGATGAGAAAATCCTGCATCCGCTTATTGCCATTGAGGCCCCGCGCCTGCTCTTTCCTTTTGCCCGGGCTGTTATAAGCAATGTGACAAGAGAAGGCGGCTTTTTACCGCTCAATCTGAATCCGATTGATTTTCTGGCACTTTACCAGAGTCGCATGCGACAGGCACAGGCCAGCGCCGCCGAAGCCGGGGCAGGGGCAGCCAAACCGCAGGCATAAAACACCCTTTAACGCTGGCGGTGCTGGGTGCGGGGCAGCGCGCCCGTAGCTGTTTTATTGACGCCAAAAAGGGCTGTCCATCCTATCAAGCAGCTGTTCGTGGGCCGCTGTTTCCGAAGGGCTGGGGGCAAATACGCGCGGCGGGCGCATACTGCCCTTCTTAATTTCAAAGCCACTGATTGTCTGTGTGCCTAGACTGTCTTTTTTCTGTTCTGCATCGGGCTCAGCGCGCCCAGAATCAAGAGCAAGGCCAGGCTGGCGGCCGCCTTTGAGCTCAATAAACACGCCGGCCAGCAGATCAGCATCTATCAACGCCCCATGTAAATCGCGGTGAGAATTGTCAATCTGGAAACGCCGGCAAAGCGCATCCAGGCTGGCCTGTGCGCCGGGAAATTTCTGTCTGGCCATAACCAGCGTGTCTATCACCTTGTCAGGAGATATAAGCGGGGACTGGCAACGTGCAAGCTCAGCATTGAGAAAGCCAATATCAAAGGGGGCATTATGTATCACCAGCGGATCAGAGCCGATAAAGGCTAAAAAAGTGTCAGCAATATCTGCAAAGACGGGTTTGTCAGAAAGAAACGCTGCTGTCAGCCCATGGATAGCGCGGGCACCCTCATCAATCTCACGCTCAGGATTGATATAGAGATGTAGCTGGGCACCGGTAAGGGTGAAATTCACCATCTCCAATGCCCCGATCTCAATAACCCTGTGCCCGTCCTGCGGGGACAGGCCCGTAGTCTCAGTATCCAGAATAATATGGCGCATGACATGGCCTTGTTCTAGAGGTGACTGTAAAGTAGCTGGACAGTGAATGAATCATAACCTGAAGCGGCTCTGTAAAACAAGCTCAGCTGCTGCGAATCTGTGCCAGCCATTTCAGCAATCTGCGTCTTGTATCTGCTTTGCCAAGTGCGGTTGGCAGGGCCAGATCAGACAGGCGCATTTTTTCTGACTGCGGCATCTGAGAGGTTATGATTTGCTGCCATTTTTGTTCTGTCATATGCGGGCGTGCCAGTGCCCGCCGCCGCAACAGGAAAAGCGGTGCCCAGACGGTAACGACATAGTCACAGATTGCATCTGTTCGGCTTTCAAACAACAGCGGCACATCAAGCACCGCCAGTTTTTGGCGCCGCGCTGTCATCTGTGTCAAAAACCGGTCACGGTCTTTTCGCACCATTGGGTGAAGAACGGCCTCAAGCGCGCGCCTTGCCTGCTCATCACCAAAGACAATGCGGCCGAGGACAGGCCTGTCTATGCTGCCGTCCGGTAGCTTAAGATGGGCCCCGAAATGGTCTGCAACCAGGCTGACAGCTGCACCCTGCGGGCCCAGAATCCGGTGGACGCATCTGTCAGCATCATGAACAGCAATGCCGGCCAGTGAAAACATGCCTGCGGCAGTTGATTTACCTGCAGCAATGCTGCCTGTCAGTCCAATGATTTTCATCGCGTGCCCGCCTGACGGCTGGCAGCCAGCCCATGAACGCGCAGAATATCAAGAAGCGGCAGGAGCGGCAGCCCCAGAATATCATAATAAAGACCGGCAATCGAAGAAAACAGATGAGCCCCGCCATTTTCAATCTGATAACAGCCCGGTGAGGATAAGGCTGTGGCCTCAAAGGCGGCCAGATAATCATCAATTTCCCCGGCTGAAAGGTCTCGCATGGTCAGCTGTGGGCAACTGTGGTAATGCCAGATACGCGTGCCTGCACGAAACAGCACGATGGCTGTATGCAGACAATGTGTCTTGCCGGCCAGAAACGCAAGCTGCTCTTCTGCTGCCTGCCTATGCGCTGGCTTGCTGAAAATCACGCCCTTACAGCTGAGCAGCTGATCGCAGCCCAGAACATAGCCAGGCTCGCTCAACGCAACAGACTGGGCTTTCAGCTCTGCCAAGGTCACAGCGATGTCACGCGGGCCAATAGCTTCTGCAATCCCCGCCTGTTTAACTGCCTGTTCATCTATGGCCGCCGGACGGACACGGAAATCAAGCCCTGCCGCACGCAGTAGAGCAGCGCGGGTTGTGCTGGCAGACGCCAATACCAGCTCATGGTTTTCCATCTGCCAGCGGGTCATGGTGATTTCTGGATTTGCTGAGCACGCCGCTCTTTATGCGCCATATAGAGATGCAATATTGCAGCAGCTGTTTCCTCTACTGACCGGCGCGAGACATCAAGCACAGGCCAGCCTTGTGATGAAAACAGCCGTCTTGCCTTGTTCAGCTCTGTTGCGATCGAGTCAAAATCAGCATAGCTGTCATTGGCTGTGTCGCTCAGATGCTGGAGGCGATTGCGCCGGACATGGGCAAGGCGGCGTGGTTCAGTTGTCAGCCCGACAACAAATAAATCAGGATATGGCTCTATGTCATGCAGGGGAAAGTCAACATTCGGGACAAGGGCATAATTCGCCACCCAATAGCCGCGATTGGCGAGATACATTGATGTTGGTGTTTTCGATGTACGCGATACACCAACAAGCAGAATCTGGGCATTGTGCAAACTGCTCATATTCAGACCGTCATCATGATTGACAGCGAATTCAACAGCCGCCATGCGTTCAAAATAAGCCTTGTCCAGCTTGTGCTGGCCGCCCGGACGGCTGTTCTGCTTATAGCCGAGAACTGTTGTAAGCAAATCAACAAGAGGATCCAGTATCGACAGGCTGGGAACATTCAGCTCTGTGCACAGGGTCTCCAGCTCAAGGCGGATTTTTGGATCAACAACTGAATAGAGCAGCAGGCCGGGATTGCGCTCAACAGCAGATCGTATGGTATTTACATGTGCCGTTGTACGCACCAGCGTCCAGATATGTTCTGATGTCTGCACATCCGAGAACTGGGCAAGGGCGGCTCTGGCAAACTGATGAACTGTCTCGCCGGTTGAATCAGATACCAGATGTATATGCAATGAGGTTGTCATAACCCTTTTGATAGCAACTCTTTTTAAACAAGTCACCTGTTAGCGCCCAGATATGGCCTCTGGATAAGGTCAGGGTGAAACTGGTGAAAAAATAAGGATAGTGGGGATAAAATCATGGCTGGGGGAAAATTGTTAACTTTATCCCCATATTTACCGGATTCTGTTCAGTTGTGTATAAATTAATGCGAACAGTGACTGTATTATGGGCGTCAGTCACGAACCGCTTGTCTATATCCCTAAAAAATATAGATAAAGAACTGTCAGTAAAGTCAATAAACAAGGGATAAATATAGGAATAATCTGGGGAAAATTTGTGATTAACAAATCCACTGCCGCATACTACAATCCACAATCCTAATTTAAATAAATAAATATAATTAATAGTGATACTAATATGATTTTTACTGATTGCCTGAATGGCAGAAAGACTGACAAAACACCTGTCTGGATTATGCGCCAGGCTGGACGCTATCTGCCTGAATACAGACAGATACGACAGAAAGCTGATGATTTCATCTCATTCTGCCTGTCACCTGAACAGGCCTGTGAAGTCACCCTACAGCCCATAAGGCGCTATGGATTTGACGCGGCAATTATCTTTTCTGATATTCTGCTCGTACCCCATATAATGGGCCATCCGGTGAGCTTTGTCACTGGCAAAGGCCCTATCCTAAAGCCTGTGGAGAGTTACGCAGCACTGAACAGGCTAGATGAACAGGCTTTTAGGGCACAGCTGCAGCCTGTTGCCGAGGCTGTGCGGCGCACTAAATTACAACTACCTGAGACGACAGCGTTAATTGGATTTTCAGGTGCGCCATGGACATTAATGACTTACCTGACAGAAGGCGGGAGTTCGCGTGATTTCACAAAAGCGCGCGCCTGGCTCTGGGAGCGGCCAGGCGACAGTGAGGCCTTATTGTCTCATCTGTGTGACTATATCTGTATGTTCCTCAGTCTTCAGGCTGAGGCCGGGGCGGACGTGCTGATGCTGTTTGACAGCTGGGCCGGGGCTGTTCCGGCCAGCCGGCGCCAGGATATAATAACAGAGCAGCATAACAGGATCATAAGACAGCTGCGCACATCAGGAATAACGCTGCCTGTTATCAGTTTTCCCAAGGGACTGGGTGAGGGGCTTGTCGATTATGCAGACAGGGCTGATATACAGGGGCTGGGTCTTGATCATTACACTGACAGGCGCTGGGCAGCACAGAATATCAGAAAGGATATCGTCCTGCAGGGCAATCTTGATCCCTTGTGTCTGGTTGCCGGCGGCGATCAGCTGAAACGGGAGGTAGATGACATAATGCAGAAATTTTCAGGACGAGGGCATATTTTCAATCTCGGCCATGGTGTGGTGCCGCAGACGCCGCCTGAAAATCTGGCGCGCCTCGTTGAAATGATAAGAGGGGCATAAGAAGATGGCTTACGACTGGATAAAAGCCCTTCATATAATTTCTGTCATATCATGGATGGCCGGGTTGTTATATCTGCCGCGCCTGTTTGTCTATCATGCCCTTGCAGAGCCGCAGTCCGTGCGGGCTGAAACTTTCAAGCTGATGGAGCGCAGACTTCTGCGGGCGATTATGAATCCAGCAATGATCGCATCCTGGGGTTTCGGGCTGTGGATGATTTACAGTAACCCGGCCTTGCTGGAGCTTCGATGGATGTGGGTCAAAATTATCTGTGTTTTTTTGATGACAGTAACGCATATGGTTTTTGCCCGCATGCGCAGTGAGCTGGAATCCGGCAGGGGCAGAAGTGATAAAAGCTACCGTGTCTGGAACGAGGCACCGACAATTTTGATGGTGATCATTGTAATAATGGCTGTTGCAGAGCCCTTTTAGAGTGCGAATTACCCGCTGCGGGTGGCTTTTCAGGCCTGTTTTTCAGCTTATTGACCTTTTTCATAATAAAAAACGCGCATTCATCTGTTTTTTGTGATAAGAGTTGCGTGAGCTGTCTGAACAGAAAACGCTCATTTCTGTTACTGTGCCGTTGCCTTCAGCTATGGTATTGCGCCCCCTCTCCGTTAAAATGTCAACGCTCATGATTTGGTCACCCTGACATGCATCTTCAAGAATTAAAGTCTAAAACAGCCTCTGATCTTCTCGCTTATGCAGAAGAGCTGGAAATAGAGAATGCCTCAACATTGCGGACACAGGATATGATGTTCGCAATTCTGAAACAGCTGGCAGAAAATGATATCATCATCAGGGGTGCCGGCGTTCTTGAGGTATTATCTGACGGTTTTGGTTTTTTACGGGCACCTGAGTCAAATTATCTGCCGGGCCCGGACGATATTTATGTCTCGCCCAGCCAGGTGCGGCGTTTTGGCCTGCGAACCGGTGACACGGTGGAAGGGGAAATCAGGGCACCTAAGGATGGTGAGCGCTATTTCGCCCTTCTGAAAGTTGAATCAATTAATTTTGAGGATCCTGATGCGGTGCGTCACAGGATCAATTTTGATAACCTCACACCGCTCTATCCGGACGAGAAATTATCTCTTGAGCTGCCCTTTAATCCTGAGAATAAGGATAATACCCCCCGCGTAATTGATCTGATCTCACCGATGGGCAAGGGCCAGCGCGGTCTGATTGTTGCGCCGCCGCGCACCGGCAAGACCATGATGCTGCAGAGTATCGCCCATGCCATCACATCAAATCATCCAGAGGTTTATCTGATTGTTCTGCTTATTGATGAGCGCCCGGAAGAGGTTACGGATATGCAGCGTTCGGTCAATGGTGAGGTGATTTCCTCTACTTTTGATGAACCAGCGGTGCGCCATGTGCAGGTGACAGACATGGTGATAGAAAAGGCAAAACGTCTGGTAGAGCATAAACGTGATGTCGTGATTCTGCTGGATTCGATTACCCGGTTGGCGCGGGCTTATAATACTGTCGTGCCGTCATCAGGAAAGGTGCTGACAGGCGGTGTTGACGCCAATGCCCTGCAGCGCCCAAAGCGGTTTTTCGGTGCCGCACGGAATATTGAACAGGGCGGGTCACTGACTATCATCGCAACGGCCCTCATTGAGACAGGCTCGCGCATGGATGAGGTGATTTTTGAGGAGTTCAAGGGCACAGGGAACAGTGAGGTCGTGCTTGACCGCAAACTGTCAGACAAGCGCGTCTTCCCGGCCATTGATGTGACTAAATCCGGCACCCGTAAAGAGGAGCTGCTGGTGGATAAGACAACCTTGTCGAAAATGTGGGTATTGCGGCGAATCCTTATGCAGATGGGCCCGGTTGATGCAATGGAATTTTTGGCCGACAAGATGCGCCATTCCAAGACCAATGATGACTTTTTTGAACAGATGAACAGCTAGCCTGTCGCTGAATGGGAACGTTCAAAAGAAATAAGCCATTGTTTTCTTTCAATGTTTTCTGGATCCTGTGGGTTTTTATCTGAGCCGCCGCTATAGGCATCAACGCTGCCACAAGCAGGGACAATGCGGTGGCAGGGGAGAATCACCGGGATGGGGTTGCGCTGACAGGCCTGGCCGGCTGCACGGGCGGCTTGCCGGTTGCCCCAGCGCTCGGCGAAACCGGCATAGCTGAGCGTCTGGCCATAGCCAATAGTTTGCATGATTGACAGCCATTTACAAAAAGCCAGCGAATGCTGCGAGAGATCAAGCGGGACAGTGAAAATTCTCAGAGTGCCGGAAAAATAGCTGCGTAACTGACGGACTGTTTCATGTGAAACATCATTTTCTTCGTGATCACCGGTAAAGGTATGCTGCTGCCACTCAAGGCGGCAGAGGCCGGCAGTGCTGGCACAGGCGCGCATATATCCAAGGGGGGTGTCTATCTGGCTGTGATAAATCATCTTTGGCTCCTGGGGCTTGACAGATTGAGGACAGTACCGAGAGTTTACTAGGGTTAACGTTTTTCTGGAATATGGGAAATGCTGTGATGGCCGGTTCGGCAAATGATACGATTTTTGCGCTGGCAACACCGCCCGGGCGCTCAGCTCTTGGCGTCATCCGCCTTTCTGGCCCTGAGGCGCATGACGCGCTGCGACTATTTGGTTGCCAAGCAGGTGCCGCTGGCCGTGCAAGCCGCGTATTTTTAAAGGACAGCCAGAATACAATCATTGATGATGTTATAACATTGGCGTTTCAGGGGCCCGCATCACCGACAGGTGAGGATGTTCTGGAAATATACTGTCATGGCTCATTTGCGGTGATCGCTGATATTCTCGGGATTCTGGGGCGGGCCGATGGCTTCAGGGCTGCAGAGGCCGGCGAGTTTACCCGGCGCGCGATTGACCATGATAAAATGGATATTACCGCAGCAGAAGGGCTGGCTGATCTGATCGAGGCTGAGACAGTCAGTCAGCGCCGGCTGGCGGCTGCGCAGCTGGCTGGACAGCTGAACAGGCCTGTGAGTTTCTGGCGTGATGAGATTATTCAGCTGCTGGGGCAGTTAGAGGCCGCAATAGATTTCGCTGATGAGGAACTGCCAGATAATCTGATAACGCAGATACAAGCACGCACAGCCCGGCTCTGCACAGATTTAGCCGATGCCCTTGACGACAGCCATGCAGGCGAGATTATCAGAAATGGCCTGGCTGTTGCGCTGATCGGGCCGGTCAATGCCGGAAAATCAACCCTTCTTAATCTTCTGGCCGGCCGTGAGGCGGCCATCGTTTCTGAGCGCGCGGGCACAACACGCGACATTATCGAAGTGCGGCTGACAGTCAGCGGGATAGCCGTGATTGTCAGCGATACCGCAGGCTGGCGCCTGAGCGATGATGAGATTGAAAATGAGGGGATAAACAGGGCAAAAATACAGGCTGCGCGTGCTGATCTGGTGCTGATTGTATCAGATGGCAGCAAAGAGGGCTGGGCAGCCGAGGCAGAGGCGTTGCAGGAATGGACGGACAGCCCGGTGCTGCATATTATCAGCCGGGCGGATAAGGGCCGGACACAGGACAGCCTGAAGAAAGGCAGCAGGTCTGTTTTTGTGGATTTGCGTGATCAGGCATCAGCAGCACCGATCATAGCAGCCCTGCAGGCGTATCTGGCCCCGCTCAATCAAGCCGCGCAGTCAGCTATAATCACACGGGCACGTCACCGCGAGGCGCTCAGCACGGCATTATGCGGGCTGCAGGCAGCTGGCGCCCATGATTTTGGCACAGAAATAGAACTTGTTGCCGAGAATTATCGGGCAGCATCAGCAGCCCTTGGGCGGCTGAGCGGACATATTGATGCAGAGGAGCTGCTGGATCATATATTCTCGCGTTTTTGTATCGGTAAATAACCAGTCTGCGGGCAAAGCTGTTTGATGTTTCACGTGAAACAGATTAGACTGCCGCATGCATAATCGAGCTGAGGGCGGAACCCCCATGAGCCGGAAATTTGATGTCATTGTGATTGGCGGCGGGCATGCCGGGGCTGAGTCGGCGGCGGCGGCGGCGCGCATGGGCGCTGATACAGCATTGGTCACATTTGATGCGGCAAAAATAGGCGAGATGTCCTGTAATCCAGCAATAGGTGGGCTTGGCAAGGGGCAGCTGGTGCGCGAGATTGATGCGCTTGACGGCATAATGGGGCGGGCGATTGACCGGGCCGGCATACAGTTCAGAATGCTGAACCGGTCGCGCGGGCCTGCTGTTCAGGGCCCGCGTGCACAGGCTGACAGGAAACTTTACCGCAGGGCTGTCCAATCATTGCTGGATGAGTGTGAGCAGCTTTCCATTATAGAGGCGATGGTCGGGGATTTGACGGTCGATAATGGCCGTATTTCAGGCATTGTCACAGAAGAGGGGGTCAGCTACAGGGCCGGGGCCGTGGTTCTGACAACCGGTACATTTTTAGGCGGACTTATTCACCTGGGCAGTGAGCGGGTGGCCGCCGGGCGTGTGGGAGAGCGTCCGTCTGTTGCGCTGGCGCAGCGGCTGCGGGCCCTGAAATTGCCTGTCGGGCGGCTGAAAACAGGCACGCCGGCGCGTCTTGACGGCCGCACAATCGCCTGGGACAGGCTGGCTATGCAGCCAGCTGATGATCTGCCAGTTCCCTTTTCCAGCCTGACAGAGAAAATTACCGTGCCGCAGATTTCCTGTGGTATGACTCGTACAAATCAGCGCACGCACGACATTATTGCCCGGTCGCTGCATCTCTCAGCTGTCTATTCAGGACAGATAGAAGGGCAGGGCCCGCGCTATTGCCCGTCCATTGAGGATAAAATCCATCGCTTTTCTGACCGTAGCTCGCACCAGATTTTCCTCGAGCCGGAAGGGCTGGATGATCACACGGTCTATCCAAATGGCATTTCAACAAGCCTGCCGCGTGAGGTGCAGTCAGACATGATTGCCACCATAGAAGGGCTTGAAAACGCTAAGATTTTGCAATTTGGCTATGCGATTGAATATGATTTTGTTGATCCGCGGGCATTGAAGCCGACATTAGAGCTGTCAGCCCTTGGCGGCCTGTTTTTTGCCGGACAAATTAACGGAACAACCGGTTATGAGGAAGCAGCGGCACAGGGCCTTGTCGCCGGCATCAATGCTGCACTGTCCTGTGGTGGGGCGGCAGTGCAGTCAGATGGATTTATTCTTGACCGTGCTGATGCCTATATTGGGGTGATGATTGATGACCTTGTGACCAGAGGCGCGCCCGAACCTTAC
>JAYPEG010000006.1:0-4601 GCA_038125645.1 Alphaproteobacteria bacterium
GGTAAAGAGAGTGTAAGAGATGTTTGATAAAATTCTGATTGCTAATCGCGGTGAAATCGCCTGTCGGATCGTCCGCACAGCCAAAAAAATGAATATTAAGACAGTGGCGGTCTATTCCGATGCTGATGCCGGCACCCCGCATGTTCAGCTGGCAGATGAAGCTATGCATATCGGCCCGCCGCCGTCAAAGGACAGCTATTTGCTGGGGGATGTGATCATCAAGGCCGCGCTTGATACGGGGGCACAGGCCATTCACCCCGGCTATGGCTTTTTGTCAGAAAATGCTGGGTTTGTTGCTGCGGTGAAACAGGCTGGCCTCAGCTTTATCGGGCCGGATGTGCACGCGATTCAGGTAATGGGGGATAAAATCGAATCAAAGGCACTTGCCCTGTCTGCCGGCGTGTCATGTGTGCCGGGCACAGATGGCGCCGTTGATGATATTGATATGGCTGTGAAAGAGGCAAAGCGTATTGGCTATCCTGTGATGGTCAAGGCGTCTGCCGGCGGTGGCGGCAAGGGCATGCGCGTTGTCGCCAGTGAAAAGCAGCTGCCAGAGGCTATGCGCGCTGCTATGTCAGAGGCTAGAAACGCCTTTGGCGACGACCGTGTCTTTATCGAGAAGTTCGTGGTCTCGCCGCGGCATATTGAAATACAGGTGCTCGGTGACAGCCACGGCAACATCATCTATCTGGGCGAGCGTGAATGTTCGGTTCAGCGGCGGCACCAGAAAGTCATAGAAGAGGCCCCGTCCAGCTTTATCACACCAGAGACCAGACAGGCCATGGGCACACAGGCGGTTCAGCTGGCAAAGGCTGTTGATTATGTCTCAGCCGGTACGGTTGAGTTCATTGTGGGGGCCGATCAGGACTTTTATTTTCTTGAGATGAATACCCGCCTGCAGGTTGAACACCCGGTTACAGAACAGGTCTATGGGCTTGATCTGGTTGAGCAGATGATCAGAATAGCTGCCGGCGAAAAGCTGGCTGTCAGCCAGAAAGATGTCAGGGCGAAGGGCTGGGCAATAGAGGCGCGCCTCTATGCAGAGGATTCTGCCAGGGGGTTTCTGCCCTCTACCGGCCAGCTACGCCGTTACACAGAGCCGCAGGGCCCGCAGATACGCACTGATTCAGGTGTCGCTGAGGGCGGGGCAATTTCCATGTTCTATGACCCGATGATCGCCAAGCTGATCGCAACCGCCCCCACGCGGGCTGAGGCCATAGACAGCCTGCGCCTTGCCCTTGACCATTACCAGATTTCGGGTCTGGCAACCAATCGCCAGTTCCTGTCTGCCATCCTTGATGATGCCGATTTCCGTGCCGGCAATATCACCACCGGTTTTATTGCCGAGAAATTTGGAGAAGCCTTTGTCCCGCCGGTGCCGGATGAGGATATGACCGGGGCCATGACAGCACTCAGCGTTGCCTTGCATGTCCGCAGTCTGGCAAGATTGCAGAACAGCGGCCGCCCGGATGATAAATTTGTTGTCCTATGCCAGGGGGATGCCCGGGTAGACACGCAGCCTGTCGCACCGTTAACTGCCAGTTGGCACAAAGATGCTACCAGTGAATATGTGACAATTGGTGACCGCAACTGGTATCTGACCGGTACGCTTGACCAGCCGCAATACCAGACAGGGATTCTTTTTGACGGCACGGTAAATGAGGTGCCGGTGGCCGTGCAGATACGCCCCGGCCACAACCGCTATGAGCTGAGTCACGGTGCTGCCCAGCTCAGCATATGTCTCTATCCGGGCCGTGCGGCACCGCTGCTTGAATATATGCCGCCGCCACAGACAGCCGCCAGCCAGAACAGGGTCTGCGCCCCTATGCCGGGCCTGTTAACACAGCTCATGGTCGCACAGGGTGACCGTGTAGAGGCCGGACAGGCCGTTGCCGTGATAGAGGCAATGAAGATGGAAAACACGCTCACGGCCCAGATGACAGGCATAGTTGAGAGCGTCAGCGTGGCTGCAGGGGCCAATCTGAATGTTGATGATGTAATCCTGTCTGTCAAACCCGACACACAGGGCTGAGGAAGCGGAGGCGGGCCCGGATGAACAGCAGACCGGCACTGGCGGCAGCGGGCATAGAATATGGCTGAGGGCACATCACCCGCACTGAAACAGTTACAGGCTCTTGCTTTTGATCCCGCCCGTCTTGGCCTTGGCCCGCATGGCATGATCCTGATAACAGAGATTATCCGTGCAGGGCGGGGCAGATGCTGGCTGGCTGTTGTTGTGCTGTGCGCTGCCTTTGCTGATATTGTCACCCATGAGGGGGCGGACAGTCTGCCAGGTTCCGGCGACGCGGACAGCGGCGCACACACCGCGTTTGGATTATCATTTCTGACAGCAGAGGAGAGGCGCGCTCTTGACCGGCTGCGTGCGGCGCGCAACCGCATTGTTCATTATAACGGCCCGGCAGAGGGGCTGGGAAGCACCGGACAGGACAGCAGCCATATGGCAGCAGAGGCAGACACCGCTATCGCGGCAATCCTGCCCCTGATAACGCTACAGGAAATGTTTTAGGCCTTACCGCTGCCCCATCACAGTTCCCGGGCCGAACCAGTTATTAAAACTGTCCTGTGCGGCCATAATAACCTCTTCTCTGGTGATGATCTGTCCCATATCAGCAAGGCTGGTCACCCCGCCATCTGTTACCCCGCAGGGTACAATACCACCAAAACAGCCCAGATCGGGGTCAATATTCAGGGCCAGCCCGTGCATCGTCACCCATTTTGATATCCGTACACCAACAGCAGCTATTTTATCCATCTGAGTGGCTGTGCCGCGGTCGCGGCGGCGCACCCAGATACCAGGCAGGCCTGTCCGCCGCTCTGCTGTTACCGTAAAACAGGCGAGCAGATCAATCATCCATCCCTCTAGCGCGTGAATATAGGCACGCACATCACGCCGGCGGGTGTTCAGGTCAAGAACTGGCCAGAGAATCAGCTGGCCCGGCCCGTGCCATGTCCATTGCCCGCCGCGGTTGGTGCGGACAACCGGCGTGGCGCGCGGATTTAACAGCTCTTCCGGGCGGGCAGATGTTCCGCCGGTATAGACCGGACTGTGCTCGGTGAAAAAAACAGCCTCGCTTGCATGGCCGCTGGCAATGGCATGGGCATGGCTCTGCATGTCTGCCACTGCAGCCTGATAATCAGACAGGGGCGGGATTTCCAGCCAGACAGGGGGCGTTGCCTGAGTCATTTTCTGTTCCGCCTGTGCCTGACAGAGGCAAAGCTCTTGAACATGCCCCTGGCGACGGCAAAGCGCGGGCGCAAACCGGTTTCCGGCCGGGCAGACATATCGGACAGAACAGGCTGCAGCGACTTGCCCAATATCCATTCGCGCCTGACTATATAAAGACCGCTGCCGACAATCAGAACCGCACCAACAGCGAGGTTGGGGCCGACATCCTCAGCAAAGAAGAAAAATCCAAACAGGCCTGCCCATAAAATCTGGGAATATTGCATCGGGGCAATGGCGACTGCACTGCTGCGCCGAAAAGCAGAGACAATGAAAAACATCGCCGCAAATCCTAATAGGGCAATCAGCGCGGTTGCGCCCAGATGCAGCAGGGGCATCGGCTGGTAAACAAACGGCAGTATCGCCCCCATAATCACAAAATTGCCTATCATTGGATACAGCAGCATCACGGCAATTTTCTCTTTCTGGCCGATCTGACGGGTAATCAGCGAGTTGGCTGCCGCCCCGGCAACGCTCAAGAGCCCGGCCAGATGGCCGGCCGACAGCTCTACCGCACCTGGCTGAAGGACGATGAGAACGCCGATAAATCCTGTCAGGATAGCCCCGGCACGGTGCAGGCCAACCTGTTCGCCCAAAATGGGAATAGACAGCAATGTAATCGCAATCGGGGTCAGAAACAGCAGCGCATAGGTCTGGGCCAGGGGCAGAACAGAAAAAGCATAAAAGGCCCCAAAGCCGGACAGGGTTGTCGCCAGCACCCTGGCCGTCATCTTTACCGGATGATGCGGCCACAGGCTGCCTGTGCGCGGATTGCGCAGCATAAACAGTGTGGCAACAGGAAAGCCGAACAGGACTGAGAAGAAAATTATCTGGAAGGGTGTGTAAAAACTGCCAAGAAATTTGATCACAACATCATGCGTGGAATAGAGCGCATAACCGGCGAGTGCCAGCGGCAGACCAGACAGGGATGAGTAAATCTGTGAAGGGGCCATTACAGGATTGTGCTTGTTTTGTGATCTCCTTATTATGGCTACCGCATCGCGCTGGTGAAGTGAAGATAAAATAACAGGGCCCGGTCAGTCATCCTGCGGCTGATAGGCGACAAAGAACCGCATTTTCAATCCCTGTTCACATAATTTTACCGCCGCCTCGTCAAACCCGTTTTCAAGACGCACCGCATCAAAATGCAGATGCCCCAGAACCGGGCCGCTGGCAACAATGCGCCAGCTGTGGCCAGTTTTTTTCTCAGTCAGCTCTGCGGCCAACACTGATTTTTCTCGCCGGGGGGCAGCTGTCATTATCATCCCTCTACCTAAGTTATTGCTGTCTTTTTGAAATCTCTGCCTCTCTATTCATAGGATGAATAAAAAACCGGCATCAATCACCTGCATAACTC
>JAYPEG010000006.1:4616-7368 GCA_038125645.1 Alphaproteobacteria bacterium
GGCAGATTATGCAGATCGTTTGCTGGCATCATTTTCTGACCTCAACAACAGAGCAGGACAAATCGATTGCCACTTATGATGAATGCATGGATGCATGGCATGGGGCACTGAATGATGAATACCCGCCTGATCAGGTGTCAAAGAAGTTGACAATCAGTTCAATTTCCATGTCAACAGGCATGCCCTTTGAGACCGTGCGGCGGCGGGTGCAGAATCTGAAAAAACAAGGCTGGCTGGATGTCTGCAAGAAAAATGGTGTGATTTACGCACTGACAGCTGAAAATAACAGCAAGGTGCTGTGGGATATCATGGAAGAAGAAAAAAAGCTGGTTGTCTCTATGATCAACAAATTTTTGAAATAGAGTCAGTCTTAGATCTTTGCACGGCCACCGCAGGAGGAAGATCATCCGCGCGGCGGGATATCATAATGGCAGCTTGTCTCCTCAGGGGCCATGTTTCTGTATAGCGCGCGGGCGGCATCATTGTGAATATCAGCCTGCACAAAGATAACCCATGCCCCCAGCTGCGCTGCCAGGACTCTCAATCTGTCAATGAGGGCAGTGGCAACACCCCTGCGGCGGCTTTTGCGTGCAACAGCCAGATCATAAATATAGATTTCCTTTCGTTTCTGTTCAAACTTACGCAGCTCATAACCGCACAGACCGCCAGATATCTGTCCCTGATATGCAGCTGTCAGAACAATAAAATCATCATCAGACAACAGGTTCTCCAGCCATGCATCATCCGGCTGGTGATTGTGGTAACTATCAGCTTCATCAAAGGCCTCGCCGAACAGGTACAACAATGCGCGCAAAGAATCTGTCTGTCCTGTCCCAAGGCGGCTGATCTCTATTGATTGCGGCATTTTTCAGCCCTCCCTCTGTCCGGCCATTAACGCATGCGGGCAAGTTTAGCATTGTTAACGCTTTATGCGTAACGGTGCTGGTTGACATGCCGGTGAAACATTGATAATGATAATGATTATCAATTGCATAATAGGCGTCTGTCTGCGCGGCGGTGCTGTTGCAGGCCGCTGAACCGCCCGGGGGTAGGTGCGGCGGTCGGGTTAAGGCGGACGAATTAAGGCGGACGGTTTACATGTAAATGAGAAAGGGGTTTTTCTGTCAGTCTGGGCTTGTCTGTGCCGCAGGCTGTTTTATCCTTAAAAGGCCCCTGATTCCAACCAGATGAAACAATTATGTGCAGAAAGATGATCTCCATGTCTCGATTGACAGCCAGTATGTTTGCCGCAGTGATCGGCATATTCACTACAATGGTTCAGGCAGCTGAAATTAATATTTATTCCTATCGCACGCCGGCGTTGCTGGCCCCGCTTCTGGAGGCCTATACAGCACGCACAGATGTGAGTTTCAATGTTGTGCATGCCCCCAAGGGGCTTGTCCAGCGCCTTGAGGCTGAGGGTGCGCAGAGTCCGGCTGACCTGGTGCTTAGCGTTGATGTCAGCCGCCTGGCAGAGCTGGCTGACAAGGGATTTTTTGCGCCGCTGTCATCGGCGGAAATTGCCCGTAATGTGCCGGACTATCTGCGTGATGACGAAAGCGGATGGACAGCGCTGTCAACCAAGGCGCGGGTGGTGATTGCAGCCAAAGACCGGGTGGCGGAAGGCGAGATTGCGCGCATTGAGGATCTCGCTGACCCGAAATGGCAGGGGCGGCTGTGCACGCGGCCGGGCAGCCATGTTTATAACCGGGCCCTGCTGGCTTCGCTTATCGCCCATCACGGTGAAGAAGAGGCACTGAAATGGGCACGCGGCTATATGGCTAACCTTGCCAGGCGCCCGCAGGGCAATGACCGGGCACAGGCAAAGGCGATTTTTGCCGGGGAATGCGATATTGCCCTGATGAACAGCTATTATTTCGGGCTGATGAAATTCAATCAGGAGCAGCCTGAACAAAGACAATGGGCGGACGCGCTGCGCCTTGTCTTTCTCAATCAGGGTGATAGGGGACAGCATGTCAATATAACTGGCGGCGGGGTTCTGAAAACCGCTCCCAACGCTGCGCAGGCCCGCCTGTTTCTTGAATGGCTGACACAAAGACAGGCACAGGAAATCTACGCGGCAATCAATTACGAATATCCGGTCAATCCCGATGTTGCTGCTGACAGTGAGGTGCTGTCATGGGGCCGTTTCAAGGCTGATGAGCTGCCAGTTGAGAAAATTGCGGCCCTGGCACCTGCGGCACAGAAGCTCATCAATATTACCGGCTGGTGACAGCCTGTTTATGACGCAGGTGCAAAAAAAGCCGCTGCCCCCCGAAAAAGAGCAGCGGCTTTTCAGTGAATGCCAGGCTGTTCAGAAATTCAGTGAGATATCATTATGCACTGAACGGCAGCGCGAAATACGCGGCACAAGGAAATCTGGCAAGCGATCCTGACCACGAAGGCCAATGGTGCTGGCGGTTTCTTCCTGATAGCGGATAAGGGCGGGCAGTATATTCTGGCTGGCCTGCTCACGCCAGGCAATTTCTGCTACCAGCAGCGTCTGGGCGTCTGTAATCATGGCGTCCGCCTCATCTTTCTTGTCCTTTTTATATGATCGGCGCGCCTTTGACAGCAGTGACTTCAGATCGCTGGAACCGGCAACATCATTCAATGGTGATGAGGCGTCTTTAATCGCGTCTTCCAGTGCTTTGCCTGACAGCGATGGTATCTCAGCCACGAGCGCATCCAGTACCGGCGTGAAGCTGGCAAAACCTGCACCTGATGATATGACGCTGATCGCCTCATTAAC
>JAYPEG010000006.1:7378-33918 GCA_038125645.1 Alphaproteobacteria bacterium
GTCATCCATGGCGCGGCGGTATTCACGCTCTGCCTTGGCCAGCGCTTTCAGATGCTTTTGATATTCAGCTGACACAGATTTCCATTCGGCCGGGATGGCAGCTTCATAGGCTTTCTTTTCTGCGGTTGCCGCGTCAATTTTTGCCTTTGCTGCCTCTTTATCTTCGCTGGAATCAGCTGTCTGCAGCTCGCTCTTATAGCGTTTCATGCGGCGGTCAATCTTGCTGATTTCACCTTGGATATCACGCACCTCGGCATGTATATCGGCATAAGATACAGTTGCTGTTTCCAGCTCTGTTTTTGCCTGTGTAACAACCGCCAGCTTGGCAAACACGCTCTCGGCCTTGTCTGAGGCATCTTTCAGAGACTCACCCAGCTTTTCAGGAAGAACAGCAACATCAATGCCGCGCAGGGCGGATACAGACTGCATGATGACAGCCTCATCAGCGACCAGTGTTTCTGCCAGATAATGCTCAACACATTCCTGCAGACGCGGGTTCATTGGTGGCGGGGCATTGAATGATGACAGATAGAAACGGTTGGGCAGATAATTAACCAGCGGCGGAAAGGCACCAACAATGCCCAATGCTACCAGTTGCAGGATAATAAATGGCACAACGCCGCGGTAAATCGCAATTGTGCTGATGGCCTGAGACGCCACCCCGCGCAGATAAAACAGCGCAAAACCGAAAGGCGGGGTTAAAAAGCTGGTCTGGATATTCACCCCGATCATCACACCCAGCCAAACAGCTGTGATATTGGCACTCGGGTCTGCCAGCAGGATCGGCGCAACAATCGGCACCACAACAACGGCAATCTCAATAAAATCAAGAAAGAAACCAAGCAGGAAAATAACCGCCATAACAACAATGAATTGTGACCAGAAACCGCCCGGCAGGCTCTGCAGGAAATGTTTCACATATTCCTCACCGCCAAAGCCGCGGAATGCGGCTGTCAGCATGGCTGCGCCCAGCAGGATGATAAAGACCATTGATGTTGTTTTGGCCGTTTCTATCATCACCTCGTTCAAAGTGTTGTCACGGACAAAAGTACGGTATGTTGACCAGCCAATGGCAATCAGCAACGCAACCGTGGCAACAATCGCAAAAAAGACCGGAATATGATTGCCGGTCGATGCCAGATTTTTAATGTTCAGGTCGAAAAATGAAAGCAGGGTAAAAATGGCAACAACAGAGCCAAAAGCAAGGCCGGCCGGGTAAAGCGCGCCTTTCTCATTCTCAAACAATTTATAGCCAGCCATAATCGTTGCGCCGATAGCACCTATGGCCCCGGCCTGATTGACTGTTGCGACCCCCATAATGATAGAGCCCAGAACAAGAAAAATCAGCACCAGAGGCGGCACAAGAGAAAACATAACCCGTGCCAGAAAAGCTCGGGTAAAGCCATCGGGATTCGGCACCGCAGGGGCCATTGCGGGCCGTAAAAGGGCGGTTATCAGTATATAGACAAAATAGACCCCGACCAGAACCATGCCCGGCAGAAACGCGCCCAGGAACATATCACCTGCTGAGGTTGAGGTGACATCAAAGGCTGAGGGCATGGTGAACTCGCCTGTGGCCTCTTTATACATTGCCTGACGCATGGCTGACGCCTGGTCAGAGGCAGAGCCTAGCTGGTCAGCCAGAATAATCAGGACAATGGATGGCGGAATGATCTGGCCCAGTGTGCCAGAGGCACAGATGGTTCCAGACGCCAGCGAGGGCGAGTAATTATTCCGCATCATAGAGGGCAGGGAAATCAGCCCCATCGCCACAACAGTGGCCCCGACTATGCCAGTTGTTGCCGCCAGCAGGGCCCCAACGAAAACAACTGATATGCCAAGCCCGCCCGGTACCGGCCCAAACAGTCCGGCCATTGTCATCAGCAGGTCTTCTGCGATGCGCGAGCGCTGCAGCATAATCCCCATAAAGATAAAGAGCGGAATGGCAATCAGCGTGTCGCGTTCAAAATCATAGAAGATAGCCCTGAAATTCATCACCCCCGCCGACAGCCACTCTGTTGGCCCGTCCTGGGAGAAAAA
Source organism: Alphaproteobacteria bacterium (assembly GCA_038125645.1). Classification (GTDB taxonomy): domain Bacteria; phylum Pseudomonadota; class Alphaproteobacteria; order Puniceispirillales; family Puniceispirillaceae; genus JADHLI01. The sequence goes on from JAYPEG010000006.1 coordinate 9,419, forward strand.
GATTTTCACATCATCAAAAAACAGCCAGCCGGTCAGTGCAGCAAGGCCGATTGTCAGAATAGCAGAGCCCGGAAGCGCAAAGGCCACGGGAAACCCAAAGCCAAGTGCAGCCATCATGACAATGAAGAGAAGTATCAGAAAATAAAGTTCCATGATTGTAAATGCCTTGTAACGGGCCGCCTATTGCGACTCTGGCTGGGTTTCCAGCTCATTGAGCTGAGAGATGATATAGCTTGAGAACTGAAACAGCATTGAAAGGGCAAACACCACCAGAAACGCTGACATAATATATTTAACATACATACCGAATCCCTGCTGGGTCACCTCAAAATTCAGCAGGGCCAGATTAAAGGGTGAGGATTCGCTCCACAGACCCCTGGTCAGAACCACCCAGCATAAGGGAATGCCGAGCAGGGCTGAACCACCGATATTCGTCTTTGCTTTCAGCTTTGGTTTGAAATTGGCATAAAGCACATCCACGCGCACATGGCCGTCATGGATGAGGGTATAGGCGCTGGCAAACAAGAACAGGGCAGCATACCAAAAACGCACCAAATCGCCCATAAAGGCCTGTTCATAGGAGAAAATGAAGCGGGTAATAACAATCATAAGCTCAGCGAACACAATCAGCGCGGCCAGCCAGATAAAATCTATGCCCCGGCGGCGCAGCGCAATGAGGAAACCAGCCGCAAACAGAGGCAGGTGAACATATGTGCCGCGGAAGGCGGGCTTGCCGAGCTCAAGGGCCAGGTCAGGGCCAACCATAAGCGGCAGTAAATTTTCAATACGGGCAAAAGAAATAACAGCGTCAGTAATGCCGACAAGCATCACAGACCAGAACGAGGCAGAGATAATCAGCTCTGCTGTGCTGTCCAGTGCGGCAAATTCACGGCTGCCGGCGGACTGGCGTGATATCATAAGAAACGGAACAACCAGTGCTGCAAGATAGCTGAGGGACTGCAGCGCACCAACGAAAAGCGCAAGGCCGCCATGCGCTGCTGGCGCGCTAGCAGGATACAGGCCGATAACAGCCAGAAAGCCGAACAGGCCGGGCATATCAAGAGTGAAAGTGATAAAATTATTGGCGACATAGGCGGCGCCGGAAAATGCACTGGCAAGGGCCAGGTAATTCAGAATATTTTTTACATTCAGGATGCTGTTTGGCATGGCAGATGTCCAGACTAAGCGGCCGCAGGATGATCTGTCCTGCGGCCCCTGTTAGTTTCAATCCGGAAATTAGATTCCGTAGATTCTGTTACGCTGGTTAACATAATCTGTTGTTGAGAGTTTCAGCCAGCCGCCGATTTCCTTGCGGCCCTTCTCAAAACTCTCATGGATTCTGTTTGCCAGATCAGAATGGGCGCGCGCCTCTTCAAAGACCTCATCAGCGGCCTCTGCCAGCGCTTCCCAGACGTCATCATTGAATGAACGGATCTGAACACCATGGTCTCTTTCCAGACGCACCATGGCTGGTGCTGACTTACCGTTATACTCTGACATCATCAGCTCGTTCTCAGCTGTCGCAGCAGCGGAGATGATCGCTTTGTCCATATCAGACAAGTCGGCCCAGAACTTTGCGTTGAAACCAGCTGCAATCATTGAGCCCGGCTCATGCATGCCAGCTGTGTAATAGAATTTGGCAGCCTCATAGAACTTCATGATCTCATCGTTCCATGCGCCCACCCATTCTGTTGCGTCAATCGCGCCAGAAACAAGGTTTTCATAAATCTGGCCGCCCGGAACTGTCACGGGTGAACCGCCAAGTTTACCGATAACATCGCCGCCCAGACCCGGGATACGCATCTTCAGGCCCTTGAAATCATCAGCTGAGTTGATTTCCTTGTTGAACCAGCCGCCTGCCTGTGAACCAGTTGAACCGGCCATGATACATTTCAGGCCAAATTCGCCCGCCAGCTCGTCCCACAGCTCCTGACCACCGCCATGACGAATCCAGGCATTCATTTCAGGATAGGTCAGGCCAAAGGGAACAGCGGTGAAATAACCCCAGCCCGGATGGCGGCCTTTCCAGTAATAGTCAGCTGCGTGATAGCCCTGTGCGTTGCCTGAGGCCACCTCGTCAAAGCTGTCAAAAGCGCCGACACGCTCACCAGCAGCATAATAGCTGACCTGGATGCGCCCGCCTGACAGATCCTGAATGGTCTGTGCATAGCGCTGGGCACCTGTGCCAAGACCGGGGAAGTCGCGGCCCCAGGTGGCAACAATAGCCAATTCAATACGCTCTTGTGCAAGGGCTGGTGTGGCCAGCGGTGCCGCAACAGCACCGGCAGCCGCGCCCTTAACAAATGAACGGCGATTAATTTTAGTCATAATTTCCTCCGAAACATCAGAATTTGGATTTTAGAACCTTAAAACTAATTTAACCCTTTATATTGAGCAAGTGTTTTCAGTCAGGAAATTCTGAATTCTTTGACGCCCTGTCGCAATATGAATGGGCAAAGCACTCTGACAGGTCGGCAATTTTCCGGTCATAACCGCATTGTTGCCGCCTCTTTGTTTTTTCCTGCAAATTTTGCCTTTCCATTATGTGTTTTAGTGTTATCGTTCTGGCGATTTTCAAAAATGACGCTGCGGGCCGTTTTATGGCGGGCAGATTGCGGTGATTTTTTTTAGGGAACAGGGCTTGTGAATGTAAAAAAAGTGATTGCCGATATAATTGAGGTGTCAGTAACCCTGTTTAAAATCATGATACCCACCTTGATTGTGGTAAAGATTCTGCAGGAAATCGGCATTGTGGGGCTGCTGACAGCGCTGATGGAACCGGCAATGTCCATTATCGGTCTGCCGGCAGAAATGGCGGTTGTACTGACGACGACCATGCTCACCAACCCCTATGCCGGGCTGATTGTCTTTGCCGGTATGCCGCTTGATGGCGGGCTGAGCATGGCAGAGGCAACGCTTGCTGCCAGCTTTATGCTGTTCACACATTCCCTGCCGGTTGAGGTGCTGATATCGCGCAAGGCGGGCGTGCGGGCACGGGTGACAATCCTGTTGCGTGTCGGGGGGGCTGTACTGTTCTGTGCGGTGCTGGATTATGTGCTGTCAGCGACCGGCATGCTTGCCGGCCCGGCCTTTGTCAGCCTGCCGCAATTCACCCCGGCAGCTGGTCTTGATATCTGGGTCATTGACCAGATCAAAGGCCTGTTGTTCGTTCAGCTTGTTATTATTGTCTTGTTGTTTTTGCTGGAATTTCTGCGGATTATTGGTGTTGAGAGGCTGATCAGGATGGCCCTACACCCGTTCCTGAAATTTATGGGCGTCGGCGACAAGGCCGCAACAATCGCTGTCGTTGGCGTGACGCTGGGTCTGGGATTCGGCGGCGGGCTGCTGATCAAGGAGGTTGCAGGCGGGCATATTCCGCGGCGCGATGTGTTCGGTGTGCTGTGTTTTATCAATCTTTTGCATTCTTTGTTTGAGGATACCTCAGTGGTGATGCTGATGGGCCCGAATCTGGGCATCATTCTGGTCGGGCGCATGCTCTATTCCATGCTGTTCATTTTCGTATTGATGCACCTTGTGCATAATCTGCCGGAGCGCTGGTGGCAGACAATGCTGACAAATGATAATATCCCGCCCCAGAGCGCGCATTGACGGCCCCGCCTGGCCTGTCATATCTGCCTGGCCTGTCATATCTGTGCGGGCTGTCATAAAATTGAAAAATAAATAGGGAATCATAGAAAAGTGAGAAATACAGTCTTTCCGGTTGAGGTCGGCGATTCACCTATTCATGGACAGGGTGTGTTTGCCGCCGCAGCTATCAAAAAGGGCGATGTCATCGAAAAATGTCCCTATATTGTTATAGATGATGATGATATCGCAGAGGCAAACCGCCTGCAGGATTATCTGTTCACCAGTCCAGATGATCCGAATGATTATTTATGTGTCCTCGGCTATGGCATGGTGTATAATCACAGCTCTGTTCCCAATGCGGAATGGGAAATTGACAGCGATGATAACAGATTTGTGCGCTTTACAGCCCTGCAGGATATCAGAAAAGGCAGCGAAATTCTGCATGATTACGGGGCTGAATATTGGGCGACCAGACAGGAATAACCGGTCATGACACAGGTGCTCAGCCACAGGCTGGAGGGGCATAGCGGGGCCTTTTCCGGCTCGGACACGCCGTTGCAGATTGATGCAGCGGCGTTGTTGAGGACGCATTATTCCCCTTTCAGGCGCTGGCCTGCATGGGTGCAGTTTCTGGTCGGCCGGTCGCTGGCTCTGCTGATAAGACAGGACAGCATTAACCACTTTCTTGCTGATAACAGCGCATTGACGCCATTTGATTTCATTGACCGGGTTTTTGATGAGCTCAGCCTGCGCTATGAGCACAGCCCGCAGGACATTGAAAATATACCGGCCAGGGGCGGGGTGATTATTTTTGCCAATCACCCGTTGGGCGCCCTCGATGGTCTTGCCCTGCTTCACCTGGTTGCACGGGTCAGACGTGATGTAAAAATCGTTGCCAATCAGCTGTTAGAGGCAGTAACGCCTCTCGCCCCTTTGCTGTTGCCAGTCGACAATATGCGCGGGGAAACGCGCAAGGCTGATTTTGCCCGGATAACAGACGCGCTTGCAGCAGAACAGGCAGTCATTTTTTTTCCAGCCGGAGAGGTCTCGCGCCTGTCTGCCAGCGGCGTGCGCGACAGCAGGTGGGATGCCGGTTTTCTGCGTTTTGCTGAGCGGCTGAATATGCCGGTGATGCCTGTATTGGTGCAGGCGCGTAATTCCGGGCTGTTCTATTTGGCGGGGCGAATCAGTGCGGTTTTATCTATGCTGCTGCTGCCGCATGAGATGATTCGCTTTCGCGGGCAGCTGCGGTTTATAACCGGCGCGGCGATCGAACCAGATCAGCTGCATGCCCTGGCACTGGACAGGCGCCAGAAAGCTAGGCTTCTTCGAAAACATCTCTACCGGCTGGCAAGCGGCAAAGCCCCGGTTATCCCAACCCGCGCCGCGCTGATTCACCCGCAGGACAGACAGCTGCTCAAAGCAGAGCTTGCCCGTGCAGAGCCGCTGGGCATGACGGCTGACAGGAAAAAGATACTGCTGCTCGCTGCTGGCCCGGATTCAGCTGTTCTGGAAGAGCTGGGCCGTCTGCGCGAACAGGCTTTCAGGGCTGTCGGCGAGGGTACGGGCAGAAACAAGGATATTGACAGCTTTGACAGCTATTACCGCCATATCATCGTCTGGGATGAGGACAGGCTGGAAATTGCCGGTGCATACAGAATAGGTGAAATTTGGAGATGGCCGGGACACAGTGTGGACAGATTATACTCTGCCAGCCTGTTTGAGTATGAAGATGATGCTGCATCCGTGTGTGCACAGGGCCTTGAGCTGGGCCGCAGCTTTGTGCAGCCACAATTCTGGGGCAAACGCAGTCTTGATTATCTCTGGCAGGGAATAGGTGCTTATGTTGCATGTCACAGTGATGTCCGCTATCTCTTCGGGCCAGTATCCTTGTCTGCCAGTCTTCCTGTCCTGGCGCGCAACATGCTGGTCTGGCATTACGGCCATTACTATCAGGAAAGGCTACTGAATGTGCGCGCCCGTCGGCCCTTCCGGCTGAACAGTGCTGACCGCCAGCAGATGCGCCGCCTGTTCATCGGGACGGACTGCGCGGCGGATTTTACCCTGATGCGTGAACAGCTGGGGCATATGCAGATAAAGGTTCCGACCCTCTTCAGGCAATATTCAGAGGTATGTCAGCCTGGCGGCATCAGTTTTTCTGGTTTTAATATCGACCGGGATTTTTCGTTCTGTCTGGATTCACTGGTCTGTGTTGATTTGCATAAACTGAAACCAGCAAAATATGAACGCTACATACAGCCCTGTCTGGCACAGAAAAACAACAGCCGCCCCCCTGTCGGCAGTAGCTGAGCAGCCCGCTAAACCGCCTGTTCAATAAAGGCTTTGATATCTGTGTGCGGACGCGCCCCGTAATGGCAGATAACTTCTCCGGCGCAAAGGCTTGCCAGCTCGCTTGCCTGCAGTAATGAGGCCCCGCTGACACGGCCATAAAGATAACCGGCAGCAAACAGATCACCTGCCCCGGTCGTGTCTGTTACAGTACTGGCTGGCATGGCCGGCACGCGGGCCCGTTCATCTGTACAGACCACAACCGCCCCATCTGCACCCATTGTGACAATCAGCTCATCAACAGTCTCTGAAATGCTGGCCACAGCCTCATCTGCTTCTGATTTTGCCAGCACACAAAGTTCATCCTGATTGCAGAAAAGAATGGAAACATGGTCACGCACAAAACGGGCCAGCGCGCCGTGATGGCGCTCAACACACCAGGGATCAGATAATGACAGGGCGAGCTGCCCTCCCTGGGCGGCCGCAATCTCTGCTGCCCTTTCAAACAGGGCGGGGCCCTGCGGGGCGTCAAACAAATAGCCCTCAAGATAAATGATGTCAGCTTCAGTTTCATGCGATAAATGGCTGGCATTCAAATGCACAGAACAGCCCAGATAGGTGTTCATGGAACGTACACTGTCCGGTGTGACAAAAATCATTGAGCGGGCAGTGGCCAGCCCTTTTGTCTGTATCTGGCCAGTGAAATTCACGCCGCCTGCTGTCAGATCAGAAATAAAGGCCCTGCCCAGCACGTCGTCACTGACCTGTCCGGCGAATGCTGCCTTTCCGCCAAGCGCGGCAAAGCCATATGCGCTGTTGGCTGCTGAACCGCCTGACTGCTCTGTTCTGTCCTGCATTGCTGCATACAGGCTGAGGGCCCTGTCTTCGTCGATCAGATTCATCCCCCCCTTGTCTATCTCATGCGTGGTCAGAAACTGCTCATCACACGGGGCAATCACATCCATAACAGCATTGCCAACAAAAAGAACGTCACAGCTTGTCTTACTCATCATAAAGGGTCTTTCCTGTCGGGGATGGGGCTCTGTTGCCGGGGGGGCGGGCAGGCGCCTTAACCTAGAAAAAAAAATTTGTCCAGACAAGCTGGTTTTTACTGACGCATTTTCGGCCAAATCTGATTTATGGCGGTGCTGACTGCCTCTGGCGTGATACGCCTGATGAGGCCTGCTGTTCCATAGTCACTGTCTGAAAACAGATCCAGCTTTTTCAGATTGGGGGTATAGCCAAGTGGCTTTGACTGTGAATAGAGGCCGAGGGCGGGTGTTCCAAGGCAAGCCATAATATTGAGAAAACCTGTATCATTTCCAACATAGCCGCGTGATGCAGCCATCAGCGCAGCAGCGATATCCAGCCTGTCACTGTTAAAGGGGAGGCTGCGTTTGTGTTCTGCCAACCTGCTGTTAATTTCTGATGCCAGTGCCTCTTCTGCAGGGCCACCGATCATCATAAGCCGCAAATCCGGGCGTCTTGTCGACAGAATTTCTGTCAGGCGGGCAAAATTATCTGCCCCCCACTGGCGTTCTGTATGCATTGCCCCAATGCCAATGACCAAAAAGGGAAGGACAGTATTCTTCTCATCCAGAAACTCATGTGCCTGCAGCCATTTGCGTGCCGCCTGATCCGCCTCGCTGGAAATATTGATTTTCCACTGCGGCCTGTCCAGACCAAATCCATTGGCATGTGCAAACTGGCTGATTCTGTCTAAGGCGTGGCCGCCTGTCTGTTCAGGCAGCAAGGGCTGCCCGGCATTGAGATGGCGCCTTTGCCGCCCCATGCCATAGCCCAGCCTGGTTTTAATGCCCGCCATTCTGGCTGCCAGCGCATAACGGGCTGAATGATGCAGGATGATTGCCGTGTCTGCACCTGTGGTTCTAAACTCTCGGATTAGGCGGAAAAAGCCAGACAACCCGTCATGTCTGCCCTTGCGCCCGCGCAAAGACCGCTCAATGGCAAGAACAGAAAACCCGTTTTCTGTGCCGTGAAACAGAATATCGGCCCGTACTGTTGGTTTCGTGGCAAGTGTGACGCGTGTCTGTGCCGCCAAAACGTCAATCCAGGGCTTGTGCCAGATCATGTCACCGATGCCGACAAGCGGCTGAATAACAAGAATATGACGGCCTGAATAATTCATAATGCTCTTTAGAGATAAGGCAAAAAACACTGGTTGCCCGTCCATTCCTACCAGCAGGAACAATTCTGTAAAGCCTGTTATGACAGACAGCAGCTTTCTGTCAGGCAGAAAAACATCAGCCCGTGTATTGACCACCTTGTCCCAATCAGCCTTTAATTAGCTTTGGTTTAACAGTCAGACAAGGAGGTGATCATATGTCCAGTGAGAAAACTAACGGGGCCGGTCAGTCAGGAGTCTGGGCCGCTGGCTGAGAGCAGCCTTGATGCTGGCGGTTTCGGTCTTGTGTAACCGGGCCTGAAAATCTGGTTCCTGACCGGCACGATTAGCCCATTTTCACGATAAAGAGAGACGGCTTTGCCTCTCTCTTTATTTTTTTGCCCGCGCCTTTATCAGCGCGTCTGTTCAGGAAAACGCCCATTCATTGTCACGACCAGCTGGTCAAGAAACTTTGCCGCAGCCACCGGTAATACACGCCCCTTCGCCTGAAGCAGATGCACCAGCCCTGCTGGTATGTCACGGCTGGCAACAGGAATACACACCAGATCGTCTGCCTGGCCGGCACCGGGCTTGATGTGCATGCTCATCGGCAGGCAAAAACCAATTGCAGGCTCAAAACAGGCATAGGAACGCAGCAGATCAAAATTATCAGAACATAAGGCTGCGCTGAGAGAGATCGATGATTGCATCTGACCGACCTCAAGCAGGGCACGCAAACCACTGTCATGCTCAGGAAGCATGACGGCATAGGCCAGACAGTCCTCAAGTCTGAGGGCGGGCCTGTCTGCAAGCGGATGGGTTTTGTGCATAAAGGCATGAACCTGTTGTTCAACAGTCGCGGCAATATGCACATCAGAAGGCAGGACAGAATCAAAAATCAGTGCAATATCCGTCTGAAAATCGCGCAGTGATGCCAGACTGTCTGCCGGGCTCTGCACCAGCATTGAGAAGCTGACAGCATCAAACTGACTGCGGTAGATGCCAATCTGTTCAGGCAAGAAGCTGCTGGCCAGCTCTGGATTGGCTGACAGGCTGACATGGCCGCGCCGCACCCCGGACAAATCGGCAATTTGTGAGAGTACGCGCGAAAGATCGGTCATTTGCAGGCGGATATGCTGAATAAACAGCTCGCCGGCCGTATTCAGCCGCACACCGCTTGGTAAACGCTCAAACAGGCTGGTTCCGACCTCTTCCTCAAGCGCCAGAATTCGCCTGTTCAGGGCCGTAGAGGTAATATTCAGCTGTTCAGCCGCCTTTCGGATAGACCCGGAACGGGCGACAACATCTATATATTTCAAATGGGTGAGGTGGCGCATAAAACTCCTCATCAGAACCGCGTGATGCATTATTTGCATCGCCGCTGAAAAAAAACAGCACAATATAATTACGCTTTTATTTGCTAGTCAGATTGGTGTGAGCCTCTTTGCCGGTGCACAGCCATCTGCTGTTGAGCACAGCCGGGTGCCGGACAAAGACATAACAAACAAGAGAGGACAGCCATGAAATATATCATTGCAATCATACAGCCCGGCAAACTTGAGGCAGTTCATGAGGCGTTGGGCCATATCGGGCTGACAGGAATGACTGTCAGTGAAGTGCAGGGCTATGGACGCCAGAAAGGCAAGAGCGAGATTTACCGCGGCGCTGAATATGTTGTCAATTTCATGCCCAAAATCAAAATTGAGCTCGCTGTGGAAACAAAAAAGGCCGCAGAAGTCATTGATGTGATCAAACAGACAGCAGGGGCAGGAAAAATCGGCGATGGCAAGATTTTCAGCCTTGATTTGAAAGATGCCTTGCGGATCCGCACAGGCGAGACAGGTTTAGAAGCGCTGTAGACCCCCAGTGCAATAAAATTTAGGAGTATTTCTGATGAAAAAATCAATCACCGCAACCGGCCTTCTATCAGGCAGCATGATTATGCTGGCGGCCCCGGCTCTGGCACAGGAAATGCCTGAACATGGAGTCTTTATTCTTAATTCCCTGCTGTTCCTGATAGGCGGTTTTCTGGTTATGTTTATGGCCTGCGGGTTTTGTATGCTTGAAGCCGGGCTGGTCAGGGCAAAAAATACAACAACGCAGTTGACCAAAAATGTGGCGCTGTTTTCCATCGCGGCCATAGGCTATTATCTGGTTGGTTATAATTTAATGTATCCGTTGGGTGACTGGGCAATAGACGGCTATCTGTCTGGTATGTTCCCAGCCCTTGCTGTGATGGAGCCGGCTGGCGTGTCTGCGGACAAGGTTGATGACCTCAGCTATGCGGCAACAGCGTCTGATTTTTTCTTTCAGCTGATGTTCTGTGCGGCTACAGCCTCTATTGTTTCAGGCACGCTGGCAGAACGGATCAAGCTCTGGCCGTTCCTGATTTTCATTTTCGTGCTGACAGCGCTGATCTACCCGTTACAGGCCAGCTGGAAATGGGGTGGCGGCTTTCTTGATGCGCTTGGTTTTCTGGATTTTGCCGGGTCAACTGTCGTGCATTCTGTCGGCGGATGGGCGGCATTGGCGGGCGCGCTTGTTCTGGGGGCCCGCAATGGCAAGTATATTGACGGCCGGACGGTTCCGATGCCGGGTGCGAATCTACCGCTGGCCACTCTGGGAACCTTTATTCTCTGGCTTGGATGGTTCGGCTTTAATGGCGGCTCGCAGTTGGCAATGGGGACAATCGGCGATGTTGCTGATGTGGCGCGCATTTTTGCCAATACAAATTCAGCAGCAGCTGGCGGGTCATTGATGGCACTGGTGCTGACGCAAATTCTCTACAAAAAGGTGGATCTGACAATGGTATTGAACGGTGCGCTTGCCGGGCTTGTGTCAATCACAGCAGAGCCGCTGACACCGTCTTTGGGCGCGGCAACCCTGATCGGGGCTGTTGGCGGGGTCATTGTTGTCTTTACTGTTCCGCTTCTTGACAGGTTGAAAATTGATGATGTTGTCGGTGCGATACCTGTACATCTTGTCTCTGGCATCTGGGGAACGCTGGCTGTGGTCATCACAAATCCTGAGGCAAGCATCGGCGCACAGTTTACCGGGATTGTCACTGTCGGGCTGTTCACCTTTATTGTTTCTTATATCGGCTGGCTGGTGCTGAAGCTGGTCATGGGCATAAGGGTGAGCGAAGAGGCAGAATTGGCTGGCCTGGATAATTCAGAGCTGGGCATGGATTCCTATCCTGAATTCACACGCTGATTATGGGCGGCGGCAGGGCCGCTGATACCAGTGCCCCTGCTGAAACCGCATAAAAGATAATGCACAGCTTTTTCTCCCCGAGAGCTGTGCATTTGCTTTCTTGAAGCCCTGTGCAAAGCACATTACAACTGACAGGGCCTGTCTGTTTCAGGCGCATGTGCTTACTATTTGGGATAACGCAGGAGGAGCTGTGAATGTCGGGCCGTGTCTATGACTTCAGAAGTGATACTGTCACTAGACCTGATGAGGGAATGCGGGCAGCGATTTATGCCGCTGAGGTGGGTGATGACGTCTATGGTGAGGACAGAACGGTCAATCATCTGCAGGATTATGTTGCAGGGCTGCTGGGCAAACAGGCAGGACTGTTTGTTTCATCCGGCACCCAGTCAAATCTGATTGCCATTCTGGCGCAGGCAGGCCGCGGGGACGAGTTTATCACCGGCAGCAGCTATCACAGCAATTATTATGAGGCTGGCGGTGCCGCCGTGCTGGGCAGTGTGGTGCCCTGTACCCTGCCTGTGGGCAGCCGCGGTGAACTGGCTGCAGGGGATGTTGCTGGCGCTGTAAAGCCTGATGACCCGCACCATCCAGTCAGCCGTCTGCTGTGTCTTGAAAATACGGTTAATGGGTATGTTCAGGACAGCCGGCATCTGGCTACCCTGTGCGCGCTCGCGCATGAACGGGGCCTGTATGCCCATCTTGACGGGGCGCGCTTAATGAACGCCAGTGTGGCGAGCAACCAGACACCGTCACATATAGCTGCCCCCTTTGACAGTGTGTCCGTGTGCCTGTCCAAGGGGCTGGGCGCACCTGCAGGCTCGGTGCTTGTTGGTAGTGCTGAGATGATTGCCAGAGCAAGGCGTTTGCGAAAAATGCTGGGCGGTGGCATGCGTCAGGCCGGTTTGCTGGCAGCTGCCGGGCTCTATGCGCTGGAACATAATGTGCAGCGGCTGGAAACAGATCATGAGAATGCCCGCTTTCTGGCTGCCGAGCTGGCCGGGATAAAGAATGTTGATACTGACCCCGGGGCCGTTGACACAAATATGGTCTTTATGCGTTTGCCAGAGGACAGACAGGCTGGGCTAAAGCCTTTTCTTGCGGGCAGGAATATTATCATCAGCCCCCCTAAGAAAGCCTTCAGGCTGGTTCTGCACAAGGATATTGACCGGGCAGGCGTTGCTGGTTTGGCCGCCGGGGTGTCAGCTTATATGTCTAGCTAGAAAGCTGGTCTGTTTTTTGATCACAATCTGTTAAAAACTGAATTTGTAATTTTATTACTCTGGCTTCCCCTTCTGGCCATCTGATTGTTTTTGCCTCTGATCTGTGCTATTATTGTGGCTTTAGAAGCATGGCAGATAGGCCGCCGCAGATAGGCCGCCATTGTAACAGCTGTCACGGAGGGAAACATGGTTGATATGCCAGATAATATTCAGCCGCCCCCCGATGGCAATGATAGCCGCGCTCCTGAGGTGGCCTCAATGTACGGGCTGACACCAAAGGTGGAGGCGGCGATACAGGACTGTTTCCGTGGCCAGCAATGGCGCCGTCTGCGTATGCTGATGGATCCCCTGCACCCGGCTGACAAGGCTGATGTCCTGGAACGGATTTCAAAAGAAGAAATCCGGATACTGGTCAGCCAGTACGGGCGCGAGTTTGATCCTGAAATCCTGCCTTATCTGGACGAGGATGTGCGCGAGGATGTTGTTTCTGTGCTGGACAGGGACGTGTTTGCCGCCTCTCTGCCAGAGCTTGATTCAGATGATGTGGTCACGATTGCCGAGGAGCTGGAGCCAGAAGAGCTGGATGATGCGCTGGCGGCGCTGCCGGCACGCGACCGGGTACTGCTGGAGCAGAGCCTTTCCTATCCGGAAGATTCAGCCGGTCGGATGATGCAGCGCGAGATGGTTGTTGTCCCGCCTTTCTGGACAGTCGGGCAGACCATAGATTTTCTGCGCTCAGGTGATATTGACAATGATGATTTCTATCTCATCATGGTCACCGACACAGCCGGCCACCCGGTCGGTGAGGTAAGGCTGAACCGCCTGTTGCGAAGCCAGCGTCCACGCCGCATATCTGAAATCATGGACACAGACACACGCGCCATTCCTGTGACCATGGATCAAGAAGAGGTGGCATTGCTATTCCGGCGCTATGGGATGGTAACAACCGGCGTGGTTGATGAAGAAGGGCGGCTGGTCGGCATTATCACCCTTGATGATATCATTGATGTTATTGATGAGGAGGCTGAAGAAGATCTGATGGCCCTGGCCGGTGTGTCTGATGCGTCCATCCGAACCTCTGTGCTGGAAACCCTGCGCGGGCGCACGCCATGGCTGTTCATTAATCTGCTGACAGCTGTTGCGGCGTCTGTTGTCATCGGTTTTTTTGAAAACACGATTGAAAAAGTGGTCGCGCTGGCAGTGCTGATGCCGATTGTCGCCTCGATGGGTGGCAATGCGGGCACACAGACTATCACTGTGGCTGTGCGTGCGATTGCCATGCGTGAATTCAGCCCGCATCTGGCTGTTACCTTTGGCATGCGTGAATTGTATGTCGGGATTGTCAATGGCATTTTGTTTGCCGGTGTGACAGCCCTTGTATCCTATTTCTGGTTTGGCTCTGCAGATATTGCTACGCTGCTGGCTGTGGCCATGTTCATCAATCTGATTGTTGCGGCTCTTTCCGGCACGCTGATACCGCTTTTGCTGTTGAAATGCGGTGTTGATCCGGCCGTGGCGTCATCTGTTGTGATCACCACCATTACGGATGTTATCGGCTTTCTTGTCTTTTTGGGACTGGCAGCTGCTTATCTGCTGTAAGGTCCTGCTTTTGCCCACGCAAGCGGCTTGCCGTATGGTGCCACGCAGGCTAGATAAGAGCTATGACCGTTCATCTGAAAAAATTGTCTGTCGGCTCAGTGTCAGTTGACTCGCTACGGAGCTGGCAGAACCGGCGCACACAGGCCGGACTGCCCATCATTCACCCCACACGCAACTGGCCGCGCCGGGCAGAAGAGCTGCTTGATGGGGGCAGTATTTATTGGATCATTAAAGGGCAGATGCTGGTGCGCCAGCCCATATCTGATCTGATCGAGGTCAAGCGCGCGGACGGCCGCCCGGCCTGCGGGATTGTTCTTGACCCGCTGCTGGTGCCTGTCTGGCCCCGGCGGATGCGGATTTTTCAGGGGTGGCGCTATCTTGAGGTAGCAGACGTGCCGGCTGATATGCCCCACAGTGATGAAGCACAGCCCCTGCCGTCTGAAATGGCGACAGAGCTGCGTGAATTGGGTTTGCTCTAGCTCCTTTTCCTTGCGCACTCAGGGCTTTTGCCCGCGCCTTTGCCCGCGTTTTTGCTGGCGTTTTTACTGGCGCCTTTGCCCACGTTTTTGCTGGCGCCATTGCCAGGGGGGCTGATGCCATCCCTGCCAGATACCTGTGCGCCTGTCCTTTGCATCCTGCTCGGCCGGCAGATAATCATCAGCATAATGATAATAGGCCCGTGCCCAGCCAGATGACACCATCATTGCATTGATATCCCGCCCGTTCCTGTCAAAGCAGCGGACAATCAGGCGGCGGTATCTGTCAGTATCCAGATGCTGGCAATACAGACTGTCGGGCGGGCTGATCAGCCCATAAAGATAATCGCGCGCCTGTAAACCGCAACTGTAATTATCACCGCTGGCGTCTTTGCATGTCTGGGCGATTTCCGGCGCATCAATGCCATGCAGACGCAGCCGGATATTGCCGCTTTTCAGGGAATCGCCGTCCGTGACAGCTGTAATCTGCCACTGCTCAGAGGCGGGCTGCGCCAGAGCAGGGACAATAAATCCGGCACCGGGCATCAGGCACAGCCAGAGGCGCAGCAACACAGCGACAGGAAAATCAGCTTTCATTATATAAGAATATACTAATATTTTAGGCGTCAGCAACCGGTCGCTGACGGCCGGCCAGAGGGTCAGTGTCAGCCCAACCTGTCCTGATTGTTCCCAACCTGTCCTGATTGTTATGGGGGTTGCTTCACCTGTTTGTCAGCACAGCCAGAGCTGTGTGAACAGGCCAGCCCGCCTGTCTGCCCGCCTGCCCATCTGGTGGGTGCTCTGTGTCCCGGTATTAGCTATCAGCTATCAGTCCTGTGTGGCTGGCATTGACAGATAGGGATTATCCTCCAGTGGGTTCAGGCCCTTTTCCGGCAAATCATTCTCTTCTGTCCAGGCGGCCTCTGGGTTCAGGGTTGCCGCAACAGCTGTACCGGCTTCTGGCACGGCAACAAATGGCCCTTGTGCAAGTGCCGGTACCGGGGCGCGGGCGCGCATACGCAGCAATACCAGTACAATCAGCACAAGATGAATGCCGGCAATCAGTAGAAAATAAATACCAGAACCGGCTATTTCCATAAGCGTGCCAACCAGTGGCGGGCCAATAATCGCGCCTATTCCGTTGACTGTGATCAAAGTAGAGGCTGTGCCGACCATCTGGCTTGGTGTCAGATAGTCATTGGCATGAGCATGGCAGAGCGAGTAAATCGTCATGCTGAAACCGCCATAACAGGCCATGAGCACAACCAGCGGCCAATAATTCTGTGGCCCCATCAGGCTGGCCCCAACAGCTGCCAGACTGGCGGCGGCGGCGACAATCATAATCACCTGGCGGCGGTCAAGTATGTCAGACAGGCGACCAACCGGATATTGCAGCAGCATATTGCCAATCGTTGCAGACGCCAGAAACAGCGCCCCCTGTTTGGTGCTGAGCCCGATTGACGCTGCATAGACGGCACCCACACCAAATGTCATTGACGCGGTAAGTCCGGCTAAAAGCATTCCTATCATCGCCAGTGGCGAAATATCATAAAGACGGCGCAGGGACACACTTTCCGGTTCAGAAAATTCAGGCGCCGGGGCAACAGATATCAAAATCGGCACGACGGCCACAGAAACAAGAACAGAGGCTGAAATGAACAGAACAGCAGAGATTCCGTCATCAAAACCGCCGGCTACCTGGCCAAGGCTTATCCCGCCCATTGTGATGATCATATAGACAGACAAAATCTGTCCGCGCGTTTCATTTGTTGCTTTTGCGTTCAGCCAACTCTCAACAACAATATACATACCGGCATAGGCAAAGCCGGTGAAAATCCGCATCACTGACCAGAGCACAGGATCAACAGCTATAAGGTGCAGGAGCACGGCTGATGACGCAATCGCAGAGAGTGCGCCGAATGTGCGGATATGGCCGACATCAGACAGCATTTTCGGCACCAGCTGCGAGCCGCCAAAAAATCCCAGATAATAACCGCCCATCATGATGCCGGATATGGTCGTGCCAAAACCGGCCTCACTGGCCCGCACACCCAGAAGGAATAGTAACAGGCCATTGCCGATCATGATCAAAAACAGCCCAAAGAAAAGAGGCCAGCTTGACAGCAGAGACCGAATCATATTGCCACGCTCCGTTTCGCCTGTCCTGGCCTTGTGTTTCTGGATAGGTTTATCAGCTGGCCGCTGGCTGCTTTCGCATAATGTTAAAAGCAGCCCTCCCGGTCACACCCCTGTTTGTCTGTTGCATAGGATGCCCGGCCGGTAAATGCTCGCCAAAATACGCCCTAACAGAGTCGTATCTGTGACAATCGGGCCTGTTAGCGGTTGAAATGGTTAAGTATGCTGTTGAGAGGGGCGGCAATCTGCTGGCATAAAAATTCTGTCCTCTCAATCAGCCCGGCAACAGTCTCAGACCCCGTTGCCTTTGCCAGTGCCAGATAGTGC
This sequence comes from Alphaproteobacteria bacterium, assembly GCA_038125645.1. Taxonomy (GTDB): domain Bacteria; phylum Pseudomonadota; class Alphaproteobacteria; order Puniceispirillales; family Puniceispirillaceae; genus JADHLI01. The sequence continues at coordinate 26,392 of JAYPEG010000006.1, forward strand.
GGGGCCTGTGTCTGGCTGTCCGGGGCCTGTGCATAGCGGGGCAGGCACAGTTGGCTGAACTGCCATATTTCTTCCAGCGCGGCGGCGGCGGTCTGTACCTGCTTGAATTCCGGTCGGTCTGGCTCATTTGCTGCCAGCATGGCCAGCAGGTCTGACGGGCGCAGCCCCTCGGTGCCCAGCTCAAGCCCTGCCTGTGCCGCGCCGATGGCGCTGAAAAATTCCAGATCAAGAAATCCCCCCGCCCTTTTTTTCAGCCCAAGGGTTGTTTTATCCTCTGCTGCCAGCCGGTCTCGCATAGCCATGATATCTGCTGCCAGCCTGTCAGCTGCTGGGAGGGCTGATTTCAGCTGTGCCAGCATCGCCGGCAGGACGCTTATCTCGCTGTTTGTCGCTGTGATTATCCTTGCCTTTATCAGCGCGCAGTGCTCCCATGGCCAGGCCTCGCCGCCATAATAGCTGTCAAGGCGCGTTATATGGATGGCTGCAGGCCCCGATTTGCCGTCTGGTCGCAGTCTTGTATCAACCTCATACAGGCTGTTTTGGGCGCTGGCCACGCTCAGCCAGCTGATGATGAGCTGGCTCAGCCGGATAAAATATGCAGACAGTCCCAGTGCACGCGGCCCGTCCGATACGGCCCCGGCATCGCCTTCATAGACAAATAACAGGTCAATGTCTGAACGCGCCGATAATTGTCTGCATCCCAGCCGCCCCAGTGCGATAACAGACATAGAACTGCCGGGAATACGGCCATAGCGGCGCTGAATGTCAGCATTGGCAAGATTTGTGACCTGACGGATACATAAATCAGCAACATGGCTGAAAAAACAGCTGACCTCGTCAGCGGTGCTCAGATGCTGGAGTAGGTGAACACTGGCGCGGAAGCGGGCCTCATGGGCCCAGATTTTCAGCCGGTCAAGATAGAGCTCAGCTGCCTCACTGTCCTGCAGCTGCGGACAGGACAGCACCAGTGCTTCGGCGTTTTCAAGCGGGGCAAAGAAATGCGCCTCAAGGATGGTGTCAAACAGGCTGGCCCGCTGGCACAGCTGGTCAGTGAGGGCCGGGGCCTTTAGCAGGATGTCAGTTATCAGTCCGGCCAGCTGGGGATGTTCTGCCAGCAGGGCAAAGGGCTGGGTGCCCGCAGGCAGCCCGCTGACGAATTCTGCAAAGCGCAGAAAGGCAGTGTCGGGATCGCCCGCCTGTGTAAGATCTGATAATAATTTTGGCAACAGCCGGAACAGATAGCGGCGGGCACGTTCTCCTCTGGTGGCTGCCAGACGCCCGCTGGCCCAGCCATCAACGATATCCATAATATCACCAGCGCGCCTGTAACCATGCGCGCTCAGCCAGTCATGGGTCACATTGCTGTCGGCTGTGTTGGCCAGATGACTGGATTCAGTCTGTTGCTGTGTTTGTGCGCTGGCCAGCATACGGTCAAAAATAGGATGATGGGCAGCCTGTTCAGTCATGTCCTGCAGCTGGCTGATATAGCGGGTAAGCGCGGGGCTGTCGGCAAAACCGCAAAAGGCCGCAAAAACATCCATCATCTGTGAATCACGCGGCAATTTATGCGTCTGGCTGTCACGCATATATTGCAGACGGTGTTCTATCTGGCGCCACCGGTAATAGGCTGTTTTCAGCTTTGTTGCCTGTTTGTCGGTCAGCCAGCCCAGCCCCGCAAGTCCCCGAAGGGCTGTGGCTGTATGCTGGCAGCGCAGCTCTGTATGGCGTCCGCCGCCCAGAAGCTGTAAAATATGCACCAGCAGCTCAACATGGCGGATGCCAAATCTTCCCAGTTTGACATCAAAGCCGAAATACCCTTCTGGTACTGGCAGATGACGCAGCCATATCTGTAAATCCTCAATAACAGTATAGTCAAAATTGCGGCGCCAGATAAAGGCTGAAATGGCCTCCAGAAACCCTGTGCCTAACTGCAGATCGCCAGCCAGCGGGCGGGCCCTTATAAAGGCGGCGCGCTCCCACGAACGGGCAGTGGATTCATAATAGCTGACGGCAGCGGACAGCGGCAAGCTCAGCGGTGTGGCAGCCGGATCAGGGCGCAGGCGGAAATCAACCCGCCAGCCAAAGCCCTCAGCCGTGTCAGCTGAGAGTATCTGCAGCAGCCTGCGGGTCAGGCTGACATAATGGCGGTTCAGCTCATATGCCTGTTCTATATCCTCTGCCGCCTCATTAGGCAGGTGATGCAGGGCAATCAGATCAATATCTGATGAATAATTCAGCTCGCCTGCCCCCAGCTTGCCCATCGCAAGAAGCACCCAGCCGCGGCGTTCCGGCGGGCAGTTACGCAAAAGATAGTCTACAGTTAATCCTACAGCGCGCTGGGCACATTCTGATAAGTCCCGGCAGGACTGCTCAATATCAGCCAGCCCCCATAATTCGGCCAGCGCAATGGCAAAATGGCTGCGGGCGCGAAAGCGGCGCACAGCCGTCATTACAGCATCATCACTGTCTGCCTGTGCGCAGGCCTGTTGCCATTGTGTGTAAATTTCGTCCAAAATCTGGCCCGCACGACCTGAAATGACAGGCGTGATATCGTTCTGGAAACGCAGGGCCAGCGCCTGCAGATGACTGCTGGCAGCCAGAATGGCGGCCAGTCTGCTGCAGTTTTCATCATCTGCAGTGTCAGGGCCCAGCAGACGGCCAGCATCATCCAGCCAGGCCCGTTTCTGGGCAGAGCTTTGTGTTTTTACAACGACAGGATAAAAAGACCTTGTGTATGTCATGCTAACTTGTCTTTGCCTGACCCTGATGAATGGCCATGTTATCTGACTGATGCCTGCAGCAGGGCCCGCCGTCCCTGTCTGACAGCAGTCAGCCGGCGGTGCCAGCGTGCGATCAGCATAATGGCATTGAGGCTCAGCCCCAGTGCCAGCCCGCCCCATACAGATACCGGGCCCCAGGAAAGATAATGCGCCATTATGAACCCGCCGCCAAGACCCACACACCAAAAACACCAAAACCCGTAAAGCGCCGGGGCAAACGTGTCATTCAGTCCACGCAGATTGGCAGTGAAAATAATCTGCATGGCGTCGCTTAGCTGGAACAGGGCGGCAATCCAAAGCATCGGCACCACCAGCTGCAGCGTCTGGAAGGCAAGCCGGTCATCTGTCTTCAGGAACAGACTTGCCAGAAATTCTGGGAAGACTGCCAGCAATACTGTCAGCGGAAGGGCCATGAATGCGCCCAGAACACCCCCGGCCCAGCCATACTGGCTGACCCTTTGCTGATTTTTCTCTCCGGCTGCCTGACCGACCAGTATGGCACAGGCCTGTGATAGCGATAAGGGGATCATAAAGGCAATAGCAGCGATTTGGTTGGTGATTGCTGCTGCAGCGAGCGCGGCTGCCCCAAAAAGGCCGATAATAAAGGCCGCAGCGACAAACATACCAGTTTCTGAGGCAACAAGAAAACTGCTGGGCAGGCCGATACGGATCATCTGGCGCATCATAGCAAGGTCAAGGCGCCATAGATTGTGATAGGGGCGGCTGGCGGCAAAGGGCGGCAACAGACCAATCTGCAGGCCAAGTAACAGGCTGGCGGCCAGATAGCTGGCGGTTGTGGCAAGCGCGATGCCCGCAAGTCCCATTTCAGGCACCCCAAACAGACCATAGGAGAACACTGGATTGAGCAGCAGATTAACACAAAGGGCAAACAGGCTGGCGGCCAGCTGTGGCCCGGCCCGGCGATGACCAATGGTAAAAAAACGCATGGTCAGAAATAACAGCATGAAGGGGAAACCAGCAGCTGTGTATATCAAAAATGGCCCCGCGCTGGTGGCAATGTCTGGGGCCTGGCCCAATAAAACCAGAATATCGGGGCCATAAATAATCGGCGGCATAAATATGACTGACAGGGCTATCGCCAGCACCAGCCCCTGACGATAGATGCGGCGCGCATTCTCTGGCCTGCCGCTGCCAATCGCCTGTGCCACAAGCGCTGAAATGATGCTGAGCATGCCAAGTGACAGAAAATAAAATGGCTGATAAAGCCGCACCCCAAGCGAACCGGCTGCCAGTTCATAGGCGCCCAGCTGACCCATCATCCAGAAATCAGCAGTCATAATGCTGATCGATGTGATTTGTGCGATGGCCAGCGGGGCCGACAGCCGCAATATCTCTGGCATGACTTTGAAAACAGCACTGTCTGAAAACAATAAGGACGGAAGTTTCACGTTATCTCACAATTGGCAGGCAGCAGCAGGGGGGGCTAAATGATTTCAGCAGAAGTCATTGTTAGGTTGGACGCAAGTTTTTTTTTCTGTTAATTGCTCTGATGGCTGACAGTTGCAGTATAAAGTCTGAAGAACAGTTTCAATTTTAAACACTTAACTTAAAATATGAACAGCTCTATAATCTGGCCTTATCAGTCTCAGTACAGTGCCCGGCAGAGGGCAGGCACCGCCCTTGTGCCTGCAGCATGCACAGCGTCCGGCACCGTAATCAGCGCCCTGGAATGACTGAAAAATCAAATCAGGACGGCGACAGACAGACAGACAAAAGTAAATGCAGACAAGGCTAAATGCAGACAAGGCTAAATGCGGGCAAAGGTAAATGATGGTCTCAAAAGCAGTAAAATTCATGAAGAAGGCTATTGTAGCAGCAGTTGTTGCTGTCATATTCGGTGCTGGCTTTATCTATCTGCAGAACACAAAGAAAGAAGTGGCCCCGAAAGCCCCTGAAGAGCAGATATGGACAGTTTCAGCTGTTCCTGTGCAAATCAGCGATGCCCGTCCTTCTGAAGAGGCATTCGGGACAGTCACGGCCGGACGTGATGCCCAGCTGCGCTTTGGCGTCAGCGGTGAGGTTATCTTTGTCTCAGAACGCCTGCGTAACGGCAGTGATGTGAAAAAGGGCGAGGTGCTGGCCCGGCTTGACAGTGAACGCTCTGCTCTTGCGCTTGAAGAGGTCAGATTACAGATAAAAGCAGAAACCAATCAGATAGACCAGCTCTCTGGACAGTTGGTATTGCGTGAACGCATGTATGACAGGGCGGCAGCGCTGTTTGGCAAATCTGTTGGCTCTCAGGCAGAGGTGGATGCAGCTGAACTGGCTGTATCAGTTGCTGAAAACCAGCTGGTGCAGTCGCGCGCGCGCCTCGCCCAATACAGAATTGCCGCGCGCAGACACCAGAAGGATATTGATGATTCTGTCCTGACAGCACCATTTGACGGTACATTGTCAGATGTTAATCTGGCACTTGGCAACCAGGTCACCAGCGCGCATCTGGTTGCCGGGCTGACAGATCTCAGCCAGCTGGAAGTTAGCTTTGTTGTGCCGGTGACCATCTATCAGAATATCGATGCTCTGCTTGATCAGAGCGTTGATGTGAAATGGACATCTGGTGGCGCGGCGGCCATGAGCACACAGGCGGTTATCAGGCGCGCCGAGGTAATCGTGGATAAATCAGAAGGCGGCGGCAGGCTTTATGCAGAGCTGCCAGCGCACTCTGCACGCACAATCCCGCCAGGTGCCTTTGTCAGTGTCAGCTATACTGGCCGGACATTCACAGATGTTGTAATGTTGCCGGAGGCGGCATTGGCAGACCCACAGACTGTCTATGCTGTGGCAGAGGGGCGCGCAAGGGCACGCCGTGTCGAGCTTGTGCATCGCGGGCCGGGGCAAATATGGGTACGCGGCGATTTGAAAGCCGGTGAAATGGTGATCGCGACCAGATTGCCGGGTATCGGTGATGGCCTGCGGGTGCGCGTGGCCGGTTCAGCACAATGACAGGCGGCTGGCAGCACCCCAATCTGGCAGCACAGCGATAAAAGAGTGACAGCATTTCATGTTTAACAGCGCTATTGAATTTTTTGCCCGCCATCGCACGGCTGCGAATATCATCATGATTATCATGCTGGCGGTCGGCACCATGTCTGCTGCACGACTGAACAAACAGTTTTTCCCTGATGTGGATGTCGAGGTGATTTCAGTCAGTGTCCAATGGTCATGGGGCAACAGCAGAGGATGTGGACAGCAATGTAATACAGCCGCTGGAGCCAGAGCTGCGCACCATTGCGAATGTGAAAAAGGTGTTTTCCTCTTCCTATGAGGGGCGCGGCGTATCACAGGTTGAGTTCACTTTCGGCACTGATATGCAAAAGGCGCTTGCGGATGTTGAGGCCGCAGTCGGGCAGGTGGAATTCCCGCGTGAGGCTGATGCCCCTGATATCGTAAAGGCAGAATTTTTTGATACTGTCTCGCGCCTTGTTCTCTATGGGCCTTATCCGCTGTCATCACTGCGCCATCACGCCAAGCTGATGAAAGAGGATCTGCTGCAGAGGGGTGTTGACAAGGTTGAGCTGTCCGGTCTGCCTGACGAGGAAATCCGCATTGAGATTAGCGAGTCTGAACTGGCCCGTCTGGGGCTGACACTGAACGATATTTCTGCTGCGATTGCCGGCAGCTCTGTTGATGTTCCGGCCGGGCGGTTTGCTGACGGTGCCCTGCGGGTGCGATCGATTGGCCTGCGGAAATCTGCTGCTGAATACCGTGATATCAAAATTCTCATCAGGGCTGACGGCAGCGCGGTTACGCTGGGCGATGTCGCGGCGATCACTGATACGGTGGAAAATCCGGCCATTCTTCTGGAACATGACGGCATGCCTGCTGTAGAGTTGCATGTGCTGCGTGGAAAATCCAGCGATTCCCTGATTACCAATGAAATCGTCCAGGATTATGTACAGGCCCGGCTGGAGACGCTGCCAAAGGGACTGGAAATCGCCCAGTATAATGTCGCTGCCAATCTGATATCAGAACGTATTTTTCTGTTGGTTGAAAACGGCCTTTTTGGTCTTGTTCTGGTGATGCTGGTCTTGTTTGCCTTTCTGCCGGCGCGCGTTGCCTTTTGGGTGGCGGCGGGAATTCCGGTGGCTTTTCTGGCAACTTTCGGGGTGATGTTCGGCTCCGGGCAGTCGATTAATATGATTTCCCTGTTTGGGCTGATTATGGCACTCGGCATCGTTGTTGATGATGCGATTGTTATTGGTGAGCATGCTGAATATCTGCGTGTGCGCCGGAAGCTGAGCATTCAGGACGCGGCCATATTATCGGCAAAACGTATGGGCCCGCCGGTCATATCTGCCATGCTGACAACAGTCGCGGCCTTTCTGCCCCTGTTTACAATCAAGGGCATTATCGGGGTGATCATCGGGGCGATTCCGGCTGTGGTCTGTGCTGTGCTTGCGGCCAGCCTGATTGAATGTTTCTTTATTCTGCCTGCCCATTTGTCCCATTCGGGCATTGGCAAGGGCGATGACAGACCCTCTTGGTTCAGGCACAATTTTGACAATGGCTTTAATTTTTTGCGTGACCGCATTTTTGGTACCCTGGTCAGGCTGGCTTACTCTTACCGCTATGCCACGCTGGCCTTTGCTACTGGTCTGCTGGTCTTTGCTGTGGGCATGATGTCCAGCGGGCGGGTTGGCTTTGTGTTTTTCTCTGCGCCAGAGGCTGATAATATTTATGCCAATATTGTCATGGCATCCGGGTCAACACGCACACAAACCAACAC
>JAYPEG010000006.1:33928-37425 GCA_038125645.1 Alphaproteobacteria bacterium
TGATGAGACAGAGGACAGGCTGACGAATGGCAGGGGCGGGTTAGTGTCTTTTTCTCTTAGCACTATGGGTGAGAATGTCTCAGCCAATAATGACGGGCCGGGCGGCGGGGCCAATGATTTGCGCGCCGGCATGATGATAGAGCTGATAACAGCAGATCAGCGCGATGTCAGAGTGGCTGATTTTGTGGCGGCACTGCGGGCTGAAATCCGCCCGATGCCCGGGCTGGAACGCCTGGTTGTCAGGGCCCCGGAAGGTGGCCCGCCGGGACGCGAGCTCGATATACGGGTGATGGGGTCAGATTTGAACCAGCTTAAACAGGCAGCACAGGAAATTATACTGATAGCTGACGCGCTGCCCGGAACCAGTGATATAGAAGAAAATCTGAATTACGGTGCAGAAGAGCGGATTATCAGGCTCCTGCCGCTTGGCCGCTCTCTTGGCTTTACTGTCCAGTCTATCGGCAATCAGCTGCGCGCCGCCCTTGATGGGGCTGTTGTGCGTCGTTTTCCGCGTGGGGACGAGGTTGTGACTGTGCGTCTGGCCCTGCCCGGTGATGAGGTGTCAACTGACAATCTGGGGCAGCTGCGTTTGATAACGCCCCGCGGCACCTATGTGCCGCTGGCCGATGTGGCCAGCATTGAGCGCCGTCTTGGCTTTTCCATTGTCCGTCGCCAGGATGGCTTCAGAGAGGTCGCGGTCCAGGGGGATCTGGATGACAAGATCATCAATACCTCTCAGGCCAAGGCCGCGCTGGTCGAGGGCGATTTTGGCGCCTATATGGAAAAAAACAATCTGCGTTACCGTTTTGACGGGCGCGATCAGGAACAGGGCGAGGCGTTTTCTGACATGGCCAGCGGCGGTATGCTAGCATTACTGTGCATCTATACAATCCTGGCCTGGGTGTTTGCCAGCTGGAGCCGCCCGCTGGCGGTGATGATCATGATCCCCTTTGGCCTTATCGGTGCGGTTCTGGGCCATTATGTGATGGGACTTAATCTGAATATTTTATCCCTGTTTGCGCTGATTGCCCTGTCCGGCATTGTGGTCAACAACTCTATCATTCTTGTTGCAACAATAGAGCGGCGGCTGGACGAGACAGACGGCAGCCATGAAGAGGCTATTATTCAGGGAACGACAGACAGGCTGCGTCCGGTATTGCTGACATCAATGACAACCATCGGTGGTCTGACAACATTGATGTTTGAAACCTCACTTCAGGCACAATTCCTGATTCCAATGGCTACCACACTTGTTTTTGGTCTTGCTGTGACAACCGCCCTTGTGTTGTTTGTCGTTCCGGCAACGCTTGGTGTCGGTCATGATCTTTCGGCTGTTTTCCGCGGCCTGTGGGGTTTTGCCCGGCGCCTGTGGCAATAGGGGCTGTATTTTAGTATTCTTTGTGTATACAGATACACAAGGCCAGACAGAGTGAGGGACAGTTGGCAGAAGGGCGCGGGACTAAGGGATCATCAGGGCGTTCCTATCGCGGGCGCACAGGGCTGACACGCCAGCCGAAAAAGATGCGCGGGCGAAAGCCCTCATCCCAGCGCTGGCTGACCCGGCAGCTGAATGATCCCTTTGTCGCAGAGGCAAAGAAAAAAGGTTACCGTTCGCGCGCGGCATTAAAGCTGGAGCAGATGGATGACAGGCACAGTTTTCTTGCCCCGCATATGCGGATTGTTGATCTGGGCTGTGCGCCGGGGGGCTGGCTGCAGGTTGTGGCCAGACGGTGCCGGCTGGATGCCGGACGCGGTGCGCTTGTGGGTGTTGACCTGCTGGAGACAGAGGCTGTTGGCGGGGCACAGATACTGGTCGGCGATATAACAGAGGCCGGTGTGCTAAAACAGGTAAGCCAGGCCATAGGCGGGCGCGCAGATGCTGTGCTCTCGGATATGGCGGCAGCGACAACCGGCCATCGCCAGACTGACCATCTGCGGACAATGGGATTGCTGGAAATTGCTGTTGATTTTGCTGAACAGATACTGCAGCCAGGTGGGCTGTTTCTGGCAAAATCATTCAGGGGCGGGGCAGACGGGGCGTTTATGACCATTCTGAATCAACGCTTTGAGAAAGTCAGATATCTGAAACCTGCAGCAAGCCGGGCTGAATCTGTTGAAACCTATCTGCTGGCAACCGGCTATCGTCCCGACATCCGGGCGCGGGCAGAAACAGGGCAAGACGGTTAGCCCGCTTTTTTGTCCCCGGGCTCAGTTTGAACTGGATAAATCTGCAGCTGCACGCTACACTCCGGCGTCATTACCCAGCTAATTCAGGATTGCTGCCAATGACTGCTCTTTCTATTCGCGAAGCTCTTACTTTTGATGATGTCCTCCTCCAGCCCGGCCATTCTGCTGTGCTCCCCGGGGATGTTGATATTTCCTCACAGCTGACCCGTCAGATTGGGCTGAATCTGCCGCTTGTGTCCGCAGCCATGGACACGGTCACAGAACACCGGCTGGCGATTACAATGGCACAGGCAGGCGGCATCGGTGTTGTGCATAAGAATTTCACTGTTGCTGAACAGGCAGCAGAGGTGGCCGCTGTCAAGCGTTTTGAGGCGGGCATGGTGGTCAATCCCCTGACTATCACACCTGACAGGACTCTGGGTGATGCGCTGGCCATGATGTCGGCGCACAATATCAGCGGTGTCCCGGTCGTTGACGCGCACAGCCATCTGGTTGGTATCCTGACGAACCGCGATGTCCGTTTTGCCACTGACAGTAACCAGAAAGTTGCCGCGCTGATGACCAGTCCCGTGGTCACGGTGACACAGGCCGCCAGCCCGGATGAGGCCTGCCGCCTGTTGCATGAGCATCGAATCGAAAAGCTGGTTGTTGTGGATGAGGATAATGTCTGTGTTGGTCTGATCACTGTCAAGGATATGGAAAAAGCCCAGAACTTTCCAAAGGCGTCAAAGGATGACAAGGGCAGGCTGCTGGTGGCAGCCGCAACAGGTGCAGGGCCTGACGGGATTGCCCGGGCAGAGGCGCTGATTGATGCCGGGGCTGATGTGATTGTTGTTGACACGGCCCATGGCCATTCACAAGGGGTGCTCAACTCTGTTGCGGATATCAGGCGGCTGTCAAACACAGTACAGATCGGCAATATCGCAACAGCAGATGGTGCAAAGGCGCTGATAGATGCCGGTGTGGATGCGGTGAAAGTCGGTATCGGGCCCGGCTCTATCTGCACAACCAGGATGATTGCCGGTGTTGGCGTCCCGCAGCTGACGGCCATTATTGATGCCTGCAGTGTCTGCCATGACGCAGGGGTGCCGGTTATCGCTGATGGCGGCATTAAATATTCTGGTGATCTGGCAAAGGCGATTGCTGCTGGTGCGTCTGTTGCGATGATCGGCAGCCTGCTGGCCGGTACTGAAGAAGCGCCCGGCGAAGTGGAACTCTACCAGGGCCGCAGCTACAAGGCCTACCGCGGCATGGGCTCGCTCGGCGCCATGACCAAGGGCCACGGTTCCAGTGACCGCTATTTCCAGAGC
>JAYPEG010000006.1:37435-49931 GCA_038125645.1 Alphaproteobacteria bacterium
ACGCCGGGAGAGGTGTTTCTGTATCAGGGGCGTTCCTATAAGGCCTATCGTGGCATGGGCTCATTAGGGGCAATGGCACGGGGATCTGCTGACCGCTATTTTCAGGCAGAAGTGTCAACTCCGCTGAAACTGGTGCCCGAGGGAATTGAAGGGCAGGTGCCCTATAAGGGGGCTGCCCAGCAGGTTCTGCACCAGCTAGCCGGGGGATTGCGGGCCGCTATGGGCTATACAGGCAATGCCACAATAGCAAATATGCAGAAAAACTGCAGCTTTTTGAAGATTACCGCAGCGGGCTTGCAGGAATCCCATGTTCATGATGTGACGATTACCAGAGAAGCCCCGAATTACCGCCCGGGCCTGTGACCTGTCAGGGGAAATTAATAACAGATGTCAAATAAAATCCTGATCATAGATTTTGGCTCGCAGGTGACCCAGCTGATTGCCAGGCGCCTACGCGAGGATGGTGTTTATACTGAAATCCTGCCCAGTACGGCGGCTGGCACACGGGCCCTGGATGCCGCGCTGGCAGAGGTGGCTGGTGTTATTCTGTCGGGAGGCCCGAATTCGGTGACCAGCACTGATACCCCGCGCGCCCCGCAGGCTGTGTTTGACAGCGCCGTGCCGGTGTTGGGAATCTGTTATGGCCAGCAGACAATGTGTGCCCAGCTCGGCGGCAGGGTTGAAGCCGGGCGCAGCCGTGAATTTGGTGCAGCAGAGGTCACTGTCCTTGCACAGAGCCCGCTCTTTGACGGGGTCTGGTCACAGGACAGTCAGCAGTCAGTCTGGATGAGTCACGGCGATCATGTCGCTGCCCTGCCACAGGGATTCAGCGTGATTGCCCGTTCCAGTGGCGCCCCCTTTGCTGTGATAGCGGACGAGGCGCGCCGCTATTATGGTGTGCAGTTTCACCCAGAGGTCGTGCACACAAGCGGCGGGGCGGGGCTTTTGCAGAATTTTGCGCTGAATATCTGCGGCTGCGATGCCAGCTGGTCAATGGCAGCCTACAAGGAACAGGCGATTGCCGCTATCCGTGCACAGGTGGGCCGATCGCGCGTTATCTGCGGCCTGTCCGGCGGTGTCGACAGCTCTGTTACGGCTGTCCTTATCCATCAGGCTATTGGTGAGCAGTTGACATGCGTTTTTGTTGATACCGGGTTAATGCGAAAGGCAGAGGCAGAACAGGTCGTCTCGCTGTTCCGCGGACATTACAATATCCCGCTTGTTCATCATGATGCCTCTGAAATGTTTCTCTCCCGCCTTGATGGTATTGATGATCCAGAACAGAAACGCAAAATTATCGGCAGGAGCTTTATTGAGGTTTTTGACGCTGAATCGGCAAAAATATCGGATGCGCGGTTTCTGGCACAGGGCACGCTCTATCCGGATGTGATTGAATCCATCTCAGCTGCTGGCGGCGATGCGGTGACAATAAAATCACACCATAATGTTGGCGGTCTGCCTGATGATATGGCACTGGAACTGGTGGAACCCCTGCGGATGCTGTTCAAGGACGAGGTGCGCGCGCTGGGGCGTGAGCTGGGCCTGCCCGATGCCTTTGTCAGGCGCCATCCCTTTCCCGGCCCCGGCCTTGCCATTCGCATACCCGGGGCGATCTCAGAAGAAAAGCTGGCCATTCTGCGCGCCGCTGATGCTGTGTATCTCGATGAGATTTCCAATGCCGGGCTGTATGATGAAATATGGCAGGCTTTTGCTGTACTGCTGCCGGTGCGTACAGTCGGCGTGATGGGTGATGCACGCTCTTATGAGTATATCTGTGCGCTGCGGGCGGTCACTTCTGCTGATGGCATGACAGCTGAGAGCTATCCTTTTGAGCACGCCTTTCTGACACGGGTGGCAACACGCATTGTCAATGAGGTCAAGGGCGTGAACCGCGTTGTCTATGATGTCACCAGCAAACCACCAGGAACAATAGAGTGGGAGTAATGTTTTCAATGGCTTACGCCATTGGAACTATGAGTGGGAATGAGGGTTGGATAATATAAACCTGCATTGTCCTGTGAAAAAAGTAACAGCGATGAAGACTGCAAATGATGTGCAGAAAATTCCTGATAAAAGGGGAAGAAGCGGTGCTGTGAAAAGGGGTCTTAATTAATTAAAACTGAAACAGCCACTTCGACAAAAATCAAGATGAGACAGCAGCAAAACATAATAGTGCCCGGCCAAAGAACAATGTTGGCAGACAGCTATGCATTCACTGTTTTCACCCAATGTCACAGAACCTCCGGCGCTTTTGCAATTTACTAATTCGGCCCCTCAGTGAAGAAAGCTACTTAAAATAAATCAAAGATGAGCGTTTTGCGGATTTTGTTTACTGTTTACTGTATGCTGTCAATATGGCCTGTATTGAAATGGCTGAGTGATGAAAACTGCTTGTAAAGAAAGGCGGGCGATTTACAATGGCGGCAGCTGTTATACGTGTGGCAGGCACGCTGCCAGCACTGAAAATTACAGGGGCCGCCCATGCTATTTTACCTGACAAAACTGCTCATCACCGCTGGCCTGATTGTGCTGATAAGCGAGACAGCCAAACGCAGTGACAAGCTGGGCGGCATTATTGCTGCCATGCCGCTGACCACCTTTCTGGTTATTTTTTGGATGTATTATGAAAATGTGCCGGATGAGAAAATCGGCAGGCATATGGCCTTTACCCTGTATTTTGTGCTGCCAACATTGCCGGTGTTTCTGTTATTTCCCTTTATCATAGAAAAATTTGGCTTTCTGCCTGCTGCCCTGTCCAGCATTGTGCTCACTGCCGGTCTTGTCTGGCTGTTCAATCTGATTTATGAGAGGTTCGGATTCCAAATCCTGTAAAACTGGCCAGCTGCTGCTCTGCCGACACAGCTGAGGCTGAGCAGAATACCGCCGCTGGGTGAGGGTGACCGGAATGAAAATGAGAGGAGCCTACCTTGCTGAATAAGATACATGCAAAATATCTGGAATGGTTCGGCGTTGTCACCGCGATTGTCTATTCCCTGCTGGTTGCCTCAAACACGGGGTCAGAATTTATCGGCTTTACCCTGTTATTTGTCTCGGCGCTGTCAATCGGGCTGTGGGCCTGGCTTGGCAGACACGGGGGCATCCTGCTGCTGCAGTTTTTTTATGCGGCAGCAGGCATCATCGGCATGTTGCGCTGGTTCTGATGACCAGCATATTATGTTAATGTCCGCTGTTTTATGTCCGCAGTTTAATGTCCGGCTTTTTATTCAGCGCCCCGGCATGGGGGTGCCCATCAATGGACAAAGACTGTTAACACAACTACGCTTGGGCCTGTAATGACAACAAGCTATCTCTGTTTATTTGCCGCTATTCTGTTTGAGGTGACAGGCACAATGCTGTTGCCTGTATCGCAGAATTTTACCCGCCTGTGGCCGACTGTCATTCTGGCCGTCTGCTATCTGACAGCCTTTTATCTGCTGACCTTTGCTATCCGGGCCATACCGATCGCCATTGTTTATGCGACATGGAGCGGCCTTGGCATTTTTACCATTGCCATTCTTGGCGTGCTGATTTTGCGTCAGACGCTGGCCTGGCAGGCCCTGTTGGGTATGGGGTTGATTATCGCCGGGGTTCTGCTGGTCAATCTCTATCACGGGAAGGGGGCATGAATCTCGCAGCCTTTGCCGGGGCCCCGTGCGTCATCCAGCTGCATTTGCTGCTGGCCGTGGCGGCCCTTGTTCTGGGCGGTGTTCAGCTGGCCCTGCCAAAGGGCGGCCGCCGCCATCAGTTAACAGGGTATTTATGGGTCAGCTTCATGACCCTTGTCGCGCTGTCCAGCTTCTTTATTTTTGAGCTGCGTATAATGGGGCCGTTCAGCCCTATTCACCTGTTGTCTGTTTTCACTCTTTATGCGCTTTATTCAGCTGTGCGTGCGGCCCGCCAGAATAATATAAAGAGGCATAAACAGATGATGGTGCTGCTCTATGGTCTGGGGCTGGTGCTGACCGGTGGCTTTACCCTGATGCCCGGCCGCCTGATGCACGCGATCCTGCTGGGCGGGCCGGCGGGATGAAAAGCCCCTTTACAGACCGGCATATTTTATGATGCTGTGATATCAGGATCACAATTCTGCGGCCGCTCATTTTCACAGGCACTGGCATGAACAGCACCAAAACGCATAATTTCCCTGCCACACCGGATTTTGACAGCTATCAGGTGCAGCCAGTAGCCAGACTCGATGTGCAGCCATTGGGACTGACAGTCATTTATGAAGATGGCCGCCAGAGCTGTCATCTGGCTGCTGACCTGCGGGAACACAGTCCTGATTGCGATACCACCCATCCGATAACACGCGAAACGTTGCTATCGCCCCTGCATCTGCCAGAGGGATTTCATATCACTTCTGCAACAGTTATTGACCGGGGACAGGTGCAGGTTGAGTGGTCGCACAGGCTGCATGAAAATGACACTGGCCAGTCTGTTTATCACACGGGCTGGCTGTATCAGACCGGGCTTTACGGGGATACTGACTTTGGCTGTGATTTGTCTCGGCGCTTGTGGCGGGCGGCGGATTTTGCAGATATTCCGATAAGTGACGGTCAGCACATTCTTGATGATGAGGATGAATTTTTCAATTTTCTGGTCAGTTTTGCCCGCTTTGGGGCTGTCATTGTCAGAGGGCTACCTGTCAGCCCGGACATGATAGAGCGGCTGCCAGAACGCATAGGGGTCATCCGAACATCAAATTTCGGGCATATTTTTGAGGTCAGGGTCAAGGCTGAAGCTGACTCTAACGCCTATACAGGCGAAGAGCTACCCGCGCATACTGATCTGGCCACGCGTGAATATATGCCGGGCCTGCAGTTTCTGTTCTGTCTGCAGAATGATTCAGATGGCGGTAACTCGACACTGGCGGATGGCTTTGCTGTCGCAGACCATATTCGCAGAACAGACAGAGATGCGTTTAACCTGCTTTCATCCCGGCCGATTGATTTTGCCAATAAGGCGAAAACCTCTGATTACCGGATGCAGGTACCGCTTTTTCATCTGGACAGGGCGGGTGATTTGGATGAGGTGCGCTGGACAAGCTGGCTGCGCGCCCCCCTGCGCGGTAATTTTGATGAGATGCAGGCCCATTATCAGGCGCAGAAGCTGGCCTATCAGCTGGGCAACAGCCCGGAATTCAAGACTGAATTCCGCCTGCAGCCCGGCGATATGATGTGTTTTGATAACCGGCGGGTGCTACATGGGCGCACCTCTTTTGCCCCGGCCAGCGGCGGACGCTGGCTGCGCGGCTGTTATTTGGAGCGCGAGGAGCTGTGGTCTGGTCTGCGTATGTCGGCCCGCCGCCGCCGGCAGACTTAATAAGGGCTGATCAGTCAATCCACAGCTTTTGCCCGTGTTTCAGGACTTGAAAGCGTTCAGGGGCAATATTCTGTGCCTTGAGGGCTGCATGCAGACGCTCTGGCGGGGCGGCAAGCGGCTCAAGTGTCAGCTTGAACGTCCCCCAATGTACGGCCAGTGCCCGGCCGGGATTTAAATCGATAAAAATCTGCACGGCTTCTTCTGGATTGACATGGGCGGCACGCATAAAGTCCCGCGGCTCATAGGCCCCGATGGGGATGGCAGCCAGGTCAGGTGAACCAAGCCGCTTTCTGGTTTCCCTGAAATCATCTGAATAGCCGGTATCGCCGGCAAAATAAAATGTCAGGCCAGGGAATTTGATCCACCAGCCGGCCCAGAGGCTCTGATTGCGGTCAAAGCCACTGCGTGATGACCAATGGCGCACAGGTGTAGCGGTAATCTCAAGGCCGTTACTGTTTTCGGTCTGCCACCAGTCCATTTCCGTGACATGCCGGATGCCGGCAGACTGCAGCAGTCCGGCAAGGCCAAGCGGCACAAAATATCTGATTGCGGGCTGAAGCCTGTTCAACTCTTTCAGCGTTGGCAGGCTGAGATGATCATAATGATTATGCGAGATAACGACCACATCTATCTTTGGCAGGTCTGCCAGCCCCAGCGGTGCCGGTGTGATACGTCTGGGCCCGAGAAAGGACAAAGGTGAGGCCCGGCCGATAAATATCGGATCCGTCATCACTGTCTTGCCGGACGCGCTGACGATCACTGTTGAATGGCCAACCCAGAGCGCCTGGCGTCCCGACGGGCTGTCCGGCTGACGGGCCGGTTCCATAATTTCAAATCCTGTTGTTTCTGCCGGGTCTTTGTCGCGCAGGATAAAGGCCCGTGCCATGCCGGCCAGCTGCAGAGGCGTTTTCTTGTTTGTTGAACCGTCACTGTTATGAAACAGGCCGGTGTTCTGGTCATATTGCGGTGAATTCATAAAAGCCTGCGAGGGTTGGTTTTGATTGCTGCCGCAGCCTGTAAGAACAGCACAAAGGCATAGAATTTTTAAAATGAGGCAGCGTGAATCTATCATTAAAACTCTGGAGAGCGAAAAAAACCTGGTCTGGTTTTCTTTCTACTATTAAAACGGTCATACGGATGCCTGACAAAGGGGGCATGCGGGCGTTCGTCCGCCCCCTTTGTGTCAGAATTAAGATT
Organism: Alphaproteobacteria bacterium; assembly: GCA_038125645.1. GTDB lineage: Bacteria > Pseudomonadota > Alphaproteobacteria > Puniceispirillales > Puniceispirillaceae > JADHLI01. The sequence continues at coordinate 43,955 of JAYPEG010000006.1, forward strand.
TTGTCGCCAGAAAGAAACATAATGCCGGATTGTCTGAACGGCACGCCCCCCATCACAGCGGCAATGGGCTGTGGGCGTACGCAATAAGGCTGGTATGGATAACGGACAGGATCAGGAGATGAATGATCATAACAAACAGGCACGGGCAGAACAGCTGGCTGGCTGGTTTGACAGACAGCCGAAAGGCGGTCTCTATGCCTGTTTTATCTGGTCACTGGCAGCGGTTGCATTTGGTTATGCATTTTTCCATCGTGTGGCACCGTCAGTTATGGTGTCGGATCTGATGCGTGATTTCACTATCGGCGGGGCGATGCTTGGCACTTTGTCAGCGCTGTATTTCTATCCTTATGTTCTGCTGCAGATACCGCTTGGCGCGCTGCTTGAAACTCTGGGCACACGGCTGCTGCTTTCAGCCGCCCTGTGCCTTGCGGCCGCAGGTTCGGTACTTTTCGGGCTGGCAGATAATCTGCTGATTGCCTATTTTGGGCGGATTTTAATAGGTATGGGATCAGCTGTTGGGTTTCTCGGGTCTCTTGCGCTTGCCGGGCGCTGGTTCTCGCCCTCACATTTTGGGTTTTTGGCAGGACTTGCAATGTTCACCGGCATGAGCAGCGGGATGCTGGCACAGGGGCCGCTGGCATTGTTTGTTGAAAATTTTGGCTGGCGGCACAGCCTTTTTGCGCTGGGCGGCTTTGGCTTTTTGCTGGCCGGTCTGGTCTTTGCCTTTGTCCGCAACCAGCCGGCAAAAGAGAGAATTGACACGGCCCGCCAGCCAAAGGGTTTATCTTTACCAGAGATAATGAAACAGGCAGCGGGCACAAAAGAAGTATGGAAAATAGCTCTGGTGGCCGCCACCCTGTCTGGCCCGATGCTCGCTCTGGGCGGATTGTGGGGCACGCCCTTTTTGCAAACAGCCTACGACCTCAGCCGCCCGCAGGCAGCCTTTCTTGTATCGCTGCTGTTGTTGGGCTGGGCTGTGGGCGCGCCTGCCGGTGGCTGGCTGTCAGACCGGCTGGGCAGACGCAAACCTATTCTTGTCAGCGGCTCTGTCTGTGTCTGTCTGTTATTGACAATGCTGATTTTCATATCTGACCTGCCGCTTGCGGCTGTGGTCAGTCTGCTTGTTCTGACCGGATTTTCCGGCGGATTAATGGCGTGTTGTTTTGCCCTTGTGCGTGATGTTATTCCACCTGCCATCGCCGGCGGGGCAACGGGTATTGTCAATTCGATGACCGTTGCTTCCGGAGCGGTGCTCCAGCCGCTTGTTGGCCTTGCCCTGGATTATCAATGGTCAGGCCAGCTCGCTGAGGGCATTCCCCTCTACAGTTCCCAGAATTACCGGATTGCGTTTTTACTGGTACTGGCCAGTTCTGTTATCGGATTGCTGGCAGCCCTGCGGTTGGCTGAACCGCGCCGCTGAGATTACTGTCTGGTCTGTGGCGGCTTTTTTTTCCTCAATCCTGTGCTATAAGCAAATTCAGGCAATGTAACAAAGGCGGGGGCTATGCAAAGAGCAACAAAAATTGTGGCAACTCTTGGCCCTGCGTCAAGCACGCCTGAAACTGTAAACGCACTTGTTCTGGCCGGGGTAAACCTGTTCCGTCTTAATTTCAGCCATGGCACACAGGATGAACAGGCACAAAGAGTCGCATGGATACGCCAGACTGAAAAGGACACGGCACGCCCGCTCGGCATTATTGCTGACCTTCAGGGGCCAAAATACCGGATTGGCACACTCTCGCAGCCGCTTGAGCTGAAGGCCGGAGATGAGGTTTGTTTCTGTCTGGAGGCATCTGAACCCAAAGCCGGCGCGTCTCTGCCGCGCATAGAGCTGCCGCACGCTGATATTTTTGCCAGTCTGCAACCGGGTGCTGTCATCTTGATTGATGACGGGCGTCTGCGTTTTACTGTTCTGCGACTGGCGGCGGGCAGCATTACCTGCAGATGTGAGAATGCTGGCAGACTGACCAGCCAGAAGGGCGTGAATTTACCTGATGTCAAACTGGATATTACACCGCTGACGAAAAAGGATTTGTCTGATCTGGATTTTGCACTGGAACAGGGTGTTGATTTTATCGCCCTGTCATTTGTTCAGCAAACCAGCGATATTCTGGCCACCCGCGCAATCATCAGGGATCGTGCCCAGATTATTGCCAAAATTGAGAAGCCCTCTGCGCTGTCAGAAATTGATGGTATCATTGCTGCGGCTGATGCGGTTATGGTTGCGCGCGGGGATCTGGGGGTAGAGCTTCCAGCCCAGAAAGTGCCGGCAATCCAAAAACACCTTATTGCCAGCTGCCGGCAGGTCGGCAAGCCGGTTATTGTTGCTACACAGATGCTTGAAAGTATGATTTCAGCACCGGCCCCAACACGCGCAGAGGCATCTGATGTTGCTGGGGCGGTGTTTGACGGGGCGGATGCTGTAATGCTGTCTGCCGAAACGGCTGCTGGCAGCTATCCTGTTGAAGCGGTGCGGATGATGGCAGCCATCGCAACAGAGGCAGAGGATCATATCCGGCTTCATCCGCATGACGGGCCGGCACGCCTGGCGGTGGAGCCATCTGTCTATCATGCTGTGGCTGAGGCTGCTGTGCGGTTAGCAGAAGTGATCGAGGCCGCCGCGATTATTGCCTTTACCGCCTCTGGCAACACTGCTGTCAGGCTGGCACGCGAGCGGCCAAGGCGCCAGCTACTGGTGCTGACCCCCTATAGGGAGGTAGAGCGCAAATTAACCCTGCTGTGGGGGGTGACAACTACCTTACAGGCAGAAAGCGGCTATGAGCGGGCTGTTGATGATGCCATTAATCAGGTCAGGCAGAAACAGCTTGGCAATTCAGGAGAACCGCTGGTCATTGTCTCTGGCATGCCCTTTGGCCTGTCCGGAACAACCAATGCCCTGCGTGTTGCCACTGTTTAGCCACAGCGCATGGGCCCGCTGTCTGGGTCGTATTTTTCAGCGATAGACAGGCCCAGAAAACCGGATTAATCTTTTTGTCGGGGGCAATCTGTCTTGCCCGCACAGAGCCAGGCAAGCCAATGAAAAGAGGGCAGGGGGTATAAATGGACAAAACCAGTAAATTCACTGTCCCCAGGCCGCTTTTGCAAAGTGAGGCGATTTCAAAATCATTTGGTGATTTTACGGCCAATCACGCAATAGATTTCAGCATCTGTTCGGGTGAGCTACACGCGCTTCTTGGTGAGAATGGGGCAGGTAAATCAACATTTGTGAAAATGATTTACGGGCTCCTGCAGCCAGACAGCGGGCGGTTTTTATGGAAGGGCGTGCCCTTTTATCCGGCCAATCCACAAGAGGCACGCCGGGCCGGTATTGGAATGGTGTTTCAGCATTTTTCGCTGTTTGAGGGGCTGAACGTTGCAGAAAATATTGCTCTGTCCCTGCCAGCAGATTATCCGCGTGCTGGTCTTGCTGATGATATTGCCCAAAAATCAGCCACCTATGGCATTGCCCTTGATCCGGCCCAACTGGTCTCTGATTTATCTGTCGGCCAGCAGCAGCGGGTTGAAATTATGCGCTGTCTGCTGCAGGATCCCTCTTTACTGATTATGGATGAGCCAAATTCTGTTCTGACGCCACAGGAAACCGGCCAGCTGTTTGATGTGCTACGCCAGCTTGCCGGGCTGGGCTGTGCGGTGTTGTTTATTTCACACAAGCTCGAAGAAATCAAACAGCTGACCAGCCGGGCAACAATTCTGCGCGGTGGCAGAAAGGTTGCTGAACTGGAAACCCGCACGCGCACAACACGCCAGATGGCAGAATTGATGGTGGGAACAAAAATCACTGAAATCAAGCGCCAGAAACCGCCAGCGACAGCCCGGCCGCTGTTTGAGATAAGCGGCCTTAGCCGGCCGGCACGCGGCCCGTTTGATGTCGCGCTGAAAGATATCAGTCTGACGGCCCATGCCGGTGAAATACTGGGTATTGCCGGTATCGCCGGCAATGGACAGGCAGAGCTGATGGATGCGCTGACTGGTGAATGGACAGACGCAAGGTCAGCCAGCCTGTTTATGGACGGGACGGATATCAGTGCATATGGCCCCACAGAGCGCAGACAAAAAGGCCTGTCATTTGTCCCGGAAGAACGTAACGGGCATGCAGCAGTCCCTGGTATGCGGCTGTCTGAAAATGCCTTACTGACCAGCTACAGCCAGCCTGATGCAGTAAAAATGGGTGTTATCAACAAGCCATTTGCCAGACAAAAGGCGGCAAAAATTGCGGAAATATTTGATGTGCGCCGGCCATCTGAAGACCCTATGGCCTCTGCCCTGTCCGGCGGCAATCTTCAGAAATTTGTGGTGGGGCGGGAAATTATCAAAAACCCAAGGCTGCTGGTGGTTTCACAGCCAACATGGGGTGTTGATATCGGCGCGGCACAATTTATCCGCAAGGCGATGATTGATCTGGCCCGTACCGGCTCTGCTGTGATTGTCATCTCGCAAGACCTTGAAGAAGTTTTTGCCATTTCTCATCGTATTGCCGTGCTTAACGGCGGGCATCTGTCAGAGGCGGTGGCAGCAGAGACACTGACACCAGAGGCTATCGGGCTGTTAATGGGCGGGGATTCCCGAACCAGCAGGAGCGCGTAAAATGTTTGTTCTGCAACCACGCAAACATATTCCTGTTTCCCTTATTCTGACCGTTCCCGTGGTCTCTGTTGCTGTCACCCTGATATTCGGAGCGATAATTCTGGCTGTTCTGGGTTATCCGCCACTGGCGGCATTGTATGAATTTTTTGTCAAGCCTCTGTCACGTCCTGACCAGATAGGCAATCTGCTGGTCAAGGCTTGTCCTTTGATCATTATCGCTACCGGTTTAATTTTCTGCTATCGCGCCAATGTCTGGAATATCGGTGCTGAGGGCCAGCTGATTGCCGGGGCCATGGGGGCCGGCTGGATGGCACTGACATTCCAGGACTCGCAGTCACCCCTGCTGATAGTATGGATGGGACTGGCAGCCGTGGTAGCCGGGTGTGCCTTTGCCGCCATTCCAGCTGTTTTGAAAACCCGTTCCAGAACGAATGAGATTCTGGTGTCACTGATGCTGACATATGTTGCGGTTCTGCTGCTTGACTGGGCGGTCAGGGGGCCGTGGCGTGATCCGATGTCCTTTGGCTTCCCGCTGACAAAGCCCTATCCTGAGGCCGGGTTGATAGGCCCGCTGTTATTGCCGGGAATTGGTAGGCTCGGCCAACTGCATTGGGGGGTTCCGGTTGCCTTTGTCATTGCTGTTGCGGGATGGTTTTATCTGGCCCGCATGCTGGGCGGGTTTCAGATTAAGCTGATGGGTGATGCCCCGCGTGCCGGCCGCTTTGCCGGTTTCAGTGATACATATGTGACTTTCGGTGTGCTGCTGATTTCCGGGGCCCTGGCCGGGCTTGCCGGCATGATTGAGGTTTCCGCCAATATAGGGCAGCTGCAGCCGAATGTATCATTTGGCTATGGTTTTACTGCAATTATTGTCGCCTTTCTGGCACGGCTGAACCCAATGGCCGTGATTGTCGCTGGTCTGGTTGTCGCGCTGGCTGAGCTGGGCGGTGACAGTGCCCAGATTTCAATGGGGATTCCCAAGGTTGTGACGGATATTTTCAAGGGTATCCTGCTGTTCATGCTGCTGGCCGGGGAAACCCTGACGCGCTATGCGCTGGTGCGGGTGTCAGAGCGCCATGACACAGCCCCACAAATGCCAGCAAAACAGGAGTCTGCCGATGTTTGAAGAACTGCTGATAACCGTGCTGCTGACTTCGGTGCCACTGATCCTTGCCGCAACAGGAGAGCTCGTCACTGAAAAGAGCGGTGTTCTCAACCTTGGTGTTGAGGGGATGATGCTGATGGGCGCGGTTGCGGCATTCGGTGCTGCCAGTATCAGTGGCAATGCCTATCTTGGGATTATCGGCGGCGGTCTGGCTGGCATGGCTGTGGCAGCAGTCTTTGCCGTGTTTGTTCTGGGCCTGGCAACCAA
>JAYPEG010000006.1:49941-65912 GCA_038125645.1 Alphaproteobacteria bacterium
GGCCATAGACGGTCTGCCAGAACTTGTTGTCCCCTATTTATCTTCTGTGCCGGTCATTGGTGTGGCCTTTGGGCTGGATATTATGGCCTATCTGTCAGTTGTGTTGGTGGCACTGACAGCCTATGTGCTGGCGCATACGCGTACCGGACTTGTGCTGCGCGCGGTGGGTATTAATCATGACAGTGCTCATGCGCTTGGCTATAACGTGCTGGCTGTCCGGTTTTCCGCGATTTTGTTTGGCGGTTTCATGGCTGGTCTGGGCGGGGCATATCTGCCGCTTGTGCTGACGCCGCATTGGGCAGAGGGGATGACAGCCGGGCGGGGCTGGATTGCACTGGCATTGGTGGTGTTTGCCTCATGGCGGCCCTGGCGCGTGGTGATGGGCGCCATTCTGTTTGGCGGGGTGACAATCATGCAGCTCTCGGGGCAGGCACGCGGCTGGGTGATTCCATCACAGTTTTTGTCAATGCTGCCTTATCTTGCTACAATCATTGTGCTGGTTATCATATCGGGCCGCGGGCGGGTTACGTTCGGGGCCCCGGCCCATTTGGGCAGAAGTTTTCATGCCAACCGCTAGGGCGTGTTGTGTCCAGGAATGTGGTGTGTGATGCAGTTTTTGTGAACAGGAGCTGTTGATAAATGCGGACATCTTTTCGTTTTCTGCTGAATGGCAGATATACAGAAATCAGTGAAGCAAGGCCAGATACAACATTGTTGAACTGGCTGCGCCAGACAGGCGGTCTGACCGGCACCAAAGAGGGCTGTGCCGAGGGTGACTGCGGGGCCTGTACGGTTGTTATTGCGCGGGCCGATGGGGTAGGCGGGCTGAATTATCAGCAGGTGAATAGCTGTATCACATTCCTGCCTGTGATTGACGGCGCATCTGTGACAACGGTTGAGGGGGTGGCGGGCCCAGACGGCGCGCTGCATCCTGTCCAACAGGCGGTTGTTGACTGTCATGGGGCGCAGTGCGGCTTTTGCACACCCGGCTTTATCCTGTCGTTATATGCGGGATGGTGTCAGGGTATGGAGTGGACAGAACAGGGGATTGACAGCCTGTTAAGCGGCAATTTATGCCGCTGTACGGGCTATGGCCCGCTGGTCAGGGCCGGGCTGTCGCTAGCCGGGGCCGCTGTTCCTGACTGGGAGACAGAAAGGCATGCTGCCGAGCTGGCCTTTGTCAATGATCATGCTGATGATACACAGGATTTGCAGGTAAACCATGATGGCCAGCGTTATGATGCGCCGGCCTCACTGGATCGGCTTGAACAGATCTGCAAGGACAATCCAGAGGCGCGTATTCTTGCCGGCGGCACGGATATAGGGTTATGGGTTACCAAACAGCACCGGGACATTTCGCATTTCATCGCGCTGGGCCGCACGCAGGGGCTGAACCGCATAGACATCACCAAAACAGACATTACCATCGGTGCGGCTGTCAGCCATACAGCCGCGCGCCAGCGGCTGGTTGCGTATTATCCAGGGCTTGCTGATATGTGGGCACGTTTTGGTTCTGCACAGGTGCGTCAGTCAGCTACGGTTTGCGGCAATGTTGCCAATGGGTCTCCTATCGGTGATCTCCCACCTTGTTTTCTGGCCCTTGACGGTGAGGTGGTATTAAATCACGGCGGACAGGTTCGGCGCGTGAAGCTGTCAGATTTTTTTATTGATTACGGACAGCAGGATCGCAGGCCAGGTGAATTCATACAGGCCCTTTCCCTTCCCAAGCTGACTGAAAACCAGCAGCTTTGTGCCTATAAATTATCAAAACGGTTTGATCAGGATATCTCTGCTGTTCTGATGGCCATTTGGGCAGACATAAAAGATGATATTATCATTTCAGCACGCATTGCCTGTGGCGGTATGGCAGCCGTGCCGAAGCGGGCCTTTTACACAGAAAAGGCGATAACAGGCCATAATCTGAACAGCAATTTCAGCACCGATCAGCTGGACAGGATGGATGCTGATTTTGCGCCGATTGATGATATGCGCGCCAGCCGTGAATACCGCGCGCTGGCAGCCAAAAATCTGCTGCAGAAATTCTGTCTTGAATATAGGGCCGGCCCGCTGCGGCTGTCCCCTGTCATGCTGTCCCCTGACATGCTGTCCCAAGCAACAGCAGGAACACAACGCAGGCGAGGCGCGTGACAAATGCACAACATAAAGGATCAGTCACCTTTTCATGACAGTGCGACCCTTTATGTAACAGGTGGCGCGCATTTCACCGATGATCTGATTTTTCCGACAGACGGGGTGCATATCGCGCTTGGTCTGTCCGAGCGGGCCCATGCGGAAATTATCTCTATGGATTTGAGCGCGGCAGAAGCTGTACCGGGGGTTGTCTGCACGCTTACAGCAGCAGATATCCCCGGCTGCAATGATGCCAGCCCTGTCTTTGGTGATGATCCGGTATTTGCCAGGGATATTGTCAGCTATCATGGCCAGTGTATTTTTGCGGTTGTGGCTGACAGCGCAAAGGCAGCGCGCACAGCCGCACAAAAAGCGCAGATTGTCTATAAGGACAGGCCAGCCATCCTTACAATTCAACAGGCCCTTTCAGACAACAGCCTCTTATGCCCGCCAAGGATAATGAAACGCGGCAATGTACAGGATGCCCTCGCGGCGGCACCGCACAGGCTGCAGGGCAGCCTCACTGTAGGCGGGCAGGAGCATTTCTATCTCGAGGGCCAGGCCGCCCTTGCGCTGCCGGGTGAGGGTGATGAGATGCTCCTGCATGTTTCTACCCAGCATCCAAGCGAGGTGCAGCACAAGGTTGCCGGGGCGCTGGGGACGGCCTTTAACAGCATCACAGTTCAGGTCAGGCGTATGGGCGGCGGTTTTGGCGGCAAGGAAAGCCAGGCCAATTTGCCGGCAATTATTGCGGCAGTGGCGGCGCGTAAGACTGGCCGGGCGGCAAAACTTGTCTATGACCGTGATGAAGATATGCGGGTGACTGGCAAACGCCATGATTTTCTTATCACTTATGAGGCAGGATTTGATGATCAGGGGCGGATACTGGCACTGGATGTCACACAAGCCCTGCGCTGCGGCATGTCATTTGATCTGTCATCTGCCATTGCTGACCGGGCCATGATGCATGCTGAAAATGCGTATTATATTCCAGATATTCAGGTGACGGCATATCTGTGCCGTACCAACACCCCGTCAAATACGGCCTTTCGCGGCTTTGGCGGCCCGCAGGGTATCATAGGAATGGAACGGATTGTCGATGATGTGGCCTCGGCGCTGGGGCTGGATCCGCTGACAGTGCGCCAGCGCAATTTCTATGCTGATAAGGACAGTGCGGATGCAGGGCAGCTGACCCCTTATCGCCAGCCGGTCAAGGACGGGATAATCAATGCCCTTGTTGATGAGCTGGTGCGCATGTCTGATTATAGGGAAAGGCGCAAACAGATAGAGGCGGGCAATCAGGATAACCCGCCCCTGCGGCGCGGGATTGCTCTCACGCCGGTAAAATTCGGCATTTCATTCAATAAAACCATGCTCAATCAGGCCGGCGCCCTCGTCCATATCTATACAGACGGGTCTGTGCACCTCAATCATGGTGGCACGGAAATGGGTCAGGGGCTGAATATCAAAGTGGCCCAGATTTGTGCCGATGCTTTTGGTTTGCCGGTCGGGCAGATAAAAATTACAGCCACAAACACAGGCAAAGTGCCCAATACATCAGCAACGGCCGCCTCGTCCGGAAGCGACCTGAACGGCATGGCAACCGCACGGGCCGCACAGGAACTGAAACAGCGCATATCTACCTGTCTGGCCGGGTTGTATCAGGATGATCCGGCGAAAGTGCGTTTTCAGGACGGATATGTGCATATCGGGCCGGAAGCGCTGAGCTTTGCACAGGCGGCCAGCCTGTGCTGGCAGCAGCGTGTATCGCTGTCAGCCACTGGTTTTTACGCAACGCCTGACATCCACTGGGACGCAGAGAGGTTCGAGGGTTCCCCCTTTTATTACTTTGCCTATGGGGCAGCCGTCAGCGAGGTTGTGATAGACAGTCTGACAGGCGAGAGCAGGCTTTTACGCGCGGATATTCTGCATGATGTCGGCAATACAATAAATCCGGTGATTGACCGGGGCCAGATAGAAGGCGGCTTTATCCAGGGTATGGGCTGGCTGACAAGCGAGGAAATTGTTTATACCAGCACGGGCAAGCTGTTAACCCATGCCCCGTCAACCTATAAAATCCCGGCCTGTTCAGACCGGCCTGGAGAGCTGAATATCGCGCTGTATAACAGTGGCGGCAACCCTGCTGAGACTATCCACCGCTCCAAGGCTGTGGGTGAGCCGCCCTTTATGCTGGCGGTGAGTGTGCATAATGCACTTGCCCATGCGCTTTGCGGATTAACCGGCGGGCGGCCCGTTTTGAATGCCCCGGCAACGCCTGAAACCATCTTGATGGCGGCCAGCGGCGTTATCCAGCCGGGACAGCATAGTTGAGGGCGTCATGAACGGGTGCTGGACGGGCCGTGTACACAGCTATCTTGAAAGGTCTGTTCCGGTTTGCCGCGTCATTGTTGCAAGGGTGCGCGGTTCTGCCCCGCGTGAATGCGGGGCAGAGATGTATGTTACTGCCAGCATATCAGAAGAAACAATCGGCGGCGGGCAGCTGGAGTTTGAGGCGATAGGGATTGCCCGTTCTGTTTTGAGAGCATTGCCTGAACAGGGCTTTTCCCGACAGTTTCGTGTCTTTGCGCTGGGCCCGAATTTAGGGCAGTGCTGCGGCGGCGAGGTCACCTTATTGTTTGAGGGGTTCAGCCCGTCTCTTGCCGCTTCTTTTCGTGGCATACCGCCCACTGGTGCAAAGGGGTTCATTCATGACGCACGGGGGGATTTATTCTGCCAGATGTCTGAGCGTCTGATAGACAGGCCTGACTATAACGCTGTGAAACAGATTTTCTGGATGCCAGCGCAAAAGGCGCCTGTTCAACTTTATCTGTATGGGGCCGGGCATGTGGGGCGGGCGCTGATGCCGCTTTTGTGCGGGCTTGGCATACAGCCCTATTGGGTGGATACTGACAGCGCGCGTTTTCCATCAGAGGTGCCCTCGTGTGTGACAATAGTGCCGGCCGCAGATATGACCGTCATCGCCGCCCATGCGCCGGCCGGGGCTGTTCATATTGTGATGAGTTACTCGCACCGGCTGGATGAGGAGCTGGTCTATACGCTTCTGAAAAAAAATGTATTTTCCCATCTGGGCCTGATTGGGTCGGCAACCAAATACCGTCGTTTTTGCAGCGCGCTTAAAAAACGCGGACTCTCACAGCCCCAGCTTGACAGGCTTGTCTGTCCGATAGGCCAGCCTGATATTCGCAGCAAGAAACCCGGACATCTCAGCCTTTCCATTGCCGCCCAGATAGCTGTCTGGCTGGAAGACGCAGACAATATCCGGCAAAAAGAGCGGACTGAACCAGAATAAATATAACACAGCTCAGGCCAGCCTTCATTCCCGCCCCAGATTTATCTCTGGGCTGGGCAATTGTGTGCATACAGGAAAGCCCTCTTCTTTCTATAGAGACGAGTCTATGAGGACAGCTGCCGACAGGCATGGATTTAATTTTCTTTTTTATTTACAGTCCTCTGTTCAAGAGGTCGCGGGCAGCCCGGTCATGGCGGCTGAGAAGCTGGTCAAGGTCAAGGCTGGTCAGATGCCCGTCCCTGACCACAAAGCGGCCGTTTATCATCACATGCCTTGGCTTGACCGGCCCGCAGAATATCAGCGCTGCCAGCGGATCAGACTGGGTGCCGCTGAAATCAATAATATTGCGGTTGAAAATGGCCAGATCAGCACTGAATCCAGGCTCAATCCGGCCTATATCGTCACGGTTCAGCACCTCTGCACCGCCTCTGGTGGCTGTCCGCAGGGCTTGTCTGGCAGTCATGTTTTCAGCCCCGCCGCACACACGCTGCAGCAGCATCGCCTGTCTGGCCTCGTTCATAATATGGCCGCTGTCTGACGAGGAGGAGCCATCCACGCCGAGACCGACTTTCACACCCCTGTCCAGCATTTTGCGTATCGGGGCAATGCCGCTGGCAAGACGCATATTTGAGCAGGGGCAGTGGGCAATGCCGGTACCGGTTTTTGCAAACAGGTCAATTTCCTGATCATTCAGCTGTACACAATGGGCATGCCAGACATGCGCGCCTGTCCATCCCAACTGTTCTGCATAATCGCCGGGCCGCAGGTTAAAATGGGCCAGAGAATAGTCGATATCCTCTATATTTTCTGCCAGGTGGGTATGTAGCCCCACTTTCCTGTCAGTTGCCATGAGCGCGGTGTCACGCATCAGTTCCACACTGACAGAAAAAGGCGAGCAGGGGGCAAGGGCGATACGGGTCATAGCATGTCTGCTACTGTCATGAAAGCTGTCAATCACCCGCAGGCAGTCTTCAAGAATGGCATCTTCGGCCTCGGTCAGGCTGTCAGGGGGCAGGCCGCCCTTGCTCTCGCCAATGCTCATAGACCCTCTGGTGGCGGTAAAGCGCATGCCGATGTCCTGTGCCGCCTCAATCGCATTGTCCAGCCGGCTGCCATTGGGAAACAGATACTGATGGTCAGATGATGTGGTGCAGCCACTCAATGCCAGCTCGGCCAGCCCGACTGCTGCTGACACATAAATATCCTCAGGCGTCAGCTGTTGCCAGATGGGATAAAGCGTTTTCAGCCAGCCAAACAGGCTCTCATTCTGGGCTTCGGGGATCAGCCTAGTCAGGTTCTGGAACAGGTGATGATGCGTATTTACAAGGCCGGGAATAACAATATGGCCGGCAAGGCTCATCTCCTCATCTCCGGGCTGTTTTGCCGCTCTTACAGTTTCAGTCCGGCCGACAGCTGTGATCACACCCCCTTCAATGATCAGGCCCGCCCGTTCAATCTCCTCACCGCAAACAGCCTGTGCCCCAGCATGGTCATTCATCGTCGCCAGAATATCGATATTGGTTAACAGCAGCCGTGTCATCTTGTTATTTCCGGATTGTTTCGCCAGACTGTTTCTGACATATGCAAACAGTCCATTGATAATGCCCCAAATGCTTCGGATAAAAAAGTTTATAATCTGTCTTTTTGTCTGCAGCCTCTGCGCGCCGGTATCTGCTGCTGAGCCGGGTGGCGGTTTTTCTGCTGATTTTGAGGGGTTTCAGGCCCGGCTGACTGAATTTTGCGGACAGGCAGCGCTGAATTCACAAACAGAACTGGCCCGGCTGACCCCTGCCCTGGGTTGGCAGCTGGTAAATCAGTCCCGCCACCGGGGCAGGGGCATCACAATTGTCAGGCTCAGCCTGAGGGACGCTCAGTACAGCTATGAGCTGCGCCTTGTTACCCGAACCGGCCAGCTTCTTGGCCTGACAGCTGATCGCCTGAGACAGGGGCGGGCGGACAGCCATATCCGCCTGCGCCCGGATTGCTCTCTGCTCAGCCGCAGACGGCTGATCTTTTATCCGGGCGGTCTGGCCGACCGGCTGATTATTCAGGACAGCGGCAGTCCTGCCACTGTACAGACCCTCAACCCGCCCACACCAGTCCGTCCGCCCGGCTACAGACCCCATAAGATAAAGGTGGGTCATATTGATTCAGGTGTGAATTATCTGTCTCAGTCATATTTGCCCCATGCCAGTTTTGCAGCTGCGGGGCCGATGCTGGGGCTTGATTTATGGGAGGATGATAACCGGCCATTTGACAGTGATATCGCAGTTTCAGCCTTTTATCCGCGCAGGCATGGGCGCTATGTTGCTGATATACTTATCCAGAGCGGCCTGGATTTTGGGCTGATAGCTGTGCGTTACCCGCGCCCTGACATGGCAAAAATGGGTGCAGCGTTTGACTGGCTGGCAGCACAGGGGGTGCGAATTGTGATGATGCCGCTTGGCAGTTCAGATGAAAATGAATGGCAGGGGTTTTTGAGGGCTGCTGTGCGCAATAAACAGATATTATTCATTATTTCTGCGAGTAATAATGGTGCTGATTTATCACAGAACCCCATCTATCCTGCCGTGTCAGGGCTTGCCAACGCGCTGGTTGTTACCTCAGTTCTGCCGGACGGCCAGCTGGCACAGGGATCAAATTACAGTGCGGATTATGTTGATTTCGGGCTGCCGGCTGAACAGCTGTTACTGGCTGAGCCGGAAGGGCAGGTCACGCTTGTCTCTGGTACCAGTTTTGCTGTGCCGCGTCTGGCGGGCCTTGCTGTCTGTGTTTTGAGCAGCAATCCCCGGCTTGACACTGACGGGCTTGTCAGCGCCCTTGCTGCCCGTGCACTGCCTGCACAAAACAATGCCGGCTATCGCCATTTCCTGACTGAACAGGCGCTGTCCTGTTCAGCGGATTCGTGACAGCCGCCAGTCATTCTGGTCAATATCAAGACAGGCCTCAACTGCGGCAGTGGCAATAACAGACAGCGTGTCATTGTCACTGTCATGCACATCAAGCCCGCCCTGGACAACCGTCACACTGGCGGTGCCGCGCGGCAATTCGGCTGCGACTTTGTCAGCATCCACCAGTTCAGGCCTTTGTACGCCAACCGTCACATTCACCAGCATATCACCATGATCGATCCCAAGAGACCGGAACAGGACTAAAGAGCTGTGATGAATGGCATCTTGAACCGCACGGCAAGCCGCCTTGGTATAATCCTGTCCATAGAGGTCATTTCCGGTTCCCATTTCAAGAATCAGCCGTTTCATCATTGGCTGGCTCCTGTGTCTGATGCCTGCATATCAAAGAACACATTAACCGCAACATTGGCGATGACCGTTTTGTCAGTATCGGCTGCGCGCCCCGGGGTGGCCGGTTTGGCAATATCCAGCCCGCCATGAACAACCCGCACAGTTGCCTGTCCATAGGGCAGCACAGCCTTTACAGCGGCAATATCAACAGCGTCAGGCTTCTGTACGCCGACTTCAACCTCAATAATCATATCATCACGCGAAAAGCCGAATGCGTCTGCCATCGTAAGGGAATTATGCCAGAGCGCATCCTGCAGGGCCCGCACGGCCGCCTTTGTATAATCCTGCCGGCGCAGGGATGTCCCCATGCCCAGCTCCATTGCCACTTTCTTCTTTGCCATCATCACCGTCCTTGTGATTAATATGAATGATTGTGCGATATTCAAATCTCTCTTGCCAGCCTGATTTTTAACCAGCCTGATTTTTAACCGGCGTGATTTTTAACCGGCGTGATTTTTAACTGGGGCGAGTCTCTGTAATCCAAAGGATTAGTGTCATGTTTTCTGCCGCGGTTTCCGGCTTTCTGATCAGCCTGTCACTGATACTGGCGATTGGCCCGCAGAACAGTTTTGTTATCAGACAAGGTCTTGCCAGCCAGTATGTGTCTGTCACCGTGCTGTTCTGCGGCTTGTCTGATGCTTTGCTGATCTGTCTGGGTGTGCTGGGGCTGGGCCGGATATTGGCCCCGCTTTTTCACAGCTATTCTGACGCGCTCTTTGTTCTGTCTGCCCTATGGCTGGCAGGTCACGGATTTGGCCGGGCGCGGGCGGCTTTTTCCCTGACAGCAATAGCTGAACAGGGCGGGCCTGTGCGCCCCGGTTCGCAGACATTAACAGGACTTCTTGCCACCTTGTCTGTGCTGACATTTGCCAATCCGCATGTTTATCTGGATACAGTTGTTCTGTTGGGGGCTATTTCTGCCGGCTATGAGTCTGCTGACAAGGTCGCTTTTGCCGGCGGGGCAAGTCTCGCCAGTCTCACTTTTTTTGCCCTGCTTGGATTCGGGGCCCGGAAATTCAGCTTTCTGATGACCAGCAGACGGGCCTGGCAGCTTCTGGATGCGGCAACTGCCGCCATTATGGTTTTGTTTGCGGTTCTCTTGTTTGCACAGACCAGCTGGTTTCAGGCTGACTAGTCCAGATCCTCGCTCAGCACAGTAAGCTGGATATGGTAGCACAGCTCACCCTCATCATCATCTCTGTATACGGCACCGAAAGTCTCACCGTTCAGTTGAAACTCAACTGAATCGCGGGCCTCTGGGCGGGCGACAAGTGTAATCTCATGATTGCCGAAACGCTGACGCAAAAAACGCTGTATCTTCTGGATTTCAGTTGGGGTCATGGGATCACCAGCCTGTTTGTTTATTGCCATGCAAGTTTAAAGACACTGCATGTTAAGCACTCACCGCACGCTTGTCCAGCCACACTGCCATCAGCCATGCCGGGCAATCTGACCGCCATAATGCGGCCATGCGGGCCTTGCGGCAACATCATGGGCCCCGCAATTACTGCATCGAAGGTAAATGCCAAGCTCTGGTACGGGAAAAAGCGGGCCCAGCCTGTCAATGAGCGGCGTTACCGGCAGCTCAGCATTATGGCTGCATCTGTTGCACCAGCAGAACACAGCCAGATTTTCCGCCTGCAGATGGTGCAGGCATACAGGCTGGCGCGGTTCACCTGCAGCGGTTTCCATTCTTTTGAACTGTCCCATCCCCTGATATATCCACAGATGCATTTGTTCTTGTTTTGTTCTAATTTAGATTTTTCTAATTAAAAAGGCAAGATCGGGCCGTAAAGATATTTTCACCTGTCTCACGGGACAGACACAGAGAGACACAGAGAGACAGAGAGAGACTGAGAAAGAAAGAGAAAGAAAAAGAGAGAGGGGGGCAGGCGGGTCAGAGCCTGTATAATGACAGCATCAGCACAGCTGTTCAGCCGCGCACAGTAAGAATGAGGCGCCCTGCCAGGGGTGTCAGCTGGTTACCAGCCGCGGCAGTCTGGACAGATAGTTGACAAGCTCAGCCAGTTTTGTTGTCCGATACAGGGTTTTTTTACGATCCTGCAAAATAAAAACAGATTTTTCAGTGCCCTTGAGGCGCTGTTTTTCAATCGTGAACAGCGGCTGTTCATGGGCATGTCTGAAGACTGAGAACACGGCTGCATTGTCAATATGATCAAGTGCATAATCACGCCAGTCACTGGTGGCCACGCGAACCGCATAGGCAGACAGGATACTGGACAGCTCAGCTCTGGAAAAATACAGAGGTTTGGTTTTCTTGCGTGATGATGACAAATAACGCATATAATTAAACTGCTGGCCTATTACTGATGCCGGGTTACTGATGCCGGGTTACTTATGCCGGATATGTGAATGTAATGAAGCAGTGCCGGCTTCTTGTTCCCCTGCTTAAAGACTGCCTCTGCTTTGTTTAAAGGTCAAGCGCAGAAAAGACTGGAAACTTTACTGTCTTCAGTCGTATAAAGGGCCAGATTGAAAGGTGAACAGCTATGCGCCGGGCCAGCAATATTTTATGCACCGGACATCTGGCCAGAATTGCGGCAGGACATAAGTGAAATGGCAGATATTTTTGATGAAATTGATGAAGAGCTGAGACAGGACAGACAGGCCGTTCTCTGGCAGCGTTACGGTAAATATGTTATTGCTGTAGCCGGTGTCATTATTGCCCTTGTCGGGGCCCGTCAGGGCTATGTTTACTGGCAGGACAGCCGTGATGCGCGTGCCGCCACGGCCTTTTATCAGGCCGCCGCCATTGATGATGACGGTTCAGAATTGCGCGCCCAGGCAGACAGCCTGACAGACGGCTATCAGATGTTGGCTGATTTTTCAGTGGCCCGCAAGCTGGCGGCAAGCGGCGATAACAAGGCGGCAGAGGCGGCATTTCTGACACTCGCAGAGCAGGCCGATCTGGCACCTGTCTATCGTGATATGGCCCTGCTGCTGTCTATTATGCATGCCGATTCTGGCACCGACATTACAACACTTCTTGAACGCATTGAGCCGATCAGCGCAAGTGCAGGCCCGCTGCAGGGACTGGCCCTTGAACAGGCGGCCGGCCTGGAGCTGGCGCGCGGGCGCACTAAAGAGGCGGCGGACAGGCTGAGCCTGATTATCGGCCTTGCTGACGCACCGGTCAGCCTTCGCCAGCGTGCTGCCCGGCTGATGGCCGTAATCGCCCCATCAGATGGGCAATCTTCTGGGGGATAAGAGATTATGAACAGCCCTGATCCTTTATGCTTTGGATATCTGTCAGCGCAACGCCTGTTCACTGGCCTGCTGGTATGTGCGGGGCTTCTGGTCTGGTCTGGCTGCGGCGAGAAAGAAGTTATTCTGCCCGGTAAGAGAGAGGCTGTACTGATACAGGCCCAGACGCTTGAACTTGACCCGCAGGCCGCCTCTGAGGCCGGGGCCATTGGCAGTGCAGTGGAAAATGAGTCTGCCGGTCATCCGGGCCTTAATTCAGGGCATCAGGGCGGTCATCTGACACTGGCGCTCCCGCTCGGGGAAATATGGTCTGCACAGATTGCTGAACCTGAGGATGATGTGGTTATGCTGGCCCAGCCTGTGATTGCCAATGCGCTGGTATATGCGCTCGGGGCAGATGCCCGTCTTACGGCCTTTGATCTGGAGACAGGAGAGGTCAGTTGGCAGGCACAGGTTAATGACAGCGATACAGGCCTGTTTCCGGGCCGGGCGGGCGGCATGGCGGCGAACGGTTCGGTTGTGGCTGTACATGCGGCCCGCAAGACACTGGCTGTTTTTGAGGCCAGTACAGGTGCAGAGCTTTGGTCGGCCGTTCATGACAGCCCGCTGGCAGGCGGGCCGACACTGATAAATAATGATGCTGTTGTTGTTACAGATATTGACGGCTATGTGTTTGTTTACGGTCTTGGTGACGGGGTCTTGCGTTGGCGCAATGTCGGGCTGCCTGTTGAGACGATTGTTTTCGGTGCCTCGTCCCCCGCTGTCAATGGCGGCGAGCTGGTGATTGCCGGGGCGGGTGGCGAGGTGTCTGTTCACCGTCTGTCTGACGGCCAGCTGTTATGGGCAGAGAGCCTGGCGAATTTTTCACCGACAACACCTCTTGAAGAGCTGGGCGATGTGCTTGCCCATCCCGTGCATGACGGGCGTCAGCTGTATGTTATCAGCCAGTCTGGTCTGCTCAGTGCGTTTGACGCGCGCACAGGGGTTCAGATTTGGGAGCATGCGGTGGCTGGTGTTCAGATGCCCTGGCTGGCCGGTGACAGCCTGTTTGTCATCTCTGTTGACGGCAGGCTTTTATGTCTGCGCCGTACAGACGGGGCAGTGCGCTGGATAGCTGATCTTGACAGTGGTTTGCCAGGCGGGGTCACCGCCTCCAATGCTGTCCGCCGTTATTTCGGCCCGGTGGTCGCCTCTGGGCTGGTGCATGCGGTTTCACAGGGCGGCAGACTGGTCAGCCTTGATGCGGACACAGGCAAACTTGTTGAAACAACAGGTCTTGACAGCGATGTTGTCGCTGCCCCGCAGATTGCCGGTTCCATATTTGTCTATCTGACGGCCTCAGGCCAGTTAACAGCATTGAGATAGACAGTCAGTATGTCAGTCACTATTGCTATTGTCGGCCGTCCCAATGTCGGTAAATCAACGCTCTATAACCGGCTGACAGGCACCCGCCATGCGATCGTTGATGACCAGCCGGGGGTTACACGTGACCGGCGTGAAGGCATGGCACATTTGGCGGGAATGGAATTCCGCCTCATAGATACAGCAGGGCTGGAACGCGCGCGGGCCGGCAGTCTTGAGGATCGAATGCGCAGGCAGACAGAGCTGGCCGTGGCCCAGGCAGATATCATTCTGCTGGTCATTGATGCCCGGGCTGGAATTATGCCAGATGACAGTCATTTTGCCCGTGAAATCAGAAAATCAGGCACCCCTGTCATTGTACTGGCAAATAAATGTGAGGGCCGAGCGGGGGCTGAAACACTGGCTGAGGTCTGGCAACTGGGGCTTGGCGCGGCTGTCCCGCTGTCAGCAGAGCATGGTGAGGGGCTGGCAGACCTCTTTGATGCTGTTCTGGAACAGGCCCGCATGCTTGACCTTGAGGGCGCGCTGTTTGCCGCGGCTGATGGCGAGCAGACAGATGATGAGGCGCTGCCCGAGGATGAGGATGATGACGGGCCGGATATCTGGATTGATCGCAGGGATGAAGGCCCGATCCGACTGGCGGTTATCGGTCGTCCTAATATGGGAAAATCAACACTTATCAATACCTTTTTGGGTGAGGATCGTCTGCTGACCGGCCCGGAGGCAGGGATCACCAGAGACAGTATCACGCTGCCCTTTGACTGGCAGGGTCAGCGCTATGAACTGGTTGATACAGCTGGTATGCGCCGCCAGGCACGAATTGTGGACAAGGTGGAAAAGCTGATGGTCAGTGATGCCGTGCGCTCTGTCCGGTTTGCCAAAATCTGTATCCTGATGTTTGATGCCCGCCAGCCTCCGCACCGCCAGGATATGGCAATCGCCCGTCAGGTCGCTGACGAGGGACGGGGCCTTGTGATCGCTGCCAATATGTGGGATGCAGTCGAAAATAAACAGCTTGCCTTGCAGCAGATTCATGACCGGCTTGAAACCTCTCTGGCCCAGCTGCGCGGGATTCCTGTCGTGCCTGTTTCAGGCATGTATGGGCGCGGCCTTGACAAGCTGATGCAGGCTGTCGGCGTGATTTACGACAGGTGGAATCTGCGGATCTCAACCGGACGCCTTAATCGCTGGCTGGAACCGATGCTGGAGGCCCACCCGCCCCCTATGTCACAGGGCCGCCGCCTGCGGATACGTTATATGACACAGGTACGCACGCGCCCCCCGAGCTTTGCCCTGTTTGCCAGCCGGCCTGTCGATATCCCGGACTCATATCTGCGCTATCTCACTGGCGGATTGCGGGCTGATTTCGGGCTTGAGGGGGTGCCGGTGCGCATGATGCTTCGCAAGGGAAACAATCCCTATAAACCAAAAGGATGAGGGGGGGATTGCCCTCAGGGCGCTAATGCAGCCTCTGTGCGGGTGAGCAGCTGGCCCAGAACAGCCCCTGTTTCATACAAGGCTGCCGTGTCGGTTTCACCCTTTGCGCTGATGAATAAATTCCTATTCACCTCAATCTGCATAACCGACAGTAATTTGCCCTGCGGCGGCCTTGCTGCCAGACCATAATGACGGGTGGTATAGGCCCCTGCATAAGGGCTGTTCCATCGCCAGCTTGCACCTGTGTCTGCCATCATCCGGTCAACAAATTTCACCAGCCAGTCCGGCATGGTTGCGCCATGCAGATTGCCAAAGACAAAATCCGGCAGGGCGCGGCGGGCAAAAAAACCGCTCTTTGCCTTTCGGCGCCTGGCCTCATCAGGCATTGAATGCAGGTCAATGAGCATGACATGATCATGGTTGCTAAAGGCTGTATCCAGCAAGCCCCGCAGCAGCCTGTGATAGGGGCGGTGGCACTGTTTAATCACTTCCATTGTCTCTGCCCGTGTCAGGCTGTGCTCATGCAGCGGCTCACGCGCTGCGGACAGGCGCGGTATCACTGCGTATCCTGCTTGAATATAACCCCTGTAAGGGCTGGTGGCGGACAGCCTGGCATGCGGGCATAAGAGCGGGTCAAGAGCGTCTTCCGGCCGGTTCAGGTCGCAGACAGCCCGTCCGGTACGGGCTATGACTGCCGGGCGGCTGTCCCCGGCCAGCTGCCTGGCCAGCTGGCTTGTGCCTCTGTCCTCCAGGCTGCGGGCCCGCAGCAATGTTTTTTTTGAAAACCATCCATCAGGATAGCTGCTCCCGCCATGCGGGCTGGCAATAATCACGGGCCCGGTGTGGCTGGATGCGCTCACCTCCGGTTCTGGTAGGGCTGCAAGGCCAGCTATCCTGCAGGGGCACGATGAGGAGGCGCTGTCCCCCGATGCGGCTGTTTCGTCTGACCGGTTTTTCAGTCCGGCCCGGCTTGCCGGCATACTGGTGCGAATATCTGTAAAATCAACAGTCATAATCCCAGCGTAAGTGATCATTAACTGATGGGGCAATGTAAAAAGATGCTGGTCTGTGACCGGGCCGCCGGGCGGGCACAGATGTTTCTGTTCTTGACTTGCCCGTCAAAGCACCTTATTTCAGAACCAGCACAGCCGACCGGTTTTGGGCGGTTGTGCGTCACTGGAGACTGGAGCGTTAGCTCAGCGGGA
>JAYPEG010000007.1:0-64121 GCA_038125645.1 Alphaproteobacteria bacterium
GATGACAGCCCTCTCAGCCGCCAAACATTCTTATCCGCAGGTCAGTGGCTGGCTGGTGGCAGCGCTTCTGGCGGTAATTACATTCTCACGCCTTGGCGTGATTGCGTTCTCGCCACTGGGGCCGGGTGTTGATGAAGCACAATACTGGCTATGGGGACAAACGCCCCAGCTGGGCTATTATTCAAAACCGCCGCTGATCGCCTGGCTCCTTGGTCTGATCGATGCGCTGGCAGGCCGCTCTACATTCAGCCTGCGGGCGCCCGCCCCCTTACTGCATCTGGCAACAGCGCTGATTTTATGGCGCGCGGCGGCTGTAATGGCCGGGGCCAGGGCCGGCTGTATAGCGGCACTTTTATGGCTCAGCCTGCCAGCGGTTGCCCTCGGCAGTTTTGTCATATCCACAGACAGTCTGCTGCTGCCCTTCTGGAGCGGGGCGTTGTACTGTCTGATCCGCGCAGACAGGAGCGCTGGCAACAGGCTGTTTTTTATTGTCTGTGCGGGTCTGCTTATTGGTCTTGCCAGCCTTGCCAAATATGCCGGTCTTTATTTTGCTGTCTGTTTTGGTCTGTGGCTGACAGTGGGCTGCAGGTGGCACGGGCGCGACAGGCTGCGTGCCTTTGTTCTGTTTGTGCTGGCAGTGGCCCTTGCCTCAAGCCCGACATGGATATGGAATCTCGGCAATGAGTTTGTCACTGTCCAGCATCTGGGCGAGAATGCCAACCTTCAAAAACAGAGTTTCAGCCCGTTGTCTGTTGTCCGCTTTCTAGCTGAACAGGCGGGCGTATTCGGCCCGCTGACGCTGATTATGCTGGTGCTGGCCAGCCTTGCCGGGGGGCGTAACAGCCGCCGGCTGGGGCATGCAGCCACGCCAGCGCTGGGCTTTTTTATCTGGCCGATTATCGCCCTGTTATGTGTTCAGGCCTTTGTCAGCGAGGCAAATGCAAACTGGGCTGTCAGCGCCTATCCCGCAGCTGTGCTGGTACTGAGTGCGGCGGCCAGTACATCGCTCAGCATTGGTATTATCATAAATTACGCGCTGGGCGCAGTGCTGGCAGCTGTTCTTGCTGTTGGCAGTTTTGGAGATTATGGCCCGGCATCTGACCCCTTGCGGCGGCTACGCGGCTGGGAGTCCCTGGCACAGCACAGCACAGACCTGGCCCGCCAGACAGGGGCACGCACTATTCTTGCCTACAGCCGGGCGAGTGCTGCCCTTTTGCACTGGCATCTGGCAGAAACCGATCTGGCGATTGTGCTGATGCCGCCGCAACACGGCGGCGGCAATCATTATCAGCGCCGCTATCCACTGCGCACAGACACAGCGCGGCCGCTTCTGATCCTGACGGAAAATGAAAATCTGCCACCGGCTGGGGCCGCTGGCTGGCAGGGGCCGGTCGGCCAGCTGTCAACACAGATAAGCAAAAGCCGCACACGCGATGTAACATTCTGGCTGGCCAGATAGGCGGTTCCTTTCAGTCAGCGCCGGTTGCCCAGCCGGCTTTCACGAACGCCTCAAAGCATGAGAGCGTCTTTTCACTGACATGATGCTCAACACCCTCGGCATCCTGTTCAGCTGTATCCTCGTCAACACCGATAGCCAACAAAAAATTACGGACAATATCATGGCGGTTTTTACAATCCTGTGCCAGCTGACGGCCGGCATCGGTGAGAAAAATAGAGCGGTAAGGGCGTGAACTGACCAGACCATCTTTTTGCAGACGCTGTATGGTCGCATTGACTGTCGGGGCGGTAACACCGAAACGCAGGGCCAGGTCAACCGCGCGCGCCTCTCCTGTGTCCTCTATCAGCTCGGCGATCATCTCAACATAATCCTCGGCAACCTCGCTTTGATGCGCCTTTCTGATTCTTTCAAATTTTGCCGCACTTTCTGCGATTATATCCGTCATACACACATCTTTTTGCTGCGTTGGCACATCTTTTATTTGTTTTGGCAAGCGTGCAGCACCGCAGCAAGCCATCTGACTTTCTGCCAGGCCGCACCCCTGATTTATTTATAAAATAAAAAGTTAGGTCAGGCAAAGTTAATTTTTTTACTTTAATTCTGGCCGTAGCTGTTCGGTTTTTTCAGCCCCTCCCCCTTGCCAATTCGCACTGGCTGTAGGAAAACATCTGAGCAGCAGACTAGCGGTAATAGAGGAGGCCGGGATGGCCAGTTTCGATGAAATTGATGAGACCATGCAGACAGAGCTGCAGGCAGCCGCGTTCCGGGCCCTGCGGGCGCATCTGCAAAAGCGCAGTGATGTGCAGAATATTGACATGATGAACCTGGCCGGTTTCTGCCGGAATTGCCTGTCCGGCTGGCTACAGGATGCAGCCGCGCAAAAGGGCATTGAGATCAGCAAGGATGAGGCACGCGGCTATATGTATGGAATGGCCTATGAACAGTGGCGGAAAACCTATCAGACAGAGGCCACACCGGAACAAAAGGCCGCCTTTCAGAAAAGCCATAAACATCGTTCTTGAACACAGACTAACCGGTGTGGCCAGGGGCGCTGCTGTCTGAGCGCCGTAGGGGGCCCCTTGCAATAACAACAGAAAGACAGAGCAGATATGGAAGTGATAGCAAACAGTGGCGCCGAGCAGCTGCGCCAGTATGTTGAGCGTATAGAACGGCTTGAAGAGGAAAAACGGGCCCTGATGAGCGATATCAGGGATGTCTATTCAGAAGCCAAAGCAACGGGATTTGACCCAAAGACTATGCGCCAGATCATCAAAATCAGGGCAATGGACACTGATGCGCGGGCGGAACAGGAAAGTCTGCTGGAAACCTATCGCAATGCGCTGGGGCTGGGCTGAGTGGGCGCTGGGCATACATTTGCTGCCCGCCTGAAAGCAGCCACTGAGGATTGCGGCACCCCATTATGTGTCGGCATTGATCCCCACCCGCAGCTGATGCCTGGTGTTTTTGGCGGGCCAGACCAGACGCCGGGCACAGCCGGTTCGCTGGCACAGCTTGAGCGGTTCTGCAGTTCTGTTATTGCCGCCGCCGCCGGGCTGGTTCCGGCGGTGAAGCCGCAGGTAGCCCTGTTTGAGGCGCATGGCCCCGGGGGTATGGGGGTGCTGCAGCGGCTTTCATTGCAGGCAAGAGAACAGGGGCTGCTGGTTATCATCGATGCGAAACGCGGGGATATTGGCTCTACCGCAAGAGCCTATGCAAAGGCCTGGCTGGGGGCTGAGGCCGCGTTTGCGTCTGACGCGCTGACTGTAAACCCCTATTTGGGGCTGGACAGCCTTGCCCCTTTTGCGGAACAGGCACAGGCCAGCAATTCGGGTGTGTTTATTCTGGTGCGTACCAGCAATCCGGGCGCGGCTGACCTGCAGCTGAAAGACAGTGGCGGCACGCCTGTTTATGCCCGTCTTGCCAGTGCACTCGCCCAGATGGTCACTGCACAGATAGATCCGATATGTGGCCTGTCATCCATTGGGGCTGTTGTCGGGGCCACAGGCCCGCACGAGGCACGGGCGCTGCGGGCACTTCTGCCCACGGCGCCCTTTTTGATTCCAGGCTATGGCGCACAGGGCGCCAGCGCTGCACAGGCAGTGGCCGGGCTGATAAAGAGGCCGGGTACACACACAGCTGTTGGCGGGCTTGTCAACGCCTCGCGTGCCATTACCCATAACCCCGCCGTGCAGGCGGCAAAGAGTGAAGATGCCGCCATTCGGGCTATGCGCGCGGCCGTCAGCGATGCCATCACAGAGTTGCGGGCAGCTGTCTGAAACACAGAAGACCGGATATGTTTAACGCCCAGATATGTTTAACGCCCAGATATGTTTAACGAAGGGCCTGTTCAAAAACGGGTGTTGTAATCCGCACGGTAAAGCGCGTTTGCGTATCATCGCTGTCAGCAGCAATGGCGATATAGCTTGGCGGCGGCGGCGGATAGCCAAAGCGGGCCTCAAAATCAGCTGCAACATCCAGTTGATGCCCGTGCCAGATATCTGCGGGCGCGTCAGGCATCTGTAAAATTTGCATATAGCCGGCCTTGCCAGTGTATGGATTTTCAAACCAGTGCCCCAGCGCGGCCCCGCCGCCCCACAGATAGGTTAACAGCCGGCCCGGTGCCTGTTTGCCCTCTCTTGCCTCTACCAATGGGCGGGTGAGCCTTTCGGCAAAGCTGGCACGTTCGGGCTGATAGGGAAATGCAACATAAACAGCCAGCAGCCGGTCATCCCCGCCTTTTACTGTCAGATCAGTATCCACAGCCGGGCCGCTGCGCTGCCAGGAAAAGGTCAGCACCGGCGTTTCAGTCAGATCAATCTGCCCCTCCCTGAAAGGCAGGTAACCGATAGACACAGATTTTTCAGAGATAATTTCAATAATATCTGTATAGCCGCCCTCTGCTGGCAGGGCAGAAAAGCTGTTCTGCGCTTTATCATCAAAGGTGAATTCCTGCCAGCCCCGTTCTGTCAGCACCGAATCAAGCTGTGCGGATACCGGGCCAGAGGCAAGTAAAATGAGCGCGCCCGCCAGAAACAGAGCAAAAGACCTGAACAGCTTCAACGCCTTAATTAGAACAAGGAAAAACAATAGCTTACCCCTTTTTATGCTGGATAACAACAAATCTGTACGCCGACCTTTATAGTATCACTTCAGCTGGGCTTGCGTAAAAAGATTAACGCAACCATCATTATCCATTAGTTGTTTTAATTATATTTATTACCTGTTTTAAACGCAGGCAATAAATTAATCAAATGCTTGTTATTGGCAGTGCATGAAAGTGACAGCATATGGTTTTGGGTTGTCGGGGGTAAAGATGACAGAAGACGACGTCAAGCATCAAGGTGAAGTCATCTGGTATAATGAGCGGCGGGGATATGGATTTGTGCGTTTCGGCGCCCAGGAAATCTTTCTGCACCATTCAGCGCTCAGCCGTTTTGGGCTGGAAACTGTTTATCCGGGGGATCAGCTGACTGTGCTGATCGCTGAAAATGACTGCGGGCCTGTGATAAGTGAACTGCTGGCAATAGAACGTGCCAAGCCGCGTTCAGTGCCGCCCGACACAGAGCTGCAGGAACATGAGGTACGCGGCACGGTAAAATTCTTTAATGCGTTCAAGGGCTATGGCTTTGTCAATATCGGCGAGGATCAGCGTGATGTTTTTGTGCATCTGCGTACCTTGCGTAACTGCGGCATCCATCATTTGAGCGAGGGGCAGGAAATACTGTTGCATGTGACAGATGAGGGCAAAGGCCCACAGGCAAAGGAAGTGAAAATTTTTGCCACCGAATAGACAGACAAAAAAATAGACGGGCCGGGAAAATTTCATTACCGTCAGTCTGAGGTCTGTTCACAGCATCAGCAGTCACAGATATTGTGTCTGCTGTTTTGTTTTGCAGGTGTTTTGTTTTGCAGGCCATAAATCTGTTTTGTTATGCAGGGTCATTTATGTCGGGTAAATTTTCTGCTTATCGCTGGCCGCTGATTCTGGGTGCGGCGGCCTTTCTTGTTGTGATCACTATGGGTGTGCGCCAGACCTTTGGGCTGTTTCTGCTGCCGGTGACAGAGGCGCTGGGCAGCGGGCGCGAGCTGTTCTCGCTGGCAATGGCCCTGCAAAATCTGGTCTGGGGCCTGTCATCACCGATTGCCGGGGCGGTTGCGGATAAATATGGTGCTGCCAGGGTTGCAGCTGCCGGCACGCTGTTCTATATGGCCGGACTGCTGATAATTGGGCTGCAGATAACACCGGGCGGGCTGATAGCTGGCCAGCTGATGATTGGCATTGGCCTTGGCAGTGCCGGCATTTCTATTGCGCTGGGGGCTGTAGCAAGGGCCGCGGCCCCGGAAAAGAGATCGATGGCGCTGGGGCTGGTCACAAGTCTGGGGTCATTCGGCCAGTTTGCCGTACTGCCTGTAACCCAGCTGTTCATAGATGGTTATGGCTGGCAGATGGCGCTGATTTTGCTTTCTGGTCTTACCGGGGCGATGCTGGCTGCCTGTCTTGTCATGCATCATCAAGACAGTGCGGGCAAAGTATCAACAGCTGATCTGGCCGCCCTTTCAGCCGGAGGGATGCTGCGCACAGCCTTTGCCAGCCGTGATTACATCCTGCTGACAGCCGGATTTTTTGTCTGCGGGATTCAAATTGTCTTTATTGGCACACATCTGCCCACTTATCTGCGTGATGCAGGGCTGAGCGCAAATGTCGCCAGCTGGTCGCTTGCCATGGTGGGGCTGTGCAATATTATCGGTTCCTTTGCTGCCGGATGGCTAGGCAGTTTCATGCATAAGAAAAAATTACTGGCCTGGTTTTACCTGCTCAGATCCATTGCCATGGTGATTTTTATTTCCCTGCCACCAACGCCTGTTTCAGCCATTCTGTTTGGTGCGGTGATGGGTTTGCTATGGCTGGGAACAGTGCCGCTGACCAGCGGCCTGATTGTTGTGTTTTTCGGGCCGGCCTTTTTGTCCATGCTTTACGGGATAGTCTTTTTCTCGCATCAGATAGGCTCTTTTATCGGGGCCTGGCTGGGCGGGCGAATCTATGACGGCACTGCCAGCTATGATCTGATGTGGTGGATTGTTATTGCTTCTGGCCTGTTTGCCTTTGTCGTGAATTACCTGATTGATGAGCCGGCCCCGGCCCCGCGCCGCCAGCCCGCAGAATGAGCCATAACGCCAGAATAAATAATAAAAATCACCGATTCAGGCAGACCGCGCGGCTAATCACGGGCAGCTAGCCAGCGTTCCGCATCAAGAGCGGCCATACAGCCCATGCCAGCGGCGGTGACCGCCTGGCGGTAGATTTTGTCAACACAGTCACCAGCCGCAAAAATACCGCTGACAGATGTGCGCGTTGTGCCTGTCTCCACGGTAATATAGCCCTCGCTGTCGCGCTGCAGGGCCGCTGCAAACGCAGCTGTGGACGGGTCATGGCCTATCGCAACAAAAACCCCGTGAACCTCTATCTGCTCGCCCCCGCTGCCATCGAAAGCGCTGAGGCGCGCACCGGTTACACCGCTGTCATCACCGATAATCTCATCAACAATCCGGTTCCATTTTACCGTGATTTTCGGATGCGCCAGCAGCCTGTCCTGCATGATTTTTTCCGCCCGTAGCGAATCACGGCGATGGACAAGCGTGACTGAGCGGCAGATATTTGCCAGATAAAGTGCCTCTTCAACCGCTGTGTTACCGCCGCCAACCACCGCGACATCGCGGTCGCGGTAGAAAAAGCCGTCACAGGTGGCACAGGCAGATACACCGCGCCCGTTAAAGGCTGTTTCAGAATCAAGCCCCAGCCAGCGTGCGCTGGCCCCGGTGGCAATAATGACACTGTCTGCTGTGATCACCGCGCCTGAATCGCACTGCAGGGTGAAGGGGTGGCTGTCGGCTGACAGGCCTGTCACAAGGTCATACATGACCCGTGCCCCGACCTTTTCTGCCTGTGCCTGCATCTGCTGCATCAGCCACGGCCCCTGCACAACTTCTGCAAAGCCGGGATAATTTTCGACATCTGTTGTGATGGTCAGCTGGCCGCCTGGCTGGAGTCCGGCAATGACAAGCGGCTGTATATTTGCGCGTGCAGCATAGATGGCTGCTGTAAAACCGGCAGCACCGGCACCGATAATGACAAGGCGTTCATGTGTTGTGGCCATGATATTTGTACTTGCTCTTTGCAGCTTATGATAATTTATCAATGCCCGGGCTGTGTCCTGGCCCCCCTTGTGAAGTGGACAAGCCGGCCGGGCTGGTGAATACTCAAGACATCTTTAACAAGAGGCAGAGGTGATTTGTCAAGCAATGGGCGCATTATTTTCACGCCTGATCGCAGTGGCGCTGGTTGCAGCGGGGCCGGTCACCGGCATGGCCCGTGCTGAACAGAATGATACAGACATTGCACTTATCCGCGGCACCGCTGTCCAGGGCGGGCTGCTGGTCTTTCAGACCCGGCCGGAAAACAGTGTATGGCTGGACACAGAGCCGCTGCCCCTGGCTGATAATGGCATGTTTGCTGTCGGCTTTCACCGCGATGACCATGACAGGCATATAATTACCGTTAAGAGCAGAAAAGCGAATAAACGCACCTATGAGCTGGTGCCGGCGCAGCGCAGCTATGATATTCAGCGCATTGACAATCTGCCCGCATCCATGGTCACCCCTCCTGATGAGGTGATTGCCAGAATCAGGAATGACATAGACATGGTCAGGGCGGCGCGCAGCGGAATCAGCCGAATTGATGATGCGCTGATAAATGGTTTTGACTGGCCGGTCTGGGGGCGGGTGACAGGCATTTACGGCTCTCAGCGCATTCTGAACGGCCAGCCCCGCCAGCCACATTACGGCATTGACATCGCAGCCCCGCCCGGCCTGCCCGTCATGGCGGCAGCAGATGGCCGGGTAACGCTGGCA
Source organism: Alphaproteobacteria bacterium (assembly GCA_038125645.1). GTDB lineage: Bacteria > Pseudomonadota > Alphaproteobacteria > Puniceispirillales > Puniceispirillaceae > JADHLI01. Next base: position 8,369 of record JAYPEG010000007.1, read on the forward strand.
GCTGATTTGTATTTTACCGGCTGGACTATAATCATTGACCATGGTTTCGGGCTGAATTCCACTTATTCCCATCTGCAGGAGATATCCGTGAAAACCGGTGATAGTGTGAACAGGGGCCAGATGATAGGCAGCCTCGGCTCTACGGGCCGGTCAACAGGCCCGCATCTGGACTGGCGAATCAACTGGCAGACAAAACGCCTAGATCCCATGCTTCTCTCTGGCCCGCTGCTGCCTGCCCTGCCAGTGGGGCGGCCAAAGAACCGTCAGAATAATTAATATTTTTGAATATGTTGAATTTCTGATTTCGTGCCAGAAAAATGACAGACAGCAATTATCATTTCCCTCTGCCAGACCTGTCGGTTATGGTCTTTTTACTGTCGCCCTTATGCCATTGAGCGCTTGTTAATTGGGTAAGGGTGATAATATCCGGTTCGTGTAACACACACGATTAAAACGGGAATCTGGTACGGTTTTGCCGGGAATGGGGCCGGACGCAGCCGAATCCAGAACTGTCCTCGCAACTGTAATCAGCGAGTGGCCGTGCATAATGCCACTGAACCTGTTTCGGGAAGGCGCACTGTCATTGTGACCTGAAAGTCAGGAGACCTGCCGGATAAGCACCCAGTCGGGCCACGAGGCATGGCCAGGACGGCGGAGCAAGTCTTTTTTTTCCGCGGATGGTGAGTGATGTAATCGCGCCGCGGGGATTGCTGTTATCTGTGATGCCTCCGGCGGCAACCGCCCGGGGGAACTGATGAGTGCAAAAAACCCATTTCGCATAAAATCAACGCAGCATAAATACGCCTGTTTCGGACTGTTAATCTCTGCCATGCTGGCAACTGATGCTGCTGGACAGTCGATGAAGCAAGACACACAAACAGACCCACAGGCCAGCAGCTTCAGGCCGATTGTCTATCCGTCGGCGGCTATCGCCAATTTTCAGGATATCCCGCTTGATAAGGTTCTGCTGAGCGTGGATGTTGTCATGCGTGATGAGATTGACAGTTCAACAGCTGCAACGGTGAGCGACCTGATCGCCCAGAAAACCGGTATTGAATTTTCCCGAAATGGTGGGCCAGGCGCGGTTACCTCGCATTTCATGCGCGGTCAGGAAAGTAAAAATTATATTATGCTGATAGATGGGGTGCGCGTCCATACTAACGCCATTGGCAGTCTGTTAATGCCCGAAATATCAATCTCCCAGATTGAAAAAATTGAAGTGCTGAAAGGCAATGCCTCTGCCCTCTATGGCGAGGCGGCCATTGGCGGGGTCATTAATATTATCACTAAATCGGCCAGCTTGCGCGATAGCGGCTTTGTATCGACTAAATATGGCAGCTATGACACAGCTGAGGTCAGCGCAGGTGTTTCCAAATATATCAATGGCTTTAACTTGTCTTTTACTGGCTCAAGTTTTGAAACAGAAGGCTATGATGTACGAACAGCACCTACCACAAATCCAGACAAGGACGGCTATCGCAACAATAATTATGATTTCACTATAGAGCGGCGCTTATCCCCTGATGCCAAGCTGGCCTTTGGCCTGTTTAATGGCGAGAGTGAGGCTGATTATGATGATACTGTAAGCCCCTTTGTCCCAGCAGTAACGCGCACAAGTGTCCATGAATATGAGACTGAAAATAAAAAGCAGTTTGTACGCTATGAGCTGATCAAAGGGGGGCTTGTTAACCTGCGCCTTGACCACAGCCAGTCAGAGAGAATTAGAAAAGATTTTATTGATGGCAGTCCTGCCTCTAATGCCAACATATTTCTGAAAGATAAAAAAACAGGCAAACGTAAAGATACTAAACTTGTTAATATCTCGGATATTATAGGCGGGAACGGCAAGACCCTCCATAGCTTTACGCAGGGCTTGGAAATATCCACCTCCTATTTTGATGAGGATGGCACCCGAACAGATCGTGATACTGAATCTTCGTTTCTTGGCTATCTCCGCAAAAGCGGCAGCCATTCCATCCAGACGAACATTCGCCAAGATGTCGTCAGACTAAAAAGCACTCATTCAAAAGATTTTGACGAAACCTCCTATCTGGCAGGATATGGCTATGAATTTGGAGACTATTATAAAATTGCTTTTTCTCATGCCACCGGGTTTCGGGCACCAGACGCCAGCGCATTTAACAGCGATTCATCGCTGGTCGCTGAAACCCACACGACCAACGAGCTGTCTCTTCAAAGGGCAGAGGCAGGCCAGCTCTGGCGTGTGACCTTATTTTCCACAAAGGCGGATAATGCACTTTTGTACAACCCCATCACCTATGTGACTGAGAATGTAGATATTGAAAATCAGGGGGTAGAGTTCAATCTTCAGGGCCGTACAGATATCTTCGCGTATGATTTTGATCTGACCCTGCATGACCCGAAAAGAAAAGATCTGCCCAGCAAGCGCAAAACCCTTCCCAGAAGAGCCAAGAGTTTTGGTCGGCTTACCCTGTCAAAACAGCTTGGTGACTATCAGATTGGTTGCAGCCTGACCTATTCCGGACGCAAACGGGATAGTGATTTCAGTGACACAGAAATTGCCAGCTTTACCCGCATTGATGGCTATATTTCGCGTGATTTGACGGATTCAGTAAAAATAAAGGTGAAAGCAGAAAATATTTTTGATGCAGAATATGAGACGACTGCAGGATACAGAACGCCGGAACGCAGCCTGTTCATAACCTTGCATTATGATTATTTGAGCGGCTTTTGACCCTTGAGGGCAGTCCTGCGGGCAGGGCAGAACAAGGAATTTTATTGCTGAATGGCCTGGCTCTGCCTATTATGGGCCATCAGCACTGACAGACAGGGGATTGATATGTCCAGCAGCAAAACTATGCTCATGTCCTTTATCTCATTGGTTGGATTTATGATCGCCAGCCGGGTTATTCCGCATCCGCCGAATTTCACGCCAGTGCTGGGGATGGCAGTATTCGCCCCCTATCTGTTCCGCGAAATGCCGGTGGCGGTTGCCCTGCCGATCACGGCTATGGTTATTTCTGATCTGCTGATCGGGTTTCACAGCTCTATGTTCTGGGTTTATGGCTGTATCGCTGTGATTGCTGCTGTCAGTTACAGGGCCAATATGTCCCGCCCGACAGCACTGAAAACTGCGGCAACGGCCAGCGTGGCAACCTTTGTATTTTTTGCTGTAACCAATTTTGGTGTCTGGCTGGGCGGCGGCCTCTATCCCCATACGCTAGAGGGGCTGATAGCCTGTTATATTGCAGCCCTTCCCTTTTACGGCAATACAGTTTTAAGCACGGCCCTGTTCTCTGCCCTGTTTTATGGTCTGGTGCGCCTGATTGAGGGGCGGCGGGCGAACGCAAGGCTGAGTCGCAGTTTCAACTGAAGGGCAAGCGGGAGTTGCCAGCGCAGCAGCCACTGCCGCAACCGGGGCATTTATTTGTCTTTGGCCTCGGCTATACAGGGCTGCATCTTGCAGAAACATTATGTCAGAAGGGCTGGCAGATAACCGCCACAACACGCACACCGCAAAAGCTGAGGGATAAGCAGGACAAGGGCTGGAAGATACTGGCTTTTGAGGCGGGCAGCCCTGTTGCGGATATCGAAAGACATCTTTTTCCGGCCACCCATCTTATCTCTACCATCGGGCCGGTGAACGGGCATGACTGTGTCCTTGATGCCCATGAACAGGCACTTGCCGCCTTTACCGGCTGGACAGGCTATTTATCAGCTACCTCCGTCTATCCTGACACAGATGGCGGCTGGGTCGATGAAACAACACAGCCGGCCCCCACAACCGGGCGCGGCACGGCCCGCCTGGCTGCTGAGCGGCGCTGGGCAGAAACAGCCAATGCTGAACTGTTCCGTATTGCTGGTATCTATGGGCCCGGGCGCACCCCCTTTGGCGCACTGAAACGCGGTGAGGCACGGATAATTGACAGGCCCGGCCATGTTTTTAACCGCATTCACCAAAGTGACATCACAGCCATTATCACAGCGGCCATGGCACAGCCGCGCAGCCGGCGAATTATCAATCTTGCTGACAGGATGCCGGCCCCGCAAGGTGAGGTGATTGCCTTTGCGGCCGCATTGCTGGGGGTTACACCGCCTGAACCGGTACCGCTTGAACAGGCAGGCCTGTCAGCAATGGCCAAGAGCTTTTATGCCGCTCACAGACGGGTACGCTCAACAGTCATTGAGCCGGAACTGGGGGTTAGCCTTGCCTATCCGGATTACCGCACGGGACTGCGGGCATTGTTTGAGGCAGGCTGTTTTTAGCCTGGCTGCCGCAGCTCAACTGTTAATCTTGGGATCAAGGCTGTTATTGGCATAGCGGGCGGCCATGTCGGCGAGGGCAACAGGCTTGATTTTATGGGCGTTGCCTGCTGTGCCAAAGCGCTCGAACCGATCATGGCAGACACCTGCCATAGCCTCTTGGGCGGGCTTCATAAATTTACGCAAATCAAATTCAGCTCTTTGGGTCAGTGCCACTTTTCTGATCGCCCCAGCCATGGCCAGGCGGCAGTCAGTGTCAATATTCACCTTGCGGACACCGTTTTTAATGCCGCGTTCGATTTCAGCCAGGGGCACGCCATAGGTCTGTGGCATCTCGCCGCCGAATTCATTGAAAATATCCTGTAGCTCCTGCGGCACTGAAGAGGAACCATGCATGACCAGATGTGTATCTGGCAGGCGTTTATGAATCGCCTCTATTACATGCATTGCCAGAATGTCACCATCTGGCTGGCGCGAGAATTTATAGGCGCCGTGGCTGGTGCCCATAGCGATTGCCAGCGCATCCACCTTTGTTGTCCGCACAAACTCAACAGCCTGATCAGGGTCAGTCAGCAGCTGATCTTCAGATAATTTACCTTCTGCACCATGGCCGTCTTCTTTGTCGCCCATTCCTGTTTCAAGCGAACCCAGAACCCCCAGTTCACCCTCTACAGACACGCCGCCATGATGGGCCATGATTGTCACATCACGCGTAATCGCGGCATTATAGTCATAAGAAGCAGGTGTTTTGCCGTCCGCCTCGAGCGAGCCGTCCATCATCACCGAGGTAAAACCATATTGAATGGCGGTCATACAGGTGGCCTGTGAATTACCATGATCCTGGTGCATGCATACAGGGATATGCGGAAACATCGCCGCCAGCCCCTTGATCAAATTCTGCAGCATCAGATCACCAGCATAGGCACGGGCCCCGCGGCTGGCCTGAATGATAACTGGTGCGTCACATCTGTCAGCAGCCTGCAGGATGGCCAGACCCTGTTCCATATTATTAATATTGAAAGCAGGCACGCCGTAATCATTTTCGGCTGCATGATCAAGAAGTTGGCGCAATGTTACAAGCATAGGTCTCTCCTGTTTTCCGTTCGCCTGAAAGACGGACACCGGCCCGGCGGGCGCGGGACGGGCGTGCGGTCATGTCTTTGAAGTCTGCTGTGCCTTTTGTTGTTAAAGCTGGCTGGCAGCAGTGTCAACCTCGTCAGCTGAGCCAAAAATCAAAGGCACACGCTGATGAAGCGTCAGGGGCCGAATATCGAGGATGGGCTGGGTGCCGTCTGTCGCCCTGCCGCCCGCCTGTTCAGCCAGAAACGCAATGGGATTGGCCTCATATACCAGGCGCAGACGCCCCTGCTCGTAGCCCCTGCGGCTGTCCTGCGGGTAGAGAAAAATACCGCCGCGACGGAAAATACGAAACGCATCAGCAACCAGAGAGCCGTTCCAGCGCATATTGAAATTGCGGGCACGCGGGCCATCTTTTCCGGCCAGAAGCTGGTCTATATAATTGCTGACCGCAGGCGACCAATAGCGGCTGTTCGCAGCATTTATCGCAAACTCGCCCGTTTCGGCCGGAATCTGAACTTGCCAGTCCATCTGCTGGAACACGCCCCTGTCATTCAGACAGAAAGCCGCCACACCATGCCCGGTTGTGATCAGCAATGCTGTCTGCGGGCCATAGGCAAAAAACCCGGCTGCCTGCTGACTGCGGCCAGTAGCCAGACAATCTGCACTGTCTGCCGGATAGACAGAAAAAATCGTGCCAATGGTCAGGTTGGTGTCAATATTCGATGACCCGTCCAATGGATCACAAGCAAGCACAAGCGCGCCGCCCTCATCCATGATCAGCGGGCCATCACGCTCTTCAGAGAGATAGGCATAAATACCCGTGCCCCGCATATGCTGTGCAATCAGCTCGTCCGCCAGCACATCAAGGGCTTTTTGCTGGTCTCCATCCTCATTATGTGTGCCTGTCAGCCCGCCAAGCTGTGCCTGTGCGATACCGTTTTCAGCCGCCAGTGCAGCAATCCCTGCTGCTGCATGGCACAGGCCTGTTATTGTTTTTGCACAGCTTAGAGTGATCTGGGCGCTGGCTGTCTGTGCTGCCAGCCACATATCAATCAGCACTGGCTCTTTTGTCGTTTTATCTGTCATGAGTTCCAAAAATCAGAGAGCAAAAAAACGGGGCGCAGACTGTTGAGCCCTGCGCCCCGTTATAACATGTCATGCCGCCGCATGGGCGCGCATCTATTCGCGGTTACCCAGCAACTGTACCATGAACAGGAACATATTGATGAAATCCAGATACAGGGTCAGCGCCCCGAAGATGGATTTGCGTCCCGCTTCGTCAGCACTGTCACCGGCATAGTAAATAGACTTGATCTTCTGAGTGTCATAGGCAGTCAGCCCTGCAAACAGCAACACGCCAACAACAGAAATCAGAAATTCCATACCTGATGACTGGACAAAAATATTGACGATTGAGGCCAGTATCAGGCCAAAAACACCGACAATCAGAAAGCCGCCCATCGCGGTGAGGTCACGTTTGGTTGTGTAACCAAATATTGACAGGCCCGCAAACGCCCCGGCCGTAATGAAAAAGGCGCGCGCAACACTGGCACCGGTGAATGTCAGCAAAATCGCAGACAATGAGACACCCATCAGCGCTGCATAGACATAAAACAGCGTACGGGCCTTTGCAGCAGACATGCGGTTGATGCGGAAGCTCATCCACATGACCATGGCGATTGGCGCAAACATGATGACATAGCTGAGCGGCGTGCCAAACAACAGCTGGGCAAAAGCCGGGCTTGACTGGGCCATAATTTTTGTGCCAAAGGCAGCAAAGCCCGTCAGAGCAAGAGCAGTTGTCATATGATTATAAACGCCGAACATATAACTGCGCAAACCCGCATCAAGTGCAGCAGGGCGGGTAGCAGCAGGTGACGCGTAACGGTTATTTTGCATTTATTTAGTCTCCTTGCGGTTAAACTGCATTACAGAACAGGCACAGGTGCCTGTTCCCTTACCCCCATAATGTAATGGCCTTCATCCTTTGATTCAAGGTGATTTGCGGGAAATCTTAATATCAGCTGCCGGCAAAGAGATGAATTCGCACGGGCCAGACCATGCCAGAGGAAAGCCGCCGCCCCTTGTCAGCACCCACAGGCCAGCCGGTCAATAGGACAGCCGACCAGCAGGACAGAAAAGATACAGGATAAATCCCGCAGCGAGACTCAGACCATCTGGCTGGCACGAAGGCGCACGGAGTCTGATTTCAGCTGTCCGCAGGCAGCCAGAATATCGCGCCCGCGAGGGGTGCGTACAGGCGAGGCATATCCCGCCCTCATCACAATCGCGGCAAAACGTTCAATCCTGTCTGGGCCTGAGCACTGATAATCAGTTCCGGGCCAGGGGTTAAAGGGGATCAAATTTATTTTTGACGGAATCCCGGCGATCATTTTCACCAATGCCCTGGCATCAGCATCACTGTCATTGACCCCGTCAAGCATGACATATTCCCATGTTACCCGCCGCGCATTCGACAGGCCTGGATAGGCGCGCACAGCCGCGATCAGTGTTTCCAGGTTATATTTACGGTTTATCGGCACCAGCTGGTCGCGCAGATCATCACGCACCGCATGCAGTGATATCGCCAGATTGACTCCCAGCTCCGCACCGCAGCGGTCAATTTCAGGAACGATGCCGCTTGTTGACAGGGTAATGCGCCGCTTTGAGACAGCTATGCCGTCCCCGCTCATGATAATTTTCAGCGCCCTGGCAACATTTTCATAATTATAGAGCGGCTCGCCCATGCCCATCAGCACGATATTGGTCAGCCGCCTGTCCGGCCTGCCGGCTGGCCAGTCAGACAGGCTGTCCATCGCCAGCATGATCTGGCCGCAGATTTCAGCTGTTGTCAGATTACGCACCAGACGCTGCGTGCCGGTATGGCAAAACCGGCAATTCAGTGTGCAGCCAACCTGTGATGACACACACAATGTGCCGCGTTCCTGATCAGGAATATATACCGTCTCAATTTCATTGCCGTCAGCAAGACGCAGCAGCCATTTTATCGTACCGTCAAATGAATCCATCCGGCGCGAAATATCCGGCCGGTCGGCGTGAAAATGGCTGGCGAGGAGGCTTTGCACAGGCTTGCCCATATCTGTCATGGCGGCAAAATCGCCAACGCCATGCCGCCAGACCCAGCGCCAGAGCTGGCGGGCCCGGAAACGTGGCAGCTGCAGCCGGGTGACCGCCTCTTCCAGTTCATCACAGCTCAGCCCAAGAAGGCTTGTACGCGGATTTTCAGCTAAGTTCACAACACTGTGCTTTCCTGGCTCGTTTCATATGACAGAATTGTCGCCCGCCGCGCTGTTATCACGCAAAAGAGCACAGAAATCAACTGACCCAAAGCCGGTGGCACGCCCCTGCCGCCAGAGTGCCGCCGCCTCAGGGACAGGCCTTGTCCATAAAGGCCTTTGCCTTGGTAAAGCCGGACAGGGAGTAATCATCAACAGTTTTGTTGTTGCGGCTGGACAGGCCTGTGATGACCAGCTTGTTTCCGCGTTTCATTGCTGCTATCAGCCGCTGGTCATCTTCTGGACTCTGCGACCATGCCCGGTTATCGAGCGTGAATAATTTTGAGATTTTTTTATCAATCGAGAAATCAACCTCTGACTGTTTTTTATAGCGATAGCCCGCCAGGACAGAAACAACGTCACGCTCGCCCTTGCCCGGGCCATGCGTGACAAAAACACGGGTTTCACCGCGATTGGCACGGTCATAGTCACCGCGCAATGCCTTTGGCGCACTGGAAATAAAGCAGATGCGGCCCTTGTCTGATTCCTGTTTATAGACCTGCCAGTCATTAAAGCTCTTCAGTTCCTGCGTTTTTGCAAAAGCTGTGTGCATTGCGCCTGACAGTGCCATAACCCCCAGTGCCACGCCTGCAAAAATTAATCTGTTCATTAGCCTGTCTCCGCCTTACCTGTGCCCAGTCTTGCCGAATAATGAAAAACCCCATAGCCAACCGCGCGTAGAATCGCAAAACTTCTTTCATCGTTCAAGGTCTTTTGACATTTTTTTAAATGTTAAATGTGTTCATTTTGAGACTGGGGGCTGGGTATAGGTCTTAAAAGTAGGCTTAAAGAACAGGAATTGGGTCTGAAACAGGAATTTTGCAGGAAAAATGGGGTTAAACACGCGAATTGAACATTTTCATCTTGTCACTGAAGACCTGGTCTCGTTTACTGGGCTTATGGGAACCGGCTATGAGAGCGGCGACACCTTGTCAGGGTCGCCGAATATGGATGTTTTGCTTGCGCGCGTTGGCACCCACCGCGACCGCAGGGCCTTTGCTGTGCTTTTTGATTATTTTGCTCCCCGTGTTAAGAGCTTTTTAATGCGGCTGGGCAGTGACATGCCGCTTGCAGAAGAAGTGACGCAGGAAGCCATGATTATGGTCTGGCGGCGTGCAGAAACCTATGATCCGCGCCAATCAGGGGCAAGCACATGGATTTTCACCATTGCCCGGAACAAACGCATCGACAGGCTGAGGCGTGAAAACCGCCCGCTGCCTGATTTAAGTGATCCAGCCTTTGCCCCCGAAGGTGATGAAACCGCTGATAAAATGGTACTGAGGCGTGAGGAAGAGGAAAAAATCCGCCACGCTTTGAAAAATTTACCCGAAGAGCAAGCCAAAATGATTTTTTCTGCGTATTACGAGCAGAAATCACACAGAGAGATTGCCGATCAGAGCGGCGTGCCGCTCGGAACGGTGAAATCACGCATCAGACTGGCGCTAAACCGGCTTCGCGCCCATCTTGATGAGGTAGAAGGACGTTTGGAGCCATGAACGAACCGGCATCGCTGAACACACAGCTGCTTGATGCTTTACTGCTTGACTATGCTGCCGGGTCGTTGTCACGCCCGTTGGAAATATTGGTCGAAACACATCTGGCGATGAATGAAGGCAGCGCCCGTACCATGAGGCTGCTGATGCAGATCGGCGGCGTCTTGCTTGAGGATAGCGAACCTGTATCGCTGTCAGAAGGGGCACTTGAAGCGGTCATGTCAGCGATTGACGCTGAAGAGAGTAAGATTGACCCTGTGAGTGAAATCCGCATTGAGACGGCAGCATCTGTGTTGCCGCGTCCGGCGGCTGACTATCTGCCGGAACGCGGCTGCACAAAGAGCTGGCGCCGCATTGGGCTTGGCATATTTGAATGCGATATCTCATTTGGGGCTGAACAGGGACAGGCAAAATGCTATCGCATCGCGCCCGGACGGGCTGTGCCAGCCCACAGTCATACAGGGGCTGAGGTGACATTGATTCTTGCTGGCGGTTTCAGTGACGAGACCGGCAGTTACGGCCCCGGCGATATCGCCATTCAAGAGGCGGGCAGCAGTCATCAGCCAGTGGCAGACAATGACGGTGAATGCCTTGTGTTTGCCGTCAATGAAGGGGATATCAAATTAACCGGCCCGCTGGGACGGGTTCTCAGCCTGCTGACCCCTTAATGAGGGGCCGGTGCGGCCAGCAGCGACACAAGACAGACAACCGCCGCAAGGCTGAGATGAAGACGCAGGCGGTACAGAAAAGTCGGCCATACGCCGGTTGTCACAAGCCGCAGATCAACAAACAGCGCGCCGGCAAAACAGGCAGCAAGAAACAATGCCGCTGTGTGTTCGGGCATCAGCAGGGCTGTCCAGCCGCCAAGAGACAGAAGAACAGAATAAATCAGTGCGCTGCCGCCAGAAAAAACAGCGGACAGAGACTGGCTGACCATTATACGTCCCCAATGCAGCCCGCCCAGAAAACTCAAAATCACAGCCCCGTAGGATAAAAGGGCGAATATGGCTGTTTGTGCGGAAATGAAAACAGGCTGATGGGCTAGGACAGCAAAACAGACAAAGGGCAGGGCCCCGGCATAACCAAGCCAGCTGGCTATTCTCAGGGTTTGATCATCGGGCAGCTGCTGCATGTCTAAGACCTGTCCTTTTTCATCATCCTATCAGGTGCAGTATATAAGGCCATATGCGGCTGACAATAACAGATACACCACCCGCATCAGGATGCAGCCCGTCAGGCTGGTTCAGATCAGGGTTCAGCGCCACCCCGTCAAGAAAAAACGGATAGAACAGAACGTCATGCTTTGCTGCCAGCTCTGCATAGAGAGCAGCAAAATCAGCAGCATAATCCGGGCCCATATTGGCCGGGGCCAGCATCCCGCATAGCAAAATATCTATATTCCGCTGCTTGAGTCGGTGCAGTATCTGGTCAAGCGCCTCTCTTGTCTGTGCAGGTGACAGACCGCGCAGCATATCATTCCCGCCAAGAATTAAAATAATGAAATCCGGCTGGTCAGCCAGAGCCCAGTCAAGGCGGGCCAGCCCGCCGGCCGTTGTATCACCCGAAACACCGGCATTCACAATTTCATGCCCAAATCCCTGTGCCCGCAGGCGGGTCTTCAGCTGGCCTGGAAAGCTGTCTGTGTGTGACAGCCCGTATCCAGCCGCAAGGGAATCGCCAAAGACCATGATTTTTGGCTCTGCCGCCTGAACAGACGGCACATTGAAAAACACGGCCAGCAGCAACAGGAGACGGGCGGTCACTGCCCGCAAATGCAGTTTCAGGCACAGCCTGTCTTGGCAAGTGACAGCCAGCGCTCCATATGAGGTAACAGGCATAATCTAACCCCGGTTAAAGCAATTTATCTGTATTCTGCGTCTGAGAGATAGAATGACAATGACAATATCCAAGAGATATAGGCCGCAATCAGGCCCAGATCAAGAAAGCGGCATTATAACCCTCAGCAAGGCCTGTTTATCCATGCCCGCCAGCGGCGGTCAGCTGGGTATCCTGCATGACATTGACCTGACAATACCAGCAGGCCAGCATGTTGCGGTTCTGGGGCCCAGCGGGGCAGGAAAGACCAGCCTGCTCATGGTGATGGCCGGACTTGAGATGCTGACATCGGGATCTGCCTGTTTGGCCGGGCATGACATCACTGACATGGATGAGGATAGTCTGGCACGTCTGCGGCGTGGCCATGTCGGCATTATTTTTCAGGCCTTTCGCCTGATCCCGTCCATGAGCGCTGTTCAGAATGTCGCTGTGCCGCTGGAGCTGGCCGGTAAAAAAGATGCCGTCACCCGGGCAGAACAGGTGCTTTCACGCCTTGGGCTCGGCAAGCGCCTGTCCCATTTGCCAGATCAGCTCTCTGGCGGCGAGCAGCAAAGGGTAGCCATAGCAAGGGCCATTGCTGCCCGCCCGACCATACTGCTTGCTGATGAGCCGACAGGCAATCTGGATGCCGCCACAGGCGAGACAGTGATAACAGAATTGCTGGCGGCCGCACGGTCTGTCGGTGCCGCCCTTGTTTTGATTACCCATGATGAAACTCTTGCCACCCGCTGCCAGCGTATCCTGCGTATAGCAGATGGCCGGATTGTTTCAGACAAGCCGCAGAAGGCCAGCCGGTGATGAATGAGGGTTGGCGCCTTGCCTGGCATTATGCCCGTTGTGAGATCAGGGGATCGGTGGGGCGCTTTCGCGTTTTCCTGGTGGCCCTGCTGCTGGGCGTTGCAGCGATTGGCGCGGTGGGGTCAGTCGCAGACTCCATGCGTGCCGGCATTGATAAGAATGCCCGCAGCCTGTTGGGCGGCGATTTTGAACTGTCCAGCCGCCACATTCCCCCTGATGCAGAGCTGCTGGCTGTGGCTGACAGTTTTGGCCAGCGCAGCAATATTATACAGATGCGGGCAATGGTTGAGGCCAGTAAACCCGCAGCCGGACGCCAGCGCAAACTAGTAGAGCTGAAAGCTGTTGACAGTAACTATCCGCTGGTCGGTGATCTGAAAACTGACCCTGAAATAGATAAAGGCACAGCTTTGGGCGCACTAGGCGCGATTGCGGCCCCGTCACTGCTGCGGGCCCTTGATGTCAGTATTGGCGACAGGCTGCGCCTTGGCGGGGCTGATATCACCATAACTGCCGCGCTGGTGACAGAGCCTGATCAGTCAGTCAGCTTTATTGGTTTTGGCCCACGCCTGATTATCAGCCATGAAACGCTGGCAGCGACAGGCCTTGCCACACAAGGTGCCTTTATCACTTACAGAAGCCGTATCCGGCTGCATGACCAGCAGGACAGGAAAGCAGCTGAAGCCGCATTACAGCAAAAGACCATGGACAGCCATGTCCGGCTGCGCGGGCTGGCCTCTGCGGGCGGCGGTTTTAACCGCTTTGTTGAACGGGCTGAGATGTTCTTGATGCTGGTTGGCCTGACAGCCCTGCTGATCGGCGGTCTCGGCGTCAGCGGGGCCGTGCGTGCATGGTTGCTCGGCCGGATGAATGTGATTGCTACATTGAAATGTATCGGGGCCCCGTCACAGTTTATTTTCAAGGTCTATTTCCTGCAGGTCACGGCGATCGCGGCTATCGGCGTTGCAGGCGGGGTTGTGCTGGCCGCAGTAGCCCCCTTTATTGCCGCCTTTGCCTTTCAGGGGATTGTCTCTGTGCCGCTTGAAACATCTGTGCATCCCCTGCCCCTGCTGAGAGCGGCCGCCTTTGGATTTCTGACAACATTTGTCTTTGCGCTGTGGCCATTGTCACGGGCCCGCCATATCAAGGCCGGTCATCTGTTCAGATCACTGATGACCATGCCAGAGGGACAGCTGTCACGCCCGGCTCTGGCGGGAATTATGGCTGGCTGCGGCGGGCTTCTTGCCCTCGCCCTAAACGCAACCGGCAATCTTGTTCTTGCCGGCAGTTTCATAGCTGTCAGCCTGGCAGCCATTGCCCTGCTGTCAGGGCTGGCGGGGCTGTTGTCAGCGGGTCTGCGTATGCTGCCCGCCCCGCATTATGTGCCTGCCCATCTGGCATTGTCAGCCGTGCGGCGCCGGGGCTCTCCGCTGCAGGCGATTATGGTTGCCTTTGGTCTTGGGCTGTCGGTTCTGGTTGCTGTCATTCTCAGCCAACACAATTTGGTCACCCAGCTGAATGAGCGGGCCATACGTGAGGCACCGGACTGGTTTTTCATAGATATACAGCCGCATCAGATACAGCCCTTTATCGATACAGTCACCCGCCTGTCACCCGATACGGCTATTGAAAAAACCCCTATGCTGCGCGGCCGGGTCATTGCCCTGAACGATATTCCGGCAAGCCAGCTGTCAAAACAGGTGGACAGCGCATGGATAGTACGCGGCGACCGGGCCCTAACCTGGCAGCCCCATCCCCCCGAGGACGCAAAAATCGTCCGCGGGGACTGGTGGCCAGAGGATTATCAGGGCCCGCCCCTGGTATCTGTCACACAAGAAATGGCAGAGGATTACAACCTCAGCCTGGGCGATATGATAAAATTGAATATTCTCGGCCGCACTGTGCAGGCGCGTATTGCCAATACCCGGCATGTTGAATGGGAAAGTTTCCGTATCAATTTTGTCTTTATCCTGTCGCCTGGCCTATTAGAGGGCGCACCGCACAGCTGGTTGGCAACCACGCGCTCACCCACAGGCGAGACCGCCAGCCAGATTGAACAGGCGTTAACAGATCAGTTTGCCAATATTTCATCGATTTCTGTACAGGAGGCCGTAAAAACGGTTGAGCGGGTACTGGGCCTTTTAGGAACAGCTGTCAAGCTGACTGCCGGTGTGACTCTGGTGTCTGGGCTGGCTGTGCTGGCCGGCACGGTTGCAGCATCAGAGGCACAGCGGCTGGCAGATTCCATGATTTTAAAAATTGTTGGGGCCACACGCCGCGACATCATCATCGCATGGATTCTTGAATATAGTCTGCTGGCCGTGCTGACCGGCTGCGCTGCGACAGTGATAGGCACGGGCACCAGCTGGGCTCTTTTTAGCTTCTTTATCAAGGCCGATTATGCGTTAAACCCCGGGCTGGCCGTGCTGACGGCTTTTGCCGGTGCCGGTGTTACGGTATGTCTCGGGCTGTTTGGGGCGATGCGGACGCTTGGCGTGCGCCCGGCGGCCTTCCTGCAAGAGACAATATAAAGGGCAGTAAAATCATTTTCTGATGCAGTTTTTTTTGCTATAGAACAGCTCTGTGAACTGGCAAAGGAGACAAGCAGATGCCTGACAATCAAGTGAAAAAGGTGGTTCTTGCATATTCAGGCGGCCTTGATACCTCTGTCATTCTGAAATGGCTGCAGGAAGAATATCGCTGTGAGGTTGTTACTTTCACAGCTGATCTCGGCCAGGGCGAGGATATAGAGCCAGCGCGTGAAAAGGCACAGCTGCTTGGCATCAAAGATATATTTATAGAGGATCTGCGTGAGGAATTTGTCTCTGACTATGTGTTTCCCATGTTCCGGGCCAATGCCCTTTATGAGGGGCTTTACCTGCTGGGCACATCTATTGCCCGCCCATTGATTGCCAAGCGCCAGATAGAGATTGCCCGCGCTGTTGGCGCTGATGCGGTATCACACGGTGCCACGGGCAAGGGTAATGATCAGGTGCGTTTTGAGTTGGGCTATTATGCCCTGCAGCCGGATATCAAGGTGATCGCCCCCTGGCGCGAATGGGATTTAAGCTCGCGCACAAAGCTGATTGCCTATGCTGAGGCCCATCAGATTCCTGTTCCCACAGACAAGCGCGGCGAGGCCCCGTTCAGCGTTGATGCCAATCTTCTTCATATCTCTGCTGAGGGCAAGGTGCTGGAGGATCCCTCCCTGCCGCCGGAAGAATATGTCTTTTCGCGTACCGTAACACCTGAACAGGCACCGGACACAGCCACAGAATTATCCCTGACTTTTCACCATGGCGACCCGGTTGCCATCAATGGCAGTGCCATGTCGCCTGCCACCATCCTTGAGACATTAAACCGTGCCGGCGGTGAAAACGCCATCGGCAGGCTTGATCTGGTGGAAAACAGATTTGTTGGCATGAAATCGAGGGGCATTTATGAGACGCCCGGCGGCACTGTATTGCTGGCCGCCAGACGGGCTATGGAATCAATTACGCTGGACAGGGGGGCGGCCCATCTGAAAGATGAGCTGATGCCGCGCTATGCAGAACTGGTCTATAACGGATTCTGGTTCTCGCCAGAGCGCCAGATGCTGCAGGCGGCTATCGATAACTGCCAGCATATGGTTAATGGTGAGGTGCGCCTGAAACTCTATAAGGGCAACATTATCATCATCGGCCGGACATCGCCCAATTCCCTGTATTCAGAAGACCTTGTGACTTTTGAGGATGGGGCGGCTGACTATGATCACCGTGATGCCCATGGGTTTATCCGGCTCAATGCGCTACGCCTGCGTGTCAGTGAAATGGCACGCCGCCGCATGAAACCGTGACCGCAAAGGCATACGCTACTGCAGGTCTGTGCCTGAACAGGTCTCGCCCGCTATGCCGTCAAAGCCACGCTGTTTGAATATGACAAATCCAAGCGGTGCAAAAGCATAGCCGGAATCACGCAGACCAGAACCGCAGGGCATGGCAAATGTCAGTCCGAAACTGTCATTGCCATTTGAATGGCTGGCAAACTCCTTATAGCTGGGTGTGTTAACGCCAATAAGCAGCGCCGCAACAAAAGCAACAGCAACCATAACAAACATCCTTTCTGAGCAAATGTGTCAGTACAGACCTGAAATTATATCCAGATTCATACTTTTTCGTTTGTACAAATATACTCAGATCGGAAGTATTTTATGGCCGCTTTGCGGCAAAAAAAGGGACAGGAAAAATTCCTGTCCCCAATAGGGTGCCCGGCACCGTCTGGCGGCTGTCAGGCAAACATATTCTGCGCCACCGTCATCGATACCAGCATAGGCAGCGACAGCAACGTGTTTGTGCGTGAGAACAGCATAGCTGTACGGGCTGATTTTGCCTTTGTTTCAGCATCTGCCTCTACAATGCCAAGCGCGCGCTTTTGGTTTGGCCAGATAACAAACCATACATTATAGGCCATAATCGCACCCAGCCACATGCCAAGCCCAATGGCCTGATCAGACTGGAAAGTCAGCGCCCCGACAAGATAGCCGTTGAGATGGCCAAGAATAAGACCGGTCACAATCGTTGACAAAGCCGCCCAGCGGAACCAGAACAGGGCTGCCGGGGCAATCACCTTGCCAATCGCTGGCTTTTGGTCATCTGGAATATTCGGCATATTGGGAATCTGAACAAAATTGAAATAATATAACAGGCCAATCCACATGATCCCAGAGACAACATGGAACCATCTGAACAGCCAGGGCAGAAACAGCCCGGCATCAAAGCTGCCAGACTGTGCCAGCCAGATCATCACCAGAACAGCCAGGGCCAGACTGGCAAAAACAGTGTTACGCAATGAAGATAAAATGGAGCCCACAACCCCCTCCTTGTTTTGACGCCGGCCCGGGCAGGACTGTCCCTTACAGCCATGCCGGAAACCGGCAATTTGCCCCTGAATGCCCCGTTGAAAAGAGCTGGAAAAGAGGCTGGAATCACAACTCTGAGAATAGCTGAATCCCGGCTTGTTTGCAAACATTTCAAAACGCGGCAGATTTGGTTTACACTGCCATTCTTATTTGCCATTATTGCGATGCTTTATATGCCTGTTTCAGACTGAGGGGCTGTGTATCCGGTGTGGCTTTCAATCATCGTGAAGATGTGAGGGGAATGCGGCTGTGATCAATACACCCGGCATTACTTATTTCATTTCCAAGCCAAAAGGAGGCGATGGCCATGCTGAAACTCAACGACCCAGAGCTGCTGAAGACTGATGCCTTTATCAATGGCCAGTTTGTAAAGGCTGAAAATGACCGCCGCTTTGACGTTGTCAATCCATCCGATGGCCGGGTCATTGCCCGGGTGGCTGATTGTGGGGCAGAGGGAATTAAGGACGCGATAGATGCCGCAGAGGCCGCACGTCACGGCTGGGCAGGTAAAACCGCCAAAGAGCGGGCCTTTATTTTGCGTAAATGGTATGATCTGTGTCTGGCGCATGCAGATGATCTTGCGGCCATTCTGACCTTTGAGATGGGCAAGCCGCTGGCTGAGGCGAAAGGTGAAATTCTCTATGGCGCGAGCTTTATCGACTGGTTTGCTGAAGAGGCAAGACGGGTAACAGGTGATGTGCTGGAAAGCCCGTTTCCAGACAAGAAATTCATTGTCCTGAAACAGCCGGTTGGTGTTTTCGGGGCGATAACGCCATGGAATTTTCCCAATGCCATGATTACCCGCAAAGTAGCCCCGGGCCTGGCTGCGGGATGCTGCTGCGTGCTGAAACCGGCTGAACAGACACCCCTGTCAGCGCTGGCGCTTGCTGAACTGGGGCGGCGGGCCGGTTTTCCGGACGGGGTGATGAATATTGTCACTGGCATGGATGCCCCAGCAATGGGCAGCGTATTATGTGCAGATGAAAGGGTGCGTAAAATCACCTTTACCGGCTCAACTGAGGTGGGCCGGATTCTCATGCGTCAGTCGGCGCAGACAGTCAAAAAAATCAGCCTGGAGTTGGGCGGCAATGCCCCGCTGATCGTCTTTGATGATGCTGATCTTGATCTTGCTGTAGAGGGCGCGATTGCGTCAAAATACCGTAATGCCGGCCAGACTTGTGTCTGTGCTAACCGGATTTTTGTCCAGTCTGGGATTTATGATGAATTTGCTGCTGCACTGGCTGGAAAGGTCGCGGCGATGAAGGTCGGTGATGGGTTTGAAGAGGGTGTTGTACAGGGGCCGATCATTGACCGGCAGGGGTTTGAGAAAGTCAGGCGGCATGTTGATGATGCCTGCAGCAAGGGCGCGCGTATCATAGTTGGCGGTGCCCCACATGAAAAAGGCGGTACGTTTTACCAGCCAACCGTGCTGTGTGACGCCACAAGCGATATGCAGCTGTTTTCAGAAGAAACCTTTGGGCCGGTTGCCGCCCTGTTCCGTTTTAATACAGAAGAAGAAGCAGTGGCAGCGGCAAATGACACAATTTTCGGGCTGGCGGCCTATTATTTCACCAGCGATGCCGGGCGCCTGTTCCGCGTTGGAGAAGCACTGGAATATGGAATGGCTGTTGCCAATACTGGGGCCTATGCCTCTGAGGTTGGCCCGTTTGGCGGGGTGAAGGCCTCTGGTCTCGGCCGTGAGGGGTCGAAATATGGCATTGATGAGTTTCTGGAAATCAAGCTGATGGTCATTGGCGGGCTATAAAATAAATTACAGGCTGAGACCAAAGGGGGACTGCACAGCCCCCTTTTTAATCCGCACTAACCAGCCAGTCTAGCGGCGGCGCAACAGCCTTATCAGGCTGGATGTATCATTGCGGCCAAATCCATTATTTGACAGCGCGGCATAGAATTGGGCGACAATGGCTGTGACAGGCAGTTCTGATCCATTCTGCGCGGCCTCTGCCAGACAGATACGCAAATCCTTGCGCATCCAGTCAACGGCAAAGCCAAAATCAAACTCATCACGCACCATGGTCGTGCCGCGGTTTTCCATCTGCCATGATTGGGCCGCCCCGCCAGAGACAACATTCAGCACCCTGTCCATGTCAAGACCGGCATTCTGGCCGAAATTAAGGGCCTCTGACAGGCCCTGCACCAGACCGGCAATGCAGATCTGATTGACCATCTTGGTCAGCTGTCCGGCCCCAGCGGCGCCCATATGCGTTACACGCGCGCCATAGCAGGCCATCAGGGACTCTGCCCGGCCATATGCAGCAGCATCACCGCCGCACATAACTGTCAGCTTGCCATTTTCAGCCCCGGCCTGGCCCCCGGAAACAGGCGCGTCAATAAAATGCAGCCCCTTATCGCGTGCAGCTGCATAGAGCTCTCTTGCCACATCAGCCGAGGCGGTGGTGTTGTCAATAAAAACAGCATCAGCAGCCATGGTGGAAAAGGCACCTTTAGGGCCTGTTGTCACAGCGCGGATATCCGCATCATCACCGACACAGGCAAACACAAACTCTGCCCCGTCAGCCGCGGCTGCAGGGGTAGGGGCCGCCCGGCCGCCATGCTGGGCTGCCCATTTTTCCGCCTTTTCAGATGTCCGGTTATAAACAGTCACCTGATGTCCGCCGGCAGCCAGATGACCTGCCATCGGATAGCCCATGACCCCAAGCCCAAGAAACGCAACTTTTGCCACAATAAATCTCCCTTGATATCAGCAATGCCTGAACAGCCATAACGCCAGCATATGCGATGTGTCAGCCTGTCAGAATGAAATGAGCGGTATGCCCCAGACCTACCATACGACCAGCAGGTGCAGCAAGTCCAGCCCACAGCCATGGCACAGCCGCTGATTTTGCCCCTTTGTTGCAGTTTTGATCTTTATCAGACCCCCGGGCATGTTATGATGACCGGGCTGTTCACTGATATGTTGAGCTGCAAACAAAAAAAGGGGGAGGGGCAGTCATGTCAGTTCTTGTCAGCGATGACCATGTTGAGATTCTGATTTCAGAGGCCGAGATTACAGCCAGGGTGAATCAGCTGGCCAAGCAGATCACAGCCCATTACCAGCAGACCACACAGCTGGTCGTGGTCGGGCTACTGCGTGGCTCTTTTGTCTTTATCGCCGATCTTGTCAGGCGGCTGAATCTGCCGGTTGAGGTGGATTTCATGACTGTCTCCAGCTATGGCGATGAAATGGAATCATCACGCCAGATCACAATTTTAAAAGACCTTGAAACCCCTATAGGTGAGCGTGATGTGCTGGTTGTTGAGGATATTATTGATACTGGCCATACCCTGTCGCAGGTGTTGAAAATTATGGCGACCCGGGGGCCGGCAAGCCTGTCTGTATGCACACTTCTGAATAAACCGTCACGGCGTGAGGTTGAGGTGGATATCAAATGGACAGGTTTTGATATTCCAGATGAGTTTGTCATTGGCTATGGTATTGACTATGCCCAGCAGGGGCGCAATCTGCCGCATATTGGCTATGTCAGGCGCAGCAGCTGAGACACAGCCCGCACAGCCCTCCTGTCTTTCAGCCATCATGGGTTCAGGATAAAAGACGCTCATCAAATGGATAGTGCGACAACAGCTCTGCCCCGTCCTGCGTAATCACGAGCTGGTCTTCAAGTTTTACGCCCTCACGCCCGCCCAGGGCCCCGACATAGCCTCAACACACAAGGTCATGCCCGCCTCCAGACAGCCAGAATAGCCGTGCTGCTCCTGATCCTCTGGATAGCGCACAGACGGATATTCATCACACAGGCCTATACCATGCGCGAGCACCCCATAGCGCAGGGCCCGGTAGGCCTCTGGTAGGCGATGGTCCCTTTGTGTCAGCTCAGCAAAGCTGAGGCCGGGCCGCAGCAGGGCCATATTTTCCTGAATATGCTCCCAGGCGATCTGATAGAGCTGTTTTTGCTCTGCGCGCGGGGCCACGTCACCGACAATCCAGCTGCGCGAAATGTCACAGCAATAGCCTTATGTTGAAATGAGATCTGTATCAAAGGCCAGCATGTCACCAGCCTGGATAATGCGTGGCCCGCATTCCTGAAACCACGGATTGGTGCGCGGGCCAGAGGATAATATACGGGTTTCAATCCATTCACCGCCGCGTCTGATATTACCAGCATGTAGCACCGCCCAGACATCATTCTCGCTCAACCCCGGCTGCACAGCCGCCTGCATTTCACCAACCGCCCTCTCGCAGGCATAGATTGCACAGCGCATGGCATTCAGCTCATTCTCATTTTTGACAGAACGGGCCTGTTCTGCCAGCATCTGACCGTCCAGAATCTCTGTGTTGCGGGCACGCAGCGCGGCATAGCCCGCATTTTCTATCTTGTCCACCGCCAGGCGGTTATTTGTCCCCGCATGACAATGCATCAGATCAATGATCTGCTCAGCAAAATGCGCTGCATGCTCATCTGTCCTGTCACCGGTCTCAAAATAGAAAAAGGACGCACCGGATCGCACCTCGCCCACCAGCGGCAGATGAGCAGACAGATGGGCACAGGAATGAAAATCAAACAGCACGACCTTTCCTGCCGGCGGCACAAAACAGGCCCGTGCCGCATTATGGGCTGTCCAGAGCTGCATGTTGCTGCTGTCTGTTGCATAACGGATATTGATCGGATCAAATAACAGCAGCCCGGCACAATCAAAGGCCTGTATCTGTGCCTGCAGGCGCGCGAGGCGGTAACAGCGCAGGGCCGGCAGGTCAGGCAGGGTAAGACCAGCTGCCCGCCATTCATCAAAAGCAAGGGCGGTGGGCCCGATTTCAGTGCGGTCGTTAAAATCAGGCGTACCATCGCCGCGCAGATGGCGGCGGCGGGCCGGATCGATTTTGCGTCCGGAACCGACAACAAAAGAGTTCATCGCGGCCTCTCCTGTCACAAGCGGGGGCTGACAGGGCCCGCAGACCCAATCGGCGGCCCTTTTTCTCTCATCTGCCCAGCCTGGCAAATTTTTCTGCTGTCACAAGGCCTGAAGACGACAGCTTTTCCCAAAAATGTCGCAATTATGAAAATTTCAATGAAATAAGTTAAGGGCAGGGCTGTCCATTTTTCATGACAGGCGCGTTGTGATCTCAATACCCGCGCTCAGCGATCTGTGAACCGGGCTTTTATCCGCAATGTCCAGAAGGAGCGCGCGCATCTCATCATCCAGGGGGCCCTTGAGGGTTACAACACGCTCTATGATATCCAGCGTCCCGGCCTGTTCATTATCCTTGATATAATCTTTTTTATGCCGTAGCTCTAGGTCCACATCTTCCAGCGGCCAGCCTTTGCGGCGCGCATAAAGCCGCAAGGTCATCCCTGTACAGGCCCCCAGACCGGCAAGCAGAAAATCATAAGGCGGCGGGCCGCTGTCAGAGCCGCCGCTTACTGATTGCGGCTCATCAGCCCGCATCAGATAGCCGCCGGCAAGGATATCATGGGCAAAATCACCGTCTGGACTGGCGCTCACCACAACCTCACCTTGTGTGCGGGCTGTCATTCTGGCAGCTGGCGGCAGACAGCGCCGCGCCCAGCTGGCAATAACATCACCGGCAAAGGCCGTATCACTGGCCTTGGTCAAAAGATGGTTGGCCCGGTCAAGTGATATGAAGGATTTAGGATGTTTGGCATGGGCAAAAATCTCTGCCGCATTCTCTACGCCGACAATCATGTCTGCCGGGCTGTGCAGAATCAGCAGATCACATCTCAGCCTGGCAATATGGGCAGCGCTCATCCGCGTTTGAAGAGAGCGCACCATCTCGTGCCCGATGGTAAAGGGCCGGCCGCCAATATCTACCTCTGCCTCACCTTCAGCCTCTATCCGGTCAACAGCATGATCAAATAAATGCAGCACATGCCCGGCAAAGGATGGTGCGCCTATGGTTGCCACAGCACAGACGCTGGCAATATCTGGGGCTATGGCAAGCACCGCTGCCCCGCCCAGTGAATGGCCAACCAGCAGCTGCGGGGCCAGATTATGCGCCCCCAGTTTTTGCGTTGCCATAAAGGCGGCGGCAGCCTGCAGATCAGACAAATTAGAGGTAAAGCTGGTCTTGGAAAACGCGCCTTCTGATCCCCCCAGCCCAGTAAAATCAAAACACAGAACAGCGATCCCGGCATGGGCAAGTCCAGCAGAGATGCGCGTGGCGGCAACTGTTTCCTTGGAACAGGTGAAGCAATGGGCAAAAATCGCCGCCCCACGAAAGCTGCCCTGCGGAAGATGTAACTTTCCTGCCAGCTGCGCGCCCACGCCGCCGGGAAACTGAACATCACGGATGATTGCCATCTGCTGTGTCCTGTGCCTGTGGCCCCCGCACCGGGCCTGTTTCCTGTTTTGGGGTTCTGCCCGTTATCCTGAACCAACTGGTATCCTGAACCAGCCGGTGCCCCGGTCAGCTGCCGGCCATATGCCGGATGTCAGGCATTACAGACAGACAAGACAACGCCCCTGTATCTGTCCTTTCAATATCGCTTTGCCATATTGTGCAAGCGACTCCAGGTTGATTTCAGTAACGATTATTTCCAATTTTTCCATTGGAAATTGATCTGCCAGCCGCTGCCAGCTGGAAAGGCGCCGTTCAAAGGGTTGCATCACAGAATCAATGCCCAGAAGATTCACGCCGCGCAGCAAAAACGGAATGATATTGGCTGGCACAGCAAGGCCGCCTGCATTGCCAACAGCCGCCACTGAGGCACCATAGGCCATCTGACCCAGAACACGCCCCAGCATATCGCCGCCGACATTGTCAATGCAGCCTGCCCACTGTTCGGATTCCAGCGGGCGTGAAATGGTCTGTGCCAGCTCTGTGCGGGGAATCAGGCGGGTGGCGCCCAGCCCCTCAAGATAGCTGCCAGCCTCATCAATACGGCCAGTGACCGCCGCCACCTGATAGCCACAGGCGGCCAGCAGCGCAACTGCAACAGAACCAACTCCGCCGGCCGCACCCGTCACAAGCATTTCTCCTGACTGCGGGTTAAGGCCATGTGCCTCCAGCGCCTCCAGGGCAAACATGGCTGTGATGCCGGGCGTGCCGAGAATCATTGCCTGACGGCAATCCATGCCCGCAGGCAATGGCACCAGCCAGTCAGCCTTTACCCGCGCACGCGCTGCATAGCCGCCATGCCAGACCTCGCCGATACGCCAGCCCGTGGCAATTACCTTGTCACCGGGCTGATAATGCGGGGATTGGCTGTGCGCGACAATGCCGGAAAACTCAACTCCAGGAATGCGCGGATAAGAGCGAATCAGCCCGCCTTTACCGTTCAGGCACAAACCGTCCTTATAATTCAGGCCAGAAAATTGTATATCGACAATGACCTCGCCCTCATCACCCAGAAAGCTGTCATCTTTTTCGGTGATGCTGGCTGAAATTTGGCCATCTGCATCCTTGTTCAGAATGAGGGCTTTGAACATGGCTGTCTCCTGTCTGGCTGTGTGTTGATTTACGATTGCTTCTCATCCTGACGGCTGATAAAGATCAGCACAAGCCCCCATGGCTTGGCAAATGACCCTGTCTTTAAAAAATAGGAAAGAAAACCCATGTTCCGTGATCTGCCCCCAGAGGCTGTCTATGAAGCGCTTGGCGCTGGTGGTGATAACGCACTCTTTATAGACTGCCGGACACAGGCTGAATGGGCCTATGTCGGCATTGCTGATATCAGCGCCACAGGTGCCAGAATGGCGCTGATAGAATGGCAGGACAGCAGCGGCACACCAAATGCGGATTTTACCGCAGAGGTCGCGCAGCTGGCCGGGCAGATGGCCGGGCCTGACACAGAGATTTATATTATGTGCCGGTCTGGGGCACGCTCGGCGGCGGCCTGCCATGCATTGGCCGCACAGGGCTATAGAAATCTGTGTAATGTCAGCGAGGGTTTTGAGGGCGATCTTGACAGCCAGCGCCATCGTGCCCGGGTAAATGGCTGGAAATTCCATAAACTGCCCTGGCAACAGAAATAAGCAGCACAGAAAATTACCCTTTTAAACTTTTCTGTCTTGCCTAATCTTTAATTGAGGCACAATAGACCTCATGTCAGGAGAGACAAATAACAGCCCGTCAGGGTTTTTCATCACAACTGGTTGTCAGGCCCACAATCTGCCAGCCGCCCTGCAGCTGCATAGGCCTGTCAGGGGGCAGCTTTTATTTGCCTGTCACGGCCCCTTTACAGCTGCCGGGTTGAGCGATGCCGCGCTGAGTCTGAAGCCTGTTATTTCCAATTTTTCTGCAAAATTTCAATATGATATATTTGCAGTCTTTGTAGAGCTCTATCAGAATATTGAGCGCCATGGCCTGTATGCTGGAAATGGCCGGGCGGGCGCGCCCCACGGGTCGGCTGTTCTGTATGGTTATCCTTACAACTGCCCGGTTTTCCAACTGCCCGGTTTTCCAACTGCCCGCATTCCAACTGCCTAGTATTCCTTCAGCCTAGTGGATGATCTTATCATGATTAACCTTTTGACGCAAAAACGGGTAAAGTCAGGCTGAGGCTTGGCAGGGAAACCCCGCGTGCTATCTTGTCAGTTATGAAACACATAATGATTGCCAGAGCATTATTGACGCTGACCGCCCTGTGCGTCTGGTCTGCGAACGCTGCGGCTGACCAAACGGACGGGCGCCTGCCCGGCCTGTTCACACAGTTACGCATGGCAGCAGACATACAGACAGCGCGCGAGACTGAGCAGACAATATGGAAAATATGGATTGAAAAGCCTGACAATCTTAATCTTCAGGACATGCTAGAGCGCGGCACTTCAGCCATGACAGACGGGCGTTACCGCGAGGCAGAGGCCATTTTCAGCTTTATCATCAAAAAAGATGCTGATTATTCAGAAGCCTGGAATAAAAGGGCAACTTTGTATTTTCTGATGGGGGCCTATCAGCTGTCAAAACAGGACATCGCGCAGACCATCGCGCGCGAGCCCAATCATTTCGGCGCCTTATCCGGGCTGGGGCTGGTGGAAATGCATCTTGGCAATTATCAGGCTGCGCTGAATGCCTATCAGCAGGCAGCCACTATTCATCCCTTTATTGAAGGCTATGACGAGATCATCCGCTCATTGAAACGCATGTCAAAGGGAACGGCCCTTTAGATTTTTACCTCATAGCCGGGGGCCTCTGGCTCATCATCGCTGATTTCGGCTGGAAACCCTGCTGCCGTGACATCGAGCTTGCAGCGTTCCTCAATCCGCTTGATGATATTGGGGGAATGTTCACGCGGCCCGTACCGGGCAATGCCGTCCTTAAAAATGTCAATCAGGAGTGGGGCCATATCAAGGCTGAGACCGCTGCGCCGGGCAACATCATAAAACAGGCTGATATCCTTCAGCACTAGATCCATGGTAAAATTAATGTCCCGGCTGCCATTGAGAATGACCTGGCCCTCTGTTTCATGGACAAAGCTGGTGCCGCTGGATATAGCAATCGCCTCATAGCTGGTGCGCATATCCATGCCTGCCGCCTTGCAGGTTGCCAATGCCTCTGCCACAGAAACGAGGTTAGCCGTGGCAAGATAATTCGTGACAACTTTCAGAACGGTTGCGCTGCCCAGCGGGCCAGTATGCAGAATCCGCCGCCCCATCCTTGTCAGAAGCGGCAGCATATCTTCAAACACATCACGCTCGCAGCCGGCAAGAATGGATATATTGCCTGTTGCTGCGCGGTGACAGCCGCCAGAAACAGGACAGTCAAGAGCCCGTCCGCCCGCCGCCTTTACTTTACCGGCCAGCCGGTGAACCTCTGTTTCGTCTGTCGTGCTCATCTCTGCCCAGATTTTTCCTGCACTGAACCCGGCCAGCACCCCGTCCTGTGCCTCTAGCACCTCAGCACTGATCGCCGGCGAGGGCAGACAGGTGATAATGACATCACATATTGCTGCCAGCTCTGCCGGGCTTACAGCTGACCGCGCGCCCCTGTCACAAAGACGCTGAACGGCTGTCTTGTCGAGATCGCGCACGACCAGATCAACATTGTTGCGCAGCAGTGAGCCTGCCAGCTTGGCCCCGACATTGCCAAGACCGATAAAACCGACAACCGGCGTGTCTTTGTCTGTGCGTGTCATTGTCTGTCCTCCCCCCGCTTTTTAGTGCCTGTCAGATAAAAAGGAGCGCCCCTTTGTCAGCGCCTGAGCTCTGGTATCAGCCCCTGTGGGGCAAAGCGCAGCATCAAAAGCATTACCAGCCCCATCGTCATCAGCCGCATATGCGCCGCACTTTCCAGAAGATGCGCTCTTAACGGGCTGTCGGCCTCCAGCGGCAGGGTCAGCACATCCATCAGCCACAGCCCGAGAGGTTCAGATTCTACCCAGAAAAACCAGATAATGAACCCGCCAAGCACAGAGCCGTAATTATTGCCAGAGCCGCCAACAATGACCATGATCCATATGAGAAAAGTATAGCGTAGCGGCAGATAGGAAGCTGGGGTGAACTGGCCGTCCAATGTTGTCAGCATGGCCCCGGCAATCCCGACCACGGCCGAGCCAAGAATAAAGACCTGCAGATGTTTGGCAGTAACATTTTTGCCCATCGCATTGGCGGCAACCTCATTGTCGCGTATCGCCCGCATCATTCGCCCCCAGGGCGAGCGCAGCGCCGTCTCAAACAGCCAGAACAACGCTGCCAGCACAATAATGAACAGAACCGCATAGCACAGCTTGACAATCACTGAGGATAACTCATCCACATCCATCGCGACAGCCCTGGCCAGATCGACAACAAACGGGCTGGCCTGTAAATCAATTTCATAGGGCACAGGGCGCGGCAGACCATTGATGTTTTTCACCCCCCTTGCCAGCCAGTCCTCATTCTTCAGCACATAAACGACAATCTCTGATATCCCCAGCGTAGCAATCGCCAGATAGTCAGATCGCAGACCAAGTGACACTTTGCCGATGACATAAGCAGCAGCGGCAGCAAAGACCCCGCCGACAATCCAGGATATCACAATCGGCAGATTTATACCCCCTATATGCCCGGCCCGGGCCGGATCAATCGATTCAATCGCCTGAATGGCGGGATCAACAAGTGTCCGCAATATCAGATAACCGGTGAGCGACACAGCCAACACCGCCCAGAAGCGCCATTTCCCCAACCGCGCAGTTCTGCGCGCCGTTATCATCGCCGCGATAATTGTAAGCGTGATGACAAGCGCGCCCAATAACAGCTCAAGCCCACCTGCCTGCCAGCTTTCAGCCACAGGCGGCATAGAAACAAGCACAGCCGCCAGTCCGCCGAGGGCCGCAAATCCCATTGTGCCGAAATTCACAATACCCGCATAGCCCCACTGGATATTCACACCCAGCGTCATAATCGCTGAAATCAGGCACAGATTCAAAATCGCCAGCGATACGTTCCAGCTCTGGGCAAAGCCGACAAAAACAAGCATCACACCCATCACGGCAAATAAAATGAGCTGTCTTTGTCTGTTATTGTCTGCCTGTGTCCTGCTGCTCATTGGCCCCGCCTCATTGTCACTGCCTGTCTAAATTGTTTTGCCGGCAAACAGCCCAGTGGGCCTTATCAGCAGAACAATCAATAAAATCACAAAGGAAACCGCTATCTTGTAATCTGTTGAGAGCAGCTGCACCAGCCCCTCCGGCAGAAAGCGCTCAAAGGTCAGATAGGCGATGACCTTTTTATAGGCGAAAGTTACAAATAGCTCGGAAAAGGCAATCACAAAGCCACCAGCAACCGCACCAACCGGACTGCCCACACCGCCGACAATCGCAGAGGCAAAAATCGGCAGCAGCAAAGACAGATAGGTAAAGGGTTTATAGCTTTTATCCAGCCCGTAGAGCGCACCAGCCAGTGCAGCCAGCGTGCCGGTGATTATCCATGTTACAAGCACCACACGCTCTGGGCTGATGCCAGACAAAAGGGCCAGATCCTCATTGTCAGAATAGGCGCGCATTGATTTGCCGGTCTTTGTGCGGTTCAGGAACCAGAACAGCAGGGCAACAACAATAAAGGCAACAAGAACGGTTATGGCCTGTGTTGTCTTTATCGCCAGCCCCTCACTGAGGCCGGTCATCTGTTTAAAGGCCCGTGCTTTCAGCAAAAACCGCTGGCCATCAGTAAAAACCTGATCCTCTGGCCCGATAACAAAGCGAATGAGACCGCCGGTGAAAAACATCACCCCCACTGAAACAATGAGATAGGTAACAGTTTCAGAGCGCCTGCGGCGATAATAGGAAAAAACCAGCCGGTCTGTCAGAAGTGCCAGTCCAACCGTAAACAGCACGGCCACGGGCAGTGCCAGCAGGGCTGTCGGCAGCGGGCCAAAGCTGATGCCAGATGCCTGTAGCTGCCATGTAACCAGCACGGATATCATAGCCCCGAATGACATCAGCTCACCATGTGCAAAATTCGAAAACCGCAGCACAGAATAAACAAGCGTCACCCCCAGCGCGCCAAGTGCCAGCTGGCTGCCATAAGCAAGGCCGGGAACAATGATAAAATTGGCCAGCAGAACAGCTGCATTCAGAATATCACCCATATCCCCCCTCAGCCCCCTAAAAAGGCACGGCGCACTTCGGCATCCGCCAGCAGCGCCCTGCCCGTATCAGTATAGCGGTTTTCACCCTGTACCAGCACATAGCCCCTGTCAGCGACTGACAGGGCCTGTTTGGCATTCTGCTCAACCATCAAAATGGCGATGCCGGTGCGCGCCACCTCTATGATCCTGTCAAACAGCTCATCCATTACTATCGGTGACACGCCGGCTGTTGGTTCATCCAGCATCAGGATTTTGGGTTGTGTCATCAGGGCACGGCCAACGGCCACCTGCTGGCGCTGGCCGCCGGAAAGCTCGCCTGCGGGCTGGCCACGCTTTTCCCGCAGAACAGGGAACAGATCAAACACCTGTTCCAATGTATGGCTGATATCATCATCGCGGATAAAGGCACCCATCTCCAGATTTTCCTGGACGCTGAGGCCGGGAAATACATTTTGTGTCTGCGGAACAAAGCCCATGCCCCTTAACACCCGCTCCTGCGGCTTCAATGCGGTGATATCCTCACCATCCAGCCATACTGTGCCCGCCCGCAGCTGCAGCATACCGAAAACCGCTTTCATGGCGGTTGATTTTCCCGCACCATTGGGGCCAACAACAACCGCTATTTCGCCCCTGTCCACACCAATGCTGCAGTTATGCAGAATATCTGCATCCCCATATCCGCCTGTCATATTCTCACCGATAAGATAGGGCAATCTGCAGCCTCCCTTAGCGTTTTTTGTTTTTCAGGCCAGTGCCGAGATAGGCTTCAATAACATCCTCATTCTTACGGATATCATCTGAACTGCCAGTTGCCAGAACGCTGCCCTCGGCCATGACAATAACGGGATCGCACAGCCGGCTGATAAAATCCATATCATGCTCGATCATGCAGAATGTATAATTCTTTTCAGCATTCAGGCGCAAAATCGCGTCACCGATATGGCCCAGTAATGTGCGGTTAACACCGGCCCCAACCTCATCCAGAAACACAATCTTGGCATCAACCATCATTGTGCGGCCCAGCTCCAGCAATTTTTTCTGTCCACCAGAGAGGCGGCCTGCCAGCTCGCCTGCAACCCGTTCCAGCTGTAAAAACCTTATCACCTCTTCAGCCTTTTCAGCTATGAGCTGTTCTTGTTCGCGCACTTTTTGCGGGCGCATCCAGGCATCTATCAGGCGCTCGCCCGCCTGATTGGGGGGCACCATTTTTAAATTGTCACGCACTGTTAGCGTTGAAAATTCATGGGCAATCTGAAAGGTGCGTAAAAGCCCGCGCTGAAACAGATCATGCGGGGGCAGACCGGTGATATCCGCGCCGTCAAGATTCACCTTGCCGCTGTCAGGCCTGTACAGTCCGGCGATGATATTGAACAGGGTTGTCTTGCCCGCGCCGTTCGGGCCGATGAGGCCGGTTATGGAACCGGTCTCAATCTTAAGAGACGCATTATTGACGGCATGAATGCCACCAAAGGATTTATTCAGATTTGCAACGCTGATCATACAGAACAGATATGACAAAGCCCGGGCAGTGACAGTTTTGTCTTCCCGGGCTTTGTCTTTTTCCTGTGCCGCCTAGCGGTAACCAACAGTGACGTTTTTGCCACCCTTGATTTCGATTTCTGCATAATTGCCAGCTGACTCGCCGCTGCCGACAAGCTCTACAGCTGAGGCACCGACATAATCTATATCCTTGCCCTCTTTCAGCAATTTCATTGCCTTGGCCAGATCGCCGGGGAAGATTTTCTCACCCGGTGCATTGGCAACCCCCATCATATGGGCTTTGAAGACATTGCTGTCGCTTGAGTTTGCAGACTGCATAGCCAGCAGGATCAGTGCCGCACCGTCATAGCTTTCAGGTGCAAACGGCCCGGCCTTGAAGTTCGCCTGTTTTGCCATTTCAGAGAATTTAGCCGCCCCCGGGCTGTCTGTGCCAGGAACATCACCGATAGAACCGTCCAGATCAGGGCCAATAGCCTGTGGCAGGGCATCACCGATCATCCCGTCCGGAAGATAGAAAATGTCAAATGCCCCTGTATCCAGAGATGCCTGAATAATTCCCTTGCCACCCTGATCAAGATAACCGGCAACGATCAGGATATCACCGCCGGCCTGTGCCAGTGCCGCAACCTCTGCACCATAGTCACCCTTGCCGTCCTCATGGGCAGCAGAGATTGTGATTTTTCCGCCATTCCCTTCAAAATTTGATTTGATACTGTCAGCAAGACCCTTGCCATAATCATTGTTTGTATAGGTCATAGCCGCGCTCTTATAGCCCTTGTCCATGAGGATCTGGGCAACAACCTCGCCCTGGCGGGCATCAGACGGCGCGGTGCGGAAAAACAGGTCATTGTCCGGCAATGTCGACAGGGCTGGCGAGGTGGCAGACGGAGAGACCATCACAATACCATTCGGCATGGCAACATTCTGCAATATAGCCGTTGTCACACCTGAACAGTCAGCCCCGACCATAGCATTCACCTTGTCAGAAGTGACCAGACGCTCTGCTGCAGCTGTGGCAGCAGCGGCATCGATACAGGTTGAGTCACCCCGCACAGATGTGATAGCTGTCCCGCCCATAAAATTACCGCCAGCATTCACCTCGGCGATGGCCAGCTCAGCACCCGCAGCCATGTCAGGGGTCAGTGATTCAATCGGGCCGGTATAACCCAGGATAATGCCCAGTTTGACATCAGCTGCTATCGCCGGTGTGCCCAGCAGTGCAAGCACAACAGATAAGCCCACTAGTTTTTTCATTTTTTCTCTCCCTATGGAAAACCAGACCTTTTAGTTATCAGCCTTCAGCCCGGTTGATAAGTTTTCAGCCAGTGGCATGCTGTCAGCCAGACAGCGCCCCTGTTACCCTAAAGTTTTACTAAGCTGGCAGTGACGTGACAACAGATTTTATTTCCGGGCGGCTGTGATCAGCCGTTGTGCCGTCTCAGCCCGGCACCAGTCAATCTGCCCCAGAACATCACAGGACGGGCAGACCATTTCCCATTTTGGCAGGGACGCGGCGCAGGCCCGGCAGTGCCAGCCCGGCCCGTGCGGGGCATGGGCAGCAGCCAGCAGCGCGTCCTGGCGGGCGGCTGTGATGTCTGCCTGTTCATCAGCCTGTGCATGGGCGAGCTGGGCTGTGCAAAGCTCTGCTTTCAGAAGAAAATAGCTGTTTGTCCGGCCCGTTGATGACACATTGTCAAGCAGCGCAGAGGCCGAGGCCCAGATGCCGCGCCGCAGGGCAAATGACGCGGCTATAATGCCGGCCTCATCACTGTTTGCCGAGGCTTCAGCCAACCGGCCAAGACGCGCGACAAGCTGGCCATCATTATCAGCTGAAAATTTACCAATCAGGTCTGCCAGCAAGTCATGCGGAAACGCCTTAAAATCCTTTTCCAACCGATGCAGCGCTGCTTTCGGCTTCGAATCACCCAGTGCGATGGCCAGCCTGCGGCTGGCTTCAACACATTGGGGGCTGTGATCAAGAGCAGATTTCAAATGGGTAAGGCGCCCGGCGTCATCCTGTTCAGCTATCAACAGGCAAAGATGGGCGGCCAGCAGATTCGGATGGCCAAGCTGGCCATGGCCAAAACCATCAGAATGTTCCGGAAGGGGCGCAAGCCCGCCAGGCTGTTTCATCAGCTGGTTCAGCCTGTCCAGTGCAGCCGCCCAGTTCTGCTCCTTCAGCTCTTGTGCCAAAATGCGCAGCCCGGCCGGGACTGATTGGGCGGACAGCTGTAATGCCTGTTTTGCAGACGCAAGGCTTTCTGCCTCGCGGCCCTGTTGCTGATAAAGGCGCATCAGCCCAATCTGGCCGAAATAGGCGGTATCTGCCTCACGCGAGAGGGCAGAAAAATAACGCAAGGCCGCCTTGTCATCACCGGTGGCATGGGCCGCCTGCGCGCGCAAAAGATCAGCCAAAAGGCCAGACCCCAACAGTTTTTCTGCCTTGCGAGCCTGCTTGCTGGCCAGTTTGTAGTCACCCGCAGCATAGGCAACCATGCCAAGACCAAGTGCCCGCTCACCGTTTTTCCTGCGCCGTGCCTGCCAGTTATGGCCCAGCCAGCCCGGCCATAGGACAAGCATCCTGACAAGGCGATAAAGCCAGTAGAACAGCAGGCCAGATACGCTGAGCACAACCACCAGAAGGCTGGTACGCAGCTCTATCTGCCAGCCGGCCCAGCTGATGCTGGTCATGCCCTGCATCGCAGCCAGCCAGTTGAAACAAAGGGCAGCGGCAAGACAGAGCAGAACGAACCAGACAAGCCGGGCCATCACTGCACCCTGTTAGACGGGGCCGGGGTTATGGTCACAAGTTCTGAAAACCAGCCAGAGAGCGTATCCACAGGCCCCGCTGCCCAGCCAGGCAGCCAGCGTGTATCTGCCGCAGATGAAACAGGTGCAGCTGGTGTTTGGCTGTTATCCTTACCAGCCGGCACCGCTGCTTGTGTGCTGTTCCCGGGCCTGTCCATCGGGCTGGTATCCGCTGCTGTTATCTCTTCCAGCACGCCGGACAGGCGGGCCAGCTCATCACGCAGGGCCTGTGCGCTGTCACCGGCCCTGATCCCCAGCGCCTCTATATCCGCGCGCAGGGCCCCGCTGAGACCAGACTGCTCATCCAGACGCGCTGCCAGGCGCGCCTGTTCATCAGCAATGGTGTCAAGCCGCCCAGACAGGCTGGTCAGTGTTCTGTTCAGCTGCTCATAACGGGTCTGGTCATTTCTATCATTTACTACTAATGGCCATGCCGCCATCAACAGCGCCCCGCAGCCTGCCAAAAGGGCCAGAACTGCTATCAGCTGCGTTTTATCAACAGCCCGGCGGCCAGACCGGCTGTTATTACTGTCAATGACAGCCTGTGCGGCATTATGCTGTTCTTGGGGGGTGGCAGCCGCCCCGGCTGCTTTCTTTCGTGACACCATGCGTCTCTCCGCAAAACAAAGACAGGACAGCCCTTGCGAACAGGGCTGTACGCGTCTGTCAGTTACCAGTATTCATGCACATAGCACAGAGATCAATTTTTTTGCCTGAATTTCCTGTTACAGGCCGGAAAGGGCCCAGTCCTGGGCTGTTTCCAGAATGGCCCAGCGCGTGGGGTTTGCCGCAACAACACTGTTGAAACCAGCCGCAAGCGCGGCCTCTGCCAGCTGTTCGGACAAGACAATCATAGTCAGCGCGCCCCTGGCAGATGCCAGTGATTTTTCTGCCAGCCAGCGGTCAAACAAGGTGACTGTCCGGGCTGATAGGGCCATGAGCCCGCACCCCCCCGCATTGCCAAGCGCGGCGGCAATCTGCGCTGAAGATGGATTATGGGCACAGGCTTCATAAATCACCGCCCGCCGCACCGCATAGCCAGCTGCCCCCAGCACAGCCTCAAGATCAAAATATATATCACGCCCTGACAACCATAAATATTCAGCCTGTCTGTTATCTGCGGATATTACACCAGCTGCAAGGGCGTCTGCAGCCGGGCCCGAAATCTTTACATTTCTAAAACCAGCGGCACGCAATATAGCGGCACTGCCTGCGCCAACACACCACAGGGGCAGTTCATGATATGGGGCCGCAGCCCTGCTGTTTGCCGCCAGCAGACGGGCCGCCTGTTTGCTGGTAATGATCATTTGTGTGGGCATGAGAGGCGCCTTTTCAAGCAGATCGGCCAATACGCCGGCAAATGGTTCTATCTGCAGCATGGGCAGGGCAAAGGCCTGAACACCGCATTTTGCCAGCGTTTGCACATCATCAGAGCAGTCTGGTTCCGGGCGCAGACAAAAAACCGGTCTTTGTCCCTTTGCCCCAGCATGTCGCGGCGCCTTCACTGCCCGATGCCTCAGGCCAGGAATTGCGGGCCACCGCAGGCGGCAAGCAGGGCGGCGGCCACATTCTGTCCCAGCCATTCAGGCCTGTCCGTGCCTGCGTGCTGTTCTTCTGTGAAACACTGGCGGCCGTCTGCTGACAGGACGCTGGCGCGCACACGCAGGCAATCACGGCCCACTATGTCCGCCATCGCTGTGACTGGCGTACGGCACGAACCGTCCAGACCGGCAAGAACGGCCCGTTCAGCCTTTACACATAGTGCGCTGTCCGCACAGTTCAGCCCAGCCAGCGCTGCGGCAACGCATGCGGCCCGTCCGGTGCCGGTGCGAATCTGCACTGCCAGCGCACCCTGTGCGGCCGCCGGGGGCATCACATCTTCATCCAGGATTGTATAGCCGGTCATCTGGCCAAGGCGGCGAAGACCCGCAGCGGCCAGAATGATCGCGTCGAATTCACCGCTCTCAAGGCGGGCCAGACGGCTTCCTACATTGCCGCGCAGCAGGCTGGTCTGCAAATCCGGACGGCGGTTACGCAGCAGCGCCGCCCGTCTGACAGAGGCAGTGCCAATATGGGCTGCCTCTGGCAGGTCTGACAGGCTGTTATAGGGGCCAACCAGCGCATCACGCCTGTCTTCACGCGGCAGAACAGCTGCTATCTTAGTGCCTGGGGCAATGCTGGTTTCCATGTCTTTCATGGAATGCACAGCTGCATCTGCTCGCCCGTCAAGCAAAGCAGCTTCCAGCGTTTTGATAAATACGCCCTTGCCGCCAATATCAACAAGCGGGCGATCCAGAATTTCGTCACCGGTGGTTGACAGCCCCAGAATTTCAGACGGGCAGGGCCTGAGGGCATCTTGAACGCTGCGCGCCTGTATCATAGCCAGCGCGGATTTACGGCTGGCCAGCACAAGCGGGCGGGTATGAAACCTGTCAAAATCAGCTTTTGTCATGGCGTTTTCATCCCACAGAACCCGGCCTGATGTAAAGCAGCAATCACAGAACATCATTGGGGCCGGGCAGGCGGCAGCTATTCTGCAACCTCGGCGTAATCAGAGACAGGCGGGCATGTGCAGACCAGATTGCGGTCACCATAGACATTGTCAACACGGGCAACAGGCGGCCAGTATTTGTCTGTCAGCTGACCGCCATCCGGCAGACCGGCCGTCTGACGGCTGTAGGGATGCGGCCAGTCATCAGCCATCACCATGCGGGCTGTGTGCGGGGCATTGACCAGCGGATTGTCATCTGCCGGCCAGTCCTTATGCTCAACCCGCCAGATTTCAGAGCGGATGATTTTCATTGCCGTGATGAACCGATCCAGTTCAGCAAGAGATTCGCTTTCTGTTGGCTCTATCATCAATGTGCCGGGTACGGGAAAGGACATGGTGGGGGCATGAAAACCAAAATCCATCAGTCTTTTGGCAATATCCTCTGCATCAATGCCGCTGGCCTGTTTAAGCGGGCGGATATCGAGAATAACCTCATGCGCGACATGCCCGCCCTCACCGGCATAAAGAACCGGGTAATCATCAACCAGGCTGGCGGCGATATAATTGGCATTCAAAATAGCCACCTGGCTGGCGGTTTTCAGACCGCTGGCCCCCATCATCATTATATAAGCATAGGAAATCGGCAGAATGAGCGGTGAGCCGAACGCAGCCGCAGCCACCTGGCCAGACCCTGCCTTATCAGCCGGGTCGCCAC
Organism: Alphaproteobacteria bacterium; assembly: GCA_038125645.1. Taxonomy (GTDB): domain Bacteria; phylum Pseudomonadota; class Alphaproteobacteria; order Puniceispirillales; family Puniceispirillaceae; genus JADHLI01. The sequence continues at coordinate 46,027 of JAYPEG010000007.1, forward strand.
AATGGGCTGGCAGGAACGGGGCCAGATGGGCACGCACCCCAATCGGGCCCATGCCCGGCCCGCCGCCGCCATGGGGAATGCAAAAAGTCTTGTGCAGATTAAGATGACTGACATCCGCACCATAGCGCCCGGGCCGTGCCAGCCCCACCTGCGCGTTCAGATTGGCCCCGTCAAGATAGACCTGTCCCCCGCCGGCATGCACCATCTCACAGATGGTTGTGATCTCAGCCTCAAATACGCCATGGGTAGAAGGATAGGTCACCATCATGGCCGCCAGATTATCCCTGTGCTGGCCGATTTTCGCGGCCAGATCAGCCATATCAATATTGCCCCTGTCATCACAGCCAACCACGACCACCTGCATGCCAGCCATCTGGGCAGAGGCAGGGTTTGTGCCATGTGCGGATGCAGCGATCAGACAGATATCACGATGACCCTCACCGATTGAGCGCAGATACGCCCTTATTGTCATCAGCCCGGCATATTCCCCCTGTGCCCCGGAATTTGGCTGCATGGACACTGCGTCATATCCGGTGATTTCACACAGCCAGTCTTTCAGCTCATCTATCAGCTGATGATAGCCGGCTGCCTGATCAGGCGGACAAAAAGGATGCAGTTCGGAAAATTCCGGCCATGTTACCGGAATCATCTCTGCTGCGGCATTCAGCTTCATCGTGCATGAGCCAAGCGGTATCATTGTCCGATCCAGAGCCAGGTCACGGTCGGCAAGGCGCCGCAGATAGCGCATCATATCAGTCTCAGACCGGTAGCTGTGAAACACCGGGTGGGTCAGAAAATCAGACCGGCGCTGCAGCGGTGCCGGCAGGGACGCTGCCAGTGCATTGTCAATCGCCTCAAAATCAGCTGTCACACAAAGGGCCTGCCAGAGGTCGCTGACAGTCTTTTGCGTGCATGTCTCATCAAAAGCAACTGCCAGACCATCAGGCAGACGGCGCAGATTATACCCAGCTTTCAGCGCGGCAGTTATCAGCTCATCAGACTTGTCTGTGCGGACAGCGACAGTATCAAAAAAATTATCACTGACACGGTATCCGCCGGCGCTGAGGCCAGCGGCAAAAACCGCCGCCAGACGATTCACCCGCCGGGCAATAAGCGACAGACCGTCCGGCCCGTGCCAGACAGCATACATTGATGCCATCACGGCCAGCAATGCCTGTGCAGTACATATATTGGACGTCGCTTTCTCGCGCCTTATATGCTGTTCTCTGGTCTGCAAAGCCAATCGGCAGGCCGGCTGGCCCTGTGTGTCAACTGAAACACCGATAATCCGTCCGGGCAACATGCGTTTATAGGGGTCAGCTGTTGCCATAAAGGCTGCATGCGGGCCGCCATAGCCCATCGGCACACCAAAGCGCTGGGCAGAGCCCATGGCCATATCCGCCCCCATTTCAGCTGGCGTGCACAGCACCGCAAGTGCCAGCAGGTCACAAGCCATGACCGTAAAACCGCCTGCCTGTTTTACAGCTGCTATCAGTTCAGAAAAATCGCGTATATGCCCGTCTGTTCCAGGACAGGATAACAACAGGCCAAAAACAGGCCCCCCGGCAAGTGCCTGGTCAGCATCACCAACCTTAATCTGCCAGCCCAGCGGCTCAGCACGCGTCTGCAACACAGCAATGGTCTGGGGGTGGGTGTTGGCATCAACATAAAAAACCGGGCTGTCCGCTTTGCTGACGCGCCGTGCCACTGCCATTGCCTCTGCCGCAGCTGTTGCCTCGTCAAGCAGAGAGGCATTAGCCATGTCAAAGCCGGTCATCTCGCAAATCATCGTCTGGAAATTCAACAGCGCTTCCAGCCTTCCCTGGCTGATTTCCGGCTGATAGGGCGTATAGGCCGTGTACCAGCCCGGATTTTCCAGAATATTGCGAAGTAGAACCGGCGGCGTCACAGTCCCGTAATATCCCTGACCTATAAGGGATTTAACAAGCTTGTTACGGGTGCCCAGCTCTTTCATATGGGCCAGCAAACCTGCCTCAGAGACGGGTGTGCCCAGCGCGAGTGCCTCTTTCATCTGAATGGCAGGAGGCAGGATATCATGTGTCAGCGCATCCAGACTGCTATAGCCAAGCCGGGCCAGCATTTGCGATTGTTCTTGCGGCCCCGGCCCGATATGGCGGGATAAAAAGTCACGGTCAGTTTGATCTTTGAGCTGCGCGTAGGTCATATCTGCCCCTCTGGTAAATACAGTAAAACATAACATCCACGGCCTGGCGGCCCCTGCAGGAGTGTGCGCTTAGCTGATCAGCGCAAGATAAGCATCCTCATCCATCAGGCCAGCAACACTGTTCGGATCATCAACTTTGATTTTAACGAACCAGCCGGCCCCAAGCGGTTCTGTATTCACCTGTGCCGGATCATCGCCAAGGGTTTCATTGATTTCTGTGATTTCGCCTGTTACCGGTGCATAAACAGATGACGCTGCCTTGAAACTCTCAACTGTAGCCATATCGCCGCCAGCTGTCACCTTTGTGCCCACTTCCGGCAATTCAACAAACACAATGTCACCCAGTTCATTCTGGGCGTGGTCAGTGATCCCGACGGTTGCGATATCCCCGTCCAGCTTAATCCATTCATGGTCTTGTGTATATTTCAGCATTGTTTTTTTTCCTGTCCGTTTGCTATGGTCTTTAACTGGGGTCAGCTCAGCGTGCCGGTGCTTTGTAAAAGCGGTGCGGGGCAAAGGGCATAGGCACCCGCTCCAGCGGCAGGCGGCGAGAGCGTACCTCGGCAAAGAGCGGCGTCTTTGCCGCCTCAAAGGCCTGTCCGATACGCAGCATGGCAACTGGCCGGCCCACTGTTGGCGCGGGCGAACCAGATGTAACAACCCCGATTTCATCCCCCCCCTCATCAGCATTGAATACAGGCATGCCACTGCGTGGCGGCACACCCTTTGGGGCCAGCACGCCAACACGGCACCAGGCAGAACCAGAGGCAAACTCCCCCAGCGTTACCGCATCACCGATAAAGCCGCCCGCGCGCCGGCCGCCGGTGCGTCTGATTTTTGGCACTGCCCAGCCCAGCCCGGCTGAGAGCACTGTGATATCCTCGTCCATATCCTGGCCATACAGACATAAACCGGCCTCTAGACGCAGACTGTCCCTTGCGATCAGTCCGGCAAGCTCTGTGCGGCTGTCAGCACAGAGATGGCGGGCAAAATCAGCGGCCCTGTCCTCTGGCAGACTGATTTCAAACCCGTCTTCGCCTGTATAGCCGGAACGCGATAGCTGTATATCGGTGCCGGTACTGCTGATATCGGCAATCTGCATGAACAGCATGTCATGGCATTGCGGAACCAGCCCAGCGAGCACCCCGGCAGCCTGCGGCCCCTGCAATGCGAGCAAGGCGCGCTGCTGCCGGTGCATGGCAAAACCGCTGAGATGCTGCTGCAGCCATTCAAAATCACTGTCCGCACAGGCTGCATTGACAACCAGCCTGACCCGGTCAGGAAAATGCATCACCATCAGATCATCCCTGATGCCGCCGCGTTCATTCAGAAACAGGCTGTAACGCTGCTGGCCGGCCGGCAGGTCAATGAGATTGGACGGGCAGAGCGTTTCCAGAGCCGCCAGAACCGGCGCGGTGTCACCTGTATCGGTGCAGATATCGATCTGGCCCATATGAGACACATCAAAAAGGGCCGCCCGTTCACGGCAGGCCAGATGTTCCCTCAGGGCACCGGCCGGATAGGACAAAGGCATATCATAACCGGCAAAACCAGCCATCTTTGCGCCCATCTCAAGATGCAGGTTATGCAGACAGGTTTTTTTTAATCCAGATGCATGCAATGCTGTCACCTTTAAAACAGTTTCCGGTAAAAAAGTTTCCGGTAAAAAACAGTTCCGAGGCAACCCGTAGCCATGCCAGGACATGACTGTGTGCCCCTGTGCCTGTTTTCAACAGCCCCCAGTGTTAACGATTTCACAATAGCGATCAACCAGCTTTTCATCCTCTGGCAAAGCCTGTGGCAGATTTACCTGTCAGTTGATTTGCTCTATAGCTGAACGGGGCCATTTTATTTCGGGAAAGCGGACAGAAAGAGGCAAGGTGAACAAGCAAGAGGCGCTGATTTTAGGCATTGAGAGCAGCTGTGATGAAACGGCAGCTGCGATTGTTGATTCGGCCCGTATCATCCGTGCCCAGCATATTGCCTCATCAGCTGCTGTTCATGCCGGATTTGGCGGTGTGGTGCCTGAAATAGCCGCCCGCAAGCATCTCGACATGATAGAGAGCGTCATCACTGCGACGATGAATGAGGCAGATATAGATGCATCCCAGCTGGATGGAATCGCTGTGACCGGCGGGCCCGGCCTTGTCGGCGGGGTGCTGGTCGGCACCATGACAGCCAAAGCAATGGCATCAGTCCTGAAAATCCCGTTCTTTGCCATTAACCATCTTGAGGGGCATGCCCTGACAGCCAGGCTGACAGATAATCTGGATTTCCCTTATCTGTTATTGCTGGTCTCTGGCGGGCATACCCAGCTTTTGGCTGTTTATGGCCCCGGGCGCTATCAGCGTCTGGGCACAAGCATGGATGATGCCGCAGGCGAGGCCTTTGACAAAGGGGCTAAGGTCATCGGCCTTGGCTATCCGGGCGGGCCTGCGATTGAAAAAGCGGCACAGAGCGGCAATCCAGAGGCCGTGTCACTGCCGCGCCCGCGCCGCGGGGCTGATGATTGTCATTTTTCATTTTCCGGACTGAAAACAGCTGTGGCCCAGAAATGGCAACAGGCAGAAGAAAGCGGCACAGCCTGTCAGGCTGATTTTGCAGCCAGCCTGCAGCACGCGATCGCAGACTGCCTGATTGACCGGACAGGCCGGGCAATGGATATTTTTGCAGCTGAGACCAGCTGCCGGCAGCTGGTGATAGCGGGTGGTGTGGCGGCAAACAGGGAAATTGGACGCCGCCTCGCGGCATTGGCAGATAAAAGAGGGTTTTCGCTGACCATCCCGCCTGCCCGCCTGTGCACGGATAACGGGGCGATGATTGCCTGGGCCGGACAGGAATATCTGGCGCTGGGACAGCCTGATAGCCTGGATTTTGCCCCCCGGCCGCGCTGGCCATTGGATAGTGCCGCCAGCCCGCCGCCCGGGCGCGGTGTCCGGCCCTGAGCCGCTGCTGTATCCAGGCAGGCTGTTGAACCGCTGTCCGTATGCAGTGATAAATCTCTGGTCTTCACCATATCAGCTTCTATAATCATGACTATGAGCACGGGCAGAAACATCATTGTTATCGGCGGCGGCAGTTGGGGGGCGGCCCTTGCCCATCAGCTGCGCATGGACAGGCGCGTGCACTGCCGGATTCTGGCACGCAGCGCACAGACAAAGGAACGGCTGGAGGCAGGAATCATTGCCCAGCTGCCGGAAATCACAGGTATTGAGCCCTTTGAGGTAACAACTGACAATGGCTGTCTCTGCGAGGCAGATATTATCTATCTGGTGATCCCGGTCAGCGGCCATGCAACCATGCTGGCACAGATTTCAGAGATGACAGCAACAAACATTCCTGTTGTGCTCTGTGCAAAGGGGCTGGTAGCTGATGAACAAAGAGGTGGGGTTTTCCTGCATGAATATATAGAAGCTGTCTGTCCCGGACGTCCCTTCGGCGTCCTCAGCGGCCCGTCATTTGCAGATGAGGTATTAAAGGGGCTGCCGACAGCCCTGCTGGCCGCCAGCACCAGCCCGCAGCTTGCCGCAGGGATATCAGAACAATTCACCGCCAGCCAGCTGCGCCTTTATAAAGGGGGCGATTGCGCCGGGGCGGCTATCGGCGGGGCGGTAAAAAATGTCATGGCTATTGCTGCTGGGATCTGTACCGGCCAGCAGCTGGGCGACAATGCGCGCGCCGGGCTGATAACACGCGGCCTTGCCGAAATCAGCAGGCTGGCAGAAAGACTGGGCGCCGCCCGCCAGACAATTTCAGGACTGGCCGGTCTCGGCGATTTAATTTTGTCCTGCAACAGTGACCATTCACGCAATATGGCCTATGGGCTGGCGCTCGGGGCCGGACAGCCGGTTGCCGACAGGCTGGCAGAGGGGCGCCATTCTGCCGGCCATCTGGCAGCGCGGGCTGTGTATGAACAGGTGGAAATGCCCATTTGCGCAGCGGTTGATCAGATCGTCAATCATGGCGCCCCGATAGGGGCAACTATTGCCGGGCTGCTGGCGCGCCATGCGGGCACAGAATAATACTGAACGCTTAAGGAATAAAGGAGCACGGCCATGGCTTATTGGTTGTTTAAATCAGAACCCGGAACATGGTCCTGGCAGGATCAGCTGGCAAAAGGAGAGACAGGCGAGGGCTGGGACGGGGTGCGGAATCATCAGGCCGGAAATAATATGAAAGCGATGAAAATCGGTGATCTGGGATTCTTTTATCACTCTGTATCTGAAAAACAGATTGTCGGCATTGTTGATGTTATTGAGACATGGCACCCTGATCCAACTGACGCTTCAGGCCGGTTCGGGATGGTCACATTAAGAGCAGTGAAATCGATGAAACAGCCCGTGTCACTGGCACAAATCAAGGCAGAGCCGGCTTTGGGCGATTTGGCCCTTGTCAGGCAGTCCAGATTATCTGTGGTGCCGGTCGGGGCTGATGAATGGGCCCTGATTCTGAAAATGGGGGCAACAAGCCTGTAAGGGCCCTATCCCCCAGCACGTCTTTCCCTGAAAATCAGATAAAGATTACGCAGATAGATAAACAGGCCCAGCCCCTGTCCGCAGATAATCACCGGATCCTTGCGCCAAAGCGCATATAAAAACAAAACCAGACCGCCGCCAATGGAAAAATACCAGAAGGCCAGCGGTATTACGGATTTTCCTGCCCCTTCTGATTTCAGCCATTGAATGATAAAACGCATGGCAAACAGCCCCTGACCGGCAAATCCGATAATGATCATCAGCGCTTCTGGCTGGCTGGCAAGGGAAACAGGCAGAAACGGGAATATTGTGACCAGCAGATTGCCCAGAAACAATGCAGCACTGCCAATAATGTCCGATAGAAAATCAAGCATGATGTCAGACGGCCCTCTTTTTACTGGCCATGTTTTTACTGGCTATTTTTTTACTGGCCGGCCCCGTTTTTGCCCGGGCCATTTCATGTTTCTGTCCGCCTGGGGCGGCTGCGATCTCGCTGACCATGCCTGTCTCAGGCATCCGGCGCAGCAGCCATATTACGCCCAGCAGATCAGAAATCCCGACAATCAGGCGATCAAGAATGCCATATTTTGACTGGCCGCGCCGGCGCTGGCGATGGCCAACAGGCACAGCCAGCACCACCCCGCCCTCACGCCTGACAAGGGTCGGCATGAACCGGTGCATATGATTGAAAAAGGGAAGCTGTAAAAACACGTCACGGTCAATAATTTTAATCCCGCATCCACTGTCCGGGTGATCATCACCGAGCAGTCGGCGGCGCAGCCATCTGGCAACAGCAGAGGCCTGACGGCGCACCGCACTGTCCTTTCGCGTTACGCGCACACCGCCAGCCATGCCAACAGCCGGACGCTGGCTGACAAGGGCCTGTTCCAGAGCCGGAAGATCGGCCGGAATATTTTGCCCGTCACCATCAAGAACCGCAACAAGCGGGGCCCTGGCACGCTGGAGGGCTGTGCGTACCGCGGCCGACTGGCCAGACCGGAACTGATGATGGCATACACGCAATTGGGCAATATCAGCACAGGCCTGCGCCAATTCCTGTGCGGTATTATCCGTGCTGGCATCATTGACATAGATAATCTCAAATGGCCTGTTTTTATAAACAGCCACTATCTCATCAATCAGCGGGCGGATGTTTCCCTGTTCATTCATCACGGGTACAAGAACCGAGATTTCAGGGATTTGACTGTCTTTTGCGGCCATGAGACTGTTTCAGCTACCTTCAAGTAAAGAGTATGGATGTGATAACACAGCTTTTGACGCTTTGCTATAACGGCGAGGCCGGCCCGGGTCAATCGGCCCGGGTCAGTCCGACTGGGGTTTAACACATGTTCATCAAACAGGGCCGGACGGACGGGGCAGATCAGCCAGACCTATTTAGCCGGGGCCGCGCGCGGGCGGTGCTGGTAGAAATTGAGCGTCACCGGGCGGCCGCGTGACAGATTCAGCCCGCTCACCCGGTCAGTCAGGATCAGCTGCAGTCCCAGTCTGTCTGTCAGCGCGCTGAATTCTCTTTCATGGCGGGCCTCAACCACTGCCAGCCCGTCTGCGGCCTCTGCCATGAACAGGGCCGCTTCCTCAGCCGGCAATAGCAGAATATCCTGGCCCAGATGAAACACTGCTGAGGGCTCGTGATAGCCAACAAGCGCGATGGGGGCCGGGCGGTCGGCCAGTGCTTTGATATGGGCCGCCAGCCGGCCGGCAATATGAACATTGCCAAGATTGGCAAAGACAGCTGTTATCACCAGCAGATGCACAGCAATGCCCGCACCGGTTATGAGCAGAAGATCAGCAATATGCCGCACCTGCCGCCAGTGCCATAATCGCCAGATAATCAACATGCTGAACAAGCCTGCAGCCGCAGCCCCCAGCGCAGCCTGTCCCCCTGTATGCCCCCCATAACGCGCCGCCAGCCAGAAACACAGACCCGTCAGACACACCCCCCACAGGGCTGTGATGACATAAAGCATGTCGCTGACAAACAGCTGCCAGCGCCGCGGGGTGGGCAGCGCAGCAAACAGGGACTGGGCCACCAACAATGCCAGCGCAGGAAGAACCGGCAGAATATAATGGGGCAGTTTTGTCGGCACCAGCTCTATCACCAGCCAGTAGCCCGCCAGCCAGGCAAGACAGAACCGCCCCTGATCTGTGCCGGCGAGCCGGCGCCCCTGCCAGAATAAAAATCCGGCAAAGGCAAGGCCGGGCCAGAACAGCACTGCCAAAAGGACAGAATAGGTGCCAAAGGGCGCGCCGTGAGATTCCTGACCCTGTTTGATTTTTGACAGAAAATCCCCCTGTATCGCTATACCAAGAAACGCCCCGTCTGTTGCCATTGAGACAGCAATCACCCAGGGCAGGACAATAACCGCGACAAGGACGAGTCCGCGCCCGGCACAAAGGCGCCGCAACCAGCACAGGCGCCGCTCTGCCAGCGTCAGCCCGGCAATGGTGGTCAGCCCGACCAGCGGGGCTATCGGCCCTTTCAGCAGAATGCCAAGTCCCATCATGACCCAGAAACCAATATAGTGACGCGGGCCGGTATCAGCGTTGCGGGCAGAATAAATCAGCCATAAAAATAACTGCTGGGCGATGATGACGGCCAAAAGCACTGAATCTGTCTTTGCCAGATGGGCTTCTGCCAGCACCACAGGCGAGGCGGCAAGCAACAGCATTGCCAGAACCGGCAGATGCGGCACATCCCCGCAGGGCGGCCACAGACGACGGGCAAACAGGCCGGTCAGAAACAAGGAAACCACCATTCCCAGAACAGAAGGCAAGCGATAGCTGGCAATATCCATATGACCGGCAACAGCAGCAGAAGCAGATTGCAGCCAGTAAATACCCACAGGTTTTTTGGCCCGCAAATCATCCATGAAACGCGGCGTGATAAAATCCCCGCTGAGCAGCATTTGTTTTGAGGCCTGGGCAAAACGTGCCTCGTCACGGTCGATAACCTCAAGGCTGTGATGACCCGCCAGCACTGCCAGCACAATAACGGCAATAAATGAAGGGACAAACCAACGCTTGCCGATCAGTGCACTGAGCCGGTTCTGCCAGGCCATGGGGCCGTTTTCGTGAGATGGGTTCATAGGCGGACAGCGCGATATTACCAGATGGTTTTCATTCTGCACAGATTAACAAATGGCAGGATGAGCACAGATTAACGCCCCCAGCCTATAGGAAATCAGGGTTCGGTTCCAGTCATCTCTTGACGGCCGCTGTCCCATAGTGCCACCGCCGTTAAAGCAGACAAAAAAATAGGCATTGGCGAAAGAAGCGCGGTGGCGTAAAAGCAAATGGTTAGAGACAGCCGCTGCTGATAACAGCAGGGCAAATAAGGGCCCCTTTTAATGTATTTTTCATCTGCTGACAGTGTTCAGACCAGCTATCGGCATATCTGGAAACTGTCCTGGCCGGTAATGGTCTCCAATATGTCGCTCCCCCTAGTCGGTGCTGTGGATGTGGCCATGATGGGGCATCTGCCCGATGCGGCCTATGTAGCTGGTGTGGCACTTGGCGGACTGATTTTCAATCTTGTCTATCTGAGCTTTGCCTTTTTGCGGATGGGCACCACCGGCTTTACTGCACGGGCCGCAGGGGCACAGCAGAATGATGAAATCAGCCTGATTTTTATCCGCAGCCAGCTCTTGGCAATTGCTGGCAGTCTCATTGTGATTCTCGCAGCCCCCCTGCTTATTCCCCTCGCAGCGGGCTGGTTCGCCTCATCGCCTGAGGCTGGCATTTATATGCAGGCCTATCTTGATATCAGGCTCTGGGGTCTGCCGGCCACACTTGCCAATGCCGTCACGATTGGCTGGCTGTTCGGTTTGCAGGCGATGCGCCTCTGCATGCTCCAGCTTGTGTTCATCAATCTGCTGAATGTTGGCCTTAATTTTTATTTCGTGCTGGGCATGGGGATGAAGATAGAGGGGGTGGCCCTTGCATCTGCGGTTGCAGAATGGGCCGGGTTTGGACTGATTTTGAGCATTATCCTGTTACAGCCCAAGCGTCTGCCCCTGAAGCTGGGCGGACAAAACCATAAGCAGCTGTTTGACAAGAGGCGCTGGCGGGCCCTGTTCAGCATTGCGCGCGATCTCAGCCTGCGCACCCTTTTATTATGGGGAATAGAGGCGCTGCTTCTGGCCCGTGCAGGTATATATGGTGACAATCAGCTGGCCGCGATCGAAATTGTGCTGGTGCTGTTTGGTTTTATTGCCTTTGGCCTTGACGGCTTTGCCCATGCAACAGAGGCCCTTGCGGGGGCCGCTATCGGTGCAGGACAAAGACAGCAGCTGATAACAGTCATCAGGCGCACAACAGTACTGGCCGGACTGACCGCAGCCGCGCTCAGCTGTATTTTATATCTGTTTGAGGGCCTGATTATCCTTGCCCTGACCAGCCAGCCTGAATTACAGCGGCTGGTCGCGGATTTGTGGCTGTGGTGTCTGTTCATTCCGCCTGCATCTTTTCTTGCCTTTCAGATGGACGGTGTTTTTGTCGGGGCGGGCAGTGCCGGACATATGCGAAATGGTATGCTGGTGTCATTCGCGCTGTTTGCCGGGCTCGTTTATATTTTTCAGGGCGCTGGTCTTGACGGGCTGTTATGGGCCTTTAATCTCTATCTGATTTTCCGTGGCCTGTATTTATTTGTGTTTCTGTCTGCCGTGACTGCACTTGGCAGTCCCCCGCAGCCGCCGCAGAGCGGGCATCAGACAAAATAGACAGGGGCACAGAGCTATGTATTTCAGGGGATAACAGATATGAGCATAACTGATTTTCAGAACGGTCTTGCTGCAAAATCCGGAAAAAAAGTAAAAAAACTGTTCTTTGTTACCGCCGCATTATTTGATGACTGGTTCAAAGGGCTGGATGACACAGGGCGCAGCTGGGTGACGGCAAACGGCTTTAGGCCCGCGTCCGGTTCCTGTCTGACACTTCCCGCGCCCAATGGTGATATCGCTGCGGCTGTTGTTATGGCTGATCCCGTGCTTGTCTGGCAGACAGCGGTGGCGGCGGCCAGCCTGCCAGCCGGCATCTGGCAGCCCTGTCTTGCATATGCCCCGGATGCCAGCCTTGACGAAATCCAACTGGGCTGGGGGCTCGCCCAATATCATTTTGCCCCGCACAGAAAAAAGCCCACTGACAGCAGGGCACAGCTCTGGCTGGATAAACGCCAGACAGACAGGCTGGTGGACGCGCAGCTGCAAGGGATCACAATCGCACGTGAAATGATTAACCAGCCCGCCAATATCATGACAGTTGCAGGCATAGAAAAGGCTGCCCGCGAAATCGCTGCCAGCTTTGATGCCAAAATAAAGGTTACGAAAGGCAAAGCCCTTGAGCGCAGTTCGCCAGCCATACATATTGTTGGGCGGGCGGCAGAAATACAGCCGCGTCTCATCGATATCAGATGGGGCCGCAAAGGGCCGGTGATAACGCTGGTCGGCAAGGGAATCAGTTTTGATTCCGGTGGCCTGGATATGAAACCGTCACGGGCAATGGAGCTGATGAAAAAGGATATGGGCGGGGCGGCCCATGTGCTGGGTCTGGCCGCTGCTATTATGAAGGCCGGCCTGAAAGTCAGGCTGCGGGTTCTGGTGGCAGCAGCAGAGAACGCTGTCTCTGAGCGTGCCATGCGGCCGCTTGATGTAATTGACACAGCCGCCGGCATTGCTGTTGAGGTCGGCAATACCGATGCTGAGGGGCGCCTTGTGCTGGCTGATGCGCTCTATCACGCACTGAATGACAAGGGCTGTCCGCCGCCGCATTTCATAGCTGATTTTGCAACATTGACCGGCGCGGCGCGGGTGGCACTTGGTACCGAATGTCCGGCCCTGTTCTGTAACAGCCAGGAGACAGGCCAAGAGCTGATGCGGCTTGGCGGCGAGCTGAATGATCCGGTCTGGCAGCTGCCCCTGTTTGAGGATTATGAGCGCTTTCTTGATAATGGTCAGGCCGGCCTGTCAAGCACGGGGAATTCTGGCTATGGCGGGGCTATCACAGCTGCCCTGTTCCTGCGCCGCTTTGTCGGGCGCACCGCAAACTGGGCCCATCTAGATGTCATGGCCTGGAATCTGAGCGCACGTCCGGGCCGGCCCCGTGGCGGCGAGGCGATGGGCCTGCGTACCCTATTTGCCTATATAAGGGATTTCGAGCAGAACAGCAGATGACCGGGGCCTGCGGGCGGTGCGGCTGACGGCCAGCTCTGCTCTGGTTTGTCAATAGCCTTTGGAACGGTCAACCAGATGGGCAGGCAGCTGCCCGCCGGCAACCGCTTTGATTGCGGCTGCCACCTGATCTGCTGCGGTAAGCGGATTGGTTTGGGCCGCCACATGCGGCCAGACGGTAATTGACGGCTCGTCCCAGAAAGGATGCGCTGCTGGCAGCGGTTCCTGAACAAAAACATCCAGACAGGCCCCAGATAGATGCATGCTGCGGACAGCCGCCAGCAGGTCATCCTCAACCACCTGGCGCCCGCGCCCGGCATTAATAAAATATGAACCCCTGGGCATGCGGGCAAAGGCAGCAGCGTCAAAAATATCCTGTGTCTGCTGTGTCAGTGGCAGAATACAGACATGCACAAAACAGCCGGCCAGCATTTCTGCGAAACCGGACGGCCCGTGATGGGCAGTGATATCACTGCTGAAATTACGCGCCGTGCGTGACCAGCCATGCACATCAAAACCAAGCGCATGCAAACGCGCGGCAATCACGCTGCCAATAGCACCCATGCCATAAACACCAACGCTGAGATTAAGAGTCTGCTGCTGATCGAGGGCAGCAAAGACCCTGTTCTGCGCCTGCAGCCTGTAGGCCGGGCCATTGCGCAGATGATCAAGGATGCCAAGTATGACCCACTGGCTGAGGGCATGCGACATATCCGGGTCAACAAGACGCACTATGCGTGCTGAATGTGGCAGTGTGCTGTCTGACACAAGATGATCAACGCCCTGACCAAGAGAGATAATAAGCTGCAGCCGGTCAAGGGCTGCCAGACGCCCGGGCGGGGGATACCAAACCAGCGCAAATGCGGCATCCAGCGCCTCTGGCGTGATTAAATCAACCAGCTGACACGGGCCTAGACGCTGGGTTAGACAATCCTGCCACCAGCGTTTCTTCTGTTCTGTGCCGTTGCTGTCAAAATATGCAATTTTGATCATGGGTGGTGTTTATCTGCTGCCAGCGAATCTGTCTGTGCCAACATGGTCAGTGCCTGTGCATGCAATTCTGGCCCGCAGGCAGCAACAAGCGAGCCATCGCCGCCAAGCACCGGTGCCCTGCCCTGCCAGTCAGTGACCACAGCCCCTGCCCCCTGCAGCACGGGAACGAGCGCCATCAGATCATGCGGGGCAAGCTGATGCTCGATGACCAGGTCAAGATGTCCGGCGGCCAGCAGCGCGTAATTATAGCAGTCACCGCCATAATGGGCAGAGCGGCACAGCTGGCTGACCGCCTGAAACGACTGCCAGCCCTGCGGGGTAAAGGCCTCTGGGCTGGTTGTCGCAAGATGGGCGTCGGCCAGCTTCGCACAGCTGCGTGTCTGCAAGTCCCCAGAGCGTCCATCAGAAGTGATGAGACAGGCCCGCCCCTGTGCTGTCAGATAGGTTTCATCAAGGGCAGGCATATCTATAACCGAGCAGACTGGCTGCCCCTCATGGACAAAGGCTACTAGCGTGCCGAACAGGGGCTTGCCGGTAATAAAGGCGCGGGTGCCGTCAATTGGATCAATGACCCAGCAACAGGGTTTGTCTGGTTGGCCGCCATGTTCTTCACCAATGATGGCATGATCGCTGAACTGGCTGGCAATAACCGCCCGCAGCGCGGCCTCGACCTCTTTGTCAGCCAGCGTCACCGGGCTGTCATCCGCCTTGTGATCAACAGCTGGATTCTGTCTGAAATAGCGCTCTATTATCGGGCGTGAGACGGCTGGCAACCGGGCAAGCAGCTGTTCAGCTGCCTGTATTGTCCCGGCCTTCAGGCTCATTGCCCTTCTGCAGCGATTTCCGCTTCAGTCGGCAAGGCTGCAGGCTGGTCTGAGAGACTCCGCAGATAGGCGATCAAATCCGCCCGGTCAGACGCCTTTTTCAGCCCGGCAAAATTCATCTTTGTACCCTCAATATAGGCCTTTGGCTTATAAAGGAATGCGTTCAGTGACTGATAATCCCAGGCGCCGCCTGTACCGCTCAGCGCCTCTGAATAGGCAAATCCGGCCACCTGGCCCTTTGGTGTATTGACGATATTCCACAGTGCCGGGCCGACCTTGTTCTGGCCGCCCTTTTCAAACACATGGCAGGCTGTGCATTTTTTGGCTGTCTTCAGACCGGCATCAGCGTCAGCTGAGGCAAGCAGCGCCAGAACAGGCTCGGGGCCGCTGGCGGCAGGCGCATCTGATGCGGCAGCCGTTTCAGTGGTGACTTCAATCGGATAGGCATTTTCGGCCAGCTCATGATTCGGCACTAATATCTCAGACAATTTGTAGCCACCCATGGCCAGCAGTCCCGCCATTAAAAAACCAGCTGCTATCTTGTTGAATTTAAGATCGTCCATAATTCTTCTTCCCCACTGTGACGCGGCACACAGCACCGGTCAGCCCAGTATCCTTTGTGTGACACTGTGCCCTCTCTGTTCGCAGTCCGGCACAGTCCAGCTCCGTGATAGCGCAATTTGACCACACTCTCAAGCCCTTCGAGGGACAGATGCTGACGCTTTTCCTTTGCCAGCACTGCAGATTTATGGAAAGAACAGAGCATGAGCACGAGAAAACTGCCAATAATGACATTGATCCCCGCGCGTATGAAGGCCACGCGCCTGCCTGACAAGCCAATGGCCGATATTGGCGGCAAACCAATGATTTACCATGTCTGGCAACAGGCAATGGCGGCTGACCTGGGGCCTGTTGTGGTGGCCACCGACAGCCGCGAGGTTGAAAGGGTGATAACAGATGCCGGCGGCAGGGCTGTTCTGACAAATCCTGATCTGCCCTCTGGTTCTGACCGCATCTATGAGGCATTATGCCACATCGGGGGCGACAGGGTTTATGATGGTGTGATTAATCTTCAGGGCGATTTGCCGGAACTGGATCCGGCCCTGTTGCACCGGTTGGCCAATCTGCTCGGCGAACAGCGTTGGGAGCTGACAACATTAGTGGCCCCGGCAAATGCACAGGAGGCCCAAAAGCCGCAGGTCGTAAAAGCCGTTGTCAGCTTTCCTGACGGAGAGGAAAACACCGGACGGGCATTGTATTTCAGCCGTGCACCGGTGCCGGACGGGCCCGCCCCCTTTTATCATCATATCGGGCTATATGGCTGGCAGACAAAAGCGCTGGCACGATTTGTCAGCCTGCCGCCCTCTGCGCTGGAGCTTTCGGAAAAACTGGAACAGTTGCGCGCACTTGAAGAAGGAATGAACATTGGTGTCGGATTGGTCAGCACAGCCCCCGGCGGGATAGACACACCAGAGGATCTGGCAGCCGTGCGGTCACGCTTTGACGCCAGAGCCTGAGACAGCCTGCCTGGCCACAGCAAACTATCACCCCGTCACAGATATCACACAGATATTGAAGCCTGCATAAAAACACGCTAGAGACAAAGCTAGGCTTAAACAGCAAAAGCAGAGCAGAAAGTAACCGGACTATGGTCAGCACACGCAAAATCGCCTTTCAGGGTGTTCCTGGTGCCTATTCTCATATGGCCTGTCAGGCCTTTATGCCAGAAGCAGAGCCGCTTGCCTGTCACAGCTTTTCAGACATGATAGGGGCAGTACAGTCAAAGGAGGCTGATTTCGCCATGGTTCCGGTTGAAAACTCGACCGCCGGGCGGGTGGCAGACATTCATCATCTGCTGCCAGAAAGCGGGCTGTTCATCATCGGTGAGCATTTCCAGCCCGTGCAGCACAGGCTGCTGGTGGTGCCCGGCACCCGCCTTGAGATGCTCAGCGAGGTGCACAGCCATGAACAGGGTCTGGCCCAATGCCGCAAATCATTGCAGAAGCTGGGCATCCGGCCGGTCATTCACGCCGATACAGCCGGGGCGGCAAAAGATATTGCCGCACTTGGCAAGCCGCATATCGGTGCGGTCGCCTCTGCCTTGGCAGCTGAAATCTACGGGCTGGAAATATTAGAACAGGATATTCTGGACAGTAATTCGAACACAACGCGCTTTTTGATTATGGCCAGGGACAGTCAAATTCCCGCTGATAAAGGTCAGCCCTGCATCACCACACTCATTTTTGAGGTGCGTTCTGTTCCGGCAGTTCTTTATAAGGCCCTCGGCGGTTTTGCGACAAATGGCATTAACCTGACGAAACTGGAATCATATATGAAGGGGGGGTCTATGCAGGCCGCACAGTTTTATATTGACTGTGAGGGCCATATTCAAAGCCCGGCCATGGTGAATGCCCTCGAAGAGCTGCGTTTTTTCTGCAAGGATAACGGCGTGCAGATTCTGGGCAGCTATCCGGCCAGCCCGGCGCGCAGATAGAGCCCCGGCACAGCTAGGGATAACCGCCCCTGTGTACCGCCCCTGTGTCTGGCCAGACCGTCAAAAGAACTTGTTTTCATGCGCCTGATCCATCATAATGCGCGGTGGAAGGCTGGATGGACGCTATGTCATGCTGACCCTGGCGAGGGCCGAGAGGCAGCAGCCACAGCGTGACTTTTGCGGGTTGTCCAGCCTTTCATTTATCCGGCATTTATCCGGTGCAGGGGCGCAACGGGGCAAGAGCGCGCAGTGAGTTCTACCGCGCACAGAACCCGGGAGGCCGGGGAACAAAAACAGACCGTCTGGTCACCGCACGGACAAGATGATAGGCTCAGGTGAAATGACTGCGACAGCCCCGACACCTTACCGCGTACTGGCCCGCAAATACAGACCAGAGAGCTTTGATCAGCTGATTGGTCAGGACGCACTGGTGCGTACGCTGAGCAATGCGCTCAGGCTCGGACGGCTGGCACATGCCTTTATACTTACCGGGGTGCGCGGAATAGGCAAAACCTCTACTGCCCGGATTTTGGCACGTGGTCTGAATTGTGAGGGGGCAGACGGCAAAGGCGGGCCGACGCTGAATCCATGCGGTAGCTGCCGCTATTGCCAGGATATCGCCAATGCCCGGCATATTGATGTTCTGGAAATGGATGCCGCCAGCAATACCGGCGTTGATGATGTTCGTGAAATTATCGATGGCGCTGCCTATCGCCCGGTTTCAGCCCGGTTTAAAATCTATATCATTGATGAGGTTCACATGCTGTCTAGGAGCGCGTTCAATGCGCTGCTCAAAACGCTTGAGGAACCGCCTGACAATGTCAAATTTATCTTTGCGACCACCGAAATCCGCAAAGTGCCGGTGACCATCCTGTCGCGTTGCCAGCGTTTTGACCTGCGCCGTGTTCCGGTTGATATGCTGTCCCAGCATCTGGCAGT
>JAYPEG010000008.1:0-6353 GCA_038125645.1 Alphaproteobacteria bacterium
CCGATGGTACTTTGTCTTAAGGCACGGGAGAGTAGGTCGCTGCCTGGTCTTCTGGGTACATGCCAATGTTTGTAACAGCCTTGTTGAATGTTTCCAGCCCGCCTTTTGATACCCTGTCTGCCTGTCAGCAGGGTGTTGTTTTTTAACCGGCGGCGCGCCCTGTGGGACAGCTGGAACTGTGAACATAAAGCCGGCCTCCCCGGGCTGGCATTGCCTTTGTCGCGGGGTGGAGCAGCCCGGTAGCTCGTCAGGCTCATAACCTGAAGGTCGTTGGTTCAAATCCAACCCCCGCAACCAATCTTTTCAATAACTTAAACTGATTATTGTTAGCTCCTTATTGCTAATAAGTAGCATATAGGTAGCAAATGTCTTTTGGCAACCTGCCAGCTACCAGCTTTGGAAAGTTGGTAGTTAGGCATGATAATTATCGTTTGAGAGGGGGCGGTGGGTCCAGCCCCGCCGGCAGAAAAGCTAGACTGTAGCTCATATGCCTCTATATTTCGTAGTAATTTTCAGAAATAAAACGCCTGGTATTTGTTATTTAGACAAATAGCATCAGGTTATTTAAATTAATACTATCCGCCGTGCAGCGATACAATTGTCGAAAGTATGGGACATAAATGACAAACATGAGACTAGATGTTGTTGATGTACGCATCTTAAGCGCAGTGCAGAAACATGGTACACTCAGCAAGACAAAGCTTGCAGAACTTGTCAACTTGTCACCCACTCCGTGTTGGGCAAGATTAGATAAACTTAAAAAAGCGGGGTTAATACGCGGATATAAAGCCGATATTGCCATTGAGGCTATTGCTGATGTAACCCAAGTTGTTGTGACAGTTTCACTGAGCAACCATCGAAAGATAGATTTCGTTCGTTTCGAAACACGGATAGATGAATTGACAGAAATTACCGAATGCGTCGCAACAGGTGGCGGAATGGATTATGTCATGCGTGTGGTTGCACCAAACCTTGAGCACTTTCAGCAATTAATGGACAAGCTACTTTCTGAAGAATTGGGAATAGATCGTTATTTTACCTATATCGTTACCAAGACTGTCAAATCAGCACAACCGAACCTAGAACAGCTGATCGTTGTTTAAGTCAACAAACAATAGATGAAGACCAAACAGGCTTATACAGAGTAAAATAAAGACTGTTCAGTCCGCCCTACAAAGATCTTTAGTCCATCAGCATTACGCAGTGGTGGTAAGATCTAACGATATTAATTTGTCCGATTATCAGACTTTTTATGTTGAAGGGTAGTAAAGTGAAAAACTCAGAAAAATTTGGTTTTGGAACACAAATCCGAAAGTCTCCGTACTTTGATGCAACAGTTCGCTGGGGTGCACAGGATTTCTCAGTGTACAATCACATGTACATTCCTCGTGATTTTGGCGATCCGGAACAAAATTTCTGGAATCTGGTGAACGATGCAATACTTTGTGACGTTGCTGTGGAACGCCAAGTTGAAATCACCGGTCCTGATGCAGCAGAATTTGTGCAACTTTTGACTCCTCGTGATCTTACAAATCTCGCGGTTGGCCAATGTAAGTATATTTTTATCACAAATGCAGAAGGCGGCATTCTCAACGACCCTATTCTATTGAGGTTAGCAGAAAATCATTTTTGGATATCCTTAGCTGACAGCGATATCCTTCTCTGGGCGCAGGGAGTTGCTGTGAACAGCAATCTCGATGTTTCTATCTGTGAACCTGACGTGTCACCGCTACAGCTACAAGGCCCAAGATCAGGTGATGTAATGCGAGCGCTGTTTGGCGACAGTATCCTTGAATTACGTTACTATTGGCTACGCGAGGTCGAACTGAACGGTATTCCACTTATTGTGTCGCGCACCGGCTGGTCCAGCGAATTGGGTTATGAACTCTATTTGAAGGATAGCTCCAGAGGTGACGAGTTGTGGGAAGCAATCATGGAGGCAGGGAAGCCATTTGGTCTAAAGCCAGGCCATACTTCGACCATTCGCAGGATTGAGGGAGGCATGCTATCGTATCATGCTGATGCAGATATTCACACCAATCCCTATGAGCTGGGAATGGAGCGTTTAGTCAATCTTGATACGGAAACAGATTTTATTGGCAAGGAAGCATTAAAGAAAATTCGTGATACAGGTGTATCACGCAAACAAGTCGGGCTTCATTTGGAATGCGAACGCCTGGCCGGGCCGAATACAACATTCTGGCCGATCAGCGCCCATGGTCATGTTGTTGGTAAGGTCACCTCGGCTGTTTATTCTCCGCGCCTTGACCAAAACATCGCCATCGCCATGGTTTCCGCAGAACACACCAAACTTGGGACTGTTCTTGATGTTGAAACCACAATTGGTTCGGTTAAAGCAACAGTTGTAAGCATACCGTTCTATGATTTGAAAAAATCGATTGCAAAGGCTTCTTGAAAAAAGAAGCAATCCACGGTGTTGAAGATTATAAGGGGTTTATATCAATGAGTGAGAAACAAGGTGCTATGATAGCACAAAGCGATGAGCCACTTGTGATAATAAGTCATGATGACACAGTGGCGATCGTGACTTTGAACCAGCCACGAACTATTAATGCGCTCTCGCAAGATATGCTCATGGCCTTGCATTCACATTTAGATGAAATTGCTGAAAATAAAGCCATTAAAGCGGTGATTTTACGCAGCTCATCAAAGCATTTTTGTGCCGGTCATAACCTTAAAGAGATGACAGCAAGGCGGTCTGATGAAGATGGCGGCAAATCCTATTTCATTGAGTTATTTGCTATTTGCTCACAGCTAATGCAGCGTATCGTCACCTTACCACAACCCGTTATTGCTGAAGTGCGTGGCATTGCTACCGCAGCAGGGTGTCAGCTTGTTGCAGCATGTGATTTGGCCGTGGCATCACAAACTGCGCGCTTTGCCACATCTGGTGTGAATATTGGCCTTTTTTGTTCAACGCCCATGGTTGCCTTATCACGTAATTTATCTCGCAAACAATCAATTGAAATGCTCTTGCTTGGTGATTTTATTGATGCAGACCGCGTGCATAAAATGGGGCTTGTCAATCAGGTGGTAGAGGATGAGGCTTTGGAAGCGCAGAGCCTTGATATGGCGCGTCGCATAGCTGGTAAATCATCATCTGCTGTGAAGATTGGCAAAGAAGCATTTTACAAGCAGATGGAAATGCCCTTGAGTGATGCTTATGCCTATGCTGGTGAGGTGATGGCTACCAATATGATGTTTAAAGATGCCGAAGCTGGCATTGGCGCATTTATTACCAAAAAAGAGATGCCTAAGTGGACAGGTGAATAAAGATGTGTGCCTCACAACTTTATGAGCAAGAAGGGCTAGGTAAAACAGATGCCAATTATGTGCCGCTATCACCAGTCTCAATTCTAAAGCGCACAGCGCGTGTTCATCCAGAAAAGCCTGCTGTCATCCATGGGTCTGTCAGACGCAATTGGGGAGAGATAGAACAACGTTGTCGCAAGCTTGCCTCTGCGCTTCACAAGCGCGGTTTTGGAAGGGGCGATAGTGTCTCTATCTTAGCACCTAATATTCCAGAAATTCTTGAATGTCATTTTGCCATACCAATGATTGGGGCGGTGCTTAATGCCAATAATACGCGCCTAGATGCATCAACCATCGCTTATATTCTTGACCATTGTGAGGCGAAACTATTCTTTGTTGATACGGCCTTATCTGGCGTTGCCAAAGCGGCACTTGACCTATGTGAGTGTGCCCCGCTTGTTATTGATATTGATGATACACAAGGCCCCTCTGGTCCCCTGATTGGCGCGCTCACCTATGAGGCATTGCTAGCAGAAGGTGATGATGATTTTGCCTATGGCCCGCCAGCGGATGAATGGGATGCGATAACGGTTGGCTATACCTCTGGGACCACTGGCAATCCCAAAGGGGTGGTTTATAGTCATCGTGGGACCTATCTCAATGCGGTGAATAATACGCTATGCTGGCAGATGCCGCATTTTCCGGTTTATTTATGGACGCTGCCGATGTTTCATTGCAATGGGTGGTGTTTCCCGTGGTCAATTACCATCTTAGCAGGCTGCCATGTCTTTTTGCGTCAGCCAGAGGCTGGGGCGATTTATACTGCGTTTGCCGATCATAATGTCACGCATCTTTGTGGTGCGCCAATTATTATGAGTTTGATTGCCAATGCCTCAGCCCATGAAAAGCGCGCTTTTAGCCAGACAGTAGAGATGATGACAGCGGCCGCCCCGCCGCCACCTGCGGTGATTAAGGCGATTGAGAATGAAGGTGTGCGTATCACTCATGTCTATGGCCTGACAGAGGTCTATGGCCCTGCTGTAATATGTGCCTGGAAGCCTGAATGGGATGACTTGCCTGAGGAAGATAAAGCACAGGTGAAAGCCCGCCAAGGCGTGGGGTATGAGTTGCAAGAAGATTGTCTTGTTCTAAACCCTGATACAGGCGATCTCGTCCCAGCAGATGGCACAACAATTGGCGAGATTGTCATGCGCGGTAATATTGTCATGAAAGGCTATCTCAAAGCGCCAGAAGAAACCAATAAAGCCTTTAAAGATGGCTGGTTTTGGACAGGTGACATCGCTGTGATGCATGAAGATGGCTATATCGAAATCAAAGATAGAGCAAAAGATATTATTATCTCTGGCGGCGAGAATATCTCTTCGATTGAGATTGAAAAGGTTCTGTTTGATCATCCCTCTATTGCTGCCGTTGCTGTGGTGGCCCAGCCAGATGAGATATGGGGCGAAAGCCCTTGTGCTTTAGATGAACTGGCCTGTGATGGCCAGCTTGCAGAGGGGGAGTTAGATGGGTTTTGCAGAGACAGGCTTGCCAGATATAAAAGGCCAAAGCGTTATGTTTTTGGGGAATTGCCGAAAACCTCTACAGGTAAAATTAAGAAAAATGATTTGCGTGATAGAGCTAAAGCCCTCTCGCACGATAGCTAAGAACAATATGTGAGGGCAGTGATATGTCAGATTATATTGCAAAATTAAAATGGTCACTCGGTGATGGGACGCTTAAGGCAGGGGGCTATAATGTCAATCACCGTATGCGCTTTGCAGGCGGCCTCGAAGCCACCATGACATCAGCTCCTGATTATGGGGGAGATGTGCGCTATGTGAATCCAGAAGAGGCTATAGCGGCTTCATTGAGCTCTTGTCATATGATGACCTTCTTGGCCTTATGTGCCAAAGGAGGCTGGCAGGTGACATCTTATGAGGATTCTGCTGTCGCACGTCTTGGCAAGACAGAAGATGGAAGAACCTGTGTTTCAAGCATAAGCCTGCACCCTGTGATGACATTTGCCGCGGGTCATGAGAAAACCACATCTGAGTTAGAAGAGATGCATGAGCGGGCGCATCGTTATTGTTTTGTTGCCAATGCTCTAAGCTGTGAGATGAGGGTGGTGCTATGACTAGCCAAATACTTTTTGTTATTGATAAGGTTGAGGTCATTTTATGTTTTGGACTCGATATTCAGACAGCACCTACCTAAACGCTACGTTCGTGGGCACTGGCTTTTGCTCTTTCAAGAGTTACGTTATGTTAAATAAACCAAAAATTTTTAGGGACGATGGTTGGTTTATACCCTTGATGTGATTCGTATCATTACAAAAAACGAGCCCCCGCCAGAGGGGCTCGTCTAATTGCAGTGTTGTTGCTAGGCTACCCTGTTAAACTTCTCAAACTTGTTAAATGTATGAGCTGTATTGGTATCGGTGATGATTGGGTCTTACTGAGGTTTATGAGGTTTAATAAGTTTAATAGGGGCATAGACTATATTCACCATACGCCGGGCTGATTACGTATCCTCGGTAATTGAGCTTTTTCAGAATATCGGAAATCTGAGACTGCTCTTTCTCAAGCTTGCCCGCAATCTCACGCGATCGGATGGTTTCTGGGGATTTGGGAACAAGTTTCAGAACATTGCTCTGGAGTGCTGTTAGCTTCCTGTCATCTTGCTCCTTATCTATCTGCCAACACATAGTCATCTCATCTAGTTTCAGATTTAATTCTAAATCCTCAACATCTCTGCCAGTAACTTGAAGTTTTGCTTGTTTGCTTCCTCTTTTCTGCACAGATAATCGAATAAGTGTGTCTGCTGTCCCGATGACGCCACTGGATCCGTTCATCTTGCTGGCCCAGTCAGAGTCTTCTCCCTGCTTATCGTGATGGATCATGAGCAATGAAGTGCCAGTGTCCCTTCCAAGATTATGGAGCTCCCGCATTCGTGCTACATCGGCATCATACGTATTGCGGCCTCTTGCATCTTGAGAAGGAAGAAACACTGCCAGGGTGTCTATGATACAAAGTTTGATGTTTCGGTTATCCAACAGGAATTGTTTAAGCCCAGGCAAC
>JAYPEG010000008.1:6363-60180 GCA_038125645.1 Alphaproteobacteria bacterium
AACCCGTCTTCCCACTTGGTCGTCAGACAAAAAGTTTCTGATGGGGTTAAACCACATTTAGAAATACGCTCTTGGAGACGTCTTTCATTATCTTCCAATGCGAGAAGAAGAACGCTTTTTTCTGAAGCAGGCGCCCGCCCAAATAAAGGACTAGCTGTCGTTATAGATAGAGCAATCTGGAGAGATAGCCACGACTTCCCTATCTTGGGAGCTCCAGACAGAACTGTCAGCCCTTCAGGAAGAAGGCCTTCAACAAGCCATTGAGGCGGCGAAAACTCCAACTTCATTAGCTCGGTTGCTGTCAAAATGGGTGAAGATATCTGTTTATCCATCTATGCCTCGCTTGTTGAAGTCTTGATGTTGCTTTTAATAAACATCGCTATTGCATCTGCTTCATAGCGAACGGCTGCACCAATTTTAATGAAGGCTGGCCCTTTGCCTAACCACCGCCACTTTCGGAGTGTGTTGGTGGTTATTGAAAGCTGATGTGCAACTTGTTCTTCGGTAAGTAATTTCTGCATCGAATATCCTTTATCTGGTGACAAGGATATTATTTCAGCTACCTCTGAGGCCTGTCGTCCCACTTTGGCGACTATTTTAATTTTTTTGAAAATTTATTCAGGCTGTCTTTCAGGCGAGATCTCTCAAGGTGCGCATAGCGCTGTGTTGACTGGATGGAGGCATGTCCAAGAAGTCTACCAACTTCATAGAGGGGGGCGCCGTTTGAGACAGCAACGCTTGCGAAAGTGTGGCGAAGATCGTGTATTCTTACGTCTTGAAGGTCAGCCACTTGACGAATTCGCTGCCATATCTTCTGTAAGCCCTGAATAGGTTTGATCCCGTCTTTTCCAGGAAAAATATAGTCACTGTCATTTATGGGCGACGCAGAGAGGATTTTGATTGCATCATCTGACAAGACAACTTCTTTCTTGCCAGTTTTGCTGTCTTTTAGCTTTAACACACCTTCGTCCAGGAATAGCTCGTCCCATCTCAGCCGTGTTATTTCATTCTTTCTGCAACCAGTCATCATAAGAAGCCGTATTACGGTGATTGCATTCTTATGCGCCAGGCATGCCCCCTCAAATTGGTCAAGCGTATTAACAAGCCTGGTAATCTCGTTGTCAGTTAAAAAACGTTCTTTTGCCAGGGTTTTGAATTTAGTGACGTTTGAGCAGGGGTTGCGCTTGGAAGACATAAACTCCCATTGTTGGGCTTTATCAAGTATAAGCCTCAACAGAACAAGCGCATGGTTTGCAGTAGTGCGGCGATTGTCGTTTTGATAGACCATCTCTTCTACGTGCGATCTGGTGATGTCTTCTAGTATCTGTTTTCCGAGTGTTGGCTCGATAACAGACGCAAACAAAGAGCGGTATGTCTTTGCAGTGCTTGATTTGACATGTTTGTTGATGTTTTTGCTGATGTGAACAGGGCTGAAGAGGTAACAATCGCCCATATCAGTGAGGCGTCGGAGGCCTATATCGCCCTTGAATTTGAATCGCGTGATTCGCCGTTTGACGCGTTTTTAGCCGGAGAGACAGCCGCCCTCAATGAGAGCCAGAAACACGGCATGGCGCTGTTTTATGGCAAGGCTGGCTGTTCTGGCTGTAACTCTGGTGCCCTGCTGACCGATCAGCAGTTTCATGCCCTTGGCCTGCCGCCGTTCGGCCCCGGCCGGACACGGCGCTTTGACCCCTATGTGCGTGATGTCGGGCGCATGGGTGAGACTGACCGGCTAGAGGATGCCTACAGGTTTCGCACGCCCTCACTGCGAAATGTCGCCCTCAGCGCACCCTATGGACATAATGGTGCTTTTGCAAATCTCGAGCGGATTATCCGGCATCATCTCAACCCCGCACAGTCACTGAACAGCTGGAAACAAGAAGAGGCACAGCTACCTGATATTCCCTGGCTGGCTGGCGTCGATTTTCTTGTCTGGGATGACAGAATAGAAATGAAGCGTTACAAGGCAAAGCTGGATATAAATCCGGTAACGCTCTCAGACAGGGAGATTTCATATCTGGTGGCTTTCATGCATGCACTGACCGGCAAGACCGCCCGGAAGCTGCGGTTTGGCATTCCTGAAAGTGTGCCGTCCGGCCTTTTGGTGGACAGATAAACCGCCCTGACCGCCCCGCGGCTGGCCGGCTGATTGCCTCCTTTTCCGGCATCATAGGGACTCTGATAATCAGCCAGGGCAGATATTGTAATGCAGATATTGTAATATCGGCGCATGGCTCAACAGCACTTCTCAACAGGCTATAATTTTGTCACTCTGTCAGCAGGTAAATTTTTCAAAACTGCTGGAATCTGAGTAATGAAAACTGTCAGTGCCTCAGCCCTTGCAGCCGGTGCAGTTCACGAAACCAACGCGCATCTTGATGCTGTCATCATTGGGGCGGGTTTTTCCGGTCTGTGTCAGCTGCATATG
Organism: Alphaproteobacteria bacterium; assembly: GCA_038125645.1. Lineage (GTDB taxonomy): Bacteria > Pseudomonadota > Alphaproteobacteria > Puniceispirillales > Puniceispirillaceae > JADHLI01. Next base: position 8,792 of record JAYPEG010000008.1, read on the forward strand.
CTGCGCAGACTCTATGGCAACAATATTCTGGTACTTGAGGCTGGGGATGATGTCGGGGGCACCTGGTACTGGAATCGCTATCCTGGGGCCAGATGTGACTGTGAAAGTCATACCTATTGCTATTATTTTTCAGACCAGCTGTTGACCCAGTGGGAATGGTCAGAGCGCTATCCTGCACAACCCGAAATATTGTCTTATCTGAATTTTGTTGCAGACCAGCTATGTCTGCGTGAGCAGATTATTTGTGGCCAGCGCCTTCATAAGGCAGAATGGAACAGCAGGGACGGGGTCTGGCATCTGCAGACCCGACAGGGGCTGGTGCTGTCATGCCGGTATCTCATAACAGCAGTTGGCTGTCTTTCTGCTGCCAATATTCCTGCAATCACAGGTCTGGAGACGTTCAGGGGCCGCTATGCCCATACCGGCGAATGGCCACAAGAAGATATCGATTTTGCCGGAAAGGATGTTGTTGTCATTGGTACCGGTTCCACCGGCATTCAGGCAATTCCAAAAATTGCAGAAACAGCACAAAGGCTGACAGTTCTTCAGCGTACCCCAAATTACAGCATACCGGCCCGCAATACCGGGCGTGATGCAGCATTTTGGAAATGCTTTCGTGAACAGCGCGCAGACTGGCATGAAAAGATGATAAACAGCCGCAGTGGCCATCCCTGGCGGGCTGAGCCGCGGCAGCTGTGGCGCACAGATAAAGAGGAAGCACTGGCGATATTGGAGGCAGCATGGCAGCGCGGCGGCCTGCGCTTTAAAGATTCCTTTGATGATATCCTAACAGACAGCCGGTCGAACAAAATCATGTCTGATTTCATTGCTTCGAAAATCAGGCAAGTGATCAATGATCCTGCAGCCGCAGCTCTTCTGAGTAACTTTGATCACCCTTTTGCAACAAAGAGGCCGCCAATAGATTTCAGTTACTTTGAAACCTATAACCTGCCGCATGTGGACATTATTGATATTCGCACCAACCCCATTGAAACTATAAGCCCGTCTGGCCTTGTGCTGAAGCAGGGTTCAAAGATTGCAGCAGATATAATTGTTTTTGCCACCGGTTTTGATGCCATGACCGGGGCCCTCAACAAGATAGAGATCACAGGCCGGGACGGGCGGCGCCTTTCTGAATACTGGCAGGAGGGCCCTAAAACCTATCTCGGCCTCGCCATGCCGGATTTTCCCAATTTATTCACCATCACCGGCCCCGGCAGCCCGTCTGTTCTGACCAATATGCCGCGCGCAATAGAACAGCATGTCGGATGGATCACCGGATTGCTGGAATATATGCATGAAAGCGGTTACACAGGCTGTGAGGCAAAAGCAGAAACGTCCGAACTCTGGGCAGAACAGGTAGAAGAGGCAGCCTATCAGACATTGATGCCAAATGCCGGTCATTCCTGGTATCTGGGCGCAAATATTCCGGGAAAACCGCGCCGGTTCATGCCCTATGCAGGTGGCCTGGATCGTTATAGCGGCATTTGTGAGGAAGAGGCTGCGTCGGGTTACCGGAATTTTATCTTCCGCACCGGGCGCTGACATAATCGCATGGGCTGGCTGTTCACCGTCACCGGCTCTTGAACGTCTCATCAAGATGAAGCATGACGGCTGTGCAATCCCTGTCACCATAGCCAGAGGCCACAGCCTCTGTAAAAATCTGTCTTGCCAATGTCCCGAAGCGCCCTTCTAGATTGCCTGCTGAAAAGAGTTCCAATGCCATATCGATATCCTTGATGCCCATTGAGACGGGAAAATCAGGTGTGATATCACCGGCCAGAACTTTTTTTGGATAATTTGTCAAAAGCTGGCCGCGCCCCGCCGCTGTTTTCTGTAGCAGACTGACTGTCTGTCTGCGGTCAAGACCGGCTGCCTTTGCAAGGGCAAGCACCTCACCAGCTAGCACATGACCGACCATGGCCATATAATTATTCACCAGTTTAAGCCGCAGCCCATTGCCCAATGCGCCGGCATAGACAATCTCCTCAGCAATCGCACTCAGAATATCTGCAACCGGATAAGAGCTGTTCCTATCCATTCCGGCCATGGCAATAAGCTGTCCGCTGCGGGCTTCAGCCGGAGAGCGGCCAACAGGAATATCTACCATCTGCACCTGCATGGAGGCCAGCATTTCTGCCTGTTTAAGAAAGGCAGGAACAGAGCCGGTGGACATATCTATCACAAGGCTTCCAGCCGAAAGAGATCGGGCCAGCGCGCCGGCTCCGAACAAAACCTCTGAGACAGCCTGGCTGTCAGGAAGCATAGTGATCACACGCCCCGCCGCAGCAACCTCCTGCGCTGACACAGCCCTGTGACAGCCAGGAATATCTGTAAATTGCACAGACCTGTCTTTATCAATATCAAAGACAGCTAGCCGGATTCCGCATTCCAGCAGCCGCCTGGCAATCTGTGCCCCCATTGTCCCAAGGCCGATGAACCCAAGCCTGTCATTCATTGCTGTGCTTTCATCTCGCGCACTGCCTGTGCAATATGCTGTGCGCTCAAACCATATTTATCAAACAGATAGTCACGGCTGCCGCCTTCAGCAAAACAGTCTCTTACCCCGATGCGCCTGAAATTCACTGCCAGTCCTGCCTCGGCCAGCACTTCGCTGACAGCAGAGCCCAGCCCCCCGATTATACTGTGATTTTCGGCCGTGATGATACAGCCTGTCTGCTGTGCCATCTTTTCAATCATCTCTGTGTCAACAGGCTTAAATGAAACGGAATTAATAACAGCAACATTGTATCCTTCACCGGCAAGGCTCTCAGCAGCCCTCAGGGCCTGTTCAACACACAGCCCGCTTGCAAAAACGGCAGCATCAGTGCCTGGTCTCAAACAGTGAAACCTCCCTCTGTCAACCGGCTGTATGTCGCGCTCGCCGGGAACATGAGGGCTGTTTCTGTTCAGCCGCAGATAGACGGGGCCGTCAAAGTCAATGGCTGCAGCAACTGCCGAGCTGTATTGTGAGGAATCTCCAGGCTCAATAATGGTCATATTTGGCAGAGAGCGCATCAGTGCGATATCATCTGTTGCCTGATGGGAAACACCAAGCAGCGAGTCAATGCCGGGCATAAAACCGACCAACTTCACATTCAGGTTTGGATAAGCAATCTGCATGGCAATCTGATCAAAACTTCTGCGGGTCAGAAACACGCTAAAAGAATGAATGAAGGGTATGAAACCGCACCGCGCAAGACCCGCAGAAACGCCGACCATATTTGCCTCAGCGATGCCGCACATAATAAACTGTTCAGGTAAATTATCACGTATCACATCGGTTTCTGTAGCCGCAGTGAGATCAGCGCTCAGCACGAGAATATTTTCATTCTTTCTGGCTGCATGATACAGCGCATCGCCATAAGGCCTGGCCGCGGCTGCAGGTGTGCTTTTGGTCGAAAAATCCTCAAGATGCAGCTCCTGTGCTGAAATATTATTATTCCCAGGGCTGCTCATTGGCCAGCCTCAAGCAGATGACAGGCTCTATCTGCCGCATCGCACGGCAGAACCATATTGTGACTTCTTTGACCTTCAAGAAAGGCGACACCTTTTCCAGGAACTGTCTTTGCGATCACAGCACAGGGCCGGCCGGATTGGTCGCTGACACTGGAAAAAACAGAAAACATCTGCTCAAAATCATGCCCGTCTGTCTTCAGAACATGCCAGCCAAATGCCGAAAATTTCTCATCGACAGGATCAACTGAGGCAACCTGGCGGGCATCGCCCTCAACCTGCATATAATTCAAATCAATGATCAGAATAATATTATCTAGTTTTTGACTGGCAGCGAATAAAGCGGCCTCCCAGAGCTGACCCTCTTCAAGTTCGCCGTCACCGAGCATAACAAATACACGTGCAGGATTACCCGCCTTTTTAAAACCCAATGCCAGACCGCACGCTACTGAAAGTCCCTGTCCAAGTGATCCGCAGGTGCATTCAACAAGGCCGCCCAGCCTTTCAGATGCATTAATCTCGAGTGCTGATCCGTCAGCGCAGTAATGCTCAAGCTCATCTGCCTCAAGAAAGCCGCGTCGAGCCAGCGTTGCATAAAATACAGCTGTATTATGGGCAGTTGACAGAATAAACCTGTCTCTGTCCGGATGCTGCAGGCTGTCCGGTGACAGCCGCAATTCATGAAAATAGAGATAGGTGAATAAATCTGCTGCGCCCAGGCCCTGCTGAACATAGCCCTGACCATGGCGTGCCACCATCGTTATAACCTGTTTTCTGACAGTCCGGGCGTGCTCTGACAGCTGGTTAAAGGCTGGCATATTTCTTCGCTGAACAGACATAAAGGCTCCTGAAACATGTTCAAAAAGACTGCAGGGCTGAAAAAAAACGGTATCGGTATCATTTTTATCTGGCAACAATTTTCAAAAAGCTGTCAGTTATTTTCAGGGTTCATTTAATTCCAGCCGGGGCCACGCTTTCAGGCAGAATCGCGGATGGCAAGATCAAAACCAAGATCATTTACAAGGCTTATATCTTTGTCGCCCTGAAGCATTTTCAGCACAATATTACCTGCCTTCAGACCAATCTGGCGGCGCGGTATCCGCACTGTAGTGAGGCCGGGCTTGGTCATTGAGCCTATCACCGCATCATCAAAACCGGCCAATGCGATGTCATCTGGAATGGACACCCCCTTGTTCTGGCATTCAATCAGCGCCCCAAAGGCAATAATATCTGAAGAGGCAAAGACGCAGTCTGGTCTGTCAGAGAGGGTAAGCAGGCTACGCATAGCCTCTGCACCGCTTGGCAGTTCAAACTCTGCCTCGCGGATAATTGAGAAATCAAACTCAACATCATTGTCGCGCAGTGCCTGTTTATAGCCGCGCAGACGGTCTTCAGAGCGGTCATTATTTGCCAGTAGCCCGCCTATATAACCGATGCGTTTATATCCTTTATTGATCAGATATTCAGTCATTTCATAGGCAGCATTGTAATTTGACATGCCGACACAGGCAAAATCGCGGCCCTGTCTCAAATTCCAGATTTCAACAACAGGAATCTCAAAATTTCTAATCAGTTCTTCTGCGTAATCGGTATGGGTGTGACCAGTCAGCACCAGCGCGTCAGCACGATGAGAAATGAAGGTTTTGATTATCTGATCTTCTCTTTCCATCGAATAATTATTGGTTCCGATCAGGAGCTGAACACCCTGAGGTGCAATCGCCTCGGTCAGGGCCTGTATGGTGTCTGCAAATATTGAATTTGACAGGGTCGGAACAATAACACCGACCATGTTGCTTTTATTTTTTGACAGCATACCGGCAGCAAAATTCGGCAGAAAATTGAGTTCCTTCGCAGCTGCCTCAACACGCTCGCGCGTTGACTCTTTGACTAATTTTGGATTGCCGAGGGCTCTTGAGGCAGTAATTGGTGACACACCTGCAAACTTTGCCACTTCCTGAATGGTTATGCGTTTTCTTTTAGACATATACTATCCTGAATTTCCAAGAGAGTTGGGCTGATAACTCTTTCTTTCCATAGCAGGTTTATAATAACGCCTTAGCACGCGCTGCTTTGTTCTGCTCACGCCAGGCCCACTTACCATTTACGGCAGCCGGCTAAAGATAAATAGTAGAGCTACAGGCCTAATGAGACAAGATATGTGCAGCGGCCTTCTCACCTATCATCAGGGACGGCGCGTTTGTATTCGCAGATGTAATTTTAGGCATAACAGAGGCATCAGCCACATACAAATTCTGAATTGAATGGACACGAAGCTGTGAATCGACAACACAGTTTTCATTGTCGCCCATCCTGCAGGTGCCGACAGGGTGAAAGACGGTTCCGCCATTATTTTTTACTGTTTCAAGAATCTGCCTGTCTGTTTTAACCTCCGCACCGGGGATAATTTCTTCTTCCCATAAATCAGCAAACGGCGCCTTTGTGTAAATCTCGCGCATGATTTTAACGCCTTCCACCATAACTTTCTGATCATGCCGATCAGATAGATAGTTGGGCGTGATTTTCGGCTGTATTCTCGGATCAGCGGACTGTATCTCAACAGTGCCGCGAGAGCGCGGATGGCATTGCCAGACAGTTGCGGTAAAGCCCGGATAGTCATGAAGCGGCTCTCCTGGCTTGTCGACCGACAACGGCATTACCAGAAGCTGAACATCCGGGCGCTCGCCCTCGGCATATTTAGTACAAACACCGGCACCGACCTGTCCGGCGCCCACGGACAGCACCCCAGAGCCGTCTCTGAGCCAATCCAGCGCCCATTTCGCCAGTTTAAGGGGATTTCTTGCATCTGAATTCAATGAAAGTCTGTCTTTCATTTTAACTATTGTGCGCATCTGATAATGATCCTGAAGATTCTGGCCGACAGCAGGACAGTCACAGATGGTTCTGATGTTGTGCCTGTTCAGCAGCGCATCCGGGCCTATGCCGGAAAGCTGTAATATCTGCGGGGACTGAAGAGCGCCGGCACTGAGAATAATGCGCCCGCCGCTGACCTGATGGCTGTCCTTTCCCTGGATATAGGACACACCGACAGCCATGTTATTTTTGATGATAACACGTTCTACTAGCGCACCTGAGATAACAGTAAGGTTCTTTCGCTTCAGGGCTGGCCGCAGAAATGCCCTTGAGGAGCTTGACCGCCAGCGCCCGTCAAGGCTGAGCTGATAGCGCCCGGCGCCCAGACAGTCCCTGGCATTGAAATCGTCAAGCAGCGGCAAGCCCCAGTTATGAGCAGCATTCAGCCATGCCTCACATGCAGGGTGGTGAAGCCGCAAATCATCAACTTTCAGCTCTCCCATGCTGCCGCGAAACTGGCTTTCGCCGCCGCTGTACCCCTCTAATTTTCTGAAGTAGGGCAAGACTTCCTGCGCGCGCCAGCCATCTGCGCCCAGCTTTTCCCAATCATCAAAATCCTGATTTTGCCCGCGAATGAAAATAAGCCCGTTAATACTGCTTGATCCGCCAAGCATGCGTCCGCGTGGCCATTTTATCGCCCGCCCGTTGGTGCCGGTGCCGGGCTCTGTTTCGAAAATACGCGCATAGCTCTCATTATAAATCATTTTGTAATAGCCGATCGGCAGCTGTGACCAGAATCGGCGATCTGAATAGCCGGCCTCAATCAGCAAAACATTATGTGCCGGGTCTGCTGACAATCTATTGGCCAGAACACACCCGGCAGAACCCGCGCCAACGACGATAAAATCAAAGTTTTTATTCACTGTAATTAGCCAGTTATTATATTTCTTCTGCATAAAAGCAGATTTGACAAACCTTCAACACGCTGAAATGATATCAGTATCATTTTCGGTCTCTAGGGTTAAAGCAACCTATAATGAGGATAATGTCAAGGCAATGAGAGATGATGACCGGTTGCTGTCAGCTACTCAGCTTTTGAATGGGCAGGCCCTGAGAATTGACCATATCGGGGCTGTATTGCTGCGGGCAAAGATAGACCGGCCAGTTAAAACATCATTTGGCGTTATGCGCGAGCGGCCGGCCCTCATTGTTGAGATGACAGAGCGGTCAGGTTGCACCGGATATGGTGAAATATGGTGCAATTTTCCTTCATATGGGGCCGAATATAAAGCTCATCTTCTGGTCAATGAATTTGCCGCAGCCCTGGCCGGCTTTGCGTTTTCAGACCCTTTCCAGCTTTACAGATTTCTGCAGTCAAAATTTGAGATTCTGGCACTGCAATGCGGCGACTGCGGGGCCCTCAGCCAGATTATCGCCGGCATTGATCAGGCTGCGTGGGACTGTTTTGGGCGGCTTGCCGGCAAATCCATCAGCCAGATTTTTGGCGCAGATGGCCATTTTATACCTGCATATGCAAGCGGCATTCATCCGGCAGATGTTGAGGAGATAGTGCCCAAGGCACTGGAAGCAGGCTATCAGGCGGCAAAGGTCAAGGTTGGTTTTTCACAAAAGACAGATGCTGAGGGGCTTTGGCGGGCGCGCCACCTGTTGGGAGAGGGGCGCAGACTGATGGCAGACGCCAATCAGGGCTGGCGGTCAGTTGAACAGGCACTTGATGCGGTTAACCGGCTGGGGGACTGTGCTCTTGACTGGATAGAAGAGGCCCTGCCTGCTGACAGAAAAGAAGAGGAATGGAAGGCGCTTAAGTCAGGAACTGAGATTCCTCTTGCCGGCGGCGAAAATCTTCCAACGACTGCCAGGCTTGCAAGGTTTCATGCGGCCAAAATTTTTGATTTTATCCAGCCTGATATTGGAAAAATCGGCGGGTTTTCAGGACTCCTCAATATTTTCAGCGGCCGTCTCAAGCAGGGTGTTGTTTATTGTCCGCATTGGCTTGGCGGCGGATTAGGGCTTGCTGCTTCTGCACATCTGCTGAATATAATTGGCGGTTCAGGCTTGCTGGAAGTGGATATGAATGAAAATCCTTTGCGTGATCAGATGGGCATCTGGCAAGCTGTGCCTGACATTTCAGGCAAAGTGGCAGTGCCATCGGCAGCCGGTATTGGCCTGATTCCGGATTATTCTCAACTGCAGCAGGCAGGAATTAAGATCACAAGGCTGGGATAGCATTTTGGGGGGAATATAAATGGCGGGTCTGATTATGGCGCTGGCAAAAGCGAACAGGTGGCAGCTAGAGCTGCTGCGTTATGGGGCTATGGTGATGGTTGTGGTTATTGCGTGCGTCATCGCTGCCAGTGTCTTTTTCAGATATGCCCTCAATGACAGCCTGTCCTGGTCTGAGGAACTGGCAAAATACGCCATGTTATGGCTGGTATTCATGGGTGCCCCCATTGCCTTGCGGACGGGCGGTCATCCCAATATAGAAATACTTTTGAATCTTGTGCCGCACCGGCTCAGCGTTATTGTTAAAATTCTGGTTTACGGAGCGGTTCTGCTGTTTTGCGGTTTTCTGACTGTCAAAAGCCATGATTTTGCCTGGAATGGGCGTACCCAGGTTGCAATCTCAATTGGCGATTTGTCCATGTATTATATCTTTGTCTCAATTCCTGTAGGGATGGCCAGCATGACACTTGTCTCTCTGCAGATGTTCCTGGAGCATATTCAACAGGCTGTTACCTCAGCGCCGCCGCACGATGAGCTTCATCTTGATTACAAGAAAATTCTGGATGAATTCTAGGATGGTGCCTGCAGAGCTGGGAGGAAAAATATGATACCGATTTATTTTATCTGGATATTACTGGTTCTGATTGCTGTCGGCATGCCCATTGTTTTTGCGCTGGGTGCCGCACCGATGCTGGGCTTCATTCTTGCTGACAAACAGGCCTTTTTGTCGATTATTGCACAAAGACTTTATATCGGCATCAATCAGTTTCCACTGCTCGCTATCCCTTTATTTATTCTGGCTGGCGAGATTATGAATGTGGGCGGCATCACAGAAAGGCTGGTGAATTTTGCCCGGGTGCTTGTCGGGCATCTGCGAGGCGGCATGGCCCATGTTAATATTATTTCCTCAATTTTCTTTGCCGGCCTCAGCGGTTCGGCAGTTGCTGACACATCTGCCATCGGATCAATGCTGATACCCGCAATGGAGAAACAGGGATATTCACGCCGGTTTGCAGCTGCAGTGACAGCAGCATCATCTGTTATCGGGCCAATTATACCGCCAAGCATCATTATGGTGGTCTATGCCTATATCATGGAAATTTCTGTGGCCGCCCTGTTTTTGGCAGGCATCATTCCGGGCTTGCTCACAGGTCTGGGGTTGATGTTTGTGACATCTGTTCTTGCCAAAAAACGTAACTATCCGGTCGCAGACAGATTCCCGGGTATGCGGGTTGCGGCAAAGGCAGCTGTTGCTGCATTCTGGCCATTACTGACACCGATAATTATTCTGGGCGGGATACTTTCAGGCATTTTCACGCCCACTGAGGCTGCCGGGGCGGCAGTCGTCTATGCTGTTCTTATATGTCTTTTTATGCGCAGCCTGCCGCTTCAGCATGTCAGAAATATGCTGTTCAGAACAGCTGTGTCATCAAGTGTGATTTTGCTGGCAGTGGGCATGGCAAGTGTTTTTGCATGGATAGCAACAATTTCCGGCCTGCCCTCAAAGCTGTCAACAACGCTGTTTGGCTTTACTGACAATAAATATGCCATTCTTCTTCTGATTAATGTCCTGCTGATTATCGTCGGTATGTTTCTGGATGCCGGGCCGGCGATTCTCATACTTGGCCCTATACTGACCCCGACAGCGCTGGCACTTGGTGTGGATCCTCTGCATTTCGCCATTATCATGTGCGTAAACCTTACCATCGGGCTGGCAACGCCGCCCATGGGACTGATTTTATTTGTTGCGTCAGCGGTCAGCAGGGAAAGGATAGAATCGATTGTTGTAGAAATGCTTCCCTTCTATCTGGTGCATGTTGCGATCATTCTTCTGGTGACTTATGTTCCGGCACTGTCAATGACCATCCCGCGCTGGCTTGGTTTTGTCTGACCCCTTTTAAGACCGCCTGGCGTTGCTGATGAGCAAAATCCTGTTTACAGAAAATGATATCGGTGTCATTCTTGAGTTCGGTGTTAACAAACTAAGGGGGAGGAAGAAATGAAATCACGCCTTTTAAAATCACTTTTGGTTGCCGGGCTTATATCTGGCCTTGCGTCGGTGGCATCAGCTGCTGACTTTGTGCTGAAATACGGCCATGTTGGGCCGGTCACGTCTGATGACCAGGTTCCCGGAGAATTTCTCAAGGCTTTTCTTGAGAGCCGTTCACAGGGCCGGATTGCCGTAGAAATCTATCCCGGTGCACAGCTTGGCAATTTCCGCGACCAGATTGAACAGGTTCAGCTGAACACGCTGGAACTGACACATACAACAGTAGGCGGTATCGCCAGCTTTTTCCCAGAGCTGCAGGTGACAGATATTCCCTATATGATGGCCGGCGACTCAATCGCAGAACATATCGCGCAGAGTGAGTTTTTTGATGATGTCAGGGATGCGATTTTAGAGCGGACAGGAAATGTGCGTCTGGTAGCTGTCGGAAATACAGGGCGCTGGCGGAACTTTTTTACCGCAAATGGCCTGATCAAATCCGCAGATGACATGAAAGGTGTCAAAATGCGGACAATCAATTCGCCGCTGCAGATTGAGTTTATCAAATCACTCGGCGGTAACCCGACACCTGTCGCGTGGGGCGAGCTGTATACCTCACTTCAGACCGGCGTCGTGGAAGGTACGAAAAACGCGGCCACGGATATCGTGCCCACAAAGATGTATGAAGTTGTTAAATATGTAACACTTGATGAGCACGCATATTTGTTTGCTTTCTGGTGGATGTCCGATGCCTGGCTTAAGGGGCTGCCCGAGGATCTTCAGGAACTTGTGATCGACGGCGTACAGCAGGCCTCTATGATTCAGTCTGACTGGAACAAGGAATATGACGCCCGCGCGCTCGCAGAGTTTCAGGGTTTTGGCGGAACTGTCTATGTTCCCACACCAGAAGAGAAAGCAACTTTTGTTGTTGCCCGCGACAAGATGAAAGTCTGGTTCAAGGATAAATATGGTGATGAGTGGCTGAAGAAATTTGAAAAAGCCGTTGCCGATGCTGAACAGGCAGTCGCTGCAAGAAATGCTAAAATCAGAGGAAAGTAATCCTCCCGCGTGAAAAAGCCAGGCTTTGATGCCTGGCTTTTTTATTATTCTTTTGCCTTTAAATCTCTATTATCTTTAAACAGTCTGCCATGTTCTCACAAAAAACAATCCTTGTTACTGGCGCCTCTGGCGGTATCGGCACTGAGCTGGTTACAGCCCTGCTGAATGACAATGCACGCGTTATCGCCGTTGATGTGAATGAGGACAGTATGACCCGTCTGCAGGCGGCACATAAGGGCAACAGCCAACTGCGCTGTATTGTCTCTGATCTCAAAGATGAGAAAAGTTCCCGCTCTGTCCTTGAGGGGACAGACAAGCTGTATGGGCTTGTGCATCTTGCAGGCATTTTTGTGCCTGATGATATGAAAGAGGGTGACACAGAAGAAATTTACGATCCTGTCATGCAGGCGAATATCCGTAATATCTACGCCCTCTATACTGCGGCGCGGCCTGCCCTTTATGCCAGTGATGAGCCAGCCCGGGTGGTTGTTGTCAGCTCTCTTGCCTTTAACAGAGGCGCACCGTTTCATACCGCTTACAGTGCTGCCAAGGGTGCGCTGGTTGGAATGATGCGCTCGTTAGCCAGAAAGGACGCACCGCAAATTCTGTTAAATGCTGTGGCCCCCGGCTTTATCGACACCTCCATGCCCCAGCAGATTATCCAGAAACGCGGAATTGAGACAGTCATGGCAGAAATACCGCTCAAACGTCTTGGTCATCCAGGTGAGGTCAGCTCTGTTATCCGTTTTCTGCTCAGCCCGGGTGCCAGCTATGTGACCGGCCAGCTGATCAATGTGGACGGAGGGATCATTTGCAGTTAACCGGGGGCAAGGGCAGGCACAGTATTGTACTTGATAAGAATGACAATGTAGTAACCGTACTGGATGATGATCAGGAAAATTATCAGCTGGCAGACGGAACGGGGCTGAAGGGGCGCGTGCCTTTGGGCCATAAGATTGCCCTTTGCGATATTTCTTCGGGTGCGCCGGTCATCAAATATGGAATTCAAATCGGAACGGCGACAAAAAATATTGCCAGAGGAGAGCATGTCCATATTCACAACTGCATCTGAACCGGAATCAGCAGCTGTAAATCCTCACAGCCTGTCCTGGCGAGGGTACCGGCGTAAAGACGGCCGTGTTGGTAGCAGAAATCACCTGATTGTTCTGTCTGCGTTGGCACTGACAGACCGGCTGGCAGAGGAAATTTGTGAAGGGAATGAGAATGTTATCTGTATAACCGGGGCATTCTCCAGAGGGCTGCAGCAGCAAGATGAGCATATCATAAACCTTTTCATTGATGAGGTTGCCTGTCACCCAAATGTCGGCGGGGCGTTAATTCTGACACATGACAGGCAGTATATGGAGGCTCTGCAGACACGCTTGACGGCTTCAGATAATATAAAATTTCTGTCATTTATGGGCTGTGCTGGCCGCAATACAGCTGTGGAGGCCGGCCGGCTGGCCATTAATGAACTCGCCCGGCAGACACACAAAGAGCGTTCACCCGCCGCTTTTTCTGAAATCTGCGCGGCCCTTGAATGCGGTGGCAGCGATGTATCCAGTAGCATCTGCAGCAATCCCCTGATAGGGCTGTTCAGCGACAGCCTTGTTCAGGCAGGCGGCCGTCTTATTGTTTCTGAAACCGCTGAATTTATCGGGGCTGAGGCCGTCTTCAATGCGCGCTGTCCGGATAAGAAGGTGAAGGCAGCGATACTAAATTATATCAGAAAAAAAGAAAAGCTGATGAACAGGGATTCTGGCAAGGATTACCGGGGCACCAATCCAACAAATGAAAATATTGAAGGCGGACTGACCACATTAATTGAAAAATCAATGGGAGCGGTCAGTAAAACCGGTGCCAGCAGTTTTGTCTCTGCTCTCAGCTTTGGCCAGCGTCCCTCACAACCCGGTCTGCATTTTATGGACACGCCCTTTTTCAGCCCTGTTTCCCTGACCGGCATGATGATGGGGGGATGTACGCTCGGGCTGTTTGCTATGGGTGTCTATAACCCGTCCGGAAACAGGCTCTGTCCGACGATAAAGATTTGCGGCAACCCGAAAACAACTGCGTGCTGGGCAGATGAGATTGATATTGATTTGTCCGATTATTTTTTGGGACATGAAAGCCAGGAGCAGGCCTTTGAACGGCTGCTGAGGGAAGTAAATTTAATCTTCTGCGGTAAACTCACAGCAGCTGAAAAAAATAAAGAAGGGCAGTTTATGTTACCCCGCCTACAGGAGGCGCTTTGACAGATGTCAGATAAAATTATGATTATTACGGGCGGTAGCCGAGGCATTGGCCGGCAAATCGCGCTCAGCGCCATTGATGCAGGATGGCTGGTTGCGGTGTGTTATAACAGTAATAAGCAATCTGCTGATGAGCTGGTGCAAAAATCAGGTGGCCGTGCCAGGGCATATTTCCTTGATGTCTCGGATGCGCAGTCAATCACTGCTGCTTTCAATCAGATATGTAATGAAACCGGAGTGGCCACAGCACTTGTGAATGCTGCTGGCATTGACCCCAGGCCAGCAGATATTGGCGGTCTGAACAGCTCTTTTGTCAGTCAGATGATGGCCGTGAATGTGACCGGACTGATCCTGTGCTGCAATGAATTTATATCACAGATTCGGGCCAGCAACGCAGCAGCAGGTGCAAGCATTGTGAATATCTCGTCAATGGCATCAACGATTGGCGGGCGCGGCGGCAAGACAGTATATGCAGCCAGCAAAGGGGCGGTCGATGTCTTTACTGTCGGACTTGCAAAGGAAGTGGCAGCTGAAAAAATAGCCGTCTTTGCGGTAAGACCCGGTGTCACAGAAACAGATATGACTTCAGAGCTTCTGTCGGATCCAAAAAGAGCAGCGGCCATCAGAGCCTCTATAGCCTGTCAGGAAGTGGCACGCCCGTTGGACATTGCTCGGCCGGTCATTGATCTGGTCTCTGGCCGCTTTTCCTATGCCAGCGGCTCGCTCATTAATCTGGGCGGCGGCGGCTTTGTTGTCTGAGGAGTCTGTTATGCAGAAAAAGAACAAAAAACGTGTCTGGCTGGTTGTTGGGGCCAGCCGCAACGGCATTGGAACGTCCATCGCAAAAGAAGCGGCGGATGCAGGAGAGACGGTTATTATCACAGGGCTGGATGACAGGCCCCTGTCCCTGCCGGCGGGTGATGTCAGCTATCACCGGCTGGATATCTGCAGCAGCTCTGCGCTTGAGGCCTTTGCCCGGCAGCTTGACCATATTGACGTTCTGGTCAACTGCGCGGGTATCAGCAGAAGATATGAAGAAGATGATATTGACGTCTTCAGACAGGTAATTGATGTCAATCTTATCGGCAATTTTGCAGTTATCAGACAGTTTGAGGACAAGCTGAAAGATGCAAAAGGTGTAATTATAAATATCGCGTCAATGTACAGCTTTTTTGGCAGTCCGAAAATACCTGCCTATGGTGCCAGCAAAGCCGCCATTCAACAGCTGACAAAATCACTGGCAATAAGACTGGCAGCGCATGGCGTGCGGGTAAATGCCATCGCCCCCGGTTTCATTGTCACGGAACAGACGGCAAAAGGGCGGGCGGACAAAGAGCATTTTGAAGCGGTAACAGGGCGGACACCTTTTGGCCGTTGGGGTGAACCTGAAGATGTAGCCGGCGTTGCCGTTTTTCTGGCGAGTGAGCAGGCCAGATTTGTTACAGGACAGACGATAGCTGTTGATGGCGGATATACAATTGTCTAGAGACCATCAAATGATAACCCCGTTGATAGGGCCATGCGAGGGTGAGAGGTGAGCCGGAAAATAAACGCAAAGATTCTTGTCTGTGGACGCTCAACCATTGATATTATCATGCGGCTTGACAGATTTTCAGATCAGCCTGTCAAACAATTTGCATCAGATTTGTCCCTGACTGTCGGCGGGCCTGCTGCCAATGCTGCGATTGCCGCTGCCAGACATGGTGGCCATGTTCAGCTTGTTACCAAGATTGGCGCAGATGTCCTTGGCCAGTTTCTTGCCGAGCGGCTGGCGAGTGAACAGGTAACGCTGAGAGGTAACAGCGCGGAATCAGGCTCGCTCTCATCACTCTCAGTTGCCATGATAGATAATACAGGAGAACGCCAGACCGTGAATTTTGGCGGCAACGGCTTTATGCTTCCAGAAACGCTGTCTGATATCATCCCTCCAGACCTTGTCCTGTGTGACAACCGGTATCCGGAGCTGACCAGAGCCGCCCTCAATTTTGCGACAGAAAACAACATACCCTCAGTAATGGATGCAGAAGCCCCGTTTGAGCAAACACAGGCCGCAGGGGCCAGCCATATAGCCTTTTCCCTGCAGGGTTTCCAGAGTTTTATGACTGGAGAACTGACACAGAAGAGCCTGAAAGAGGCACAGGCCATGCTGGGGAGATGGATTTGTGTCACAGACGGGCCGAACGGCGTCTGGGTGGCCGATCATAAGAGCGTTTACAAAGTGCCCGCATTTCCGATAGATGCAGCAGATACTGTCGGGGCCGGTGATGTCTGGCATGGTGTCTTTGCCCTGCAGCTTGGCAGGGGCAGAAATGAGACAGACGCTGTGCGCTATGCCAATGCAGCGGCTGCACTTAAATGCAGAAAATTCGGCGGCATAGACAGCTGCCCCTACGCAACAGAAACAGACGCATTTTTGCAGGAGACAGATTATGGAACTGACAGCCGGTAAATTATTGAGCCTGCGGCGCATGGCTGACAGGAACGGTATTTTCAAGATGGTTGCCGCAGACCAGAGGCCGCCAATCACCGGGCCTATTGCCGCTGCTCTGAACAGCGAGGTAGCGCCCTGGGAGGAGGTCGCAAGGTTCAAATCAATGCTGGTTGATGTTCTGCAGGCTGACAGCACAGCCCTGTTGCTGGATCCCTACTATGCGTTGCCGGCATCCCTTGACATATTATCATCTGACAGGGGTCTGATCATTACGCTGGAGGATTCCCACTTTATTGAGACAGAGGATGGGCGGCTGTCAAAGGACATAGATAACTGGTCGGTGGGTAAAATCAAACGTATTGGCGGGCATGCTGTAAAGGTGCTCGCATGGTATCGCCCGGATGCAGATAAAAAAATTGTCACAGCACAGCAGGACTATGTCAGGCGGGTTGGGGATGCCTGCCAGCATTTTGACATTCCCTTTCTTCTGGAGCTTCTTGTCTATCCTCTAAAGAAGGGTGAGGTTCAGACAAAGGATTATGTCGAGATGACAGACAAGCGAACTGAAGATGTCCTGAAATCTGTCGAGGAATTTGCCAAACCTGGCTATGGGGTTGATATTTTCAAACTGGAAAGCCCTGTGAATGCTGCGCAGGCTGATGGTTCTGCACACGTCCAGTCTGTCTTTGATGAAATGGCACGGCTGGCCGGACGGCCCTTTGTGATGCTGTCTGCTGGGGCCAGCAAAGACCAGTTTCTGGCAGTTCTGGAACATGCATTTGCTGCCGGGGCTTCGGGCTTTCTTGCCGGCCGTTCCGTCTGGCTGGAGGCTTTTAGCCATTATCCGGACTGGCCCGCGATAGAAGCCGGTCTGAAATCAGGGGCATGTGACTATCTGAAAAAAATTTCAGCCCTGGCGGATACATCCGCAGCTGCCTGGCACCGGCATGCCTGCTATTCGCCATCGGGGCCAAAGATACATCCTGTGTCACCGGCCTTTCATTCAGATTATTCAGATTTAGGATAGTCAGATTCAGGCTGAACAGGATGGCGTCTCTTTTGAAATAAATCCTTCGGTTAACTTATGATGACTATGAATGAGGAGCAAAAACAAGATGGGCAAGCGGATATTTTTTACCGGGGCAAGTGGCAAGGCGGGCCGGCATGTGGCTGCATATCTGGCCGCCAGGGGACATAAGGTTCTGAACGCGGATATCACCAACCATGCACAGGCCGGCATTGACTATCTAAAAGTTGATGTCTGTGACGGGGCACAGCTTTTCTCAGCATTGTCAGCCCATATGAACAGGGACGAGCTGCGCGCCTCGCAATGGCCTGCTGGCTATGATGCTGTTGTGCATTTTGCGGCTATTCCCAGAATCCTTCAATGCTCTGACGCAGAAACCTATCAGGTCAATGTGATGGGCACTTACAATGTGCTCGAGGCAGCTGTTAAGCTGAATATAAGAAAAATTATTTTTGCCTCATCAGAGACAGTCTATGGCCTGTGTTTCTCGCATGACCGGCCAGCCCCGCTCAGCCTGCCGGTGAGCGAGCAGGATCCTGTCCGCCCGATGGACAGCTATGCAATGTCGAAAGTGGTGAATGAGGAAACGGCAAAAGCATTTCACAGGCGCACGGGTTTTGATATTTACGGGCTTCGGATTGGCAATGTTGTTGAGCCTGATGAGTATCACCTGTTCAAGGGTTTTTGTGCCGCCCCTGAGGTCAGGCTGCCAAACGCCTTTAATTATATTGATGCCCGCGATCTTGGCCAGGCGGTTGATCTGTGCCTGAAGCATGACGGGTTGGGCTATGATGTGTTTAACGTGTCCAACGATAACAACTCAGTTGATCTGACCACAGAACAGATCATTTCCAGATTCTATCCTGATGTGCCTGTGACGGGCACTCTTGGCCCGCATGAATGCTTGTTCTCAAACAGAAAGCTGAAAGACAAAATGGGATTTGCACCTGAACATAACTGGCGGCCCTGACCAGTGCAGGCTGGCAGCTGTCTGTTGCGTCTGCAGGATATAACAGAATCCAGCTGCTGCAATTATGCCCGGTCAGCTGTTTTTCAGGCTTCGGGCGGTATGACGCCCTTTCTGAACATGAAACAGCCGTAGAAACGGCGCTCGCCAGTCTGTATGACGCAATAGGCGGTGCGCGCCAGATCATAAAAGGCAAACCGTTCGGTGCCGACCATCGGGCGGGCGGGCCCTTCTGTGCGGTCTATCACCGCCTGAACCTCAGCCTGCACAGGCGGGATATCATCCGGGGCATCAACGATTTCCATCCGGCAGGCAAAATCATCAACAAATGTATCAAGAGGCAGGACAGACAAGATAGCCTCAGCTGCCTCAGCACTGGTCAGATTTTCCATACGCAGCAGCCGTCCGGTTTTTGTGTCCCTGGCAACTGAGTCGGAGGGAAAGTTTGTATCCGCAAGGATGACCATATCCCCGTGCCCGGCTGAGCGCAACGCATGCAGCACATCTGCATTCAGCCTGTTGTCAATTCCTTTCAGCATATCTGCCTCCTTTGTCCTGAGCTTGTGCCTGATTTAAAATTCCAGCTGCCCTGCCAGCATTTCTGCCAGCGCCAAATGGGCCTGTGCTGTATAATGAATACCGTCAGCATCTGAGACAGACAGACAATCTGCAGCCCTGATTACTGCCAGGCCTGATTGGGCAAGATATTCAGGTATCAGCCTTTGCATCTGTACAGATTTGGCCGCGCCGCCTGTAAACATATCTGCCAGACAGCCAGTCTCTGTAATAGGCGGCGGACAGATGAACAGCAGCCCGGGGCTGTTGCCATCAGGCCCCGCCCCAGACTGTGTGATGACATCCGCAATCCTGCCCAGTGACAGGGCAATATCGCCGGCACCGACACAAAAACGTGCCTTGAGATCATTTGTACCCAGCATGACAATTATCTGATCAACCGGCCTGTGGCTTCTCAGAACTGCCGGAAGAAAGGACATCCCGTTGAGAAACGCCCCTTCAATCGGGTCGTCATGAACAGTCGTGCGCCCGGGCAGCCCCTCTTCAATAATATGCCATGCAGGGCCTGCAAATTTCTGCAGGCGCTGTGGCCATCTGACATCCGGGCCAAAACGGCCGCTTTCGGATAAATCAGACATGGGCACAGAGCCATGAGTATTGCTGTCGCCAAAGCAAAGCAGCAATTTCATCTCAGAGCCTCTGTCCGGTGTCAGTGCTGAATAGATGCAGATGTTCTGCTGGCAGGTCAAAAGCGACTGTCTGCCCTGGCCGCAGCTGCCCTTGCTATCATATCAGCAACTGTTGCGCTGTTGCTGAGCCCCAGTTTAAATGCATTCAGTCTGGCAGCATAGCTTGGCCTGTTCTTCAGCACGCTCATCACTCTCCCCCTCCGCGTTGCCGGTCAGCCGGCTGTAACTGTCATTTGAGTCAGTTCTTCTGTCTTACCTGTTGCACCCGCGGGCCCTGATTGAAATCTGAAAGGCCGAACCAGGGCCAGCTTATCAATAAATTTACAGGAGGTGTAGGCAATATACAGCTTCTGACCAAAAAAACGCTTTGTCTCCAGGGGGGGGTACAGATGAGGCTGGCTGGCATATTCCTGCCCCCGGCCCGACAGAACAGCTGTCCGCTGCGATGGTTTTGACAAAGTTTTCCCTGTTCAGAACGCGGCCAGGCGCATTATGGCCGTGCTGCACCGCCGCCACACCCTGCTCTTCATCCCACAATGGACAATAGATAGAAATCCCTCAATCTGAGGGCTACAGATATCTGTTTGCGTCTGTACACAATACTTGACGCAGGCCGAGCAGGGGCGTTCTGTTAGAGTTAGGAATTAATATCAAAAGAGACAGAGGGGATGTTTATGGGTCTTTCGCCTTTTTTGCGTCTGGATGATGCGGACAATATCATGGTCGCCAAGGCGGCTGTTGAAAAGGGTACCTTTATTGCCGCCCTTGACGGGGCTGTCAGCGAGGATGTGCCCCAGGGGCACAAGGTTGCGGCCTGTCGGATAGAACAGGGGGCACCGGTGCTGAAATACAATACTGTCATCGGCTATGCAGCAGAGGATATAGAAAAGGGGCGCTGGGTACATTCACATAATCTGAAAATTGACGCTATCGCCAAGGATTACCGTTTTGCTGAGGATTACAGGGAAACAGAACTTCTGGCCCCTGATGCCCGGGCCCGCTTTATGGGCTATCTGCGGGCGGACGGGCGGGTCGGCACGCGCAACCAGATAGGCATTTTTGTCACGGTTAACTGTTCTGCCACTGTTGCACGCAAGCTGAGCCGCTATTTTGATGAGGAGCGGCTGGCCCCCTATCCCAATATTGATGGGGTAACGGCCTTTATTCATCATCAGGGTTGCGGAATGGAAATGACAGGCGAGCCTATGGATCTTCTGCGCCGCACCCTGTCAGGCTATATACGCCATCCCAATATTGCCGGGGCCGTTGTGCTTTCTCTTGGATGCGAGCGCAATAACGTGAAGAGTTTCATGGAGCAGGAAAGCCTGAAGGCAGGCAAAATGCTGCATGTTATCACTATGCAGGAAAGCGGCGGTACCCTGAATGCATTTGAGGCCGGCAAGACAGCGATTGAGAATATGCTGGAGGCAGCAAATAAAATTGAGCGCCAGCCCTGTTCAGCAGAACATATCATGGTCGGGCTGCAGTGCGGGGGCTCTGACGGGTTCTCAGCCCTGTCGGCCAATCCGGCACTGGGGCGCGCGGTTGATCTTCTGGTGCGTCATGGCGGCACGGCCATTCTCAGTGAAACACCAGAGCTCTATGGTGTCGAACATACGCTGAGCGCGCGCGCCCGGACAAAGGAGATAGGCCAGAAATTTATCGACCGGATAAATTGGTGGCTTGAGTATAACAAAGGGCGCGATACCCAGATAAATGGCCGCGTCAGCCCGGGCAATAATGCCGGCGGTATCGCCAATATCATTGAGAAGTCCCTGGGCGGGGCAAAAAAGGGCGGTTCAACCGGCATCAATGCGGTCTATGAATATGGCTGGCCGGTTACAGAGCGCGGCCTTGTTATCATGGATACACCCGGCTATGATCCAGTCTCTGCGACCGGGCAGATAGCGGGCGGTGCGAATCTTGTCTGTTTTACCACTGGCCGCGGCAGCTGCTTTGGCTCTTATCCGGCGCCAACGATAAAACTTGCCTCAAATACAGATATGTATATGCGCATGACAGGCGATATGGATATCAACTGCGGTCAGGTCATAGATGGCAGCAAAACACTGGATGAAATGGGTGAGGAAATTTTCGCCCATATTCTGGAGATTGCCAGCGGCAGACAGTCCAAATCAGAACAGATGGGCGTTGGCGAGGATGAGTTTGTGCCCTGGCAGATTGGTGTGCTGGCATAGGCACAGCGCTGCGTCAGTCAGGATAAAATGTTTTTCGGGGTCTGATTGCGTTATATGGTGCGCTGCTGGCCGGAAAGGGGCTGTGAGGCTGCGTCTGTTAACAATGGGATGCCCCGCATCTGTCAAAATCTGCTTAAGACAGCGCTAAACCCCATCTGTTACTGACCAGACTCTGTTAATAACCGGACAGGGTCATAACAATGCTTGCCCTGTACAGCATGGCACGGCAAAGTGCGTAAAATCAGCTATTCTCGGGGCAAGGACGAGGGGCAAGGACGAGGAGCAAGGACAATGATAAAAGTGGGCCTATTGGGGGCGGGGCGGATTGCCGAGGTGCATGCACGCGCGATCTCCCACCATCCGCAAACAGAACTAGCAGCCGTTTCAGATTTTTTTCCAGAGCGGGTAGACATGCTGGCTGCCAGTTACGGTGCGGCAGCCCGTAGCTCAGATGATATTATTTCCGCTAAGGATATTGATGCCGTGCTGATTGCCACATCCACCGACACCCATTCAGATCTGATTGAGGCTGCAACAGATGCGGGAAAGGCCGTTTTTTGTGAAAAGCCGGTTGATTTGTCGCTGAAACGTGCGCGTGCTTGTCAGGCACATGTGGCGCGCAGTGACCAGCCGGTGATGATAGGCTTTAACCGGCGTTTTGATCCCAATTTTGCCGCGCTGAAAGCAGCGCTCAGTGCCGGAGATATCGGCACGGCAGAATTACTGGCGATCACATCATTTGACCCGGCCCCGCCGCCGGTTTCCTATATCAGCGTATCTGGCGGGCTGTTCCGCGACATGATGATCCATGATTTTGACATGGCGAATTTCATTATGGAAACAGCGCCGAAATCTGTGTCTGCGGCTGGCAGCTGTTTGGTTGATCCTGAAATCGGCGCCGCTGGTGATATAGATACTGCCGTGGTTACGCTGACCTACACAGATGGCCGGATGGCGGTTATCAAAAATTCACGCCGGGCCGGTTACGGCTATGACCAACGCCTGGAGGTTCTGGGCTCTGGCGGGCTGCTTCAGGCAGAAAATATGCTGGAGAACACAGTCGTGAAATCAACGCCGGAGGGTGTGTCCAGTGCCCGACCCACCTATTTTTTCCTCGAGCGCTATATGCAGGCCTATCAGGCTGAATGGGCGGCCTTTGTCGAGGTGCTTTTGGGCGGGTCGCCGCCGCCGGTATCCCTGGATGACGGGGTCAGGGCCCTTGCAATGGCTGAGGCAGCCATGCAGTCATTCAATGCTGGCCAGCCTGTGGATCTTGATGATGTCTAAACGCCTTGACCTGATCACCATTGGGCGGTCATCGGTTGATCTGTATGGCGGTCAAATTGGCGGCCGTCTGGAGGATATGCGGTCATTTGACAAATATATAGGCGGCTCGCCGACCAACATTGCCTGTGGAACAGCGCGGCTGGGACTGAAATCAGCCCTTATCACAGCAGTTGGCGATGAACATATGGGGCGTTATATCCGTGAGGAGCTGGAACGCGAGGGTGTTGATACGCGGGGCATCAAAACTGATCCTGAACGTCTGACAGCCCTTGTATTGCTGGGTATCCGCGATCAAGAACAGTTTCCATTGATTTTCTATCGCGAAAACTGTGCTGATATGGGCCTGTGCGCTGATGATATTGACCCTGATTTTATCCGTGAAGCGCGCGCTGTTGTAGCAACAGGCACGCATCTGTCCAACCCGCAGGTTGAGGCAGCAACCATAAAGGCGCTGAATATTGCCCGCAGTGACAATATGAAAACAGCCCTTGATATGTGACGGGCAGCTGGGACGCGGTGCGCTCTACCGTGCAGCAGGAACCGGACTGTGGACAGGCCGGCCGGTGGAATGGCCGGGTTCCTATCCGCTTCGTACTGAGCCGGAGATTGGTCCGGATTTTGGTGGCCTGTCTGAATGGCCGCGCGATCAGGTGGTAAAGGTTTTGTGTTTCTGCCATCCTGATGAAGAGGCAGCAGTCAGGGCAGAACAGGAGGCAGTACTGACCCGCCTCTATCATGCCTGCCGCCGCAACCGGCTGGAATTGCTGCTTGAAATTATCCCCTCCAGGTTGGGGCCGGTTAATGAGGGCGCCACAGCAGAACTGATTCAGCATATTTATGATCTTGGAATTTACCCTGACTGGTGGAAATTAGAGCCGATGCAGACAGATAGAGCATGGGCATTGACAGTCGCTGCTGTTGAACGCAATGATCCGAACAGACGCGGTATTGTCATTCTGGGCTTGGCAGAGAGTGAGTAAAAGCTGGCCGGGAGTTTTAAGGCCGCGGCGGCATGTCAGATGAAAGGGCCGTTGCCGCCATGGCCCGGTCATATGAGAAATTATGCCGTTTCTGGGATGCGGCCAGGGATAATTCATAATCGCCGCCGGCCTTTATGCGGCGGGAATAAAGGGAGGGAGTGATGAGCACCACCATTCGGTTAACAGCAGCACAGGCATTGGTAAGCTATCTCCAGGCCCAGCTTGCCGCGCCCGGCCAGCCCTTTATAGCAGGCGTCTGGGCGATTTTTGGTCATGGCAATGTTGCTGGCCTGGGAGAGGCACTGCATGCGGCCAAAGATCAGCTGCCGACATGGCGCGGGCATAATGAACAGACAATGGCCCATTGTGCCATTGCCTTTGCCAAACAGTCCCGGCGCCGGCGCGCTATGGCGGTCACCTCATCCATAGGCCCGGGCGCGACAAATATGGTCACAGCTGCCGCCCTTGCCCATGTGAACCGTCTGCCTGTTTTGCTGCTGCCGGGGGATGTTTTTGCCAATCGCGGGCCTGATCCGGTGCTTCAGCAGATTGAGGATTTTACTGACGGCACTGTATCCGCAAATGACTGTTTCAGGCCCGTCAGCCGCTATTTTGATAGGATTACCCGTCCTGAACAGCTTTTGACAGCCTTGCCGCGCGCGTTTCGGGTGATGACAGACCCGGCTGATTGCGGGCCTGTAACGCTGGCATTTTGCCAGGATGTACAGGCAGAGGCCTTTGACTATCCAGAGAGTTTCTTTGCGCCGCAAATCTGGCATCAACGCCGTATCAGCCCAGACGCTGATGAATTGCAGCGTGCGGCGGAGGCGATAAAGTCAGCCCAGAGGCCCGTCATTATTGCCGGCGGTGGCATACATTACGCACAGGCCACAGATACGCTACGTCTCTTTGCTGAAACCCATAATATCCCGGTTGCTGAAACTCAGGCCGGTAAATCTGCGCTGCCATGGGATCATCCGCTCAATCTGGGGCCGATCGGGGTAACGGGCGGCACACCCGCAAATGCCGTCTGCCGTGATGCAGATATTATCATTGGTATCGGTACGCGTTTTCAGGATTTCACAACTGGCTCATGGGGACTGTTTTGCGCGCCCGGGCACCGGATTATCAGCTTGAATGTTCTGGCCTATGATGCGGGAAAACATGGTGCGCTGCCGCTGCTGGCTGATGCGCGGGCGGGGATTGAGGGCTTGACGGCTATGCTGGCGGGCTGGCGCTGTGACGGGGATATAAGCACGCTGAAATCTGACTGGTTCGCTGCTGTTGACCCGCTACTTGCTGACCCGCCAAGTGCCAATGCCCTGCCCACAGATATGCAGGTCATCGGGGCCGCGCAGCGCGCAGCAGATGACAATACAGTTGTGATGTGCGCCGCTGGGACTATGCCGGGCGAATTGCATAAATTATGGAAGGCCGGGCGGCCGGGTTCCTATCATATGGAATATGGCTTTTCTTGTATGGGCTATGAAATTCCCGGTGCGATGGGGATAAAACTTGCAGAGCCAGAACGTGATGTGATCTGCTTTGCCGGCGATGGCACCTATATGATGGCTAATTCAGAAATGGCAACTGCAGCAATGATGGGGATCAGCTTTACCGTGATTGTCACGGATAACCGCGGTTTTGGCTGTATTAACAGGCTGCAGATGGGCACAGGCGGGGCAGAGTTCAACAATCTGCTGGATCACACAATTCATGAGCAGTCATCAGCGATCGATTTTGCCGCGCATGCCCAGTCGATGGGGGCAAAGGCAGTAAAAGTCGCATCGATCAGACAGCTGGAAGCCGCCCTTGCCAGCCGTCATGCGGTTAAGGGGCCTTATGTGATCGTCATTGATACGGATCCCTATCCATCTACCCCGCATGGCGGCAGCTGGTGGGATGTGGCGGTGCCTGCGGTGAGCGCGCGCAAACAGGTGAATGAGAAATTCGCCCAGTATATCAAGGATAAAACCAGGCAACGCGCTGATTAAGAGTAGAATCATGGCAAATCTGCTGCAAAAACCCTTTGGAACGCATGGCAAGTTTCATGATTTCACGCCGCAAGCGGCAGGCTGGCGCTATGTCGGCTTTGGCCTGTATCACCTGCGTGCAGGCGAGCGCGCGCATGAACAGACAGCCGACAGGGAAGTGATTCTGGTGATGGTGGAGGGAAAAGTCAGATTTCATGCCGCCGGTCAGGAATGGGGCGAGTTGGGCGCGCGCATGTCTGTGTTTGAGAAAACACCGCCGCACAGCTTGTATGTGCCGAACGGTTCTGACTGGCAGGCAGAAGCAACGAGCGATTGAATCATCGCTGTCTGCTCGGCCCCTGGAAAAGGCGGGCATAAGGCCCGGCGCATCGGGCCAGAGGGTATAACCCTCAGTGAGCGGGGCAAGGGGGTAAATACCCGTTATATAAAGAATATCGCGATGGAAGACGCAGATTATGCAGACAGCCTTTTGGTCACAGAAGTCTTTACACCCCCCGGCCACTGGTCATCCTATCCCAGCCACCGCCATGATGAGGATGATTTTCCGCGTATCACCTATCTTGAGGAAACCTATTATCACATGTTAAATCCGGCTGATGGATTTGGTGTTCAGCGTGTCTATACGGATGACGGTCAGCTTGATGAGACGATGGCGGTCAGGGATGGTGATGTTGTGCTGGTGCCGCGCGGCCATCATCCCTGTGCAGCACCGTATGGTTTCGAGATGTATTATCTCAATGTCATGGCCGGGCCCTTGCGGAAATGGCGCTTTGCCCTGGCCCCTGAGGTGGAGTGGATAATGCAGCGCGTCAGCTGAACGGGCACAGGACATAGCCAGCTGGCCGATGCGGGCGCGCAGCCCCCCCCGTCCCGAATGCCCCCGTCCCGTATGCCCCCGTTCAGTGCGCCCTATAGATGGCTGGCGACAGCATAGGCAGATGACCATGCCCATTGAAAATTATGCCCGCCCAGATGACCTGTGACATCAACGACCTCACCGATAAAATACAAACCCGGAACAGACTTGGCCTGCATATCGCGGGCTGAGAGCGCGTCAGTGTCCACCCCGCCAAGTGTGACCTCTGCTGTGCGGTAGCCCTCAGAGCCCGCCGGTAATAGCTGCCAGTCATTTATTTCATCCCCGAACGCTGTTAATGCCCTGTGTGTACAGTCGGCCAGCCGTCCGCCTGTCTGATGACTGCCCGCATTATGGCCAATCTTGTGATAGTCACATAAATGCTGGGCAAGGCGGCGCGGCAACAGCCCTGAGAGGCATTTATGTATGTTCTGTGATGGCTGGTTTTGTTTGGCGGCAACAAGATAAGACCCGGCATTGCAATGCGGCAGGAGATTGACAGACAGGGTCATGCCTTCACGCCAGTAAGATGAAATCTGCAGGATAGACGGGCCCGTTATACCGCGATGGCTGAACAAAAGGCCTTCGCAAAAGGCTGTATTGCCGCAACCAACAGCAGCATCAACCGACAGGCCGGCCAGCTCAGCACAGAACTCTTTCATCTGGCCGCTGAAGGTCAGCGGTACGAGCGCCGGGCGTGTCTGTGTCACTGCAATGCCAAACTGGCGGGCAATCTCATAGCCAAGGGGGCTGGCCCCGGTCTTTGGAATGGACAGCCCGCCGGTGGCGACCACTAGCTTTTGTGCATTATAGGTTTTATCCATGCAGACAATCTCGAAGTGATCTGCTGTTTTCTGCAGCGATTTAATCGCTGTGCCAAAGGCTGTCTGCACCCCATATTTCATACACGCGCCCCGCAACATAGTGATGATATCCTGTGCAGAGTTGTCACAGAACAGCTGGCCATATTTTTTTTCATGGAAGGGTATCTTACAGCGCTGGACATGCCGGATAAAATCTTCAGGCCCAAAGCCGGACAGGGCAGATTTAACGAAATGCGGATTGGCAGATAAAAAATGTTCTGGCCCGCAGTGGCGATTGGTGAAATTACAGCGTCCGCCGCCGGAAATACGGATTTTTTCAGCAATTTTTGTGCGGTGATCAAGTAACAGGACTGAATGGCCGCGCGCCGCTGCCAGACCGGCACAAAACAGCCCGGCCGCCCCGGCCCCGATGATGGCGATATCCTGCATAGACCCGTAAACCGCTGCACTTAAAACTGACCCAGAGGGTCTACAACAAAAATGCTGATTTTACCAGACAGGTTCAGCCTTCAAGCAAATCCAACAAGGCAGAGCGGTTATCGGTAATGTCAGCTATTGTCAGCGCGTCCATCTCATCCATGAAATTTTTCATCGCCCCCATGAGGGCCTGGTTTAACCGGCATTGGCTGATTAACGGGCAACGGTTGGTTTGGCTGTTGAAGCATTCCACCAATTCCAGCGTGTCCTCAGTCCTGCGGATTACCGCACCAACGCTGATTTGATCGGCGGGGCGGGCCAGACGGAAGCCGCCATTTCTGCCGCGCACACTCTGGATAAATCCCCATTGGCCCAGCTGATGCACGCATTTGACAAGATGTGCCTTTGATATGGTAAAGGCATCTGCCACTTCCTGACACTGACACAGCCGCTCATTATGCAAATTTGCATACATCAGAGTCCTGAGGGCATAATTTGAATATTGTGTAAGACGCATGCACTGACCTGTAATAAAGATATATTTTTTATATAAGTTTTAGGCTGGTCTGTAAAGCCACCCTCTTCGTTTCTGCTGGCTGTCATCCTTATGGCTGTCAGCCAAACAGCACATGACTCAGCTGTTGGGCGCTGGCCAGCATTCTGTCCTTGAAAGACAGGGCCTTTTCGCGCGAAAGGCGCTGTTTGGGGCCATGCATGCCGATGGCCGCATGAAAACGTTTCTGTAAATCATAAACCGGAACGGCAAGTGCCAGCATGCCAGGATACAGCTCTTCATCATCAACAGCAAAACCAGCCTTGCGGATAGCACGCAGCTGGGCATGCAGGGCTGTCTTGTCAGTGATGGTCATCTTTGTATGGGCGCTTAGGGTGAGCGTTTCAACCATCTTTTCACGCAGTGATGTCCGCAGGCTTGACAGATAGACCTTGCCGCTGGCAGTGCAGTGAAACGGGACATGCGCGCCGACCGCAAACTGCATCCGCAGGGGCCAGTCTGTTTCAACACGGTCAAGATAAGTCATCCCCTGTTTTTCCGGGACAACAAAATTAATAGTCTCGCCGGTGGATGCGGCCAGCTCTGAGAGAATCTGATGCCTGATAAGATTGCCTGAATTGACCCGTAAAATACCATTGGCAAGAGTTACAAGGCGCGCAGAGGGTACCAGATCGCGCCCCTGTTTTTCAGCCAGCCCTTCAGTTATCAGCTGTTTGACCAGCCGGTGAAAGGTCGGTTTGGGCAAATCCAGCTGTGCTGACAGGGCGCTCAGACCCTGTGGCTCGCCGGTTCTGACAAGGGCCTCTATCAAATTTACAAGACGCAGGTTTGGCGGGGCTGCCTGTTTCATTTCCCTCATATTTCCCTTGGCTTTCTTGAGTCTGCTTTTAACTTGCCGCGCTGATATTTTCATGGCACGGTTAACTTCACAAATAACAATAATTGATTCAATTTGTCTCAAAAAAAGATAAAATTGTCAAAATTTTTAAAATTGACACTGATTTGGGGATAAAGGGTGGAATTTGACTATGTCATTATCGGTGCGGGATCGAGCGGCTGTGTGATTGCCAGCCGCCTGTCAGAGCGCAGCGACTGCCGTGTTGCGCTGATAGAGGCGGGCGGGCATGATAATGTGCCATGGATTCATATTCCGGTCGGCTATTTCAAGACTATGGGCAATCCGGTTACGGATTGGTGTTTCCGCACAGAGCCCGATGCCGGACTGAACGGACGGTCGATTAACTGGCCGCGCGGGCGTGTGCTTGGCGGCAGTTCATCAATAAACGGGCTGTTATATGTGCGGGGCCAGCCCGCTGATTATGATAATTGGGCCCAAATGGGCAATCAGGGCTGGGGCTGGGATGATGTGCTGCCCTACTTCAAGAAGGCCGAGAACTGGGAAGGGCCGGCAGATGATATGCGTGCCTCTGGCGGGCCGTTGAATATTTCGAAAAATCAGGTTTACCGTGACATTGTGGACAGCTGGCTGCAGTCGGCTGTGAATGCCGGATATGAATGGACAGATGACTATAACGGGCTGCAGCAGGACGGCTTTGGCTATTATCAGATGACAATGAAATCGGGCCAGCGCTGCAGCAGCGTGGCCGCCTATCTGAAGCCGGCAAGAAAGCGCCCCAATTTGACGATTATTACAAATGCCCAAACAACAAGAATACTGCTGCAGGCGCAGCGGGCGGTTGGTGTGCAGGCCAGAATAAATGGTATAGAACAGACCATAACAGCCAGAGCAGAGGTGATCCTGTCCGCCGGGGCAATCGGCTCACCGCATCTTTTAATGCTGTCTGGCATTGGCGATGGTGATCATCTGGCCAGCTTTGGCATAGATTGTCATCATCATCTGCCTGGCGTTGGCCAGAATTTGCAGGATCATGTGCAGGCCAGGCCAGTCTATAAATGCACGGCCAGCACAATTAACACAGAATCACGCAGTTTTTACCGGCGCCTTGCCTTTGCTGTGCAATATGCCCTCAGCCGCACCGGGCCATTGGCGATGGCGGCCAGCCTTGGGGCGGGGTTTATCCGCTCGCGCCCCGGACTGGACAGCCCCGATTTGCAATTTCATATCCAGCCCTTCAGCGCTGACAGCCCGGCACAGGGCCCGCACTCTTTTTCTGCCTTTACCCCGTCTGTGTTGCAGCTGCGGCCGGAAAGCTGTGGTCACATTGCGCTGAAATCAGCGCATCCGCTTGAACACCCCGCTATTCATCCCAATTATCTGTCGACAAAGACAGATTGCGATACGATTGTTGAGGGAATAAAAATTACACGCAGAATCTGCAGCCTGTCCCCGGTTGCTGATCTGATTACCAGCGAGCACAGCCCGGGCACAGAAATAACAGCTGATGATGAAATTCTGGATTGGGTTCGCAATACGGCTACAACTATCTATCATCCGGTGGGAACCTGCAAGATGGGCACTGACAGCCGGGCAGTGGTTGACGCCAGTCTTCGGGTAAGGGGGATGCAGGGGCTGCGTGTCTGTGATGCGTCTGTCATGCCGCGGATCATTTCTGGCAATACCAACGCACCCTGTATTATGATCGGTGAAAAACTCTCAGACATGGTGCGTTACAGACAGGCAGGAGCCGCATGATAGATCTTGATTTTACAACCCTTGCCGGCATTGCCCAGATCATCTTTGCCGATATTATCCTGTCAGGGGACAATGCGCTGGTGATCGGTATGGCAGCTGCGGGTCTGCCTGAAAAGAGCAGAAAAAGGGCAATATTTTTCGGCATGGCGATGGCGGCGGGTCTACGAATCTGCTTCGCGGTCATCGCCACCTTTCTTATCAGCATCAAGGGGATTCTGTTTTTTGGTGGCCTGTTGCTGGCCTGGGTCTGTTGGCGGTTTTTTCAGGATATACGCGTATTTAACCATCAGATGCAGGATGCCGGTGCGCCGGGCCCGGCTGACAGCCATAAAGGCGATGATGGCGTGCAGACAAGTTTTGCCCGCGCGATGATGACAATCCTGCTGGCTGATGTATCCATGTCGATTGACAATATCGTTGCTGTGGCGGCAATTGCCAGGGATGACACCTATTTGCTGGTCTTTGGTTTGGCACTGGCCATTTTGCTGATGGCTTTCTGTGCCTCACTGGTAATGAAAATCATGTTGCGCTACCGCTCATTGTCCTGGCTGGGGCTGGTCTTTCTGGTCTATCTGTCTGGGGCAATGATTTTTGATGGGTTGCGTGACCTGATGGCTGTTTGAAAAAGACAAAGAAGAGGCAATAAAAACAGCCTGAAGAAGAATTCTGACAGCCGGGATAAAGAGATTGTCAGAATTCAAAGACGCCGGGCAAGGCACGGGCCGTGATGGCTGCCTTCACCTTCATCGGGCTTGCCGGCACAGATAATCAGAAGGCAGGTTAAATTGACGGGAGGAAACAAATGTCACTATTTAACAAAAAAATCGGGAGCGTTGCTTCTGTAATCGCCGCTTCAGCTGGGATAATTTTTATCAGGCACTTGTAGAGACACTGGAAATATCGGTGCTTATCCTGTTTTTGGTTGCTGCGTCCAATTTCTTTGGTGCTGTGTTCTCGCGGCTCGGGACACTGACCCTGCTGACAGAATTCCTGCTGTCATGGGAGATGTCCTCAACGCTGATTCTGATTATCATTATGGCGCTGATTTTTTTGCTGGGATGGCCGCTTGAATGGGTGCCGATCGTATTGATCATTGTACCGATACTGATCCCGGTTCTGGTTAAACTTGATATCAATCTAACCTGGTTCGGGATTCTGGTTGCAGTGAATCTGCAGACGGCCTGGCTCAGCCCCCCGGTTGCCCTGTCGGCATATTTCCTCAAGGGTGTTGTGCCGGAATGGGACTTAAAGGATATCTATGTCGGCATGATGCAATTTATGGTTATCCAGCTGATTGGCCTTGCCCTGATCTTCACCTTTCCGCAAATCGCGCTCTGGCTTCCCGCTTATATATATGGATAAGAAAATGACAGTCACCTATCTTAAAAAAGCTGAAAAGACGCCGCAGACCGGCACAGATGAAACCCAGGAAATTGTCCGTACCATGCTCGGCCGGCTTGAGACAGAGGGTGAGGCCGCTGCCCGCGCCTATGCCCGCGAGCTTGACAATTATGACGGGCCGGCCCTTGTGAGTGCTGAACAGATCAAAGCTGCTGGCAGCCAGGTTTCTGAGCAGCTGAAATCAGATATCGCTTTTGCCAGAGATAGGGTGGTGCGTTTTGCAGAAGCGCAGCTGAAATCAGTAACTGAGTTTGAAACAGAACTGTCACCGGGCCTGTGGGCAGGGCAGAAACTGATTCCAATTGAAACAGCTGGTTGTTATGTGCCGGGTGGGCGCTATGCCCATGTGGCATCGGCTATTATGTCGATTGCAACCGCACGTGTGGCAGGTGTTGAAAATGTCATTGCCTGTACAGCCCCGCACGGCAGCAAGGGCCCCAATCCAGCCATTTTATATGCCATGGATTTATGCGGTGCCGACCAAATTCTGGCCATGGGTGGTGTACAGGCAATAGCTTCAATGGCCTTTGGTCTTTTTACTGGCAAAAAGGCGCGTATTCTGGTGGGGCCGGGTAACCGCTTTGTGGCAGAGGCCAAACGCATGCTCTATGGCCGGGTTGGCATTGATATGTTTGCCGGCCCAACGGAAATTGCAATTATCGCTGATGACAGTGCGGATGCGGGCGTGATTGCAGAAGACCTTGTCTCTCAGGCTGAACACGGGCCTGATTCTCCTGCATGGCTGTTCACAAGCTCAAGGACGCTGGCTGACAGGGTGATGGCAACAATCGCTGATTATATTGCGGCTCTGCCAGAGCCGGCCCGGTCTGCCGCTGCGTCAGCCTGGCGTGATTATGGCGAGGTGATTCTGTGCGACACAGATGAGGAGCTAGCCAGCATATCAGATGAATATGCAGCAGAGCATCTGGAAGTGCAGACAAAAAACAATGACTGGTTCACTGACCGGCTGAAAAATTATGGCTCGTTATTTATAGGTGAAGAGACAACGGTAAGCTATGGCGATAAATGCTCTGGCACAAATCATATTCTGCCAACCAAGGGAGCGGCCCATTACACAGGCGGCCTGTCCGTGCATAAATTTCTGAAGGTCGTGACAACCCAGCGCATGACAAGACAGGCCAATCACCAAGTCGGCCAGGTCGCTGCGCGTATCTCACGCCTTGAGGGGATGGAAGGGCATGCGCGGGCCGCAGATGTCAGGCTGCGGAAATATTTTCCTGGCGAGAATTTCAGTGCCTGACAGTTACAAAGAAAATATATCCTCATGAAAGCTCTCGTCTATACAGCCGCAAATCAGTGTGAAATCCGCGAGGTGGATGTGCCCAGCCCTGGAGTGGGACAGGTGATTATTGACCTGGCCTTTTGCGGCATCTGTGGCTCTGATATGCATGCCTGGCATGGCCATGATGAACGCCGAATACCCCCGCTTGTTCTTGGCCATGAGGCCGTCGGCATCGCCAGGGAGGGGAAGCTGGCTGGCCAGCGCGTGGCAATTAATCCCCTGATGAGCTGCAAGAATTGTGTGTCATGCCTGTCTGGCAATGAGCATTTATGTCCGTCGCGAGAGCTTATTGGCATGCGTGTGCCGGGCGCCTTTGCTGAAAGTGTCGCTGTGGATGAGGATAATCTGAATGTCCTGCCAGAGGGACTCTCTTTTTTTGATGCCGCACTGGCGGAACCTCTTGCTTGTGCAGTTCATGCTGTGCGCCTGTTTGACGGGAAAGGGCATAGAGACCAGAGCACTGTCATTTTAGGCGGGGGGCCATAGGCCTGCTGGCCGGGCTGGTGATGCGTCATTATGGCTGGCAGCAGATTTTCATCGCTGAGACAAATGACCTGCGCCGCCGGACATTGGAACAGCTTGGCGGATTTACACCCTACAACCCGATTTCAGACAACCGGCCCGATGCCAGCGCTGATTTGGTGCTAGATGCGGTCGGGTCAGGGCGCACGCGCGCAGAATCATCGCGTCTTGTGCGTCCGGGCGGCCAGATCGTGCATATCGGCCTGCAGGACAATGCCCCCGGTCTTGATACGCGCCGCCTCACCCTGCAGGAAATCACCCTCAAAGGGACTTACTACTATCGAAGAGCTGATTTTGCTGAAGCGCTGGCCCTTTTGGCTGACGGGCATGTGTCATCACAAGGCTGGTGCGAGCGGCGCGCCCTGGATGACGGGCCGGCTGCCTTTATTGACATTGACAAAGGCCGGGCCGCGCAGAAAATTATTCTGCAGACCCGCTAGCCACCCTGCAACCCGCCCCTGGTCGGGCCCGGCCCCTTATATGTCGCAATGCTGAAAACTGAAGGGGTTTGCTGCTGGCTATGATGGGAATGGCGGATGCGGGCCCGTCAAACAGCCACAGGAACCAGCCTATGTCAATGTCCTGTTTTCCACCGGAACGGATTGTTTGCCTGACAGAGGAAACAGTTGAGACACTGTATCTCCTGGGAGAGGATAGAAGAATTGCCGGTATCACCGGCTATGCTGTCCGCCCGGAGGGGGTGCGCTGGCAAAAGCCGCGTATTTCTGCTTTTACCTCAGCCAATATTCCAAAGATTATGGCCCTGCAGCCTGACCTTGTTCTGGCCTTTTCTGACCTTCAGGCAGAGCTGGTCTCTGCGCTGGTGAAACAGGGGGTCAGCGTGATGGCCTATAATCAGCGCAGCGTGGCAGAAATCCTCGCAATGATAAGGCATTTAGGGGCCATGGTCGGGGCAGCGGACAAGGCAGAAAGGCTGGTAGCCGGATATGAGGCACAGCTGGCGATCCTGCGCGCACACGAACCGGAGATCCGCCCGAAAGTCTATTTTGAAGAATGGGACAGGCCCATGATTTCTTCTATTGAATGGGTTTCAGAGCTGGTGCGGATTGCCGGTGGACAGGATGTGTTTGCCGCTCTGTCCGGCCATCAGGCCGCATCGGACAGAATTGTCAGCTCAGAAGATGTTATTGCCGCCCAGCCTGACATTATCATTGCCAGCTGGTGCGGAAAAAAAGTCAGACCAGAGAAAATCGCTGCCCGCCCGGGCTGGGATCAGATACCGGCTGTTAAAGCGGGGCGGATTCACGAGATTAAGTCAAGCCTTATCCTGCAGCCCGGCCCGGCGGCACTGACAGACGGGCTTGCCGCCATTGTCAGGATACTGGAAACAGGGAGGCAGGAATGAACCGCAGAAAAGCTGTAATGTCATGGTCATCGGGAAAGGACAGCGCCTTTGCGCTGGCAGCGGCACGCGCGGCTGGCGAGCTTGACATTGTTGCGCTGGTCTCCAGTGTAAACGAAGAGTTTGAGCGCGTTGCCATCCATGGTACAAGGCGTGTTCTGGCTGCGGCACAGGCAGTCGCGCTTGGGCTGGAGCTGATAGAAGTCAGCCTGCCCCAGCCCTGCACAAATGAAATCTATGAGGCGCGCATGACTGCGCTGGCATGTGAGTTACAGGAAAAGGGCATCAATGACTGGGTGTTCGGCGATCTGTTTCTTGAGGATGTTGTTGCTTACAGACAGGCATTGTTTGGCCCATTGGGTATAGAGCTGCATCTCCCGCTCTGGCAGCGTGACACAACAGCACTGGCAGCTGATATGCTAGATGCCGGTCTCCAGGCCTTTATTGTCACGCTTGATCCCAAAAAACTGCCAAAAGACCTGTGCGGGGCTGCTTATGATCACAATTTTCTGGCAGCACTGCCAGACAGCGTTGACCCCTGTGGCGAGAGAGGCGAGTTTCATACCATTGTTGCCAATGCGCCGGGTTTTGCCTCGCCGCTACAGCTTGAAAAAGGTATTATTGTTGAGCGCAGCGGCTTTGTTTATTGCGATTTTATCCTCAAGGACGGGCAGGGGGCAGGGCAGGATGCCTGATTTTGTCTATGCAGGGCGCTGATATTTCAGCCCAGCTTGACAGCGATCAGCCGCTGGCCAGACAGAACCGGCCGCAGCTGCTAAACAGGATAAACAGATAAACAGGGGCCAGACTTAAAAGAAAGGGAATATCATGCCAGCTAACAATCTTACCAGCCGGCCATTAAGTGGCAGGGTTGCTGTTATTTCAGGGGCCTCACGCGGTATCGGCCTGTCCTGTGCCTGTCATCTGGCGGCTGCCGGGGCAGATATCATGCTGCTGGCCGCGCACAGTGCGCGCCTGCAAGCAGCTGCACAGGATGTTCATGAGGCCGGGGCAGGAAAGGTTCATTTCTGTGCCGGTGATTTACGCACGCTTGAGGGGTGCAGGAACGCGCATGCTGCCCATTTCGGCCATTTTGACAGATGTGATATCTTTATTCACAGTGCCGGGGCAACCAGGGGCGGGGTATTTCCTGAACAGGATGATGCGGATTATATTGACGGTTTTGCATTGAAATTCCACGCCGGCGTGCGGCTAGCCCGCCTGTTCTGGCCAGCATTGAGGTCTGCCAGAGGCACAATTGTGATGATTAATGGCACGGCTTCACGCACGCCTTCAAAGAGCTTTCTTGTTGGCGGTGCCGTCAATGCGGCATTGGCTAATTTTACCAAAGGGCTGGCAGAACAGGGCCTTGCCGATGATGTCAATGTGAACTGGATCAATCCCGGCCTGACAGAAACAGACCGGCTGACCACGCTGTTCGGCACCAGGGCACAGGAGGAAAATAAAACCATCAATGAGATTCGTGATGAACGCATCGAACAAGAAGGTATCAGGCGCATCGGCCAGCCAGAAGATATCGCTGCGCTGGCGGCGTTCTTATGCCTGCCCCAGGCCCGGCATATTCATGGGGCTGGTATAACAGTGGACGGCGGCGCGACAAGAGGGTATTTCTGATACCAGCTTGTGACTAGGGCCATTTTTATGGCTGGCAAAAGATTTATGGCTGGCAAAAGAAGGGCAGTAAAGAGGATGAGTGTTAGGCTGGGGCTTATCGGGGCAGGCACGATTGGCAGGCGCCATATTATGGCTATTGACAGAACCGCAGAGGCAGAGCTGGCAGCGATTGCTGATCCGGGCGCGCAGGCAAGAGAGCTGGCAGACGGGCGGGCTGTCCCCTGCTGGTCTGATGCGCTCATGATGCTGCAGAACACAGAGCTGGACGGCGTGATTATCGCCACGCCCACACAGCGCCATCATGAAGATGTTCTGTGCTGTCTTGCTGAAGGGAAACATCTGCTTGTTGAAAAGCCCGTCGCAGCGACTGATGCACAGGCACAAGATATAGTCAGCCGGGCTGAACAGCTGGGCTGTCATGTGCTGGTCGGACATCAGCGCCGTTATTATCCATGTGCAGCAAAGGCAAAGGAGATGATCGAAAACGGTGTGCTGGGGCGGCTCATGGGCATGTCAGGGCAATGGGCCGTGCGAAAGGATGATGCCTATTATGTGCCTGAATGGCGGCGGCTGGCAGCGGCCGGGCCCATATTGACCAATCTTATTCATGAAATTGATCTGCTGCGCTATATCTGTGGTGAGATCACCAGCATTTCAGCTCATCTGAACCATGCTGACCAGAAAGCTGAGAAAGAAGATGCGGCAGCTGTGACAATGCAGTTTGCCAGCCAGGCTGTGGGAACATTTTTCCTGTCTGACAGAGCCGCCTCTCCTTATTCATGGGAGGCCGCCCTGGGCGAAAATCTCTCAATTCCAAAATCTGGCCAGAACGCTGTGCGCTTCATGGGTACAGAGGCAACGCTTGATTTCCCGAAACTGAGGCTCTGGCGGTATGATGACAGCAACGCACAGGATTGGACTCAGCCGCTGGTTGCAAGAGATATAGAAACAGAGTTTATCGATGCCTATATCGCCCAGATAGAGCATTTTTGTGCTGTCATCCGCGGCCAGCAGACCCCAATTGTCACTGCCCGTGACGGGATGATGTCATTGCGGGCAACGCTGGCTGTTGCGCGTTCAGCGGCAGACGCCGCCCATATCAGCCTTATTTAGCCCGTATCAGCCTTATTTAGTTAGTGGGGGAAGTGAGAATATGCAGCAGATAGCAGATTTGTCCGGCAGGAATTTTATCGTAACCGGGGCGGCCAGGGGGATTGGGCTGGCCATTGCTGAACGTTTTGTTCACCTGGGCGCGCGCGTCTCTGGCTGGGACATGAATATCGGGGCCATGACCGGCAATCTGGTATTTGCAGACACACGGCAGGTGGATGTTACCAGCGAGGCACAGATAAAACAGGCTTTGGACGGGGTGCTCAGCACATTTGGTGAGATTGACGGCATCATTGCCAATGCCGGTATTAACGGCCCGACAAAACCACTGACTGACTATAGTCTTGAGGAATGGAATCAGGTACTGTCAGTTGACCTGACAGGTGTGTTTTTGTCTGTGAAGGCTGTGTTGCCGCATCTGCAAAAACGCGGCTATGGGCGGATTGTCATTATTGCTTCAGTGGCCGCCAAAGAGGGCAATCCGGGGGCTGTGCCCTATGGGGCTGCCAAAGCTGGTGTTGTCGGTTTTGCAAAGGGGCTGGCGCGCGAATTGCTGCCGTCTGACATCACTGTTAATTGTGTTGCGCCGGCCCTGACCCAGACTGATCTTCTCGATGATATGTCTGATGATTATCTGGCGGACAGGCGGGCACGCATACCAATGGGTCGGCTGTGCACACCTTCTGAGGTTGCGGCAATGGCAGCCTTTGCGGCCTCACCGGACTGCAGTTTTACCACCGGCCAGATTTTTGATGTTACTGGCGGGCGGGCGACCTGGTAAGATGATTTTGACACAGAGGCAGAGCGAATGGCCGGGCACAGATTGAAAACATCCATTGCGACAGTTTCTGTCAGCGGGGATTTTGCTGAAAAACTGGCCGCCATCAGCCGCGCCGGATTTGATGGTATTGAGATTTTTGAACAAGATTTCATTGCTTTTGACAAATCACCAGAAGCGGTTGGCCAGATGGTGCGTGATCACGGGCTTGAAATTATGCTGTTTCAGCCTTTCCGCGATTTTGAAGGCCTGCC
This sequence comes from Alphaproteobacteria bacterium, assembly GCA_038125645.1. Classification (GTDB taxonomy): domain Bacteria; phylum Pseudomonadota; class Alphaproteobacteria; order Puniceispirillales; family Puniceispirillaceae; genus JADHLI01. The sequence goes on from JAYPEG010000008.1 coordinate 48,278, forward strand.
AGAGCCGCATCGCAGCCGTGCCTTTGACCGTGCTGAGCGTAAATTTGATCTGATGAATGCGCTGGGTGTTGATCTTCTGCTTGTTTGCTCCAGTCTCCATCCCGCCAGTCTGGGCGGCATTGACCGCGCTGCGGATGATTTTGCCGCCCTTGGTGAGCGGGCCCGCAAAAAGGGCATAAGGGTCGGTTATGAAGCCTTGGCATGGGGGCGCCATATCAATGATCACCGCGATGCATGGGAGGTGGTCAGGCGGGCTGATGATGAGAATATCGGGCTGATTGTTGACAGCTTTCACACATTGGGACGGCAGCTGGATCCGCAGTCGCTAAGAGCGGTTCCGGGCGACAAGATTTTTTTTGTCCAGCTGGCTGATGCCCCGCTTATCGACATGGATTTATTTTACTGGTCACGGCATTTCCGCAATATGCCGGGTGAGGGCGATTTGCCAGTGACAGACTTTATGCGCGCTGTGGCGGCAACTGGCTATAAGGGCCCGCTGTCACTGGAAATTTTCAATGATCAATTTCGCGGTGGCAGCCCTTTGATGATCGCACAAGATGGTCTGCGTTCTCTGCTGACCCTGATGGATGATGTCAGCCGCGCTGAGCCGGATATTTGTCTGTCTGGCCCGCAGATGCCGCCGCGCGCGACTGGCACGGCTGTGGAATTCATAGAGTTTACAGCCAATGATGATGAAGCCGCCAGCCTTGGGCAGATGCTTGCCAGTCTTGGCTTTGCCCATAAAAGCCGGCATGTCTCAAAACAGGTTCAGCATTGGCAACAGGGTGATATCAATATTCTGATCAACAGCGATGAGGAGGGCTATGCCCGTTCGGCCTATCTCGCGCACGGAACCTGTGTGTGTGATATATGTTTTTGTGTTGATGATGCACGCCAGGCACAAAAGCGGGCAGTTATGCTGGGTCTGGAGGCTGTGAACATTCCGCAGCGCGATGGCGAGCTGGCTGTTCCGGCGATAAAGGCTATTGGCGGCGGCCTGATTCATTTCACTGACAAAATCAGCGAATTGGCGGCTGTCTGGGAAACAGATTTCACCCCCTTGCCTGAACAGAATTCAGAACAGGCTGCAGGGCTGACGCGTATCGATCATATTGCCCAAACAATGAAATATGATGAAATGCTTACCTGGACACTTTTTTACACCTCTGTTTTTGACAGTCATAAGGTTGCGATGGTCGATGTTGTTGATCCTGGCGGGCTGGTACGCAGCCGGGCCATAGAAAATAATGATGGCAGCATGAGGATAACCCTGAACGGGGCTGAAAATCAGAATACGATTGCCGGGCGTTTTATCACCCAGACAGCGGGTTCGGGCGTTCAGCATCTGGCATTGAATACAGATGATATTTTTGCAACCGCCCGGCAGTTGCAGAAAAATGGATTTGCCAGCCTGACTGTATCAGAAAATTACTATGATGATCTGGCCGCCCGCTTTGGACTTGACGATGATCTGATTGCCAGGCTCAAAGCCTGTAATATTCTATATGACCAGGATGAAACAGGGAGTTTCTATCAGCTTTACAGCCAGGCATGGGGCGCGCAAATGTTCTTTGAGATTGTCCAGAGAACAGGCGGCTATAACGGCTATGGCGCTGCCAATGCCCCCTACAGGATTTCTGCACAAAGACGCATGATGCACTCAGCACAGTCTGCATCACACAAAAAGGACTGAAAATCATTAGGGTAGTGAAACAAAGACAGTGAAACAAAAACAGCAGGGCAAGGGGGAGTCTGCTGTCAGCCCCGTCTTGCAGAGATAAATTTTGAAGCTATTTATAAAATGCAGCAATAATGTTTAAGAAAGTAAGAAAGTCGCGCCATGTTACGCATGCTCACCGCCAGTCTGGCAGCCGTCTGGTTCATTCTTCCTGTTCATGCCCATGACGGGGTTAAAAACCCGGCTGTGATGAAACGTATGCAGCTGATGAAACAGATGGGCACGGATCTGAAGGCGCTCGCTGCAATGGCAAGGGGGCAGACAGATTTTGACGCAGAACAGGCAAAAAAGCTGCTAGCTGAAATCGCGCAGTATTCACGCCAGTCAGCAGATGTATTTGCAGCAGAGCAGAGCGATCCAAAATCAGAAGCGCTGCCTGTTATCTGGCAGGATTTTAATGATTTCACGGCCAGGGCAGAAGCGCTGACACGCTATGCACAAACAGCTGCATCAGCCAGCCAGCTGACAGCCGGTGCGCTGAAAGCGCATGTCGGTGAACTTGGGGCTGCGTGTAAGTCCTGTCATGAGCGCTATAAGAAATGACTGTTTTTAACAGGGGCGGATTGAGATGATGGACAGACGCAGCTTTATCAGGGGGGCCGGTGCAACAGCGGCTGCTGTGTTGCTTCCCCGTCTTGTGCGGGCCCAAAAGGGGCTGGTGCGCTATCAGCTGACAGCGAGGCAGACAGCACATGATTTTTCCAGCACAGGGAAAAATCCGGCATCCCTGTGGCTGTATAATGAGACAGTCCCCGGCCCTCTTCTGACAGCTGTCAAGGGTGATATGCTGGAGGTTGATTTTGTCAATCAGCTAGAGGAGCCAACCACAATTCACTGGCATGGCATACGCAATTTGAACGAGATGGACGGTGTTCCAGAGCTCACCCAGCCAGCCATTCAGCCAGGCGAAACCTTTCGCTATCGCTTCCCGCTGAGGGATGCCGGCAGCTTTTGGTATCATGCCCATAACATGGCTTGGCAACAGGTTGCGCGCGGCCTCTATGGCCCGTTGATTGTCAGGGATGACGCAGCGGACAGTCCTGCCGATATTGTAATAATGGCCGATGACTGGCGTCTGCGCGATGATTTTCAGCTTGATGAGGCCAGCTTTGGCAGTCTGCATGACTGGTCGCATGGCGGGCGGCTCGGCAACTGGCTGACGGTTAATGGTGCCAGCCAGCCGGATATTGAAATTCCTGCCAGCGGTGGTGTGCGGCTGCGGCTGATGAATGCGGCAAATGCGCGGGTGATGCGGTTTCAGTTTTCAGACAAGCGTGCTGTTACTGTCCTCAGTGTTGACGGTGCGCCCTGTGATGCGTTTGAGGTGACAAGTGTCAGCCTTGGCCCCGCCCAGCGCGTTGATCTCTTCCTTGACAGTCAGGCCAGGTTGCCAGAGGCGCTTTATGAAATCAGTGGCGGTGCACCGGTGCTGGCTGCCCGCTTTGTGGCTGATGACAGGATAACAGGGATGAGCAAGGCGCCGGCAGTGGGGTCTGGCTGGTATCTGCCGCCAGCTGCTGAGCAGGCAAAAATCATTGATATTCACATGCAGGGCGGGGCGATGGGCTCGCTTTCATCCGCGCGCTTTCAAGGTGAGGAACGCACGCTGCGTGATCTGGCTATGCAGGAAAGAAAATTATGGGCTTTCAATGGCACCGTCGGTGGCTATGATCAGATTCTGGCTGAACTGACGCTGGGTGAGAGTGCGATGCTGCGTATCTGGAATGACACGGCCTGGCAGCACGCCATGCATCTGCATGGCCAGCATTTTTGGGTTAGGTCGGCCGAATTTGGTGCCACTGAACGCCTGCTTTTGCGCGATACCTATCTGATGGCCCCAGGTGAGAAAGCCGAGCTGCTGTTTATCGCAGACAATCCAGGCCTGTGGCTGTTTCACTGTCACATGCTGGAACATCACGCTGCTGGCATGGGCGGCGTTCTGGCGGTCAGCTGAAAAGCAGAACAGCGGCTGGCTGGCTGTTTGCCCCTATCTGCCCATCCAGCCGCCGTCAACTGTCAGTATCTCGCCATTTACATAGTCAGATGCAGAAGAGGCAAGAAAGACTGCCGGGCCGCCGAAATCTGCTGGCACGCCCCAACGGCCTGCCGGGATACGCTCGAGAATTGCCTGATAGCGCTCCGGGTCATTTTGAAGGGCCTGTGTGTTGTCTGTGGCAATATAGCCAGGGGCGATGGCATTCACATTTACCCCCTTGCCGGCCCATTCATTGGCCAGCGCCTTTGTCAGCTGGCCGATGCCACCCTTTGATGCTGCATAGCCGGGCACAGTAATCCCCCCCTGAAATGTTAGCAGGGACGCTGTAAAAATGATCTTTCCAGAACCGCGCGCAACCATCTGGCGGCCAATTTCACGGCTGAGAATAAATTGAGCGCTCAGATTGACCTCTATCACCTCATCCCAGAGATCATCATCATGCTCTGCCGCCGGTTTCCGCCTGATAGTCCCGGCATTATTCACCAGAATATCGGGCTGATGCCCGTCTGCGGCCAGCTGTTCACAAAAGCGGCTGACCGCTGTGCGATCAGAAAAGTCACAGCTGTAAGAGATAAAATTACGGCCCATGCCGGTTATGGCTGTTTCCACCGCACTGCCACTGGCCTCAAGGGCTGCGCTGACACCGATTATATCTGCACCAGCGCTGGCCAGCGCCTCTGCAATACCGCGCCCGATACCGCGTCTGCACCCGCTCACAAGGGCTATTTTTCCTGTCAGGCTGAATTGATCCATTATACGCATAATTTACTGTCCTACTCTTATCAGGCTTTTCATTGCTGTGGGGCTGGAATCGAGTGAGTCAAATGCATTTTGAATCTCGCTCAGCGGACTGACATCGGTAATAAAGCTGTCAGCATCCACGCCGCCGGAGGCAATAATATCAATCGCCTTTTCATAATCTTCTGCCTCATAGACGCGGGCCCCTATGAGGCGCAGTTCGCGCCAGAAAAACTGGAACAGGTCAATCTGCGGTTTTTGTGCATGGATGGCAACCATAACAATCCGTGCCCTTGTTGCAGCGACAGCGGTCATGGCATCAACGCCGGCCTGGGTGCCGGACACCTCAAAGACAACATCCGCGCCCTTGCTGCCAGTCAGGCTGTTTATTTCTGTTGCCAGATCGCATTCAGCCGGGTGAAATGTCTGAAAGCCGAGCTTCCGGGCGATTTTGATCCGGTTCGGATTCACCTCAGAAATGCTGACCCGTCCCCCAGCGTCACGGGCAACCATGGCAACAAGAACCCCAATGGGCCCGCCACCGATCACGACAACATCCTCATCCTTTCTGACAGCGGCCATCCTGACATCGTGACAGGCGACAGCCACAGGCTCAATCAGCGCCGCATGATCAAGACGCAGCGTGTCAGGTAGCAGATGCAGCGTATGGGCAGGAACACACCAGATTTCCTGCATCGCCCCGTCTGTGTCGAGGCCAAGGAATTTCAGCCTGTGACAAATATGCGTATGACCGGCCAGGCAGGCAGGACATTCATTACAGTGGTCAAGCGGGCGTACAACAACCTTCTGTCCCGCAGAAAAGCCAGTTACATTCGCGCCTATGGCCTCTACCGTTCCGGACATTTCATGGCCTATAACCCGGTTCATGCCGACACGCGCATCCATATTGCCGTGATAGACATGCATATCTGTACCGCAGATGCCGCAATAAGCGATACGCACCGCGACTTCTCCTGCCCCGGGTGTGGCAGCACTGCGCTGTTCAACGCTGAAAGTTCTGTTGCCGCGGTAGAAGGCAGCGGTGATTGTCTGTTCTGTCATGGGCATGATTTCCTGATGGCCGGTGCATATGAAGTAAAATATCTTTGATGGTTTAGACCATAAGCCTGTTCGTGTATGATAACAAGCACCGGCTGTGCTGTAACAGTGCTGAAACACGGGCTGCAGGTGTAAATCAGCACCGCCTGCGGCTGGTAGCTCTGAAACATTATTTTTATCCGGGAGTTTTGCCCTAAGGGGGGGAGGCGCGCAAATGACAGTCAAATCAGTTAGGGTGCGCCGTTTTGCCCTGCCGCTGAAAGAGGTGCTGAGCGATGCGATGCATGGCGATCACACGCATTTTGAGTTGCTGACAGTGCAGATCGAGCAGGCAGACGGGCTGTGCGGTACTGGATACAGCTATACAGGCGGCAAGGGGGGGCGCGCTGTTGCGGCTATGATTGAACATGATCTGGCTCCTTTTCTTGTTGGCCGTGATGCCAGCGATGTAGAGGGGCTGTATGAACAGATGAACCTGCATATCCATTATGTCGGGCGTGGCGGGGTTGCCGCATTTGCTATTTCCGCGCTTGATATTGCCCTTTGGGATCTGCGCTGCAGGGCAGCTGGCCAGCCGCTCTGGAAAATGCTGGGCGGACAGGCTGACAGATGCCATGCCTATCGCGGCGGTATCGATCTGAATTATTCAAAGGAGCGTCTGCTCGAAAGCGTTGCAGGCTACCTGGATGAGGGGTTTAATGCAGTGAAAATAAAGGTCGGCAAGACAGACCTGGACGAGGATATCGCCCGCATTGCTGCTGTCAGAGACCTGATCGGCCCGGACATAGATTTTATGGTTGATGCGAATTATGCCCTTGATTTTGACCGCGCGGTCACTGCCGCCACAGCATTCAGGGATTTTAACCTCGTCTGGTTTGAAGAGCCGATGCTGCCTGATCTCTATGCTGATTATGGCCGCCTTGCAAAGCAGACCGGCTGTCCGCTGGCCATGGGTGAGAATCTGCATACCATACATGAGTTTGAGCTGGCATTTGAACATGCAGGTCTGTCATATATTCAGCCCGATTCATCAAATTGCGGCGGGATTACCGGCTGGATGCAGGTGGCTGCAATGGCCCGCACGCACAATCTGCCTGTCTGCAGCCACGGCATGCAGGAGCTGCATGTCAGCATGGTCAGCGCCCAGCCGCATGGCGGCTGGATTGAAGTGCACAGCTTTCCCATAGATCATTATACAACCCGTCCATTGGTTGTTGAGAATCACCTGGCGGTGGCCCCCTCACAGCCCGGCACAGGGGTAGAGTTTGACTGGCAGCGGCTGGAGGCTGCCCATGACCCTGCTGCCTGATTGGCCCAACTCAGGGATTTTGTGATAAAAGCGCCTGTATTTCTGTTTTTGCCGGCATCGAGCTGGCTGTGCCTGGCCTTGTCACGGACAGCGCCGCTGTGGCACAGCCAAAACGCGTTGCCTCAAATGGGGATAATCCGGCAACAAGGGCGGCAGCAAAGCCACCGTTAAATGCATCACCAGCACCTGTTGTCTCGGCAACCAGCCCGGCATGAAATGCCGGTATCAGCTGGCTGATTTCATCATTATGTAGATAAGCGCCGCGCTCGCCAAGCGTGATGATGGCTGTGCCGACCCCGCATCTGCACAGCGCCTCAGCTGCCCTGCGCGCCCCATCGGCATTCTGGACAGATATGCCGGTCAGCGCCTCTGCTTCTGTTTCATTTGGCGTGATATAGTCGCACAGGCCCAGCATATGTTCTGGCAGACTGGCCGCCGGGGCCGGGTTGAGGATTGTTGTTGTACCTGCTGCGCGCGCAATCTCAAGGCCGCATAAAGCAGCCTCAAGCGGCTGTTCAAGCTGAACCATAAACACCTGTGCAGAGGCGATCAGCTGCTGATGCCGGCTGATATCGTTTGGGCCCAGCTGTCCGGCAATACCGGGGCAGACAATAATGGCATTATTGCCTGTGGCCGCCTCAATAAAAATATAAGCGGCACCGGTACTGGCATCACTGTGCTGGCTGACCGCAGGCTGCACGCCGGCCTGCTGCCAGACAGACAGAGCCATATCTGCAAAGGCATCTGTTCCCAGTTTTGTGATAAAGGCTGTGCGGGCCCCGGCCTTTGCAGCGGCGACTGCCTGATTCGAGCCTTTGCCGCCCGGGCTCAGGTGAAAGGCCTCGCCAAGAATTGTCTCGCCCATCACCGGCTGGCGGCTGGCCCTGAAGGCGGTGTCAGCAACAAAAATACCAAGAATAACTATATCAGCCTGCATCTGCCTGTTTCCCCCTGTCTTTCGCAATTAATTATTTTTAAGTGATTCCGCCCTGCTTGGCAAAACACTTCGCCGCATATAGCAAATCCCCTTTTGGCTGTTTTGTATCTGGCAGTGAATATCGCCCCATGTTATCGTCATTTACAGCATAAAAGCCGAAACAAAAACAATGGGGTATGATATGGGGCTGGCAACCATCTCACTTGAAAAACTGCCAGTCATTTCGTTAGACCTGGAGACCACCGGACTGCGGCCAAAGACAGACAGGGTGGTTCAGATCGGTGCGGCTGACCCATTTGATGAGAGCTGGCAAATGGATATGCTGGTCAATCCTGGCATAGCGATCCCGCCGCTGAGCACGGCAATTCATCATATCAGTGATGATGATGTTGCCGCGGCGCCGCAGCTGCCCAGCCTGCTGCCCCGCCTGCGTGAGGCCATATCAGCCAAGGTGGTTATCGGTTATAATATCGGGTTTGATCTGTCTGTATTGCAGGCAGAGGCAGAACGTCACGGGCTGGAATGGCAGCCGCCGCCGGCCTTGTGCCTGCGCCAGCTTGCCGGGGTTGTGCTTGGCGACCAAACAATGCTCATGCTTGGTGATCTGCAGGCACTTGCGGTTCACTATGGTGTTTCTGAAGCTGACCGGCACACCGCATTGGGTGATGCATTGATGACCGGCCGTATTTATAAAAAAATGATTGCTGATTTGAATGCGCGGTCTGTGTTGACATTGGGTGACGCATGGCGGGCTGTTGCCGGGCTTGATGATATGCGCCTCCAACAGGTACGGGCTGGCTGGGTTGATGTGGCAGCTGCCAGCTATCAGCCGGTATCCATGCACCCTCTTGCCCGTATTGACCCCTACCCCTATCAGCACCGCATTTATGAAATGATGCGGGCGGCACCTGTGATTATGTCACCTGACTGCACTGTCCTTGCTGCTGCCAGCCGGATGCGCGAGGACAGGCTGGACTGCATTTTTGTTGGCAGCGGGCCGGATGATATTGCCGGCATTGTGTCAGAGCGTGACATTGTACACGCGATGGCAACGCCCCTTTCGCAGGTAAAAACAGCGCGTGACATCAGCTTGCGGACAATTATGTCAACACCTGTCATTACAGTCAGGGATCAGGATTTTATGTATGTCGGTCTGGGACGCATTGGCCGGCATGACGTGCGCCATCTGGGTGTGACTGATGCCCGCGGCGCATTGATAGGCTGGCTGTCCCTGCGCGAGCTGATGCGCCAGCGCCTGAGAACGGCTGTTGTCATTGGCGACAGGATGTCATCAGCACAATCTGCCCCAGAGATGAAAGAAGCATTACAGGAGCTGCCCTTTCTGGCGACCTCATTATTGTCAGACGGGGTGGCGGCACTGGCGATTGCTGCTGTTATCAGCAATGCTTATCGCACAGCCCTGCAACAGGCGGCCAGGCTGGCAGAACAGCAGATGCGTGCAAATGGTGATGATATGCCCTGTTCCTATGTTCTGCTGGTTCTGGGATCTGCAGGACGCGGGGAAAGTCTTCTAGCAGCTGATCAGGATCATGCCATTATCTACAGTGATGAGGGGGCAGATTCAAAGGAATATCAGCGCCGCCAGCGCTGGTTCGAGACGCTGGGCGGGCTGATCTCTGACAGTCTGGACGCAGCCGGGATTCCCTATTGCAAGGGCAGGGTCATGTCATCCCAGCCGCAATGGTGCCGTTCTGTATCTGGCTGGGTACAGGCTGTGCAGAGCTGGATTGGCCAGTCACGCCCGCAGGATATACTGAATGTTGATATTTTCTTCGACTTTGCCCCGGTGCATGGCGATTTGCGGCTTTGCACGGAACTTGAGGAAAAAATCTCGCCACTGGCGGTGCAGAACAGGGGGTTTTTGAAAATGCTGGCCCGCAATACAGCCGGGGCCACAGGCGGGCTGACGGTCTTTGGCAGTCTGAAAACACAAGGGGGGCGTTTTAATATCAAGCTCTATATGCTGCTGCCATTGACTGAGACGCTGCGCGTGCTGGCCCTTTCACGCGCCCTGGATGAGCGCAGCAGCGCAGAACGTGCCCGGGCTTTGCTGCAGCTCGATGATGTTCCGCCGGAGATTGGCGGCTTTGCAGAGGATATCCATTTCTGTCTGAAACTTGTCCTACGCCAGCAGATAAAAGATATTTCAGCCGGGCTGCCGCCTGTTTCGGCCATAGAAGAGACTATTCTGCAATCAGGAGAACGCCAGCTGCTGAAAGCCATTCAGAATCGGATAAGATATTTGGAACCGCTCATACAGGCCTGTCTGTTTGCCCGCTAGACTGCACGCCTGTCACTATGTTGCGGTAAAATGCCACAAGTTATTGCAAATTCATTTGAACCTGAAAAAATAGCTATTATATGGTTGTTGCTGGATAATAGAATCACGGTGAGCCGGGAAGGTGTTGGAGAGATACAGATGAGCCCGTTGGTTGAGGCATATTTTGATGAGGCAACAAATACTGTCAGTTATGTTGCAGCAGACAGCAGCAGCGGTGTCTGTGCGGTGATTGATGCGGTGCTCAATTTTGACTATGCGTCAGGCGAGGTCAGCTACGCACAGGCTGACGAGATCATCTCTTATATTCATTCAAAGGGTTACCGGGTTGAATGGCTGATAGAGACACATGTTCATGCTGACCATCTGTCTGCTGCGCCCTATCTGCAGGAACGTCTTGGCGGACGGCTGATGATTTCAAAGGAAATTGTTCAGGTACAGGAAATTTTTGGCAAAGTGTTCAATGCCGGCACTGCCTTTGAAAGAGACGGGCGCCAGTTTGACCGCCTGCTGGAGGATGGTGACAGCTATATGCTGGGCGAGCTGAGCTGTCAGGCCCTGCACACACCAGGACATACACCAGCCTGTATGGCACATGTTATCGGTGACAGCGTCTTTGTCGGTGACACTTTATTTATGCCGGACGGGGGCACAGCACGGGCAGATTTTCCCGGCGGTGATGCACGCCAGCTTTACCGTTCAATCCAAAAGATATTGTCCCTGCCTGATGAGACACGGATATTCGTCTGTCATGATTATATGCCAGGCGGCCGGCCGGTCTCTTGGCAGACCAGTGTTGCAGAACAGAAACAAGCTAATATCCATATTGGCGGCGGGGTAATCGAGGCCGATTTTGTTGCCATGCGAGAGGCACGTGATGCGACCCTTGATATGCCAAAACTGATCATGCCCTCTATCCAGGTGAACATGCGCGCCGGGCATATGCCGCCTGCAGAGCAGAACGGGCAGACCTATCTAAAAGTACCAGTCAAAGGAATAAGAGGGGAAAATGACAATTAACTGGAGCGAGTTTACGCCTTTGATGTCTTTTATTGGCGGCTTGCTGATCGGCGGGGCTGCCTTGCTGTTGATGGTGACAAAGGGCCGGGTTATGGGGGTCAGCGGGATTCTGGCAGGACTTCTCTCACCCTCTCATTCGTCCGAGTTTTACTGGCGGCTGGCTTTTGTGACCGGCACGCTTGCCGGCCCGTTTGTTCTGGTGGCATTGACCCGGAGCCCGATTGTCTCTGTTCCGGTGGCTGACGGTCTGCTGTTTTATCTGGCCGCCTTTCTGGTGGGTATAGGCTCTGCCATTGGTTCAGGCTGTACATCCGGCCATGGTATCTGTGGTCTCGCGCGCTTGTCACTGCGCTCGCTGGCAGCTGTCATGACCTTTATGACAAGCGCAGTGGTGACAGTGTTTATTGTCCGCCATCTGGTCTGAGCAAAAGGAGGCGTGATATGATAATGGCTTTGTCATCTGCGGTGATCGCCGGTCTTGTTTTCGGTGCGGGTCTGGGGCTGGCAGGTATGCTCAACCCGGCAAAGGTGGTTGGATTTCTGGATATTTTCGGGCTCTGGGATCCGTCACTGGCCTTTGTTATGGCCGGGGGGATCTTGATTAACGCAGCCGGCCATTTTTTTCTGGTAAGAAACAGAAAACCAATGTTTGCGCCTGAATTCAGCCTGCCGGTTAAAACAGATATTGACCGCCCGCTGATTGTTGGCAGCGCTGTATTTGGCATTGGCTGGGGTCTTGCCGGCCTGTGCCCCGGCCCGGTTGTGGCCAGCCTGTTTTTGAATCCGCAGAATATCATTATTTTTCTG
>JAYPEG010000009.1:0-7624 GCA_038125645.1 Alphaproteobacteria bacterium
ATCAAACTCTGACTGCTCACCTTGCAACTTGGCAGGCTGCGAGGGAATAAGCTCCTGCAAATCATCAAGTTTATAAAGGGCGGACCCCTTGCCTTCCAGAAAATAGTTGTCATCCGGAACCTGTGTGGTCTGTTTGCCAAATCTGTCAATAAACAGCTGGCGGCCGGTATCATCAACAGCAGAGACCAGATTGGGATCAATCACAGTGTCATTGATTACCAGCCTTGTATCATATTTATTTGTTGGATCATCAGCAGAGGCAGCCTGTGTCTTAATAAAATAAATCGTTGCAATGGTCGGGTTACCCAAATCATCAAATATGGTGATCGATGTTGAGTTAGTGAACGTGTCAGGATCAGAGGGATTAAAATTATAACCGTCTGCAAATTCAGAGCGTTCAGTGACCACGTCAGCGCCGGCGGGCACGTTCACACCCAGCGAGATATTACTCGTAGCGCGCGGCTCACCGGAGGTCACCGGCAGCTGCAGCGGGACCGCACTCTGCAGGTCTTTGGCCGTTACGGAGCCGTCATCGTTCACCGGGTAGGTCAGCAGATACTGACCGGCTGAGTCTACAACATAACGGTCATTATCCACGTTCAGTGAGCCGTTTCGTGTATAAACAGTCTGGGCAGAAGTCAGAGACGGCTTGAGGGCAAAAAAGCCCTGGCCGGAAATAGCCAAGTCAAGCGCGTTCAGAGATGAAGAAATGTTACCTTGCGTGAACTGCTGTTTAATCCCTTTCAGGATAGTGCCAGAACCGATCGATGATGATGAGTTCTGCAATGGTGAGGTTGCAAAGATATCACCGAATTCCGCAACACTTCTCTTAAAGCCGGTGGTGCCGACGTTGGCAATATTGTTTGAAGTTGCAGAAATATCTGCCTGTGAACCATTCAATCCGGTAAGAGCGGTGTAGAAGGACATATTCTAGATCTCCAAGAGATGGATTATGCGGGTCTTAATAAAACTGTTCTAATATAGGGAAGCAGCCCCATTTAAATCCTGTTATGACAAGCAACTTATGTGCCAGAACCCCTGCGGAAGCGCACAACCTCGCTGGCACTGATATCGCCGTAGCCCTTAACATCAAGGCGCACGCCGTCCTCACCATTGGCAGATGCAGAAAGCACCTCACCAAAGACTGAAGCAGATACGCCCTCAAGGCCGCTGCCCTGATCAGCAAAAGCCTGAACAGTGATATATTCATTATTATCGAGCACATCCTGGGGGATATCCTCCCAGGAAAAGCCGGCAAGGCCTGATGCCTGCGCGCCCAGATCAGAAACATGAAGAATTTCACCCGCAACTGATTTGAACACCACCTGTGTGGACCCGCTGGCAGCAGGAAGGTCAACAACCCCATGCACAGCCCCAGCGGCATCAGGATAAGCTTTTGTTCCCGGCACCAGAACAGAGTTGCCCAGCATATTTGTGGCTGTAGCAATCCTGAATTCAGACAGCTGGCTGGACAGGCCCTTCAGGGTCTGGCCCATTTCTGTAATACCGGTAACAGTTGAGAACTGTGCCATCTGGGCAATGAATTCAGCGTTTTCCATAGGCGCGAACGGGTCTTGATTCTGCAGCTGTGTGGTCATCAGCTTCAGAAAATCTTCCTGGCCAAGAGAGGTCTTGTCTGCCCGCTGTTGCTCCTCAGGCTGGCGGATACCCAGCTTGTCAAGGATGCTGTTTAATGACTGATTATTGTCAACCGTATTCATTTTTGTCTCCAGCCTGAGCGCTTATTTGCCCATATTTATGGTACGCATCATCAAATTTCTTAAAGTTGATACGATCTCAACATTGTTCTGATACTGGCGTGATGCCTCCAGCATCTCGACCATTTCCTCATTCTCATCAACAGCCGCACGGAACACGAAGCCCTCATCATCCGCCTCCGGATGATGGGGCATATAGACCCGTTCCGGTTCGCGCAGAACCGTTCTGATATCAGCAACATCGACGGTTGATACGCCAGTGCGCTTTAGCGCATCAGCAAATTTTGTTTCAAAAACAGGCTTCATTGCCCTATAGGCGCTCTGCTTGTCGCCGGTAACCACTCCGGCATTGGCAAGGTTACTGGCAACTGTATTTAGGCGCACCATCTGTGCAGCCATTGACCGCCCGGCAATATCAAAAATATTTTTTACTTCTGCCATCTGTCCAGCCTCCCTATTCACCGCGTATTGCTGACATCAGCCCGGTGATACGGCCATTCAAGAACTGTAACGTAGTCTGATAGCGCATCACATTTTCTGAAAATTCCATCTGCTCGACATTCATTTCCACTGTGTTGCCGTCCAGTGACGGATTAATCGGCTGGCGGAACATCAGCTTTTCACGGAGCGGGCTCATCTGGGTTGGGAAATGCACATTATGCGTGGTCTGCAAAGGGCCTTCCTTAACATGCCTTTGGATTTCACGGTTGAAATCCACGTCACGGGCCTTGAAATGCGGGGTGGCGGAATTGGCGATATTAGAGGCTAGCACCTCATTACGGTGAGAGCGTATCTGCAGAGCCTGTGAATAGAAATCAAGATAATTGCCAATCTTGCTCATTCTGTGTTGCCCTCTCATTAGATAAAAAGTTAACTTTTTTGCGCTTTTGGCACCGATTTGGTGTAGATTTTGCAAATAGGATGCCAAGATGCTTAATCGGAGAAAAAAATGAAATCAGCTTCTCTTTCACATGGCAGCGGTCCAGGTTCGAACATCACCCTGACAGCAGAGACCATCCGCGTGCGTGATGCGATCATTGATAAATTTGCTGATAAATCTCTGGCTGAGTTAAACAGCTTTATTGAGACGGCACTGGGATCAGAAAGTGATGAGAATAAGCGGCTGGGAATTCTGGCTGCCCGTATTTACATTTTACGTATGCGGGTGCGCAATATCGCCGCATTCAACGCAGATCCTAACCAGAACACACTTACTGAACTGACGCCTGCACAGCTGCGCCCAAAGACTGGGGCCGCTGTTGACGCTATGGAAGCAGGTGACAAGAGCAGCACAGCAGAGCCGTTCTATCAGGAATGGAACGAGCTGATTGTCATTGAGGGGGGTGAGATAAACGGCGTCCGCATCCCCAAAGGTGTGACCATCAATGTTGGCGAGGATGACGCCAGACGCCTGATTGAAACGAAAAAGGCTGTCTTTGCTAATCCCCAGGATGCCGCTCCACAGGACACTCTTCCCATGGCAGCTGACGTTGAGGCGGCCACGTCACAGGATGTTGACTCTGCTGAGAGTGAGGCTGAGACCGAAACTGAATCTGCAGCAGGCACAGAGGACCAACAGACACAGCTTGAGACTGCAAACGCGGCTGAGACTGGCCCGGATGCACCGCCGCCAGACAGTGCTGCTGTTGTAAGTGAAGCTGATAGCAGTGAGACCGCGTCACCAGTGCCGGATGCCGAGCCGCCGGACGGAGTTTCTGCTGAAGTGGCTGGGGCTGCAGACGCGGCCTCAGACTCAACCGGGGCGCTGGCAGCAGACACTGAAGCCCCGGCTGACGGGCCACCAGAAACAGAAAAGGCACAGGAGCATGCCGCGGAGATATCACAAGATGACAGCAAACCTGCCAGCTGAGATATTGCCGCGCGCCGGTCTTGCCGCACTGCTGGTCACAGCCAGCCTGTTCAGCCTGTCAGCCTGTCAGCTGGAGCGGTTCAGGCATGAAAAATACAACTGCCAGAGCAGCTATCTTGACATCAGTGAAATTATCATCCGCTATGCGGAGACAGGACGTTCGGCGAAAATTTCCAGTAGTAGCTCTGATCGTGAGGGGATTATCACACAGATCAGCGACAGCTCTGTTACAATTTCTGCTGATGATCTCATCCTTCATATTGACCGCAAAAGCGGCAGTCTGCGCGCCAAAGTTAACAACCGCTACGTGCGCACATCATGCAGCGTGTCTGTCTTCACATTATAGAATTTATCTGCTTCAGGAGACGAAGAAGCAGCCCGTCTATCCCTTGTGAAAACGTGCGATAGCTTCTGCCTCTTCCTGGGGCAGACTGGTTGACAGCATGATCTCAGAGGCTGAGGCACCCTCGCGTGCCATTTCAATCGCTTTGCTGAGCTGGCTTTGAGCACTGGTTCCATCTGCCAAACGTATCATCTCGCGCTCACTGCGCGCAAGCGCAGCCTCTATCTCTGACAGGCGCGCATCAAGGCGGCCTAGATGGCTGTTAATTTGTTCAACAGAGTTGGTAACCCGCACAAGAATTGTCTCTATATCATTATAGGCCGAAGACAGGCGGCCCAATATATTCAGCACTTTTTTCTGAAAATTATTCAGCAGCAAAATAACCGCTAGAACCAGCAGTAAAATCAGTCCTGCATAGCCGAAATTTGACAAAAACACATTCAGGCTCACAGCCATTCACCCCTAATCTCAAGCCGCATTTCAGTATCTTATATCAGCAAGATGCTGTCAATTGAGCCGATCTGGTCAGCTATTCAGGACAGTTTTTTACCGGCTAGTCTGATCAGCCATTCTGGCTGTAGGCCCTGAGGGCCGGGCTGCCAGCGGCTGCCAGCGGGCGGGTTTCCAGCTGGCCGTTCAGATAGCTCTGCATATCTGTGACCAGACGTGCATTATGATGGGCCTGCATCTCGAGGCGGGAAATCTGGGTAATCACATCAGCGATATCGGTGCGAATTGCCGCGCTCAGCTCAGCGGCATGGGAAAAGGCAGCCTTGTTCGCGCTCAGCCAGTCATCAAAGGCTCTTACTTCACGTCCAAAGGCGCCGGAATCGTTCAGGCAAGCACGAACGCCGCCAAGTTTCTCCTTGGCGGTGGCAATAAGCTCATCAGCATGAATACGGGCAGACATATCCCAGTTCCTAGTTTAAAGGGCTGCAGACGTTAAGACTTCATCTCCCGGTATGCATCCATCAGCGCGTCAGAAATACGCTCAATATCAATCGGATATCTGCCTTCTTTGATGGCGCTTTTGATCCTGTTAACTTTTTCCCTATCAACAGGAGCAGCAGCAGCCATCTCCTTTGCAGAGGATGCAAGTTCAGCTGATTTCAGCTGTACGTTGTCACTGTCCGCATTTAGGCTCTGGGTCTTTGCTGAACCGGAACGCTGCGGCTGGACACTCTCAACACGACGCGATTTAACTGTTTCGATTCGACTGATGGCGCTTTTCACACTATCAACCATGACTTATACCTCCTAATGAGAGTAAAAACGACAGGGCATTAAAATCTTTTAGCCCCAATCACCACTTTTTTTTCAGAAATGACTGTTGCGACCACTTCCTTATCAGATCTGACATTCAAAAATCGTGCCAGATCACCCCATTGTGCATTTTCCAGTGCAACAGCCTCAATTAATACTTGCACTGTTCCAACCCGGCTTTCCACTATCACCGGCTGGCCTTTCTCAATCATCCAGTCAGGTTCAAGATAGCTGGCCCTAATCATTCTGCCAATAGAAACAGGTTTGCGCAGACGCCGCCCCAGCACATCTTCGGCTCTTGCAAAATAATCGTCAAATCCATCTGTGGGGCCGACAATCACATCAATGTCACCAGCTGTGATCACAGCTCCCTTTTTTAAACTCTGATTAACAATCACATATGCAGATAACGCCTGCGGGCTGTCCTGCTGCACAGCCTGGAAGGCCTGGCGCGCAGTTTTTGACGAACCGCTTCTGGTCCGCACGGCAATCTGCCAACCATCTTTATCAGGACACCTGATCTCTACCGTCTGGTACGAGCCAAAAAGCGGGGAGAATACCAACGGCTGGCCGCAAGCACGAAACAGCCGGTCAGGATTGATGGCCGGCTGAGAGCTGTAACCCATATCTTCAAGATAGCTGGCGGCCTGTTCCTGCAGCTCTGCCCCGGACAGCATCTTATCTGCTGCTGCAGAGACAGGTGTCATGGCTGCCAGGAAAATAGTAAGGATCAGAAAAGGGTGGCGCCTGTCAGCTGCCAAAAAAGAAAATATGCTCAAGGTTATCCTCAGTGACAGTTCCGGTGGCGCCAGGGGCCGTCTGATTGACCAGCATTGCCCGGATTTCGTTTAATGAGGGCAGATGCAGTGTCTTTCCGGCAAATAGATAATGCGGGTTATTCCGCACAAATGCCGATTTGTTGCGGCGTATAATGGCCAGCTGGATAAAGGCCCGGTCCATATCACTGCCGCCGTAATAATTGGCAATAATATGACTCAGTGTCTCATTCTGCTGGACCTTATGATCAGTTGAGTAATCGGGGTTCATACGGAACGGATGGGTGTTCACAGTGGTATCGCTGCCGCTCGTATGGCGATTATATTCCAGCACTACAATCGGTTCTGCCGCAACAGGGTGAACAACTGACAAGAAGGAAAGGCCAGCCAGAACTGTGAATGCAAAATAACGATATCGCTCGGCCATCAGTTAAACTCCAGAAATTTTACCCTTGCGCCGACCAGGCTAGAAATATCCATGCGGCTGTCAAGCGGGGTCAGGGTGCTGAGACTGTCTCTCACCTCATCCACGCGCAAGATACGGAAATTCATCTCAGGTCCGTCTGTAAAGGCCAGCAGTTCAGTATGCAGGCCTTGACGGCTGCCAAGACGGGCCTGCAGTCTGCCGTTTGCCAGCTCCAATGTTGCGGTCAGCGGCTGGCATAACATCTCTGCTCCCAGTTTTCGTGCATGCAGATGGGCAGCATCTGTGATCAGAGCTTTAAGGTCCGCGCGCTGTTCCTGATTAAGGGCGGTCAGGCTGTAGAGAGGCAGCTTCTGGCCCAGCCGGATTTTAAAACTGTCTGTAATTAACTGCGGGCGCATCCCGTCCTGCTGGGCCGACACCTGGCTTTCGATATCAATGCGCAGATATTCTGTTTTTGACAGCAGGCTGGTTTCATCCTCTGACGAAAACCGCAAAGAGGTCTCTACCGCCATGTCACCGTCACGCATTCTTATGCGTCCGCTGGTAAGCTGTCTGTAATCATAGCTGTTGTAATGATTATTGTCTGATGTGGCCTGGCTGCGCGCCACTGAACGGGCATCACGCAGAATAAGGCGTGGCTCTTCATCCAGACCTTCTGCAATCTCATCAAAGAGGACCTGCGGAAGCTGTGACATCCAGTAAGGCAGGTCTGTTCCCATACGGAAAACAGGCTTGAACAGGGTAACATGGCTCAGCGGACGGTTCTGACAGCCACTGTCAGCAATATCACCAATAACTGCCTTTATGGTCACCGCATAATGTGTGTCATCGCTGATTTCATCAATGATGGTATAGTCCAGTATCCGCGAGGCCGGGCGAACAACAAAATTCTCGCTGAGAGCAGTGCTTTCATCAACTGCACTGTAACCGCGCACCTGTGCCCCGCCCTCAAGAGCTGCATAATAAAGCGCGTCCTCAAGTGCCATATTGCGCGCTTCTTCAAAAGCATTCTCATGCTGAATAGCAGCCCGGCCAGTTACAGTGACCATAAGAAGATTATCAGACCCCTGTGCCAACTGGCTGCGGGCAGCAGCAGCACTGACACTGGTCAGCCCGCAGGAAAACAGCAGCGCCACCGTCAGAACAGCAGGCAGATAATTCTTTTTTAGGACAGTACGGGCGGCGCGTGTGTGCATCATTCTTTTGGTCTTCCTGATGGAATCAGAC
>JAYPEG010000009.1:7634-8374 GCA_038125645.1 Alphaproteobacteria bacterium
GAATCAGACAGACTCACGGGCTGTCTTCAGAAGATAGCCAATCATCTCGCGGTCAATCTCCAGAACCACCTCATAGGTGTCAGAGCCGGTCGGGTTGATCCGGACTGTGCGGGCGCCCCTAATAGTGCCGGATACAACGCCCCTGAACGTGTCATTCTGAACCATCAGATCAATGACTGTAGTACTTGAATCAACCTGCAGACCGTGAATCTGTTCTGCAAGATCGCGCATCGCGGCCATGCGGGCCGAACGGATAGCCATCAGCCGTTTCTGGGCCTCGCTTCTGCCTGGCTGTGACGATGTGACCGCATAGCCGATTGCTGTCAACGTCGGTATATCCTGTGAGTCAGCATCCAGAACATCTTTCAGCGTCACCACCGACTGTGTCTGTGAGGCTTCTATCATGGCCATCTCTTTAGCCGGCATTTCTGCCTGCTGCAGGGCGGCTGTGTTCATATGACCGCATCCGGCCAGCAGACCGGCGGCGGAGAATAAACAAAGGCGTGTAAATCTGAAACTCGTCATTTAGCGCTCCTGATCAAAACTGATCAAACAATCTGTCAGCCACTGAGCAGAGGGTCAGTTCCCCGCTCCAGACCGGCCAGCAGACCTTTCATTAAAGGTACCCTCTGAAGCAGATGCATTTTCTGTGCCAAAGAGAGGGCCCCTGCACTGTTTATCTGCAGCACCGCCGGCTTGGCATAATATTTGCCTTGTTTATCTATCAGGCCGGCAGGTGT
>JAYPEG010000009.1:8384-35990 GCA_038125645.1 Alphaproteobacteria bacterium
GGTGTGTTCGGTCCAGTTTCAGAAGAATTTAACAAATAATGTTTAAAATCAGAAGTTTAAAAAATTTCATTACTTCAGTTTCCGGTGTCTTTCCGGCAGGCTGTCTGATTTCTGACATCAGGAGAGCGTCATGGAAATGACACTTCAGCGCCTTGGCATCACCAGCCTGAAATCGCTGCTAGGCAGCTTTGTCCTGCCGATTGGAATTCTTGCGTTGATAGTGATGATGGTGCTGCCGCTGCCACCCTATCTTCTGGATATTTTCTTTGTTACGAATATTTTGCTGTCGCTACTGATTCTTATGGTAGCGATGCACACACACCGGCCGCTGGAATTTTCCAGCTTTCCGACATTGCTGCTGATTGCAACCGTTCTGCGTCTAGGCCTGAATGTCGCCTCAACACGCATTATTTTGGGTGAAGGCCATGAGGGCAGCGATGCGGCCGGACAGGTGATTGAGGCCTTCGGTGAATTTGTTATTGCCGGAAATTTTGCTGTTGGTATCTTTGTCTTTATTATTCTGGTGATAATTAATCTTGTTGTGATCACCAAAGGGGCCGGACGCGTCTCAGAAGTGTCTGCCCGCTTTACTCTTGATGCCATGCCTGGCAAGCAGATGGCGATTGATGCTGATCTAAATGCAGGCATTCTGTCAAATGATGAGGCCCGCCAGCGGCGCGAGGAAATTACCCAGGAAGCTGATTTTTACGGCGCGATGGATGGTGCCTCAAAATTTGTCAAGGGCGATGCAATTGCTGGCATTCTGATTCTGGCAATCAACATTGTCGGCGGGCTGATTATTGGCCTTGTCCAGTATGGCCTCAGTCTGGAATCAGCTGGCAAATCATATATTTTGCTGTCTATAGGTGACGGTCTTGTGGCCCAGATCCCCTCACTGCTGCTGGCAATTGCCACCGCAATTATCGTCACACGTGTTTCCAGCACACATGATATGGCAACCCATATCGGCAAGCAGGTCAGCCTGCCACGTGCCTGGCTGCCAGTTGCAGGTGTTCTGATGCTTATAGGCCTCGTGCCGGGAATGCCTAATTTTCTGTTTATTCTGGCTGCATCTGGTGCAGCCTTTACTGCATATTTTTACAGGGGGGCAGACCAATGGCACTGTGTTCTTTTTCTGGGGGGCGCACCTGCAAAACCCCCGGCTGGACCATTTCCCCCGGCAGGGGGCGGGGCGGGCGGGCCAGCTGCCGGAGGTGACACCGCAGCTGATACACCGCCTGACCGGATTGAGCTTTCTGACATCGCTGACAATGCACCGGTTTCTATTCAGCTCGGATACGGGCTGATTGAGATGGTCGATGAAGAAACAGGCGGCCCGCTTGTCAACCGCATCACCGGTATCAGAAAGCAGCTTTCGCGTAATCTTGGCTTTGTCATTCCTGCGGTCCGGGTGCGTGACGACATGAGCCTGAATGCCAATCAGTACCGTATCCGTATTGGCCAGACAATCGTGGGTGAGGATGATGTCTATCCGGACCGCAAGCTGGCGATACCGGGTGAACAGTCAAATCTTAAACTTCCCGGCATTGAGGTCAAAGAGCCGACCTTTGGTATCGATGCGGTCTGGATTGAATCTCATAAACAGGCAGAAGCAGAAAGCAATGGTTATGTTGTTGTGGAACCAGAAACCGTTTTGACCACCCATGTCAGCCACCTGATGACAAAATATGCAGGAGAGCTCCTGGGACAGGATGATGTTCAGGCCCTGCTTGATAATCTGGCCGTATCAGCACCCAATTTGGTGCAGTCAGTGGTGCCCAAGCTGGTGCCGCTGCACGCGCTGACCGGCATTTTGCGGGAATTACTGGCAGAGCGTATGCCTATAAGCGATCTGCGCCGCATCCTAGAGACTATGGCAACTCTCGCAGGGAAAAATCTCAGCATCGCTGAATATGCAGAGGCGCTGCGCCCTGGCTTGTCTGGACTGCTGATACAGCAGCTGGCACCGCTCAACCAGCCTTTGCCGGTGATCACGCTCAGCTCAGAACTGGAACATATGCTGATCCAGATGGCCCGCCAGTCAGGTGACGCGGGTCTGGTTCTTGATAATGCATTGGCAGAGCGGATTATCAAATCAGTATCCCAGGCCTCTGAACGCGTCTCAGCAGAAGGACAGACGGCGGTGATGATCATATCGCCTGCAATCCGCAAACAGCTGGCAGCGATTATCCGCCATCATATTGATGATATGGTAGTGCTTGGCTTTACTGAACTGCCAGATAACCGGAAAATATCTGTCATTGCGACCATCAGCGGCGATGATGACAATGCGGCGTAACAGCACCCGCAACAAGGAGAGAAACGATGACAACTCTTACTGTACAGGCAGATGACACCGCCTCAGCAATGGATGAGATTGCACAAAAGCTGGGCGCTGATGCGCTCATCTTGTCAACCACAAAGCGTGACGGCAAGGTTATCATGCGTGCATCAAACGAGGCAGGTCTTAGCGTGACACCAGCGGCCAGATCAGCAGTCCGGCATGATTTTACCACAATGTTCGACGCTGCTACCAGACCAGCCGCCGGGCACCAACGCGGCACAGACAGCCGCATCCCGGACATGCACATATCTGAAAGGCGCCTAAAGTGCCCGGCAGAGGCGGAATCACGCTCAAACAGCCATATATCATCTGCGGTTGCCAGCCCCAACGCCCAGCAGGCAATGATGCAGGCATTAACAGTAATGGCAGAAAAAATAGAACAGCTTGAGGAAAAATTATCCGGTCTCGTGGTGACCAATCATGGCGGGCTGAATGATGAGCTGCGGGACAGTACACCGGTTCAGCTGATGCGCGCCGGTTTCAGCCAGCAGGCTGTCACCGGGCTGCGTACCGCCTATGCCGGCATCGGATATGAGGCGGGGGTGACTTCTTTTCTGGATATGCTAGCTGAGGATCTGAGTCTGCATAACCCTGAGGAGCTGCTGAAAAAGCGCCTGATCTTTGTCATCGGGCCGACCGGTGCAGGGCGCACGACACTCGCTGCCAAGCTGGCTGCCAGCCTGAAAGAAACACATAAGAGTCGTGAAGTGGCACTTGCCAGCATGTCAGCAAGCCAGCATGAACCAGATAGCCGGCTGCGCTCGCTGGCACGTCTGCTGAACATTCCTGTCAGCCACATAACGTCTGATATACCGGACCAGGATTTTGACAGGATGACAGATTTTGACATGATGGTGGTTGA
This sequence comes from Alphaproteobacteria bacterium, assembly GCA_038125645.1. Taxonomy (GTDB): domain Bacteria; phylum Pseudomonadota; class Alphaproteobacteria; order Puniceispirillales; family Puniceispirillaceae; genus JADHLI01. The sequence continues at coordinate 11,591 of JAYPEG010000009.1, forward strand.
TGTTACCCTTGCCCCGGCTGAGGCGGTCAGGCGCCTTGAAAGCCTGTACAGCTATCTGGGTCCTGCACAGGCCTCTGTTGTCATGGCTGTGCCCGGCGGCAGCTCAGCCAAAATGATTGATGTGACCATGCAGAATTTCCGCCCGCTCTCGCCGATCGTTGCCCTGACCAAACTTGATGAGTGCGAGACCACACCGGCTGAATTTTCGGCCCTGCACAATTCAGGGGCAAAAATCGGTATGTTGTCCGGAACCAGATCAGTGGTTGGGGCAGTTGCCTTTGCCAGCCAGACCATTATCGCCCAATATCTGAAAGAGAATTTTTCTCTTAATGTAGCTTGAGAACAGACCCTTTAAGTCATGAACGGATGAAACAGATATGACTGTATCCATAGCAATCACCAGCGGCAAAGGCGGCGTCGGCAAAACCAACTGCGCTGTCAACCTTGCCCTGTCACTAAGCAAGTCGGGAAAGAAAACCGTCCTTTTCGACACTGATTTCGGCATGGCCAATGCCCATATTCTCTTGGGCAGAAACCCGGAACATACAGCAGCTGAATTTCTGCGCGGCAATGCAGATTTATCCTCCATCTTATCAGCTGGCCCGGACGGGCTGCGCTTCATCGCCGGGGGCAGCAGCCTCATAGAGCTGTTAAATCTGGATAATCAGGCACGCTACAGAATGCTGCAATCGCTCTCCGGGCTGAAGGATGAGATTGACTATCTGATTGTTGACACACCAGCCGGGGCCTCTGAAAGCACGCTATTTTTTGCCGGGGCCTGTGCCATTCCAGTGGTCATTCTGGTTGCAGAACCAACATCCTTTCTGGATGCTTATTCGCTTATAAAGGCAGCCCATATAGATAAAAATATAAATAATTTCAGTATATTGATAAATATGGCTGACAATTCAATCTCTGCAAGAAAGAATTTTGACAAATTTTTTGAGATCTGCAGGCGCTTTCTGGACGTGAATTTGCATTACGCAGGTATGATACCGCTTTCAAATGCTGTACGGCGTTCAGTTGTCAAGCGCGCGCCGATTGTTTCTGCCCAGCCTCTCTCGCCGGAAGCCAAGGCATTTCAGTCAGCCGCCCGCGCAATTATCACGGCCCCGCATAATGATCAGGCAGGTATCCGTTTTTTTGATGCGTAACGGATAAGGCAGGCAGTCTATGAAACATTCCTATGCTGAAAAAGGAACAGATGTTGATGAGCTCATCAGCAGCCATTCAGAACTGGTTCGCAAAATTGCCTGGCAAATACACGGTCGGGCGCGCCATATCACAGAAATTGAAGATCTGGTACAGATAGGCTATACAGGCCTGATTGTTGCCGCACAGAAATACACCCCCCTTGAAGGGGCCAGTTTTGCCTCTTATGCCAGCATAAGAATAAGAGGCACAATCGTTGATTATCTGCGGAAAAGCTCGAATCTGTGCCGCACCACCATCCAGATTAAAAAGAAATATAACGAGGCCACCGAAACGCTGCAACGGACGCTGATGCGTGAGCCCAGCCGCGATGAAATCGCCGCCGAAATGAAGATGAGCGAGGATGAGCTGATAGAATGGGAAGCTGCCTTTCAGGCCAATACACCGCAATCCATTGATTCAGTCTATGACCAGTTTTCCATCTGGTTCACCTCAGCTGAGAACAATCCAGAAGAAGACGTGAATGAAACAGAGCTGCACGCCCTGCTGAAAGAAGCACTGACCACCCTGCCAGAGCGTGAGGCGCTCGTCATTCAGCTCTATTATGTCGAGGAAATGAACGTCTTTGAAATAGCTGAGGTGCTGGATGTGTCCACCGGGCGCGTCTCGCAGATAAAGAAATCAGCTATAGCGCATCTGCGCTCCTTTATCCAGAAGGCCAATGACGAGGAATAGGCCCGGTTGATGGAAACAGGCTGGGAGTACATCCATACCATCCATATGTCTGTTCAGACAGCCGATCTGCGCCTTGATCATATGAACGCACAGAGCCAGCTATGTCTGTCCTGCACATTACTGACGATTGCCAGAGGCAGTGCACAGCTGTATCTGAGCGCGGATGACAATACTGTGCTGACAGTGAGGGGTAAGCTGCATATTGATGCCAGCCGGCCGGTAATGAACGGCCGCATAATACTGGGCACAGAGCGCTTTGAAGCGTTACTTGACGGGTTTAGCAGACCTGCCGTGCGGCCGGTGACGCTCGCCTGTGAGCTTGAACAGCCCCTGCCAGTCTCATTAGAAGGGCTGCTATATATTGACACTGACCAGAACCTGGCTGTTACCGGCCTGTCCAGCATCATTCCACTGAAATGAAATTTGCCGGCAATCAGCCAACCAGACGGCGGGTCATATCTGTTTCTGTCTGCATCAGACGCGAGGCACCGCTAAAGGCCTGCTGGGCCTGAATAAGGCCAGCCAGCTCGGCAGTCATATCGACATTTGATAATTCAATCGCACCTGAAATCAGCTTGCCATAATTGCCCTGAAACGCCCCTTCCACCTCAGCCTCACCAGACTGGGCGTTGGCGGTGAACAGATTATTGCCGGTTGGTGTCAGACGCGCTGGATCAGCAAACAGGGCCAGCCCGACACGGGCCACCACCTGATCCTGACTTTCGCCCATCTGGGCGATTACACGCCCAAATTCATCAACAGTCACATCATTGAGGAAGAAAGTCTGGCCGCCGACCACGACAGAGCGCGGAATCTGAATGGGCTGGCCGCTCTCTGACAGCAAAAACTGACCGTCACCAGAGACAACAAAACCGTAATTATCAAGCGTGAAAGAACCGTCACGTGTATAGGTGCGCTCGCTTATCTCTGTCGTGCCGGGGCGCTGGAGAACAAACATGCCCTGTCCCTCGATCGCCATGTCAAGGCTCTGATTTGTCTGTTTCAATGGGCCCTGCGAGCGAAATTGGCGTACATTTTCAACGAGTGCACCCTGCCCGATTCGGCCCGGCTGAATCAGGCTGGCCTTTTCAGAATAGACATCCTGAAAAGATGTAACAGACCTCTTGAAGCCAGTGGTTTTTGCATTGGCTATATTATTTGTAAGCGCGCCGAGCTGTTTAAGCGAGGCATCCAAACCTGAACGAATAACTGAAAACATAGGCTGTTCCCCTGCTGACTAATCATTGATGCATCGCAAATTTCATGCCAAAGACACAGCTGCCCGGCAAAGACAGCCTGCCGGTCATGAATAGAGTCTGACAGAAAGGAACTTGTTAAGACGGAATAAATTTAGCATTATATAAACCTAAGTCAGTTATTCACAGGAGCGCTATGTGATGCCTAACAGTGATTCACGCTCACTCATTCCGATGCCGGTTCGCGATGTAACGCTGACAAAACGCCGGCAGCTTTCTGCGCCTGTCAATCTGAATGCTGACAATCATGAATTTGTCACCCGCGATGATGTCCGTAAATATTTGCCTGATATTCTGGGGCGGGTGCTGGCACGGATATGGATTGACACAGATTTCCACCATGCTTTTGCCGCCAATCCGATAAAGACACTGACCAGGCATGGTGTGGTCCTGCCAGAAAATATTGTTATAGAATTTCAAAAGCAGGACAGCGAGCGTCCGCGCATTGTCGTATTTGAACAAAATGCCGGATCAAATTTCAAACTCAGGATTTTCTATCTGCAGCTGGTCATGATGGCAGGGCGCTGACTATGCCCGGACATCTGCGCCCCTGCAGCAGCAGATACAGTCTAAAACGCAGCCTGATGATAGCGATTATCTGCTGCCTTAGCGTTGCCCCTGTCTTTTTGCAGGCCGCCTCTCACAAGGCTGAGACACAGCCCCGGCAGAGCGATTTTGCAAGGGCGGTGCAGGCCGTAAAGGAAAAGAATTATCAGCTGGCTATAAATCTGTTCGAGGCTGAGGCGGCGCGAACCCAGTTTGAGGCCATGTATAATCTTGCCCTGCTCCTGAAGGTGGGAAAGGGCCGGCCGCAAAATTACACTGACGCCCTGTACTGGGCCTATCTTGCCCAGCTGGGCGGCGTTGAGCTGGCACAGGAGCTGGCTGAGGAGTTGACTGACAGGCTGAATGAAAAACAGACAGAGCCTGTTATCGAACGTGTCAGACAGGCACTTGTCAGCCGGATAAATGAGGGAGACTTTGCTACCATTCCCCAATTTGCCGCCTTTCATCTCACGCTGCTTGGCACGCCTGATTATGAACAGGCTTATCACTGGTATGCGATCGCTGTCGCGCTCGGTCAGACAGAGATGATAGAAAGCCGTGATGACACAGAATCTGAAATTGACCCGGAAAAACTTGTCGATCTGCAAATCAAAACTACACAGACATTTGAAAGGCTTATGAAAGGTGAGCCGGTTCCTTTACAGGAGAGCAATAATGAGAATTGATGTACATTGGATTATTGACGGCGTCATGGCTGTTGAGGCTGACAACCCGTCAGAGGCAGAAAAAAAAGTCTCAGAACTGCTGGCAGCCTTTATTCAGTCGCAGCCTGAGCTGACCAGCCATTTCGGGGCAAAGGCGATTCAGGGCCAGGCCCTGTCCCCGGACGCCGGCGAAGACAACACCCCGCCAAGGCTTGATTCCTAGCCGCAGCGAACGCCCCGGACACTTGCCCTCAGTAAAATACAGGCCGGGCAGTATAATCCGGCAATCAGACAGGCTGGCAGCTGCACCGTCAGAGCCCGCCAGGCATGCCTGCAAGGCGTGCTCGTCACCTGTGTCAATTAAAGGAATTCAGCAGATCAGAGATGGTTTTTTCTAACTCTTCATTGTCCCGCTCTATATCTGCTATTTCCTGACGCAGGTTTTCTATTCGTGTCTTGCGTTTTTCCATAACATCACGGATTTCTTCTAAAACATCAGACAGCCGCTTGCTCAGATCTTCTTCTTCTGCCATTTTTTCCTCTGTTTTATGGTGCTGCCGGTATCGCTGCGGACTGGCCACAACAACATCACAGCCAGGGGGGGGATGCAAAAAACGCGCCGTATTGTTCTTATTTTGTAAAAAACAATTTTATCCTGTCGTCTGCATGCAGGACATATCAGTATAGAACAGCACCAGACAGACGGGCCGAAGGGCAGAAACCAGGGAAAAAACATCATGAACTGTGTTTCGGCGCAATTCTTGCAAATATTTGTCTTTAACGCAATCATATCACTATGAACTCACAGAGCATAAGCATGGAAGATGAACAGCTGAAACGCACCGGCCAACGTCAGGACCGTCAGGGTACTGAACAGCAGACAGACACAGACCTGCCGCAGTCAACCGCCAGTGTATCATCTGCCGGTGGAGGGTCGGTCAGCCCTTTGCATCTTGCTGATATTGATGCCCAGCAGCAAATCATGGCACGGGTAAATGAACTGATGGAAGAAGCCGCCCAGACGGGCCGGGCCACAAAGCAGGCTGCTGACCAGCCTGCACGCCCCTTCTGGGCACAGAGCCGGGTGGATATTCCTCCTTCCGAGACATTTGGAAAGGCCGTACAAATGAGCGATGATGAACAAAAACCCGCAATCCCGCAGCCACATGCTGAAGAGGTGACTGAGAACGTGTCGGACAACACTGCCCGCCCCGGCTCTGATTTGTCGGCCATCCGCGACGAGGTGATGAGCCATATGGGCACAGTACCGGTAGCTGAACAGGCAGAGCTGCATGCGCTGAGTGCCCGTCTGGATGCGATGGAGGGGCGGATTGACAAACATCAGCAGGATTTGACAGCCCTGTTGAAGCTGGTGCGCCAGCTGGCAGCAAAAAAAGACGAGAAGAGCGAGGCCGCATCCCCCCGGCCGCAACATTCTGGCTGGGGCGGCGGCATAGTGCTGGTTCTGCTGATGATAGGCGGTGTGATCGGCTGGCTGTTCTGGATGAGTCCTGAATTGATGATGGATATTCTGACCAGCCTGACACATGACATATTCAGCCTGACCATACAAATTCTGGCCCAGCTGGGCGTACTGTAACCAACGGGGCCGGCCAGTATGGCAGAATCAGAGGACGCACAGCAACAAGAACCGCACGCAGTTGCAGATAGCCAGCCGGCCGCCCCACGGGCAAAAGGACAGATGAAAAAACGCCTAGGCTTTGGCTTGCTGTTCACATCAATCGCCGGCGGTGTTGGCGGGTTATTCTATTATGGCATCGTGCATCTCACCCAGCCTTCACAGACAATGGATCAGGCCCTTGCTGACCGGCTGGCACAGACAAAAAGCTATGGGGCAGAGCAGAAAGACCCTGTTCCTGACAATATGAGCGCGGACGTGCCTGCAGAGGCTGCAGCTGATCTTGACGGTGACGGCATAGCTGATTTCAACGGCCCTGCTTATCGTTATTTTTCCTTTCAGGCACCCTTTTTGTCAAACCTGGCAGAGAGCAGGAAATTGCTGACGCTGGAGCTGGGCGTGTCAATAAAACGCCCGTCTTTTTTTGTTGACGGCGAGCTTGAGACACTCATCAAGCTGGAACCGGCCCTGCGTTCACAGATATTGGGCTATTTGATCACTTTGCGGCCTGAACAGCTTGTCACGCGAGAGGACAGGGTTATGCTTGCCCAGAATATAAGAACCCTGCTGAACCGCTATCTGCGTCCGGATAATGATACAGATTCGCTGGGTATTTACGAGGTTCAGATTCTGAAGCTCGTGGTCGCGTGAGCGCGGGCTGTCAGCTGTTTTGCACGGCAAAGGCAAAAACAACATTCGTAAAGGCCGTCATTTCCTCATCCGAAAGGGTTTTATGCGCTGGTGCTGTGACTGGTGGGCGGCCCTGGCCGGTTGCCAGCATGTCCTCAGCCAGCGTGTCCTCAGATGGAAAAATCCAGCTCATCTGCAGGCGCCTTTGGCGCGAAAGGCTGAATTCCACTTCTATGCCATAGGGGGCAAACAGCGCGTTGACCTGGCGCTGAAAATGCCCGAAATTCGGAATCTCAATATGTCGGGGAAAGGTAACTGTCTTTATAAGACGGCCGGTCTGCGGGGATTGTGGAACAAAAAACCCGTCATAAAAATTCAGGCTGAGCTGCTGCTGTGTGTTTGTCTGCTGCTTTTGTGCCTGCATAAAGGCATGCCCTGAACGATTGCTACGACTGGAATGATTATACAATATATAGCTGTCAGGTCAAATTCCGACCCAAAATACAGCCTATTCAGGCGGGGGCTGGCGATGCGGGCGCAACCGCTCAAGCAAGGCAAACACATCCTCCTCGGACAGGTTCAGCTCTTTTGACAGCCGGTTGATTTTACGGCGTTCATCCTCTGATATATGACCGTCTGCCAGTGCTCGCCTGATTTCAGTTTCCATGCGGTTGCGCTTGGTAGCCATTTGGTTGGCAAAACCGGTGGCAACAATACCGGTTAAAAGGGCAACCACACATACCCCCATCAGCGCTGTAAAGCCTGCAACGATGCGGCCGGCAATTGTCACGGGCACAACATCACCGTAACCGACTGTTGTCAAAGTGATAAATGACCACCACATCGACTGTGGGATAGAGCCAAAATGATCTGGCTGGTAATCCTGTTCAAAGACATAGATTGAAGTGCTCGAGACCATAATGGCCAGCACCAGCAGATACAGTGTCGCCATAAAGGAACGGCGTTCATGCACAACTGCCGCGACCAGATCTTCCAACGCCGAGGTGTAATGGGAGAGTTTGAACAGCCGGGCCAACCGCAGAACCCGCAGCCAGCGCAAATCCATCCCACCAAAAAACAGGGGCAGCAGACTTGGCAAAATGGCTGTCAGATCAATAATACCGGTTGGGCTGAATATATAGTTCAACCGGGCATTCAGGCGCTGATGGCCCGTGGGTGCGGCCAGCGCCGCAGCCGCCCAGATACGCAGCAGATATTCAGCAGAAAAGATTGTGACAGATACAGTCTCTATCCACCAGAAAATCAGACGCCAATGCTGATAAAAACTGTCAACAGTCTCAAGACAAACTGCTGTTAAATTGATGACAATCAGTCCGGACAGGCAGATATCCACCCACCAGCTGGCCTTATCTCCTTTTTCTGCCTTTTCCAGAAGCCGGTAGAGCTGCTTTTCTATACGGGGCGATGACATTACACTCAGACCTCAACCACATAATGGCATTCACGTTAAAAATTATCCTTGCGCTTTCTGATCTCAGCGAAAACATCCTCATCAGTTTCTGTCTGCAGGCCCAGATGGGACCGCACGGCACTGTTGCTGGCGCGCAGGAAAGGATTGGTTGCTAGCTCTTCTGACAGCAGGCTGGGAACAGTTGGCAATCCTTTTTCGCGTAATGAAACTATTGTTTGGATCCGAGCGGCTAATGCGGCATTGTCGGGGTCAATGGTCACCGCAAAGCGGGCATTGGCCTCGGTATATTCATGACTTGAATAAATCACCGTATCCTGTGGCAGGGCCATCAGCTTTTGCAGGCTGGCCCACATCATCGCATAGCTGCCCTCAAAAACCCGGCCACAGCCCAATGAGAATAATGTATCGCCGGTAAAACAGACACCCTGTTCAGGCAGGTAATAATTCAGCATATCCAGCGTATGGCCGGGGGTGGCAATAATAGTGACACGCGCCCCAGCAAAGCTGAGCTGATCGCCCTCTGCCAGCTGGTTGGTAATATGGGCGTGTCCTGGATTATCACCGCCCGGGCCATAGACAGCCGCAGCTGTATCTGCCGCCAGCCTTGCCAGCCCCTCAGTATGGTCACCATGATGATGGGTGATTAAAATATGTGACAGCTCCCAGCCTGTATGCGCTAGTGCGGCCTGGTATTTATCAGCGTCACCGGCATCAATGGCCGCTGTCTGGCCAGTTTCGGGATCATGCATTAACACCCCGTAATTATCACTGCCATACAAAAACTGATGAAACTCAAAAGCGGCCATTGTTAAGGCTCCCTATATTTTCAATGCAAGAAGGAAACGGCGTTGTGCAAGTGAATAATATCCTTCCTCATTAAACGCAATTTATCTGCCTGTAACAAGGCCTGTTATAATAACAGGCCCAGTGCCTGTGTCAGGCTGGCCGCACAGGCATAGCGGGGCAGACCGGCAAAAGAGGGATCGGGGGGCTGAATGTCTGGCACCTGTACAACATAACCCCCCGCAGCAAGGGCTGCACGCACACCGTTATTTGAATCCTCAAAAATTATCACATCATCGTTACTGACACCGCAATCAGCTATCACAGCCTCGAATATCTCCGGCGAAGGTTTTGCTTCTTTTACCTGATCACCGCCCTTGACAAGCTGAAAATAGTCAAAAAGTCCGACCCTGCAAAGATAATCCACCGCCTTGTCTGTATGGCTGGAGGTTGCAACCGCAACCCTCAGGCCCCGCCCCGACACCGCTCTGACAAAATCCAGCGCATCAGCTTTCAGCGGCACCTCACCTGCCAGATCATCGGCAAAAATCTGTTTCCAGCGGCGGTCAAAATCCCTGCCCCTCTGCCCCAGACAGGCCGCAAAGATCTGTCTGTGCGCCGGCCCGCTCTGGCCCGTCAGCCTTTCCAGCAGCTGATAATCCACCGGCATGCCAAAATCAGCACAGCAGCGCTCAAAACTGGTCTTTGACAACCGTTCTGTATCCAACAGCAGGCCATCCATGTCACAGATAACAAGTTTTGGGGGCTGGCGCATAAAGGGCGTGGGGGTCACAGGCATAACGCCTCTCACTAGCCCAAAAAAAAGGCCCGGTGTCAAGCGCCCGCCGATACGGGCGGTAGCAAAAAAGAAAATAGATTCATTGCCGCAGGGCTTGCAAAATATCTCTCCCTGGCGCCATGATGCGCTTATGCTGAATGCTGATGATATATGCTGGCTTGTTGTCCATTGCTCTGATACGCCTGATGAGGAAGAGCTGCGCGCGCGTGACATTCATGCCATGCATCTTGGCTTTGGCTGGGACGGGACAGGCTATCACAAAATCATCTGCCGTGACGGGCGCATAGAAAATGGCCGGCCTGAATATTGGCAGGGCGCGCATGTCAAGGGCTGCAATACAGATACTCTGGGTGTATGTCTGATTGGCCGCAGCAATTTCAGCAATGCCCAGATGACCGCGTTACAGACAGTACTGTTTGACTGGAAGGCCCGCTATCCAAAGGCCCGTGTCACCGGTCACCGTGATATTCAGGACACGCCGAAAACCTGTCCCAATTTTGATGCCGGCCAGTGGTGGGCATACCATGACCCTATCCAGACGCGCCAGGCTGTTGTGATGTCTGACTGTGCCCCGCTGCTTGACCAGCCCCCCAAAGAGGCGCCGGCAACTGACACCTGCTCTGCTATCCAGACAGAATGTCTGTATGGCGAAACAGTTGAAATTATATCACAGGCATGGGCCGGCCCCTTTCTGCAGGCCAGGCTGAAAACAGACGGTTACACAGGCTGGATAGAGGCCCGCCATATTGCCGTTTGTACCGACCCGCACGGGCAGCTGCGAAAGATTAGCGTGCCGTCTGCACTTGTCACTGCACAGCCGGATGTGAAATCAGCGCCCCTGATGCGCCTGACGATGGGGGCCTGTGTGCAGTGTCTTTCAGAAACTGACAGTGATGGTTATCTTTTGATCAGTCTGCCCGGACATTCAGGCACAGATCATACAGGCTGGCTGCCTGTATCGGCGGTCACTGTGCCACAGGATTGGGTGGCCGCAGCTGAGAGTTTCATTGGCTGTCCCTATAAATGGGGCGGACGCAGTGCCGGCGGGCTTGACTGCTCAGCCCTTATCCAGCTTGCCCTTGCCAGCACAGACCGGCAGATCCCGCGTGACAGCACCCCGCAGCTGGCTTTTTTTCAAAAGGCTGCCAGGGACAGGCAGACAGCCGGCAAAGATTTCGCCCGCGGCGATATCCTGTTCTGGGACGGGCATGTCGGCGTCTGCACAGGCCCTGATATGTTCCTGCATGCCAATGCATGGCATCATTGCACAGCCCTTGAGACAACTGAACAGGCGCTAAAGCGTATCGGGCCGCCGCGTGCCCATATTGATGCAGCACGGGCAGACCGGCTGTTCAATGGGCGTTAGGGCGTCTTTCTGTCAAGCGATGACAGCGTGCCGCGCATCCATATAAGCAATGCCAGGCTGGGCAGCACCATAAATGCTGTCAGGATAAAAAACAGGCCCCAATCGCCATTCAGCCAGTCAACAAGTGCCCCTGATGACGAAGCGAGAACCGTGCGTCCCAGCGTGCCAATCGATGCCAGCAGCGCATATTGTGTTGCGGTATAATTGCGGTCAACAAGCAATGAGATAAAGGCGACAAACACGACTGTCGCAATCGCCGCTCCAAGATCATCCAGAAGCACAGCCAGCGCAAACAGCCATTCAACCTTGCCTGCCCATGCAAGCAGGGAAAACAGGATATTGGTTCCGGCCATGAACAGCCCGGCCACAAGCAGGGCGCGCACCACCCCGCCGCGGATAGCTATATAACCGCCTAGTATCGAGGCCACAACAGTAACCACCCAGCCCAGCCCCTTTGAATAAATCGCTATATCTGATTTTGAAAAGCCGACTTCCTTGTAAAAGACAATCGACATTTTACCCATAAAGGCCTCACCTATCTTGACTAAAAAGATAACGCCCAGCAGCATCAGCCCGATCCGCAGCCCGTTATTGCGGAAAAAACTGAACAGGGGCGTAATGACAGCAGAACCAATGAAGCTGAGCGCTGCTGCCATTGGCCCGTCATTGCCCAGCTGTCTTTGCAGGGTGGCCTGTTCAGCTGCCTGTGCGATGCGGCGTTCCTCAGTGCCGCGCTCTGGAATCATCACCAGGGCGATATTGGCTGCCACAACCAGAACGCCCAGCACGATAAAGGTCATCTGCCAGTAATTATCTATTCCCGCAGACTGGAATTTGTCCGCCGCAAGCAGGGCGATCATGCCGCCCAGCTTGAAACCTGACCACCAGCCAATAACCGCAACAGAAGCACCGGCCGCCATCGCCGCCGTGTCATCCCTGTCCACCTGTTCAATACGCAGCGCATCTATGGTGATATCCTGTGTCGCAGAACAGGCGGCAATCGCCAGCCCGCCAGCCATAACCAGCACAATATTGCCAGACGGCGATGTTCCTGCCCACAGCGCCAGAGACACCAGAATGATCATCTGCATGGTTACTATCCATGCCTTGCGGTGCCCCAACAGTTCTGTCAGCACCGGCACCCGCAGCCTGTCTATCAGAGGGGCCCATAAAAAATTCACTGAATAGACTGAAAAAATCAGCCCGGCCCAGCCAACCGCGCTTCTGGACAGGCCGTCCTCTTTCAGCCACAGGCTGAGCGCGCTGCCAATAAGCACCCAGGGAAAACCGCTGATCATGCCCAGCAGGAAAATCCGGCGCATACGGGCATCAATAAATAAACCCAGACCCTTCTCATGCATGACCATGCAAGGCTCTCCTTCCCCGTCAGTTTGAGCGCCTTTACCAAGTCCGGCTACAGCTGCTAACCTGTGAACAGTCTATATAGAATTACCCTGACTTGGCAAATGATGATGACAGGCAGTGACAGCACCGGCTGGCGGCTGATAGAGCAAGGGAACGGCTTTGTACTGGATACGGGCTGTTGCCAGCTTTCCTGTCTAGCCGGGCGCAGCGGCCTTGTCCCGGCAGAAATGAAAACAGAAGGTGACGGGGCCACCCCAAAGGGCACATGGCGGCTACGCTGTCTGTATTACCGGCCGGACAGGCTGTCGCTTTCTGCTATTGCCCCGCCCGCCCATTTATTGTGCCGGGCGCTGCGCGCTGATGATGGCTGGTGTGATGATCCCGAAAGCCCGCTTTATAATTGTCCTGTGCGCCTCCCCTTTTCCGGCCGCCATGAGCGGCTGTGGCGCGATGATGGCCTGTATGACCTGATTCTGCCACTTGGCTATAATGACAGCCCGCCCGTACCGCACAGGGGCAGCGCCATCTTCCTGCACTGCGCGCTGTCGCATAGCCGCCATACACAAGGCTGTCTTGCCCTGCCGCGTGCCGGCCTGCTCAGCCTTGTGCAGAAGCTGCAGATATATACAACTGTGACAATTTGATCAGGTCAGATGATCAGGCCGGCACGCCCGCCATTGCCCGCATTTATGAACAAATTATGAAATTCAGGCCTAGAACAGGCACGCAGGTTTAAAAAACTTTGGACACAATTCTTAATTGTTCTAGTGAAAGAATATAATCCTATTTTGTGTTAATTTTTTATGATTAGGACAGATAGATGATAGGTATCCCTTCCCTTGTATTTCCCCTGAATATTTCATGCAGCCCGGCCGCGCTGCGGCGTGCTGATATGCAGATTTCATACTCTGCAGCATCCCATGCTGGCTGACTACCGGCTGGGTGTCATGCTGGCGCTGGCCGGACAGGCTGTTGTGCAGCGTGCCGGGGCACAGAAGCTGCCAGACGATACCAGTGTGACGGATATGGTCTTCACTGCCCAGAATCAGTTTGGCGGTGTCAGTGAAATTATCGTCCGTGACAATATTATTTAAGTGATAGATAAAACCTGTGCGCTGGTCTTTGTCCGCGCGCTGAGCCCGGCTGACAATGCTGCCATCGCCGGCCTGTCTGAACTGCAGCTTGAACAGGCGGGTCTGCAGCTGACCCTTGTTTCATCCGCGCCACTGGCCGGCGGCGATTTTTCTGCCTATTGTACTGCCAGTGGTCCGATTTCCAGTTTTATCACAGATATTCAGCAGGATGGCAGCGAAAACAGCATGGCCGGAATTCTTGCCGGGGGGCTCGCCCTGTTGCTTGGTGCTGGCGGCGGCTGTGGAGGCGGCCTCTTCTTTGACGACAAGGATGAAAGCCCGCCCCCGCCCCCGCCCCCGCCCCCGCCCCCGGACAGAGTGGCCTTTACCATTGATGATGACAGCCAAAACACCGCAGAAGAGGAAAGCTTTGCCCTTGGCACCACGCCAGGGGCGCCGGCAGCCTGAATGGTGGGGATGGCGATGATATCCTGATCGGCGGGGCGGGGGATGATACGCCCGACGGTGGGACCGGTGATGATACGCTCACCGGCGGGGCCGGAAATGATATTTTTGTCATTGAGCTGGGTGATAATCTGCGCGCCGCAGACCTGGTCAGCGACTTTATCGATACTGAGGATAAAATTGGCCTCAGCGCGCCTGAACAGGGCAAAACCCTGTCTGATTATGCTGATTTAAAGGCACTGCTGGAGGCGGCAATGTTGCGGCTTGAGGCCGAGGATAAAAGCAATGATGACACCAAAAATGATGTGAATATTATCTATGAGGGCTCCGGCAGTGACGAGATAGTAATGATACTGGATGAGTTTCTGGCGACAAAGGAACAGTCTGATTTCACAATTGATAATTTTGAGAGTCTCTAGGTTATGATTTTGAGAGTCTCTAGGGCGTGTCAGTTGCCAGCATTGCGGCTATTTCTGCCTGTCTGCGGCGCAGTTTTGCATTGCGCGGCTGCATCGCTGACATCAGGCCGTTTTTTACCCGCCCGTCTAGCACCATCAGCTGAGTTGAAATCAGATTCAGACAGATTTTCTGGGCTGTGCCTGCTTTCAGCCTTGTTGAACCGGCCAGCGCCTCTGGCCCCGTATCCAGCAGAACAGGACAATCTGCAGTAACCAGCAGTTCTGTTTCCCGATTATTGGCAATGCCGATGACAAGGGCACCCGCATTGCGGGCACAGCGGGCCACCGCCAGCGTGTAGGGGGTTGCCCCGCTGGCAGCCAGACAGATAACAACATCATCCGGGCTGACCCCTATCCCAGCAACAGCATGCTGGCCTGCCTCTGTGCTGTCCTCTGCCCCCTCAGCGGGCGTCACCAGCGCGTCAAATCCACCGGCAACAAGATAATCCACGCGCGCCGCTGGCCAGTCAAAGGTGGGCAGCAGTTCAGAGCCGTCCTGAACAGCGATGCGTGCGGATGTGCCCGCGCCGGCATAAATTATCCGTCCGCTAGGGCTGCCAGACAGGCGGTCTGATGCCTTTGACACAGCCTGGCCTATCTGGCCCAGTGCGGCGCGCAGCGCGGTGATGGCCCCGGCCTGATTATCCAGCATCAGCAAAAGGGCTGCGTCTGTGTCCAGCCGGTCAAGCCATTGTCCGGCCCCCAGCCTGTTTTCGGTTCCAGATAGTATCATTGTCAGCCAGACTAGCGCAATGATGATAGACAGCCAACGGGGTTTTTGCTGAAATATGCTAGAGCCAACCATACAGTGACCGATCAGTATGAAACCACTTTCCATCATCGGCCTGATGTCAGGCACCAGCGCAGACGGCATTGATGCGGTTCTTGTCCGCAGTGATGGCACAATGATTGAGCCATCCGGCCACAGGCTGTGCTATCCCTATCCGGCACAGCTGACCCGTGCCGTTTATGACGCCCGCTGCAATGCAGCAGATTATCTGGCCAGCCCGGGGCGGCGCACTGCCCTTGTCAATGGTATTACTGATGCCCATGCTGCGGCGGTGGCACAGCTACGCGCCACTGCCGGTGATCCACCGGTCAATTTGATCGGCTTTCATGGCCAGACCGTCTATCACAATCCTGGACAGGGGCGCACCATCCAGCTGGGTGACGCTGACAGGCTGGCCCGCACAGCCGGTATTGCGGTAATCCATGATTTCAGGGCGGCTGACATGAGGGGGGGCGGACAGGGGGCGCCGCTGGCCCCGATTTATCATCAGCTGAAGCTGCGCCAGGCCGGCATTGAAATGCCGGCTGCCTTTGTCAATATCGGCGGGGTTGCAAATGCCAGCTTCTGTGATTTTGAAACGCTCATGGGTTTTGATATCGGGCCCGGTAATGCGCTGATAGATGATCTCTGTCAGACATTCTTTGGGCGTGCGTGTGATACAGACGGAGAGATCGCCGCCAGCGGTGTTGTCTGCCAGCCGGTTATTGAGCGCATATTAAGAGATGACTTTTTCCAGCGTAGCGGCCCGCGTTCACTCGACCGCGGCTATTTTCACCGCTATCTGGATATAGCCGAATTCACCTGCCTGTCCCCGGCTGATCAAATTGCCAGCATGACCGCGCTCAGCGCACAGGCAATCTGCCTCAGCCTGGCGCGAATGCCAGCAGTGCCAAAATCAGTTATCATCACAGGCGGCGGGGCCCATAATCAGACAATGATGGCACAGATTAACGCTGGCCTGCCATTGGGTGCCATGATGCTGGATGCAGCCAAAAGCGGCTGCGACATCGATTTTGCCGAAGCTGAGCTTATCGCCCTTCTTGCAGCGCGCTGGCATTATAATCTTGCCTCTACCTTTCCGCAGACAACCGGCACAAATGCACCTTGTGTGTGCGGCATCAGGGCCCCTGCCCCGCAGCCAGTCTAGATAAGCGCCTCTGCTCCTTTTGTATAAAACGGCCGGTACGGCGGCGGCGGTGGCAGCATCGCGCGGATATCTGCAAAGGGAAAGCGCCTCTGTGTGCGGTAGCATTCCGCATAATGACCGGACGGGGCATTGCATTGGGCGGCACGGAACCTGTTATGCAGGGCCACGGCCTCGGCAAAACGGTCTGGCTGCTGGCTGTGATGGGCATGGATGGCCTTCTGCTTGGCCGCAAAATGGGCTGTGATGTCAACATAGAAATCAGGAACAAAACCAACACCCATCAATGTGTCACCATACAGAATAGGACAGGAAAAACCGGCATTCTGGCTGACAATCTGTGACAGGCAGCGGTGGTCAGTGTGATAATCAGCCGGGTCATGGGTGATGATCATGTCCGGGCTGATCTGGCGGATATGGCCGGCGATTATTTCTGTGGCATGGGGCGTCACAGCCAATCTGCCGTCAGGCAGGCCCAGCATTACCGGTACACCTATGTCAGCCAGCCCCAGACGGGTTTCCTCTGCCCGTTTGGCGGCCAGAGCAGGATCTGGACCGTCAACCGTGCCCGCCGCCCCGTCTGTTGCCACCGCCAACGCCACCTCGTCACCGCGCAGTGACAGGGCCGCCAACAGGCCATAGAAAAAAATTTCCAGATCATCTGGATGTGCACCGATTGCCAGTATCCGCATAATTACCGCAGTCCCCCATCACAAAATCAGTGCCAGCAGCCGTTTTTGAACCGGCCCTGTCAGCGGGCTGTTAGCACCCGGCTGTATTTCCTGCTGGCCTGTTTTTCTGCTGGCCTCTTTTTCCGCCCTCTTATTATAATGCCTCAGAGGTCAAAAAAGGGCAATTTGTAATGACAGACCAGGATTTACTGCAATCAGCTGTGCCCGCCGGCGCAGACAGGCGCGGCTATATTGAGGGTTTTTATGGCCGCTGGCTGGGCTGGGCTGAACGTGACATCCTCGTCCGCCAGCTGGCTGGGCTGGGCTGTAACAGCTATCTCTATGCCGCAAAAGAAGACCCCTGCCACCGCTATTACTGGCGCCGACCCTATGACAGCGACTTCCTGTCGGCCCTTGGCCAATGCACCGGCACCGCCCGCAAGAACAATATTCAGTTTCTGACCGGTATTGCCCCGGGCCTTGATTTCAATTTCGCTGACCCGCGAAAGGACAAAACAGCCCTTTTTGACAAGGCCGTAAGCCTGGTGCGCGCTGGCGCGTACGGCATTGTACTGATGTTTGATGATATCTCAGATGACCTCACCTCCTTTGCGGCAGCCGGGCTTGATGAGGGCAGCTGTCACGGCCAGCTTGCAGCGGATCTGCAAAACCATCTGGGGTGCCCGGTCTTTCTGGTTCCCCGGCTTTATGCTGATGAGATAGCAGGTGATCACGCAGCTTATGCCAGCGGCCTCAACCAGACCCTGCCGCCTGATCTGGCTGTCTTTATCTGCGGAGAGGCCATTGTCGCCAGACAGGTAAGCCTTGACGGGCACTGCGGTCAGCTGGGCCGCGCCCTCAGCCAGCCACTGATTATCTGGGACAATCTCTATTGCAATGATTACTGTCCGCGCCGCCTGTTTGTCGGCCCCTATCTGGGCAGGTGCGCGAGTGATCCTGTCATGCTGAACGGCACCGGCCTTGTGCATACAGACAGGCTGCTATTGGGGCTGATGTGCGGGCGTGAGCACAGCGCTGTCCTTTCTGATGCCGGTGTGCCAGCCGCTTTTGCCCGGCTGTGCAATTTTTTTGACCATCCTGTTTTTACCGGTGATGACGGGCCGGTTTCTGACCTAGGTGATCCGGGTCAGCTGATTACCTGTCTGGATGAATTATTGTGGCAGTGGAAATCGCCACTGGCGCGTGAATGGTACCCCTATCTGTTCGGCCTGAAACAGGATATTTTGATTGCCTCAGGACAGATGGAGAGCAATCGCATTTCCAAAACGCAGACAGGGCCGCTGGCATCATTTCTAACAGGCACACACAGATGAGCCGGCCGCGCATCGGCGTCTTTGACGGCCATAATGACCTGCTCTTTCAGCTCTGGCGCGCCGGCGACAGCAGGGGCAGGAGTTTTATCGCCGGGGCTGAGCATCTGGCCCTGACCAAAGACCGGATAAGTGCCGGCCATTTTATCGGCGGCCTGTTTGCTGTCTTTGTGCCCTCTGCCGGGGATGGTGACCCGCATGCGGGCATTGCCCAGGACAAAGCACGGGGCGCAGCCCTTGAGATGATCCAGATAGCACACAGTCTCGCAGATAATAAAGACAGCCGGATCAGACTGTGCCTGACAGCAGATGACATAAAAACGGCAATAAAAACAGAACATTGTGCGCTGATGCTGCATCTTGAGGGGGCAGAGGCAATCAGTGCCGGCCTCGCTGAGCTGCCAGAATTATATCAGCATGGCATCAGGTCTGTTGGGCCGCTCTGGTCACGCCCGAATATTTTTGGCCATGGTGTTCCCTTTTCCTTTCCTGGCAGCCCTGACACAGGTGACGGGCTGAGCGATGCTGGCAGACGCCTTGTGGCCGCCTGTGACAGGCTTGGTGTCATGCTGGATGTCTCTCATCTTAATGAGGCTGGATTCTGGGATATCGCAAAACTGTCCACCCAGCCCCTCACTGCCACCCATTCAAATGCCCATGCGCTCTGCCCCAGTCCGCGCAATCTGACAGATCGCCAGCTGGCGGCAATCGCTGAGACAGGCGGGCTGGTCGGGGCCTGTTTTGCCACCGCCTATCTGCGTGAGGACGGGGCGCGCAATCCGGCCACATCCATTGATCTGATCCTGCACCAACTGGATTATCTGATAGAAAAGCTGGGAGCGGGTCATGTTGCGCTGGGCTCTGATTTTGACGGGGCGGTGCTACCACTGGCACTGAAGGACTGCTCACTGCTGCCCAGCCTCATCCATGCGATGCTGGATTTTGGGTTTGGGGCAGAACTGACACAGAAGCTGGCCAGCGGCAACTGGCTGCGGCACCTGTCCGCATTTTCTGGCCAGCCCCAAAACTGAGAGGCAGCTTTCAGCTACAGATTTCAGGCGTAGCTTTCAGGCGCGAATGACTGCCAGGACTGCCGGATATTTATGTCAACTGCAGATTTCAGGCAGTGTGCAGAGCTCAAATCCCCTTGCCTCCAGCCCGCGTCTTATATGGGTTGCGGTCTGCAGGGCAGCCGGCCCGTCCCCGTGGACACACACAGAAACAGCCTCAACCTCTAAGTCTGTGCCATCCACAGTTCGGATGACACCTTCTTCAAACATCCGCAGACAATGGGCCAGGCTGTCATCGGGGTCATGGATCATCGCATCTGGACGGCTGCGCGGCACCAGCTGGCCGTCTGCCAGATAAGCGCGGTCAGCAAAGACTTCTGCTGCGACTCGCAACCCTGCTTTTTCAGCTTCTGTCACCAGCGCGCTCAACACCGGGGCCAGAACAATGACAGAGCTGTCAACCGCTGCCACAGCCCGCATGATGGCAGCTGCAAGGGCCGCATCTGCGCAGGCCATATTATTAATTGCACCATGCGGCTTGACATGCGTCACGTTCGTTTTGGCACAGGCAGCCATGCCAAGGGCAGCGCCCAGCTGATAGGCGATCAGCCGTTCAGTTTCCGCATCAGAAAGCTGCATCTGCCGGCGGCCGAACCCATGCAGGTCGTAAAAGCCGGGATGGGCTCCGATTGACACGCCTTTTGCAGCTGCCCTGGCCATCACAGTGCCCATAATGTTATAATCACCGCCATGAAACCCGCAGGCAATATTGGCTGAACTGATAATCTCCAGCAGGCCGTCATCATCGCCCATTTTCCATGGCCCGTACCCTTCAGCCATATCAGCATTGAGATTGAATTTTTTGTTCATGACAGCTCCGTAAGGTTTCCGCTATTAATGGCTTGTGATTTCAGCCAGCTTATTTTTATAGTCATTATCTCAAAACAAACAGCGTGCCGGCGTCAAGTCTGTGAAAGGCCCGGCCGCCGTACAAATATGTGAAAGGGAGTGCGCGTGACAAAGCCAGTCTGGTTTCCTGCCGGTGACAGGGGTCTGTTGCTGGATCTTACAGGGTATGCAGCCCAGCTTGACGGCCTGCCGCCGCCGAAAATACGCCAGACCCTGACCAGACAGGCACGCCGTCTGGGCACGCTGATAAAAGCAGAGCACAAACAAACCGTAACAGGCATAACAGATATTGTCCCCGGCCTTGCCAGCCTGCTGATACATTATGATCCAGCACGCACTTCAGCACAGACCATAAAATCATCTGTCTCGCTTCTGCTTGACAGGCTGGATGAGAATATACCGCTTCCTACCCGGCACTGGTATCTGCCTGTCTGTTATGATGATGCGGCCGCACCTGATCTGGGCGATGTTTCGGCACGGTGCGGGCTCAGCCCGCAGGAGGTGATAGACATTCACTGCAGCACAGAGCTAGAGGTTGCCATTATGGGATTCCTGCCCGGCCTTGCTTATATGACCGGACTGGATTCGCGCCTGAATCTGCCGCGCCGGTCAGAGCCGCGCATCGCTGTGCCGAGCGGATCAGTTGCGATTGCCATGGATCAGACAGTCATTTATCCGCTGGACAGTCCGGGCGGCTGGAATCTTATCGGCTTGATGCCGGTACCGCTGTTTGACAGCCAGCGCGGAGAACCGGTGCTGCTGAAGGCCGGTGACAGGATCAGCTTTTATGCCGTCAGCCGGTCAGATTATGACCAGATAGCTGCAGCCTACAAAGATGGCCGCCTTGCTGTACAACCCACACAGGAGACAGCAGAAAATGGCTGAGCTTACCATCCTGTCATCCGGCCCCTGCACAACCATCCAGGATCATGGCCGCACGGGCTTTCAGGCCTTTGGCGTGCCAGAGGGCGGTGCCCAGGATTATGACGCGCTGGTCACAGCCAACTGGCTGGTTGGCAATGCGGCACATGCGGGCGGGCTGGAATGCTATGGCGGCGGGCTGGAATTCACAGCTGACTGTTCTCTAGCCATCGCACTGAGCGGCACTGCCAGGGGCAGTCTAAATGTCACCGCTGCAGATGGCGCTGTAGCCGAGCATGGGGCTGGACGCACGGTTTTTATCCGCGCCGGAGATCGCATCAGCCTGGCACCCATGCGTGACAGCAACCTTGCCTTTATCAGCCTGTCAGCAGAGATTGACCTGCCACGGATTTACGGATCGCAGTCCACATCTGTGAATGCCCGTCTTGGCGGGCTTGACGGGCGGCGGTTGGCTGATGGCGACCTGCGGCCCCTTATTCCTGTGAAAGACAGGCCTGCGCCCAGAATTCTGTCTGACTGCGCCGCGTTTTTTGCCTGCCCGGAACGTCTGCGTGTTGTATTAGGCCCACAGGACTATGCCTTTGACAGCCAGCAGACAGAACGTCTACTTGACACGAACTGGACGCTCACCAGCAAGATGGATCGCATGGGGGTGAGGCTAAAGGGCCCGCAGATACTTCATAAGCATAGCGCCGATATTCTTTCTGATGGGATCGTAAAGGGGGCAATTCAGGTGCCGGGCGACGGCCAGCCCATTATTATGATGGCTGACCATCAGACAACAGGTGGCTATACTAAAATCGCCTGTGTCATTTCTGCTGACCTAGGTGCGTTGGCACGCCTGCATCCAAACAGGACAGTAAGATTTCAGGCTGTCACCCAGCAGGAGGCAGAGGCCCTGGCAAGACAGCATGCCGGCATCCGCAGAAGCCTGATGGTTTCCCACACTCAGCATTCAGACAGGCAACAGGCAGGAAGTGAAAAATAATGGAAGCAAGAGAGTTACAGGCAGATTATGTCATTGTCGGGGCTGGTTCAGCCGGCTGCGTGCTGGCTGCAAGGCTGAGCGAGGACAGCAACAAATCAGTGCTGCTGATAGAAGCAGGCGGCAATGACACCAGCCCCTATATCCATATACCCGTTGGCTATATCAAAACCATGGTGAATCCAAAATATAATTGGATGTTCCAGAACGAGGCCAGCGCCGGTGTAAAAGACCGACGCATTGATATGCCGCGCGGGCGCGTTCTGGGCGGATCATCCTCAATTAATGCCATGCTTTATGTCCGCGGTCAGGCAGAGGATTACAATCACTGGGCCCAGCGCGGCAATCAGGGCTGGTCTTATGACGAGGTGCTACCCTATTTCAAGAAGGCTGAGCATGCTGATGCCCTGGTCAACCGGGGCAACCGCGAGGCAGATGAAAGCCTTGATGCTGGGTATCATGCGACCGGCGGGCCCCTGCATGTGTCTGATATCCGCAGCCGCTATGAAATTCTTGACAAGCTAGCTGCTGCTGCTGAAAGCTGCGGCTATCCGCGCAATGCTGATTTCAACGGCGCTTCACAGGAGGGCTTTGGCTATTATCAGGTGACCCAGAAATCAGGATTCCGCTGGTCAACAAGACGCGGCTATCTAAGCCCTGCAGAACACCGCCCCAACCTGAAAATCCTCACCCATGCCCAGGTTGTGTCGCTGGCTGTGAATGACAGTGGCAAACAGGTGACCGGGCTTGTCTGCCGGCATAAGGGAAAAGAGATCAGTATTTCAGTCGGTCGTGAGGTGATTCTGTCTGCCGGGGCCATACAGTCACCGCAGCTGCTGGAACTGTCAGGGATTGGCCAGCCGGGCCGGCTGAAAGATTTGGGCATCACCCCGCGGCATGAGCTGTCCGGTGTGGGCGAGAATTTTTCTGATCACTATATATCGCGCCTGTCATGGCAGCTGCGCCGCAATGTATCGCTGAACAATGCTGCCCATGGTTGGGGCCTGTTCCGGGAACTGGTTAAATACGGGCTGACACGGCGCGGGCTGCTGTCCCTGCCTGCGGGCGTTCTTGGCGGGTTTGTTCGCAGTGACAGCGCCCTTGATACGCCAGATATTCAATATCATATTGCCCATGCCAGTTTTGAGAATCCGGCAAAGCGCGTCTTTCATACGTTCCCCGGCCTGACGATAGGGCCATGCCAGCTGCGCCCCCTGTCAAGCGGCTATATTCATATCACCTCTACCGATCCCCTCGCCCATCCGGCTATCCAGCCCAATTATCTGGATCATGAAATAGACCAGCAGGTGCATCTTGCCGGCATGCGTATTGCCCGCCAGATCATGGCCGCCCCGCTGATGGCAAATGAGGTGATCGAGGAAACAAAACCAGGAGCCAGTCTGCAGAGCGATGATGAGCTTCTTGACTATGCACGCGCTACGGGCGTGACATTATATCATCCTGTATCGACATGCCGTATGGGCCCTGACCCCAGGGCCGGCGATGTGGTCGATGCGCGACTTCGTGTTTATGGGCTGGCGGGCCTGCGTGTTGTTGATGCCTCTGTCATGCCCAGCCTTGTTTCGGGAAATACAAATGCCCCCACCATCATGATCGCTGAAAAAGCCGCTGACATGATAAAACAGGACAGTCACAATGGCTGATATTTTTTCCGGGCCGCCAGCCTTTCTGGATTGCACAGACACCCGCATTGCCTATCGCACTGCGGGCAGCGGGCCTGCGCTACTGCTGCTGCACGGCTATCCGCAGACTATGTTCATGTGGCATCTTGTGGCTGATCGTCTGGCAGAGGATTTCACAATTATCCTGGCAGATCTGCGCGGCTATGGTGACAGCGGCAAGCCAGCGACAGATGCACGCCACAGCCCCTATGCCAAACGTGCGATGGCGGCTGACATGGCCGCGCTAATGACCCATCTCGGCCATCAGCATTTTTCTGTTATGGGGCATGACCGTGGCGGGCGAGTGGCCCACCGTCTGGCCCGTGATCATGCGGATAGGCTAGATGCGCTCGCTGTCCTTGATATCGCGCCAACCTTGTCAATGTATAAGAGCACGGACATGGTTTTTGCCCGTGCCTATTATCACTGGTTCTTTTTAATTCAGCCCGCACCGTTGCCAGAACGGCTGATCACAGCCGAGGCTGAATTTTACTTGCGCCGGAAAATCGGCAGCTGGGCCGCTGCCGGGAATGTTCATACAGACCGTGCTCTTTGCGAATATCTGCGCTGTTTCACGCCGGAAACCATTCATGCCTCTTGCGAGGATTACCGCGCCGCCGCCAGCATTGACC
>JAYPEG010000009.1:36000-53557 GCA_038125645.1 Alphaproteobacteria bacterium
GCATTGACCTTGAGAATGACCGTCTTGACAGTGATAAAAAACTCCTGCTTCCGGTTCTGGCGCTGAGCGGGCAAGACAGCTTTGTCGGCCGTACAATCGACATTGCTGCTGCCTGGCAGGCCTGTGCTGAAAATCTGACTACCGGCCGGGTGCCGGGCGGTCATTTTCTGGCAGAAGAATCCCCGCTAGAACTGCTTGATGCCTGTCTGCCCTTTTTTACCGCGCACAGCCGCTAGCCGCCCCGTATCCCCAGCATCACAGGATGCTTGAAACCGGCCCCTGACATGCTATTGTTTTACAATCCGGTCTGCTGGTTGTGGATTTCCTGCCAGCCAGCCCTCTTTCTCAGTGCCCATTTGTTAAGGATGTTCCATGCGTAATTTTCAGCTTCCCGGCCGTTCCCCTGTTATGGCCCCACAGGCGATGGCCGCCACCTCGCACCCGCTTTCCACTGCCGCTGCCCTTGATTGTATGAAACGCGGCGGCAATGCCCTGGATGCGGCACTGGCTGCAGTGGCTGTGCAATGTGTTGTTGAGCCGCAGTCAACAAGTGTCGGCGGTGACTGTTTTTGCCTCTATGCCCCGGCTGACAGCGATGAGGTGATTGCCATTAACGGCTCTGGGCGGGCCCCTCTTGGCCTTGATGTAAACTGGCTCAACGATAATGGCTTTGCCGCAATCCCCCAGCAGTCGCCGCATTCAGTAACGGTGCCAACCGCTGTTGACGCATGGGTAAGATTAAGTACTGATCATGGCCGGCTGTCCCTGTCAGATGTGCTGGCCCCGGCTGTTGATTATGCCAAAAACGGTTATGCTGTTACCCCGCGTGTTGCATTTGATTTTGCCGGATGCCGTGATTTGCTTGCCGGCGACAGTGATGCCAGTGCCGTTTTCCTAACTGATGGAAACACCTACAGTGCCGGTATGCGTCACAGCCAGCCAGCCCTTGCGAGCACATTGGAGGAAATTGGAAAAAACGGGCGCGATGGCTTTTACAGGGGCTGGGTCGCAGAAGATATTCTGGCCAAATTACATGGATGTGGCGGGCGGCATACACAAGCTGACCTTGATGCGGCAACGGCCAGCTATGTTACCCCCATAAAAACCGCCTATCACGACTATGATATCTGGGAATGTCCGCCAAATGGACAGGGGATGATCGCCCTACTCCTGATCAATATCATGTCAGGCGTGGACAAGTTCGGTTACCATCCGCTCTCTGTTCAGCGCATCCATCATGAGATAGAGGCCGGGCGCCTTGCTTATCGTGACCGCTCTGTATATCTGGCTGATCCAGCGTTCAGCGATGTGCCGACTGACGTGCTGACAAGCCCCGACTATGCCGCGCAGCTACGCCGGGCTATCGACCCGCAGCGGGCGCTGAACCCATTGCCTGAATTTACCCTGCCGCGCCACAAAAGTACGGTTTATATCTCAGTTGTTGATAAGGACAGAAATGCCTGTTCCTTTATCAATACGGTCTATCACAGCTTTGGGGCCGGTTTGCTTGCCCCGCGTTCCGGCGTGCTGTTCCAGTGCCGCGGCATGGGCTTCAGCCTTAAGCCTGGCCATCCCAACTGTATTGAACCCGGAAAGCGGCCACTGCACACCATCATCCCCGGGATGGTTAAAAAACAAGGCCAGACAGTGATGCCCTTTGGTGTGATGGGCGGTGAATACCAGGCCTTTGGCCATATGCAGTTCTTAACCCGACTGATGGATTTCGGCATGGATATTCAAGAGGCCCAGGATTGCGGACGTTTCTTTCCTGATCCCTTTTCAGACATTGTAGAGGTTGAGGCACCTGTAAGTGATGATATCTGTGCCGCCCTGATTGGGATGGGTCATAATATCGTGCGGGCAAAAAAACCGATTGGCGGCTCTCAGGCTATCTGGATTGACACAGACACCAATCTTCTGACAGGCGGCTCTGATCCAAGAAAGGACGGCATGGCCGCCGGGTTCTGAAGAAAAATTTCCCCCCAACACAGAAGAGGAGCAGAAAATGTCTAACAAACCAGCCTATGTGATCGTGGATGTGCGGATTGATGACACAGACGCCTATGAAATTTATAAAAAACAGGTGGTACCGATTGTTGCCAGCTATGGCGGTGAATATCTGGTGCGTGGTGGACAGATGGATATCATCCAGTCTGAATTATGGACGCCGACCCGCATGGTGGTGTTGAGATTTCCATCACGCGAACGGGCAATGGCCTTTATGAACAGCCCGGAATATGCCCCGGTTAAACAAATGCGTCTTGACAATTCTGCGGGCACGGCGGTTGTGGTAGAGGGGGTGTAAATGGCCCTGCAGCCGCTTTTTGACAAACGCCTCAGCCTGCCGCTGATCGCGGCCCCAATGTTTCTGGCCTCTGGGCCGGAGCTTGTCATTGCCTGCTGCAGAGCCGGTATCGTCGGCACATTTCCGGCAAAAAACCAGCGTACGCTGGACGGGCTGGAAGCATGGCTACGCCAGATAACAGAAAATCTGGCCGCCTTTGAGGCAGAGACCGGCCACCAGGCAGCCCCATTCGGGGTTAATCTGATTGTGCATAAATCAAACACCATTCTGGCTGATGAGCTGGCATTATGCCGCCGCTTTCAGGTGCCCTTGATCATCACATCCCTTGGCGCGGTCAGCGATCTTGTAGCGGCGGTGCATGACTATGGCGGCATTGTCTATCATGATATCGCCAGCCTGCGCCATGCCAACAAAGCCGCCGCTGCAAATGTTGACGGCATTATTGCTGTATCTGCCGGGGCTGGTGGCCATTCAGGACAGGCCAGCCCCTTTGGCCTTGTCAGTGAAATCAAAAAGGGGTTTGACGGCACTGTTATTCTGTCCGGTGCCATGAGCACAGGTGCGGATATTGCCGCCGCACAGACTATGGGCGCCGATCTTGCTTATATGGGCACACGTTTTATCAGCACCGCAGAAGCAGCCTCGTCGCAGGCCTATAAAGACATGCTTCTGGCTGTAACCATAGATGATATTATCCTGACAGACAGGCTGACCGGCGTGAACGCCAATTTTATCCGCCAGAGCCTGGAGCAGGCGGGCCTCAACCCTGATGATCTGGCCGCTCACGGGAATATTGATATCAATAAAGAGCTGGATGATGCCCATAATGAAAACACGGGGTCAGCGCGCCCATGGCGTGATCTGTGGTCAGCTGGCCATGGGGTAGGTCAGATAGCTGACTGCCCCCCTGTTGCTGATCTTGTCGGGCAGATGCGTGATGAGTACCGGCATGCCAGCAGCGGACAGTATCAGCGCTCACTTGCCTATTTCTAGCGTGGGGAGCCAGATAATGAACAGGTGCTGCAGGCGATGAGCATCACTGGTGATACGCTGTATGCCCCACAGGTGCATCCGGCCCTTGGCCCGGCCCGCTCGCTTGACCAGCCCTATAGCTGGCCGGTACCTGAGACAGCCAATATTGCGGAGCTGTGCTGTGACAGATGGGCCCGTGTTCAGCCTGCCCGCATCGCCTTTACCCATATCCGGGCAGACGGGGCTGCAATTCCATACAGCTATGGCCGCCTGCATCAGGGCGCATGCAGTCTAGCCGCTCACCTCAGACACAGGGGCATAAAAAAGGGCGACAGGATAGCCCTGCTGCTGCCACAGGGCCCAGAGGTTCTGTTTGCCCATTTCGCTGCCTACCGGCTGGGGGCTGTTATACTGCCGCTCTTTACCCTGTTCGGGCCGGACGCCCTGTTCTTCAGGCTGAAGGACAGCGCTGCCCGCTGTCTTATTACATTTGCAGACCAGTTGGATAAGCTGGGTGATATTATCGACCAGCTGGACAGTCTGGAAGAGCTGATACTATGTGATGAGAGACTGCCCGCGCAGAGCTGGCCTGGACGGGGTGTCAGCCTGTTCAGTGATGCGCTGGCCATTCCGGCCAACACTGATGACTGGCCGGCATCAGGGCCTGCAGACGAACCGGCAATGATGATTTACACCTCTGGCACAACTGGCCCACCCAAGGGCACGGTGCATGCCCACCGTTTTCTCATTGGCCATCTGCCAAATATTGAGATCAGCCACAGCGGTCTGCCGCAGCAGGGCGATACAGGCTGGACTCCGGCTGACTGGGCATGGATAGGGGGGTTGATGGATCTGGCCCTGCCCTGTCTTTATTACGGTGTGCGGCTGGTCGGCATGCGCTTTGCCAAATTTGATGCCGGTGCGGCATGGCAATTTATTGCTGCGCACAGAATCAGGAATATGTTTCTGCCGCCCACAGCCCTGAAAATGATGCGCCTCCATGCCCTTGAACAGGGTCTGCCAGAAGGGGTGAATATCCGCTCTATTGCGTCAGGCGGTGAGGCCCTGCCACAGACAATCATCGACTGGGCGCGTGAGACCCTGAATGTCAGCATTAATGAAATATACGGCCAGACCGAATGCAATCTCGTTATTTGCAGCGACAGGGCAGGCGGGCCGGTGCCGCCCGGGGCCATGGGCCGGGCTGTTCCTGGTCACCATGTTGCCGTGATCGATGACAGGGGCCAGCCTGTGCCAGACGGGCAGATAGGTGAAATCGCCATAAAGGCCCCTGATCCTGTTATGTTTGTCGGCTATTGGCAGCAACCGGAAAAGACACAGGAGAAATTCATCAATGGCTGGCTGCGGACAGGCGATATGGGCTTTTGCGACCGGGATGGATTTTTCACCTTTCTGGCGCGTGATGATGATGTGATTAACAGTGCGGGTTATCGTATCGGCCCGTCTGAGATTGAGAACTGCCTTATGCAGCACAGCCGCGTTCAGATGGCTGCTGTGATTGGCCTGCCCGATGAGCTGCGTGGACAGATTATCGCTGCGTGTATCATACCGGACAGCCGCAAGGGACTGAAAGCACTTGAAAACATACTGATAAAGCTGATAAAAGATCGTCTGAGCCTGCATCTTGTGCCCCGGCGGTTTATCTGGTGCGATCAGCTGCCGCTGACTGCCACCGGAAAAATCATGCGTAAAACCCTGCGTGATGAGCTGGGCAACATCTAGGAAATTTTAACCCGTGGAGCACCAAAACAATGTCTAAGTCAGCTGTGTCGCAAAAAGCACTATCCATTCTGAAAACAGTTTCTGTGGCGACGCTGGCAACAGCACTTTATAAGCGCGGGCTGCGCAACCAGACAATACAAGATGTCCGGCCGGTGCGTGCCCATCACGGCATCCCCGCAGACAGGAATGCCCCGAACATGGTCGGCCCGGCTTTTACTCTGCGCTATATGCCTGCCCGTGAGGACAGAAACACGCTGGCAGAATTCAGAAACCCTGATCACCCCCAGCGTCAGGCCGTTGAACAGTGCCCGCCTGGCCATGTCCTCATAATGGACTGCCGCAAGGATGCGCGCGCCGCCTCAGCAGGCGATATTCTGATCACGAGGCTGATGATGCGCGGAGCTGCCGGTGTTGTCTCAGACGGTGGTTTCCGCGATTCAGACTCGATTGCCGCCCTTGACATGCCTGCCTATCATCACCGCCCCTCCAGCCCGACCAACCTCACTCATCATGAGGCAATAGATATCAATGTGCCAATTGGCTGCGGCGATGTAGCTGTGTTCCCGGGCGATTATGTAGTTGGCGACAATGACAGTGTGATTATCATTCCTGTGAATCTGGTTGAAGAGGTTGCTGAAGAAGCACATGAAATGATGGCCTATGAGGATTTTGTCACTGAACAGGTCAAAGGCGGGGCCAGCATCATCGGGCTCTATCCCTGCACAAAGGATGAACATAAAGAGGCTTTTGAAATCTGGCGCAAAAAATATAACCGCTGACAGCTGCTGCGCCTGCATATCCCTTTGTGCGCTGCACTGGCCATTGTTATACAGGCTCGCCCATCATGTCCATCACCGTAATGTGTCCATCGGCCCCTGGTCGGGCAATGCCATGCATCCGCTGGAACATGCGGTCTGGAAGGCAGGGGCGCTTATTTATATTCCGCTTTCCTGTCACCCCATTCATTTCCTGTTTTCCCAGCATTTGTTGATATTGGGAGCTGTTACCTCTCATTCAGGATATGGGGTCTGGAGGCGGGTGGCAAAAAACGCCTGCGCCTTGGCGATTTTTTTCATCAGCTTCACCACCGTTTTTATGAATGTAATTACGGTACCTCAGAACTGGGACTTGACCATCTGCACGGCAGTTTTCACAATGGAATTAGAACGCCCTCTTCAATGAGTAAAGCAGCTAGACACAACTGAGAACATATTCAGCTTTTGATACTTCAAAAGCACCTTTCTTCTCCACAAAAAAATGAGTGATTTGTCCATCCACTGCGATTAATGCGCTCCGTCGTGCGCGCATCCCAAGCAATTTACCATGACTTTTCAACAAGCCAAGAGCTTCAGAAAACTTTCCATGAGGGTCTGCTAACAAATCAACCTTGTTTTCTGTCTTAAGATGGTCTGCCCAAGCTTTCATCACATGGGCGTCGTTTACAGAAAGACACGCAATTTTATTAACACCCTTATTTTTAAATTCTTCAAATTTTTCAACATAACCAGGAACATGTTCTTTGGTGCAAATTGGAGTGAAAGCGCCGGGCAAGGAGAACATTACAACCTTTGAATTGGCAAAGTAATCAATCGTACTGAACACATCGACAGCGTCCGGAATTTTAACATGAAGTTCTTCATCCGGTATTAATGAACCCTCTTGAATTTGCATAACCAAACACTTTCCATAATCTTTAAAAAATAATTTCATTTAAAACAGCAAGTTACGTGCCAGATATCAAAAAATAAAAAAAATATTTAATTTCTCAGAAATCCAGCCGTTATGACATGTTGAGGAATAGAAGGAATTTTATTGTGGATGTGAATTTCGCCACAAACACGACTCTTAGTTTGTTGAACGCCTTAGGACGCTCCGCAACTGATGAAACATATGAAGTGGACAGCAATTTGACTGTAGCCACCGCTGACGCTTATTCCTCAAGCGGCGCTTCTGTTAATGACATCCACACTTTATTTATTCGAGATTCAATGGAAACTGGCGGCTATGTTTATAGCGCTTTAAACCTCTATTCTGAGCAACTCGACACTTTATCAGGTTACCTTACACAATTACGTGATGCAGAAATTGCTATTGCAGCAGAAACAGTTGGTAGCGCCGCACACACTATTCTTCTTGGCAACAAAGAGGCTCTTGAGACTGAAATGTCTACTTTTATTGGGTCTAAGGTTCATTCTAACGATCTTAATCTCATTGCAATTCAGGGAAATGTAAATACAAATTCATCTTTTATGGATGTTATCAGCCTTTATGAAGACCCGAGCGACACTTCATCTGACATGGTGGGAATGGTCAGCATGATTGAAGTGGACCTAATGGAGATTTTTGCAGCCAGTCATAATGAAACAACTTGCCCGCATTGTTTGGCTGCACAGCAATCAAATTTAGATGGCCTAGCATCTCCAATTGATTTGGGGGCCACCAGCACAACCACCTCTTACACTCCAGAGGTAAGGGCAACAACGGCTTCATCAAGTTCTGACTCTCAAGTGAATACAATTTTGGGAGGAAACAAATGGAATATAAGTGCTGATGGTACTCTTACTTACTCATTTTATGAAGGTACAGTTCCTTATCCAACAACATATAATACAGGCAGCGTTTCAGATGGAGCCAATGGATTAGAGCAAGGGATAACAGCAACTGGCCCTGATAATGCTTCAGCATTGAACCAAGTAATGGCGGAATGGGACAATGCTGTTGAATTCGATTTTCAATTAATAACTGAAAACTCAGCCACTGGGTCTGTTGGTGACATTCGATTTGCTTTCACAAATGATGGTGTGCAGTACGGTCGCGCTGCATTTGCTTATTATCCAAGCTCATCTGCTGTTGGCGGGGATGTATGGTTTGAAGTCGCCGATATCGACAAAAATTATGATGCTTCTGGTAATGACTTTAACACCACTGGACTTGGTGATGGTGGCTACTCATATTATGCAGCACTTCATGAAGTTGGCCACGCTCTTGGTCTAAGCCATCCATTTGATGGCTCAAGCTCATCAGGATCAACAT
The DNA here is from genome assembly GCA_038125645.1 of Alphaproteobacteria bacterium. Lineage (GTDB taxonomy): Bacteria > Pseudomonadota > Alphaproteobacteria > Puniceispirillales > Puniceispirillaceae > JADHLI01. The sequence continues at coordinate 44,054 of JAYPEG010000009.1, forward strand.
TGCCAGACTCTGAGGACAACATGCGCACATCTGTGATGAGCTATACTCAGATGGACCGAAATTTTGTGTTCCAGTATACAGCCTCCGGAGGGGGGTGGTCCTCAAATGATTCTTACAAGGTTTTTGCAACAACTCCCATGCTTGCTGATATCAAAGCTATGGATGAGATGTATGGGACAGATACAACAGCTGAAGGTGACACTCTTTATACATTTGCAAATGATGGAACACGTAATCAGCCGTTAATGATGCAGTCTATCATTGATACTGGCGGTACCGATACAATCGACCTGTCAAATCAAACGAAATCAAATATTTTAGATATGCGCCCAGGAACTCTGAGCTCAATCGGCTATTGGTCAGAGGCTGACCAAATTACTTATTGGGCAGCACAAACAGGACTTACGAATACTCAGGTTCAAAATAGCTTTGATTTTTGGAACGCACAGGCTACTGCCAACAAATCAAGTCAAGCGATATACACGGGTGAGGATAATCTTGGGATTGCTCACAATGCTGAAATTGAAAATGCAATTGGTGGTTCTGGTGATGACACCATCACCGGAAACAATTTGAACAACGTAATTAAAGGTAATGACGGTAACGATACTATCAATGGCGGCGATGGGACTGACAGCGCAGAATTTTCGGGTGACAAATCTAATTACACCATTGGTCCAAAAGCCGCAGACGGCAGTTATACAGTAACTGACAATGTAGGCACCGATGGCACTGATACATTGACTAACATAGAATATTTGAAATTCACTGCAAGCGCCGCAAGTGTGCGCGGGGCATCAGTAAGAACTAGCGACGTAACTGCCTCTGATTTGACTGGAGTTAGCACGTTTAATATCGCTGTTGATGGTGGTGGAACCGTTGCTGTAACATTTAATGGACGCGACTACACTTCACCTGGCCTAGGACTCTCAGACCTAGCCTCTGACTTGCAAACAGCTATCAATAACGCTTTAACTGCTGCTGGAGAGGCAGGGAGTGTATCGGTAACTGTAAATTCACCTCTTTCAATCACATCAAACTTGACTGGTGCTGGGTCAGCAATATCTTTCGATAGTCTATCGGGGCCTCTTCAAGCGGCATTAGGAACACTATCTGATGAAGGCCAAATTCAAATTGGCGATACGGTTTATTATGACTTGGGAGAGGGCTTTTTAACAACTTCTCCTAGCGTCAATTATGTAAGTTCAAATCCTTTGCCACCAGTGAACTCAAATCCAAGCTCAGGCTCAAGCTCATCTAACAATGGTAGCGGAGGTTCAGGAGGCAGTTCAGGAACACCATACACAGGATCTGCCTCAGGGGGAGTGGAAGCAAATGCCCCTGGACTGCCAGCCCACATAGGGGACATCTCCGTTGCGACTCAAGAAGACGCAGCGCTTGCCGTTCAAGTGCTTGATCGGGCCATTTCACAAATTTCAGAGAGCCAGGCAAAACTTGGTGCACTTCAAAATAGACTTGAGTACAATATATCAAATTTAACTAAATCATCGATGCTAACAGAAACCGCAAAAGGAAGAATCATTGATGCAGATTATGCAGCAGAGTCTGCGATACTAGTTAAAAATCAGATACTTGCTCAAGCTGCCACCCAAGCTCTTAATATGGCTAACCAGTCTAAACAAGGCGTAATAGGGCTTTTGAGGTAAAAGTTGATATTTAAAGAGATTAAAGCGCAATAATAGACTTGAGAGGCATTAGGGCAATAAAAAGGCTGGGAACGCTTGTGACAAAAAACGTGAACGTTTGAGCCTCCACCGTTTCCTTTAATTCATGGCGAGAGCAAGCTGTTCTGATAACCATGCCTGAGCCCTCGTAATTGCTGTGGCATTCATTTTGAGGTTCAAAAAAATGCAACTTCAAAGATTAAAGAACTCCAGCTAGGACAGCAGAATTGAATCTTGCGTATATTCTCTCGCTTTATCAGACAGAGAAAGTCCAAATCCCGTTTCTGAATTTAGCAAAATTCTTCCAACCATATTTGACAGCCATTACGCAGGCTCTTTTCCCTGTATCCCTGCACAAAAGATGAGCATAAACAGGCCTTTGAAATCTGGCGCAAGAAACATAACCGCTGACTAGCAGAACAGCCCGCTTCTCGTGCGCTGAGCGGATTGCCAGCATGCATAGTTCATGGCAGTCTTGAAATCAGGGCACGGTTTCACGACAGGCATGGGGGCATATGATATGACACAGCGCTCAACATTAAACACACAGGCGGTTCTGTCCATGAAGGGGGCGGGCTATTATTCCCAGCGTACCGTCGGGGCCAAACATGCGATTGAGAGTCTGTTGCCAAAATTATCACAGGCGGTGGCACAGCTGCCCGCGACACAGGCCGTCAGGCTGGCCGATTTTGGCGCTGCAGATGGCGGCACCAGCCAGCATATGTGGGCAGAGCTGGTTAAAATGATGCGTGCCAGCGGTGATAACCGCGCGATTGAGATACTTTACACTGACCTTGCCTCGAATGATTTTTCTACCCTGTTTCGCACGATGCAGGGTATGCAGGGCAACGCGGATGATGCTTATCAGATTCAACATGAGAATGTTTTTGTACATGGCTGCGGTACCGGGTTTCACCAGCAGCTGATGGCTGCCAACAGCCTGTCTTTAGGCTTTTCTGCAACGGCCATGCATTATGTGTCACAGAAACCGTGCGAGATTGCCGACCATGTTCATATGGTCGGTGCCAGCGATAAAGAGGCCGGACAATTCAGAAAGCAGGCCGCAGGAGACTGGGAAAAAATATTGCTGGGCAGGGCCGCAGAGCTGATCCCAGGCGGGCGCTTTATCTGCATGAATTTTGGCATTGACGAGCAGGGCCGCTATCTGGGCCATACGGGCGGGGTCAATATGTTTGACCGATTTGCCGCGCATTGGCGTCACCTGCTGGAAGCGGGCATTATCACCCGCGATGAGTTTACCCGTGCCACCTTTGCCCAGCATTACCGCACTGTCAGCGAATTCACAGCCCCCTTTGATGATGCGCAATCAGCTGTATCACAGGCCGGGCTGCGGCTGCTGTCTGTAGCCACCCGCCTGACACCCTGTCCGTTCCGCACCGCCTTTGAACAGGCCAGGGGGAAGATGTCCGGGGCTGATTTTGCCGCCACGCTGATACCGACCATGCGGAGCTGGTCTGAAACCGTGTTCCGCACTGCCCTTGACCAGCGCCCCATATCCGAGATCGATGAGATTGTTGACAGATTTTATCAGGCCTATGAAGATGAGGTGGCGAACAGCCCAGAGGGTCATGCTATGGATTATATTCATATCATTCTTGAGATAGAAAAGGTCTGAGGGCGCAAACTGCGCAACAGAGTACCAGTATCAGGATTTTATTACTGCGATGTCTGAAACCCTGCATAAGGACAGCGAGCAACAGCAAAGCCGCAGAGCGCTTTGGGCACATACACCCGCCCTGCCGGTGGACACATCCCCCTATTTCAGATGGCCGGTACAGCTGATGGCCCATCCGCGCTGGTTGCTGCGCTCCTGGCTGCCTCTGACAGAGCGTCTGATTTTTCTGGGCACGGCACTATTATGCTGGCAGTTTTTCACCCCCCATCTGGCACAGAATGCCAGCTTTGCACCTGGCTGGATAGCAGCCGTCTGGGCAAAGAACATGGTCTTGATGATCCTGCTTTCAGGCGGGCTGCATCTATATCTTTATCGCTGGCGGGCGCAGTCAGACAGGCTGAAATTTGATCGTGGTCAGGCAAACAGGGGCGGTAGCCGTTTCACCTTTGGCAACCAGGTCTATGACAATATTTTCTGGACTCTGGCAAGCGGCGTGCCAATCTGGACAGCCTATGAATCCCTGCTGTTATGGGCACATGCGAACGGTGTCGGGTTCTGGCTTGACTGGCAGACCAGCCCGATTTTATTTACCGGGCTGTTTTTCATTATTCCGGTTTGGAACAGCTTCTGGTTTTTTTGCATTCACCGGGCCCTGCACTGGCCGCCCCTGTACAGGCTGGCCCATCATGTGCATCACCGCAATGTCAGCATTGGCCCTTGGTCTGGCAATGCCATGCATCCGCTGGAACATATAATCTGGATGGGCGGGGCGCTGATTTATATTCCGCTGGCCTGTCATCCAGTGCATTTCCTGTTTTCCCAGCATCTCTCCATATTGGGGGCCGTAACCTCTCATTCAGGATTTGAGGGGCTGGAATCCGGCGGCAAAAAGCGTCTGCGCCTCGGTGATTTTTTTCATCAGCTTCACCACCGTTTTTATGAATGTAATTACGGCACCTCAGAACTGGGACTTGACAGGCTGCATGGCAGTTTTCATGACGGTGTTACCCCGCCTGCCTCAATGCGCAGACTGCCTGAAGACAGCTTGAAATAACAATGCTGCGGGGGCTGTCAGCTTAGGATCAAGGCCAGCAGGGCCAAAAATATCAATAATGCGATTATATTGATCATATGTGCGGATACCGGCCCGTCACCATTCAGGACAGTGCCAACGCCATAGCGGATCCGCCTCTTTTTCGCGAATTCCGGTGAGACAAGACGTTTCATAATTCTGTTTCTTATCACCAGCGGATACAGTGAAATCAGCCGCATAACATTGGCCTGGTCGCGCCCCGACTGCCGCCACAGGGCCAGCAAATCCGCATCAAACGCATCCGCATAGGTTTTGTCACCAAAATCGCCTTTTTTGAAAAACAGCTCAGAGGAAAAATTCTCTGACTGCTCAACCGAGCAGCGTCTGAAAACCTCCAGCAAACGGCGCCTGACAGCAAAATCATCAATCGCACGGATAGCAGCCAGCGCGGTCTCCTGATTGCCGGCACTGGCCGCCAGCAGATCGCGCACGGCATGACGGGCAACATCTCTCGCACTCGCCTGTGACAGCACAGCCGCCCCTGAAATGGCTGTGATTGTGCGCTGGGCCCACTGTGTCTGCTCTTTGATAGCCATACGCGATAATAAACCGGTCTTTGTTTGCTGACGCTCTGCGGCTCCAGTCTAGCATATACGCATCAGTTTGTCTTGAAACATCACTTGCCTGCGGGCTAAATTTACTGACAGATGCTGGTATAAACGCCAAAGAGGGTACAGGATCAGATGCGCTGCAGCACAGATTTTGATTTAAATCACATAGGACAGGATTTTATTGATAACCCCTATCGCATCCTTGATGATTTACGCACCCACAGCCCTGTGCATTACAATGCTGATGGTTCTGTCTATCTGACCCGCTATGATGATTGTCTGAAAACCTACCGTGCACGCACCATGCTGTCTGACAAAAAACAGCAGTTTACCGAGAAATTCGGCGCCTGCCCGTTGCATGAACATCACACCACCAGCCTGATTTTCAATGATCCGCCCTATCATACCGTGGTGCGCAAGCTGATCGCAGCTGCCTTTACACCGCGAAAGCTCGCAGAAATGGATGCGCTGATAGAACAGATTGTTGACCGGCTGCTGGATCGCATCGCTGATCATGATGAAATTGATATGATCGCTGATTTTGCCATGATTCTGCCAACAGAAATCATCTCTTTCATGCTGGGAATTCCAGAACAGTACCGCCAGCGTCTGCGCGGCTATTCATTATCGATACTGGGCGCGCTTGATCCTGTTGTGCCAGAGGCGCGCATGCAGGCCGGCAATCAGGCAGTGACAGAATTTGGGGCCATCCTTGATGATCTGATAAACTACCGCCGCAGCAACCCAGAGGGGGCCCAGCAGGGTGAGGTACTGGAAAGCCTGATCTTTGGTGAATATAACGGGCGGCGGCTGACACAAAATGAACTGGTTCAGAACTGTATCTTCCTGCTCAATGCCGGACATGAAACCACCACCAGCCTTGTCGGCAATTCTGTCGGCCTGTTTCTGGAACATCCAGAACAGTACAGACGGCTGCTGGCAGAGCCAGGGCTTGTCACATCAGCGGTTGAGGAATGCCTGCGTTTTGAAAGCCCGCTGCAGATTGGCAACCGCCTGGCCGCAGAAGATATTGACCTGAACGGCCAGATTATCAAAAAGGGAACCTATATTCATACATCCATTGCAGCGGCCAACCGTGATCCAATCGTCTTTGACCAGCCCCACAGGTTCGACATCGCCCGCACGCCCAATCGCCATATCGCCTTTATCAGTGGGATTCATGTCTGTCTGGGGGCAACGCTCGCCCGCATGGAGGGGCGCATTGCCCTTGGCCGGCTGCTGGCCCGCTTTCCCGGCATGGTGCCGGCGGGCCCGCCTCAACGCCTGCCGCTGGCCCGCTTTCGGGGCTTTGCCCAGCTGCCTGTGCGGCTGAGATAGACGCCTTTTTCAATGCAGCTGGTTTATCTGTGCAAAAAAGATATCCTGATTGAACCTGGCAGGCTTATGAACACGGCCCCTTGGTGTTGGAAACATGCATCAGCAGAGCGCTGTGTCAATTTGCTGCTTTGTTGGGGGCTGACAGCCCTGTGCGCCGCAGTTAAGGGCCGCAGCCGCAGCAGCCCTTGCCAGCATTGACCAGAGGTTCCGCTCACCGAGTGTTTCAATATCCGTGCGTCCCCTGATTTGATTATCGGCGCACCAGACCAGCAGGCTGGCCATAAATGTATCCCCGGCCCCCACAGTGTCCACAAGATGTCTGACAGGAAAGGCCGGCAGCCTGACCGACCGGCCCCCGCATATGGCCAACACCCCCTCTGCCCCGCATGTAATTACGCTCAAAGCGGCATGGCTGTCGGCAAAACAGGCCGCACAGGCAGTCTCAAAATCACAGTCCGGATAGAGCCAGTGCAGATCCTCATCACTGAGTTTCAGAATATCCGCAACGCCCATCATCCGCTTCATCCGCAGCCGGTAGGCGCTGGCATCACTGACAAGTGAGGGGCGCACATTCGGATCGAGGCAGGTCAGCCTGCCCGCCCTGTGCCATTTACTGAACTGCGCCTCCCACGCGCTGGCATCCGCCCCCTCTATCAGACAGGCCGAGCCAAGATGCACTATATTTGCCTGCTGCGGAATCACCCTGTCCAGAAAATCTTGGGTGATTTGGCGTTCTGCTGTCCCCTCGCGGTAAAAGCCATAAGAGGGTATCCCCTCATGGACAGAGACCACCGCAAGAGAGGTGGGTCTTTGGCTGCGCCCCCCGGCAAGCGTGACACCGGCATTTGTCAGGCATTCTGCCAGCAGCACGCCCAGCCGGTCACTGGATATCGGGGTCAGATAGGCTGTGGCTGCATTCTGCCGGCCGGCAGCCATTGCCACATTAAAGGGCGATCCCCCCGGATAGGCGGTATAGGCAGGATAGCCGTCAGCAGAAGACGTGCTGACCAGATCAATCAGATTTTCGCCGCCAACAGCTATCATTCCAACATCAGCCCCCGTCTGACTGCCCTGTCATCCCAGAGCCGCCGAAAAAAGCCGCACACTATCTCTGCTCCGCAATATAGGCGGCAATATCCAGCATACGGTTAGAGAATCCCCATTCATTGTCATACCAGCCAAACAGCCTGACCATACCGTCTGCCATCACCTTTGTCTGATCAAGATGCATGGTCACAGATGCCGGGCAATGATTGAGATCGCCTGATACCAGCGGTTTGTCTGTTATATCCATGACCCCTTTCAGCGGCCCTGACGCCGCCTGTCTGAACAGATCATTCAAGACGGCTTCTGTGATTTTCCTCTCTGGTATAAAAACCAGATCAACAGCAGATACATTTGCTGTGGGCACCCTTATCGCCACCCCGTCCAGTTTTCCTGAAAGCTCTGGCAGTACCAGCCCGACCGCCTGTGCAGCCCCGGTTGTGGTGGGGATCATATTAAGGGCCGCCGCACGCGCCCGGTAGATATCCTTATGGTCTGTGTCAAGCAGACGCTGGTCACCTGTATAGGCATGAATAGTGGTCATAAAACCCTGTTGCAGGCCACAGGCCTCATGCACCAGCCTGGCCATCGGTGCCAGACAGTTGGTGGTACAGGATGCCGCAGATATAATGCGGTCACTGTCCGATACATCGCGGTGGTTGATACCATAGACATCTGTTCTGTCGGCCCCGGCAGCGGGTGCTGAAACCAGAACCCGCCCGGCCCCTTGTGCGATATGCACGCCTGCTGCCTCAGCAGAGGTAAAGCGGCCAGTGCATTCCATCACCATATCTGTATCCAGTTCCGCCCAGTCCAGCTGCGCCGGATCAGACTGTTGCAGATAATGTATAGGCGGCAGATCATTTATATAGATAGACCGGTCATCATGGCGGATATCCGCATCCAGCCGGCCATGAACGCTGTCATGCCCCAGAAGAAAGGCTGCATGGTCTATCGGGGCCAGGTCATTGATGGCAACCACACGCGCTCCGCTGGATCTGCGTTCGATATGCGCGCGCAGCACATTCCGGCCAATCCTGCCAAAACCGTTTATTGCAAATCTGTAAGTCATTTGTTACTTGCCCCGCTCATTTCTTTTTTTGTTCCATAAGTCTAAAAGACCCGAATATCAACCTGAATATCACACACACAGCACCCAGTCGGCAGGCAGGGCATGGGACAATCCTCAAGCCTGGCTGCAAATGCAGCATATTTATGGTGACCTTGGCAGTGATAAACGCTTTGCTGCCGCATTTGAAAAATCGCTTGTCAGTCTCTATCAGAAAGGGGCTGAGGCCACGATTGACAGCTATCTTGGGCCCCGTCCCCCCGGCGGATAAAAGCTGTGCACAGTTTTTTAAACCAGAAGGTCAACAGCAAATATCAAGGCGCGTTCTTTCTGGCAGACCTGCATGACAGGCCGGATCAGACAAGCCAGCATGACAGACCAGCATGACAGACCAGCATGACAGGCCAGCATGACAGGCCAGTCTGTGAAAGGATATTTTAACCGGGCATCGACACAGGCATACCAGCGATAAGGCTCATTTTTCTGGATAGCGAACAACAACTGCATACAGCCCTTTCAGTCCTTCTGTATATTTCACGCCGGCAACCGTGTGGTCAGCGCAAAACCCCCTATACCAGTGACAGGATGTTGATCGGGCCATGTCCCAAATGGCTGCTGAAACTGGCAGTAAGACAGGGCCGCTGCGGGCCATAGGGCGTACGAGCCAGACAGGGTGTTGGCAAAAGAAACAATTATATCAAGGATAAGCCTGGCGGGGATTTCAATCTGAATAAAGGCAAAGCCTAACCAGGGCAGTTCTCTTTATAATTACGATTCATATTTCTTTTCACAGCCACTAAATGCGGATGGCGCTTATCATAAAATTTACCAGAGAAACAAAGGACAGAAAGGCTGCTACTGCCCCCCTTTCTAGCTTCACGAAAAATGTCTCAAGCGGCTTGCTGACAGCAAATGGCGGGCACAAAGTCACTGAGCTGTTGCCCAATTTTGATGTTGCCTGATTTTGATGTTATCGGACAGATTCCTGCCGGGCAGCGGTTTAAAACCGTCAGGCAGTGTGACCAGATTATTTTCAGTTATGTCGGTATCGTGGGTACGATTGGTTAGAAAATGGTGCCCAGGGGCGG
>JAYPEG010000010.1:0-2295 GCA_038125645.1 Alphaproteobacteria bacterium
CAACGTAGGTATGGTGCTTACATGGAGAACTTTCACTTCTCCTGGGCACCATTTCTTAAAAATATTTTTTTATTTTTCAATGTTTTGCGGCAAATAGTGACCCACGAAATAATCGGGCGTGGATCATGTCTGCCCGTTGGCTTGTGTTATTTATGACTGTTCTGTCTGCGCAGAACCGGCTACTAACAGATGATTGGCTGGCTGACTGCAGGGGGGCAGGCAGGCCTGCGGCTGCGCCTCAGCGTCCGCGTGAATTCATCCAGCCCTCTGCCCCGGTTTTGACAAAGGTACCGCTGTTCAGTTCACGGAAGGCTTCCTGCAGCTCAGCGCGGCTGTTCATCACAATCGGCCCATGCCAGGCGACAGGCTCACGCAGGGGCGCACCTGAAATCAGCAAAAAGCGCGCACCTGTCTCACCGGCTGTCACCTCAACCTCATCACCAGCCCCAAAGACAACCAGCGTGCGGTCGCCTGACTGATCGCGGATTTTCATTTCCTGGCCATCAAATTCCTTTTCTACATTCACGCCAAAGGGGGCAGAGGCATTGCCAAAGCTGGCGCTACCCTCAAAAATATAGGCAAAGCCCTGACGTCTTGTATCGAACGGAAAGCGTTTTGTGACATGCGCCGGCAATGTGATGTCAAAGTAATTCGGATCCGTGTCGATCCCATCGACAAGCCCGCGATAGCCGCGGTAATCACCGGCAATCACCCTGATATGGGTGCCGTCATCATCTGTCAGGCTGGAAATATCGGCTGATTTAATATCCTGATAGCGGGGTGTGCACATTTTCTGATCACGCGGCAGATTGGCCCAGAGCTGGAAACCATGCATCTGTCCGGCGGCATTTCCAGTTGGCATTTCCTGATGAATAATACCTGAACCTGCGGTCATCCATTGCACATCGCCGTCGCTCAATATTCCGTGATTGCCAAGCGAATCGCCATGCTCAACATTGCCTTTCAGCACATAGGTGATCGTCTCAATCCCGCGATGCGGGTGCCAGGGGAACCCCTTGAGATATTTCTGCGGATCATCATTGCGGAAATCATCCATCATTAAAAACGGATCGAACGGCTCAGTCTCACCAAAACCAAAAACACGGTGCAGATGAACACCTGCCCCTTCTATGGTTGGAACAGGCTGACTGCTGGATCTTACCGGGCGTATGGACATAAGAAAAACTCCTGAACAGCGCTGACAGACGCAGGCTTAAATTAAAACTGTGGTTTATATAGTGCAGGCGCGCACAGATTCCAGCATGACACCGCCCCCTGGGGCGGTTTTTTTGTGAATGAGTTTCGCGCAGGCGCACGCAGCTTCCCGCACGGCAAAACCATCCTAGCCGATTGTGCAGCTCTGTGCCGTATATTCGCGCGCCTTATCAGAAAGCGTCAGCCCCATCCCCGCGTCACGATTCAGCCATATCCGCCCGTCTTTCAGTGCAAAATGCTCATTAAACAGAGGCTCCAGCCAGTCAAAATGCTCTACCCAGCCTTCGGTTGGGTTTGCGCACATTAAATGGATATGCTGTTCCATTATGAAATGCGGGGCCATGACGATTTTATTCGACTCTGCAAGGGCCATAACGCGCAGGAACGGTGTCACACCGCCAATACGCGGGGCATCCGCCTGCAGGACACTGACACCGCGGCCACTGACCAGACGGGCCAGCTCATCATAAGAGGTAAGCATCTCGCCAGAGGCAACAGGCGTATCCAGCGCAGCTGACAGCATCTGATGGCCCTCATAGTCACGCGCATTCAGCGGCTCTTCAATAAATGCCAGCCCCAGAGCATCGACAGCGCGGCAAAACCGCAGCGCATCATCACGCTGCCATTGCTGGTTGGCGTCAATCATCAGGGGAACAGACGGGCCGATTGCCTCACGCACAGCTTCGATCCGCTCAATGTCATCACGCCAGTCCGGCTGGCCCACCTTCATTTTGATACCACCGATACCCCTTTTTATTGACTGCTTTGCAGCCATTTGCATCTCACTGATTGTCGCCTGCAGATACTGGCCCCCGGAATTATAGACACGGGCACCGTCTCTGAATCCGCCCAGCAGCTGGGACAGTTGCAGGCCCGCATGTTTTGCCTTTAAGTCCCAGAGTGCGCTGTCAAACGCTGCGATGACCTGATAAGCCAGTCCGCCCGCACCCAGAGAATTTGTCCGCCAGGCCAGCTGCTGCCAGATATCTGCAATATTATCGCTGTTCTGACCGACAAGCATCGGGCCCAGCTCGCCCGCAAGAGCATAAAATGCTGTGCCGCCTGCCCGCAATGTATAGG
>JAYPEG010000010.1:2305-5867 GCA_038125645.1 Alphaproteobacteria bacterium
TGTATAGGAAAAGCCTATACCCATTTTTCCCGAATCTGACTGTATTTCAGCAAATAAAAGGTCAATACCGCTGAGCGCTGCCTGGCGTCCTGTTGCAACCTTTGCATCAGAAAAACTGCCTGCCAATGGCAGATAAATATGTGATAAATGTAGCTGAACAATCCTATGCATCATGCCCCCCTGTATGAAAGGGTGAACCACAGGGGCGTATAAGTCCATTATTTAAATTTGCCAAAGCCCATTATTCCCGTATGGGCTGTCACTCTCTGCCAGGGGCTTGCAGCAGCGCTGGCGACAGAAGACCGGTTACAGGCTGGCCGGCGCTGCCCTCAGGGACGTTAAAATATACAGTGTTTTGTATTTGATCAGCGCCCGTGTGCCTTTATGATGAGGGACAGGATGTTTTACTGGCAGAATCACCGTTGAGACAACAGACAGCAAAGGGAACAGCTGGCAATGCGGCAAACAGGTTTTTTCTGGCATGAGCGCTGTTTCTGGCATGGCGCGGGCAATTTTGCCTTTCTTCTGCCTGTTGGGGGATGGGTAGAGCCCTCTGGCACATCACATCTGCCTGAGGCCCCGGAAACCAAAAGACGCTTTAAAAATCTGGTTGAGGCAAGCGGGCTGGCAAAGGAGCTGGTCTGCATGGATGACATTATTCCGGCAACTGAGGAAGAGCTTCTGGCAGTGCATACACAGCGCTATATCCAGTCTTTTCGGGATTTGTCAGATGCTGGTGGCGGTGAACTGGGCCTGCGCACACCCTTTGGCCCGGGCGCATTTGAGATTGCCAGCCTGTCTGCCGGCATGGTCAGGCAAGCCCTATTTTCTGTTCTGGACGGCAAGCTGGATAATGCTTATGCGCTGTCGCGCCCGCCCGGCCATCACTGCCTGCCTGATTATCCAAACGGATTTTGCCTGCTGAATAATATTGCGGTTGCTGTGCGCGCTGCCCAGAAAGCCAAAAAGGTACAGAGAATTGCGATTGTTGACTGGGATGTTCACCACGGCAATGGAAGCGAGCATATTTTCTGGCATGACCGTGATGTTCTGACCATCTCTGTCCATCAGGAACATAACTATCCCCTTGACACAGGCGATGCCGGTGATACCGGTGCTGAGGACGCGCCCCTGTCAAATATGAATATACCGCTGCTCCCGGGCGGCGGACATGCCAGCTATCTTTACGCCATGAAACGGCTGGTGATTCCAAAATTGCTGGCGTTTAAGCCTGACATTGTCATGGTGGCCTGCGGTTTTGATGCGTCTGGTGTTGATCCGCTCTCGCGTATGCTGTGCGGGGCAGACAGTTTTGCACAGATGACCGGCATGCTGATGTCAGCTGTGGACAGCCGGCTGGTGATGGCCCATGAGGGCGGCTATTCAGACGTCCATGTGCCCTTTTGCGGTCATCAGGTTCTGGAACGCCTCAGCGGCTCTGCTGTGCATGTGGATGACCCACTGGGCCCGCGCATCACAGCCCAGCAGCCGGATCCGGCGCTTGACAGGATTCAGGCAGAGCGCATGGATGAGATTGCGGCCCTGCATCATCTGCGCTGAGATGTCCCCGCGACTGACCGGTCAGGACAGTCACAGAGTTTGACACGCAGCCTTGCCCGGCTCTAGCCAGATCAGGGATCAGAAAACCTCTCCTTTTCTGGCGGCTGCCAGAATATCATCTATCTGTTTCTGGCTGAGGCCATAATCAGCTGCGGCTTGGTCCGCACTGATATAACCGCCAGCCAGATCACGGCGCACGGCATCGCGATCGCGCTCTTCCGGGGGGCCGTACCCGGCCCCGCCCGGAAAGCCCATTTGCACTGTCCGGCCTTCAGCTACAAATTGCCGGCCCTTGCCTTTCATCTGCAGGCCGTCATCCTGGCTGATAATTGTCGGCGCGCCGTCATTGCCGCCCTGCCGCCCGCGCGCAGGATGGGCCAGACGATCAAACATCGCCTGAAAGTAAAACTCATGTCCGGCGGCGGCACCAACATCCATAAACTGGCCAAGCCCGCCACGATAGCGGCCAGCCCCGCCTGAATCAGGCCGCAGTTCTTTTCGCCAGACAATCACGGGCCCGACCTGCTCGGTTGCCTCAACCGGCATGGTCATAACACCAGAAGGAAAGGCCGTGGCATTCATCCCGTCAAGTGCCGGGCGCGCGCCCGAACCGCCGGAATTGAAGATCAGCACCTCTGCCCTGCCGGCAGTTCCGGATACGGGCCGGTCATCTGCCGGACGCAGGCTGAGCTGAAAATTGCATAAAGAGCCTGCCCCTTCAGCCGGCACACGCCCGGGCAGCAGCTTGTCAAGTGCGGCAAAAATTGTATCCGGGATCATATGGCCTATGATATGGCGCAATGCGACCGGTGCCGGATGCAGCGCATTGACAATCGAATTCTCAGGAGCGGTTATCTGGAAAGGTGCCAGCGAGGCGGCGTTATTGGGAATTTCAGGCGCAATCGCACATTTGAGCGCATAACAGGCATAGGCCTTGGTATAGACAAGCGGCACATTAATGCCCTTTTTATCTATTGGCGAGCTTCCCTGCCAGTCGCTGATTATCCTGTCCTTTTCTATTGTCAGCCGCACTTTTAGATCAATCGGGCACGCATAGCCGTCAATTCGCATTGCCCCGTCCGCACAGCCCGGCTGCAGCGCGTTTATCCGCTCCAATGTCGCGGCAAGGGAATGATCAAGAATAAAGGCTGAAATGTCTGTCAGATCAGGCAGGCCAAATTCATCCATCATCGCACACAGACGCTGATGGCCAACTAAATTACAGGTCATCAGCGCATAAATATCGCCGATCAGCTGGTCAGGTTCGCGCACATTGCCGCGGATCATCGTCAGCAATGTTTTATCCACCGTCCCGCGTTCGGCAAATTTCATCACCGGCAGATACAATCCCTCTTCATAGACCGAATTGCCGTCTGCCCCAAAACCGCGCCCGCCAATATCGGTGACATGGGCAGTACAGGCAAAGAACCCGACAAGCCTTGTGTCATAAAAGGATGGTGTCACAACTGTTATGTCATGCAGATGGCCGGTGCCTTCCCACGGATCATTGGTAATGTAAACATCACCATCGAACATATTCTGGCGGCCTATACGGCGAATGAAATGGGCAACAGCGTCTGCCATTGCATTGACATGACCTGGTGTGCCGGTCACTGCCTGGGCCAGCATTTCACCCTTGTCATTATAGACCCCCGCAGAAAGGTCGCCAGCCTCGCGCACAGAGGTGGAAAAGGCTGTGCGGACAAGCGCCTGTGCCTGTTCCTCAACCACTGAAATCAGGCGGCTCCACATTACCTGACAGGCAACGGTGCTGAGCTGTGTCATGGACGCCCTCCCCCATTATTATCAGCCCTGTCTGATTTCAGCGCCACCTCCAGCGTGCCATCAGGCAGACAGCAGACCATGCGGCTGGCCGGAACGATAACACTGGTTTCATCCTCAATGATAACGGCCGGGCCCTCAGCGCAGAAACCGGTGCCCAGATCCGTTCTTGCAATCTCAGCTGCCTGCACAGCCGTGCCCAGTGCCGGATCAAACAGCG
>JAYPEG010000010.1:5913-37993 GCA_038125645.1 Alphaproteobacteria bacterium
CACTGAAGGGGCGCGGCTGTGATGTTTTTACCGGCACCGGCCTGTCTATGGCCGTAAAGGCATTTACTGACCAGACCGTAATTTCAGCTTCCAGTCCGGTGACCGTGCGGCCAAACAGGCGTTCATAATCCTTCTCGAAAAGGGCCAGAAAGCGCGCTGCATCAGGCGTTTTTGCATCAGATTCTAAAAGGCTGACAGGAATTTCCCAGCCCTGTCCCGAATAGCGCATATAGATTTTATGATCGAGGAATATGGCCGCCTTTGGATCGCATGAACGCACAAAATCACTGGCCTCATGGGCCATATCGGCAAACAGTCCTGCAACCCTTTCAGGGTCAAAATCACCGATTTTCATGAAGACCGAACGGTTGGCCTCAAAGCTGAAGGGCGCGCATAAAAAACCAATAGCTGAGCCGACACCTGCCCCCTGTGGAACCAGACAGCGCGCAATGCCCAGCTTTTCACAAAGACGCCCGGCATGAAGCGGGGCGGCACCGCCAAAAGCTATCATGGTATATTCAGACAAATCCTCGCCATTCTCAATGGCATGCACACGCGCTGCATTGGCCATGTTTTCATCAACGACCTCTGCCAACCCAAAGGCCGCGTCTGTTACTGACATATCCAGCCTGCCGGCTATGTCATCCTGCATGGCTGTTTGCGCGCGCGCCCTGTCCAGCTTTATCGTCCCGCCGGCAAAATTATCTGCATCCAGCCGGCCAAGCAGCAGGTCTGCATCTGTGACAGCCGGGCGCACACCGCCCCGCCCGTAACAAGCCGGGCCGGGTTCAGAGCCGGCACTTTCCGGCCCGACCCTGATCTGGCGCATCAGGTCTATATGGGCAAGCGATCCACCGCCCGCGCCAATCTCAACCATGTCGATCACCGGTATCGAAATCGGCATGCCAGAGCCCTTTTTGAACCGGTAACTGCGCGCAACCTCGAACACGCGCGCTGTTTTCGGCGTCTGATCCTTAATCAGGCAAATTTTAGCTGTTGTGCCGCCCATATCAAATGACAGCACTTTGTCCAGAGAATGACGCGTGGCTATCTCGGCCGCGAAAATTGCACCGCCCGCCGGCCCGCTCTCTACCAGCCGCACGGGAAATGCCGCTGCATTTTCAAGCGAAATAATGCCGCCGCCTGAATGCATCAGAAACACCGGGCAGTTAGCACCAATGGCGGCAAGGCGGCTTTTCAGCCTGTCCAGATACGCCTTCATCAGCGGCTGAATATAGGCATTGGCAATCGTTGTGTTAAAGCGCTCATATTCGCGCATCTGCGGCGACACCTCGCTCGACAGCGAGATCATCGCCTGCGGCATACGCGCCGCCAGAACCTGTTTTATCCTTTGTTCATGGCTGTCATTCACATAGGAATGCAGTAGCCCAACCGCGATACTCTCATATTCCGCCGCCGCCAGCTCGTCAGCAAGCTGATCAAGGGCTGTCTCATCCAGCGCAATCAGCACCTCACCAGAAGCTGACATCCGCTCTGATATCACATAGCGGCGGTTACGCGCCAGCAACGGTTCTGGCAGGCGCAGATTAAGATCATACTGCTCAAAGCGGCTTTCTGTCCGCATCTCAATGACATCGCGGAATCCCCTGGTCGTAACAAGGGCGGTTTTGGCCCCGCGCCTCTCAATAAGTGCATTTGTAGCCAGAGTGGTGCCATGAATAACCTGTTCAATGGCTTGCGGTGTAATCCCGGCTTTTGCACAGACCAGCTGCAGGCTCTCAAGAATGGCATCCTCGGGCGCGCTGTATGTGGTCAGGACTTTTGCTGAAAACCGCTGGTCTGCAACCTGTAGAACCGCATCTGTGAAAGTGCCGCCGATGTCAACGCCAATCCTGACAGATGAATGTCCCATAGTCTGCCTCTGTGAATTTTTCATCAGGCTAGCAAGGCAGATTTATTTGGCAAGGCCAAATTCAGCCTGCAAAAGGGACTCAGTCCCCAGCAATCTGATGCACCTCGATAACATTCCCGTCCGGATCATAAAAGAAAATCTGGTGCCACCCTTCAACAGCCCTGTCCCCCCAGTCAGAATAGGGAACGCCAAGCGCGTCAAGATGGGCCATAAAGCCCTTGATATCATCTGTGCGATAAGCAATATGACCATTTGACACGGGGTTCACAATCTGACCAGTGCGAAAGCCGGCATGAATGTCTTTTGCAGCCAGATGCATTTGAATATGCCCGTCTGTCACAAAGGCCACATCACCAGCATAGCCCTTTTTCTTTTCCAGCACCGGCAGTCCGTCTGTTTCTGTATCAAGGCCGATCACCTCTTGGTAAAACTGATCCATTTCCTCAACCCTGGTCGTGGATAGATTAATATGATGGAGTGTCAGCTTCATGACCGTTCTGCCTGTTCCCTGGATTATTGCGCGGGCCGCGCACAGCTCATGATATCATGACCAGCTGTGATGAACAGCCCTGATGACGGTTAATTTTTCTTGCTTGGCGCACAAGGCGCGCCTACGCTCATTTATGCTGACTGATAGCCGTGCTATCTCTTTCTCAGCTGTCTGTTTTTTTGGGATTTTCACTTGTGATGATGCAGCCGTCTGAACTGTCAGATTTTTTAACACAGGCCTTTCCACAGGTTGCCAGTGATTTCAGAATTCATCCGGATGGTAACGGGCTGAGCGTTGAGCTGCTGGTCACTGACCGCCATCTGCGGCCGGGTGGCACCGTCTCTGGCCCCAGTCTTTTCTGTCTGGCTGATGTTGCCTTTTATCTGGCCATCCTCCAGCAGCTGGGCCCGGAAGCGCTGGCGGTGACCACCAATGCAGCAATCACCTTCCTGCGCAGGCCCGCAGCAGAAAATCTGACTGGCTGTCCGCGTATCCTGAAAACCGGCAAGGGGCTTGTAACAGGTGATGTCCTGATTTATGCCGCCGGGGACCGGCAGCGCGAAACCCCCCTTGCACAGGCGATGATGACCTATTCGCGTCCGCGCGCCGGCAGAACACCGTCACCGAACAGAAAATGAAATGAAAGCCGCGATGAAAAAGAAAACAGTGATCATAACAGGGGCCGCCCGCGGCATTGGGCTGGCCAGTGCCAGGCTGATGAATGCGCATGGCTGGCAGGTTGCCATGGTCGACCGCGACAAGGATGAGCTGATAAAGGCCGCAGCCCAGCTGGAAGGTGCACAGGCAGTGGTCTGTGATATCTCATCCCCCGATGAGGTGCGCAGCATGATAGACAGTATATTTGGCTGGGCCGGACAGATTGACGCGCTGGTCAATAATGCCGGTGTTGCTGATTTCGGGCCGATTGAGGAGACAGATTTTGCCAGATGGCGCCGGGTCATGGCAACTAATCTTGACGGGGTGTTTCTGGTCACACAGGCAGCGACACCGGCCCTGAAAACCAGCCGGGGCGCGATTGTGAATATAGCCTCTATTTCAGGTCTGCGCGCCTCAACATTGCGGGTTGCCTATGGCACCTCAAAGGCAGGGGTTATCCAACTGACCCTGCAACAGGCTGTGGAACTTGGCGAATATGGAATAAGGGTGAATTGTGTTGCCCCTGGCCCGGTACGCACAAAGCTGGCAATGGCTGTGCATACACAAGATATTATTGATGCGTATCATGATGCGATTCCGCTGAACCGCTATGGCCTGGAATCTGAAATTGCTGAGGCCATTTATTTTCTGGCCAGCGAGCGGGCCAGCTATATTACCGGCCAGGTACTGGCAGCAGATGGTGGATTTGAGGCGGCCGGCGTTGGTCTGCCGGCCCTGCGCAGAAGCTGAGAGAAAATCTGCGCCGGGGGCATAAAAGAGAGAGGGGGGGCAGTGTCAGGTGACAGGGACAAAAACAGACATGCACGCGCTTGCTGACCAGCCGGCAGTTCTGCTGGCAGAAAAAATACGCACAAAAGAGATTTCACCTGTAGAGCTGCTGGAGGCCTGTATCGAGCGGATTGAAACGCTGAATCCGGTGCTGAACGCTGTTGTGACAGATAATTTCAAACAGGCGCGGCTGGCCGCCAGACAGGCCGAGAAGGCTGTGCTGGCCGGGGATGAGCTGGGGCTGCTTCATGGTCTGCCGATCGGCATCAAAGACCTTGAGGTCACAAAGGGGTTGCTGACCAGCTTTGGATCACGCCTGTTCGCCAGTAATATCCCAACAGAGGATCAGGGATCAGTGGCAGCTATCCGGCGCGAGGGCGGGATTATCATCGGCAAGACAAATACACCGGAGTTCGGCACAGGTGGCAATACACGCAATCTTTTATTCGGGGCCACAGGCAATCCATTTGATCCCGAAAAGACATGCGGCGGATCATCGGGCGGTTCAGCTGTCGGGCTGGCAACCGGCATGATGGCACTGGCATCTGGGTCTGATTATGGCGGCTCACTGCGGACACCAGCCAGCTATTGCGGAGTAGTGGGTTTTCGTCCCTCACCCGGAACGGTGGCTTCAGAGACCCGGCCTGTCGGGCTGTCACCTTTTGCCGTGCTAGGCCCGATGGGGCGCACAGTCGCTGACTGCGAGCTTTTATTGTCTGCCCAGCTTGGCAGCGACCGCCGTGATCCGTTCAGTGGAACACCTGATTATGACCTGGCCTTGCCGGGCGCGCCTGCTGATCTGTCTGCATTGTCTGTCATGATCTCTGCTGATCTGGACGGCGCGCCCCTGTCGGATGCCTATCGCCGCCTGTTTGCCGACAGGCTGTCGGGGCTACGGGCACAGATCGGCCATGCCTTTGACGGCGATCCTGATTTTACTGATGCTGACCATGCCTTTGAAGTGCTGCGGGGGGTAAATTTTGTTGCTGCCCACAGCGAAAAAGTGCGTGAACATGAAGACCAGCTCAGCCCCTATCTGGTGGACAATGTCAAACGCGGTCTTGCCTATACAGCTGCTGAAATTGCCGAGGCAAATATAGCGCACACCCGCATCGCGCGCCGATGGCTGGCCCTTTTTGATGAGGTGGATGCGGTGATCGCCCCGGCAGTATCAGTGGCGCCATTTGATCACCGAAACTGGAGCGTCAATGAAATTGACGGCCAGAAATTGGATACTTACATGAGCTGGCTGGCCCTGACATACCGCCCGACGACGGCCCTTGCCTGTGCGGTGGCCCTTCCTTGTGGCTGTGATGAGCAGGGCCTGCCCTTTGGCATTCAGATTCTGGGCCCGCCCGGCGCGGACAGAAAGATTCTGGACATAGCCCGCGCTGTTGAAGCCTGCCTCGGCAACGATGCGGCTACAGGGCGGCCTGTACCGGATCCGGCACAGCTTGCACAAGGGCACAGATGATGGCTGTGCTGCGGCCATCAGCCGCTGTACAGGCCATGCTCTGGATGCTGCTGTGCTGTTTTTGTCTGTCGATGGTAGCGGGCCTTGGCAGACTGGCCGGGCACGCAGGCATGCACCCTGTACAGACAGTGTTTCTGCGCCTGTTTTTCGGCCTGTTGTTTGTGCTGCCCTTTGTGCTGCACAAAGGCATCGCCAGCGTGCAAACACCCCAGATAAAGGCCCATATTATCCGGGCTTTTGTTGGCATGTGTGCCATGTGGATGTGGTTTTATTCGATTGCGCTTATTCCGATAACTGAACAGACTGCCCTCAGCTTTCTTGCCCCGATTTTCACTACCATCGGTGCGGCATTATTCCTCAAGGAAATAGTGCGTGTCAGGCGCTGGCTGGCGATTTTCATCGGCCTGTCGGGGGCCCTGGTGATTGTCCGCCCCGGCTTTACCGTGATGAATGAGGGCCATCTTCTGGCCGTTGGGTCAGCGGCAATGATGGGCATGTCCTATCTTTTAATTAAATATCTGACCGCAAGAGATTCGCCGTTGACTATTGTCTTTTTCTCGCATTTGTTTATGGCCCCGGTATCGCTGGTTCCCGCCCTGTGGGTCTGGCAGCCGCACCCGCCCGGCCTGTGGCTGTCACTTGCGCTTTTCGGGCCCTTTGCCATTGCCGGTCATTTTTCCCTTGCCAAGGCCTATTCGCTGGCAGATGCCTCTTTCATTGCTGCTCTTGACTATGCCCGCCTGCCCTTTGCCGCCCTTATCGGCTGGCTGATGTTTGCCGAGCTGAGTGATATATGGACATGGGCCGGTGCCAGCATTATTTTCGGTTCAGCCTTTTATATTGTCAGGCGGGAGAGACAGCTGGCACGCGCTGCCCGCCAGACACAGACTGATATTGCAGGCCCGCATGGTTGATATCGTTGCTGACATTGGCGGCACTAATGCCCGTTTTGCCTGTTACAGGCCCGCCGGCGGGCAGACACGCCCTGGCAGGCTTGAACATATACTCACGCTCAGGGTTGATGATTTTCCTAGCCTTGAGGACGCATTGGCCCATTACTGCGCGCATATCAAACAAAAACCACGCCGCCTGTCCTGTGCGATTGCCGGGCCTGTTGATCAGGAACAGGTGAAGCTGAGCAATAACAGCTGGTCATTCAGCAAAACGGGCCTGAAAACTGCATCGCGTACAGACACGCTGACAATTATCAATGACTTTACTGCACAGGCACTTTTGCCGCCCTATCTGACAGAACAGGACAAGCAGCTGATAAGGCCGGGACAGCCGCATGACAAGACACCAATAGCTGTTCTGGGGCCGGGCACAGGGCTTGGATTTTCCAGCCTCATTCCGGTTGGCGAGAACCAGTGGAAGCCACTGGAAACAGAGGGCGGAAATATCTGGTTTGCGCCCCGTACTGAACAGGATGCAGCCCTGCGCGCCTTTATCAGGGCGGAAAAAGGGGCAGATGCCAGCTTTGAGGATGTCTTGAGCGGGCGCGGGCTAGAAGCCATATACCGCTTTTGCACAGATAACAGGGACACACAGACAGCGGCCCAGATTTCAGCCCTTGCCAGCACAGACGACCTGGCAAAAAAAGCTGTCATTATTTTTCTTAATTGTCTGGCCAGCTATGTCAGCACCGCTATTTTGATGACCGGGGCCCGTCAGGGTGTTTTTCTGTCCGGCGGGATATTGCCGCGCCTGACAGCCTATTTCGCCAGCAGCGATTTTGACAGCCGCCTTGATGACCATAACAGCTATTCTGATTATGTGGGGGCTGTGCCTGTCTATTTGATAACTGCAGCTGATCCCGGGCTGCTGGGAGCAGGCCTCGCCCTGAGCAATCCTTTTCTTGACCATCGCCGCTGCTGACAAAAAAGCACGCCCCGGTGACAGAGGCGTGCTTTGCGTTTTGTTCTTTCCGGCTGAGGAGGCCCTGTTCAGGGCCTCATGGCCAGCGATTATGCTTTAACTGGATGACCATGCTGTGCTTCAGCCCAGATCAACCCGGTCAGCATTCATAACCTTTGTCCAGGCCGCCACAAAATCAGTGACAAATTTTTCTTTATTGTCATCCTGTGCATAAACCTCTGCCACAGCCCGCAACACAGAGTTTGAGCCAAACACAAGGTCAACACGGGTGGCCGTGCGTATAATTTTGCCTGAGCTGCGCGCGCGCCCCTCATAGATGCCATTGCCGGCCGGTGACCAGGCCACCGACATATCCAGAAGATTGACAAAGAAATCATTGCTCAGCACGCCCGGGCGGTCTGTGAATACGCCATGCGCGCTGCCGCCATGATTACAGCCCAGCACCCGCAGGCCGCCGACAAGTACAGTCATTTCAGGCGCGGTCAATGTCATCAGCTGGGCCTTGTCAAGAAACAGTTCTTCCGCGCTGACGCTGAATTCCTGCTGCTGATAATTCCTGAAACCGTCTGCAAGCGGTTCCAGCACAGCAAATGAATCAACATCCGTCTGCTCCTGGCTCGCATCACCGCGTCCGGCGGCAAAGGGCACCTCAATACTGAAGCCGGCGGCCTTGATCGCCTGCTCAACACCGACATTTCCAGCCAGCACAATCAGATCGGCCATGCTCACCGGCTTGCCAAAATCAGCCCGGATGGTCTCCAGCCTATCCAGCACCTTTGCCAGCTGTGCGGGCTGATTGGCCTCCCAGTCTTTTTGCGGGGCCAGCCGGATACGCGCGCCATTTGCCCCGCCGCGCATATCTGATCCGCGGTAGGTGCTGGCACTGGCCCAGGCTGTTGAAACCAGTTCAGCGATGTCCAGCCCTGAATTTGCAATCTGTGTTTTCAGGGCGGCAATATCTGCTGCGTCCGGCACATATTGCGGGGCCGGAACAGGGTCTTGCCAGATCAGTTCCTCTTTTGGCACTTCCGGGCCCAGATAACGGCCAACGGGGCCCATGTCACGGTGGGTCAGCTTGAACCATGCACGGGCAAAGGCATCAGCAAATTCATCCGGATTTTGATGAAACCGGCGCGAGATTTTCTCATAGGCCGGATCCATCCGCATAGCCATATCGGCTGTGGTCATCATGGTTGTTACCTTTTTGGATGCGTCCCCAGCGTCCGGGGCCATATCCTCTGCCTTTGGGTTGACAGGGTGCCATTGATGCGCGCCGGCCGGGCTCTTTGTCAGTTCCCACTCATAGCCAAACAGCAGGTCAAAATAGCCATTGTCCCATTTGATCGGATTGGCTGTCCATGCGCCCTCAATGCCGCTGGTGATGGTATCACTGCCCTTGCCAGAGCCATGCGTGCTGAGCCAGCCAAAACCCATCGCCTCAATCGGTGCGCCTTCTGGCTCTGGCCCGACCAGACCGGCATCACCGGCCCCGTGCGCCTTGCCAAAAGTATGACCGCCTGCAACCAGCGCCACTGTTTCCTCATCATTCATTGCCATGCGGGCAAAGGTTTCACGCACATCGCGTGCGCTGGCCAGGGGATCAGGATTACCGTCAGGGCCCTCAGGATTGACATAAATCAGCCCCATCTGAACAGCCGCCAGTGGATTGGCCAGATCACGCTCGCCGCGATAGCGGCTGTTCGCAAGCCATTCATTTTCATTGCCCCAGTAGATATCTTCTTCAGGGTGCCAGATGTCCGGACGTCCGCCGCCAAAACCAAAGGTCTTTCCCCCCATGGATTCGATCGCCACATTACCAGCAAGGATCAACAGATCAGCCCAGCTGATCTTATTGCCGTATTTCTGCTTTATCGGCCATAACAGGCGGCGGGCCTTGTCAAGATTGCCGTTATCCGGCCAGCTGTTCAGCGGGGCAAAGCGCTGGGCCCCCGTCCCGCCGCCGCCGCGGCCGTCCTGGATGCGGTAAGTGCCGGCTGCATGCCATGCCATACGGATGAAAAACGGCCCGTAATGGCCATAATCTGCTGGCCACCATTCCTGGGAGTCTGTCATCAGGCCGGTCAAATCCTTTTTCAGGCTTTTGTAATCCAGCTTTTTGAATTCTTCACGATAATCAAAGTCAGGGGCCATCGGATTAGCGCGCGCGTCATGCTGGCGCAGCAGATTGACATTCAGCTGATTGGGCCACCAGTCTTTATTTGTTGTTCCCTCTGATGTGTTATGCAAGAAGGGACATTTGTTCTGAGTATTCATTGATGTCTCCTGAAATGAACTAAATACAGCGCCCGCGCCGAAAGGCCGGCCCGTGACAATGACATAGCGCTAACCTAGTGCGGCGACCATGACAGGTCAAGAGTTTTAGAATAATTCCAAACTGCAGAAGCCTGCTGCTATCTGCGGCGGAGCCGGACAGTCAGTTCTATGCTTTCTGTCTCAAATCCTTCCGGCGCATCCGGCAGAGAGGGCAGGCTGACCATGGCAGGATCAATGTCTGTCAGCTCTCCGGTCTCAACATCCAGAAAATGATGATGTTCACGCAGATTAGTATCATAAAGAACAGCCTCGCCCGCAGCATGGACGGGCCGCAGCAGCCCGGCAGACTCAAACTGATGCAGACAGTTATACACAGTTGCGAGTGCCATCGTCTCACCCTTGGCCCGCAGCTCATCCCGCAGCTGTTCTGCGCTGATATGCCGGTCTCGCCCGTCAAGCAGCAACCGTGCCACAGCAAGACGCTGGCGTGTCGGGCGCAGCCCAGCGCGGCGCAGTCTGCTGGCTGCCTCTTTATTATTGCAAAGATTGACTGAACGTGCCTTCATAGGCGTTTCATGCCTTTTCATTTGGGAAAAGTCAAGCCAGGCCTGTTCGCACGTCAAGAGTTCTGCTATGTAGTGGACATCCAGCATAACCATGAAACCGGCCTTGAGACAGCTATGAACGAGATTACTGATTTTCTGAAAATGCGGCGATCTGTTGTGATCAGGAATATGAACAACAGCGCTGTTCCTGCCAGTGATGTCGATGCTATTATTGACTGCGGGCTGCGGGTACCTGATCATGGTGCTTTGGGGCCATGGCGCATTGTGATGATCAGCGAACCGGGGGCCGGCTATCTCGGCACACAGATACTCGCCCCGGAATTCAAACAGGCCCATCCAGAGGCAACAGACGCAATGCTGGCCTTTGAGGCGGGCCGTTTTACCCGCACTGGCCTGGTTTTGGCCGTTATTTCGTCACCGGTTGGACATGCAAGGATTCCGGCATGGGAAATGCATCTCTCAGCCGGGGCTGTTTGCCAGAATCTGCTGACCGCGGCCCTTTCATTGGGTTATGGGGCACAATGGGTGACTGAATGGTATGCTGACAATGACCGGCTTCTGGCTGAGCTTGGCGGCAATCCGGCAACTGACCGTTTTGCTGGTTTTATCTATGTTGGACATAAAAATGAAGAGCCGCAGCCACGCAGGAGGCCGCAGAAAAGTGATGTCTTTCATATTTACACCCCGCCGGGGCAGACGTGAACCAGAACAGAAATGACTGACGCCTGTCACAGATGAAAAGGAGCAGCCGATGGCGATACATTTATATCAGCATGACCTGCCCGCAGGATTAGACCTTGGCAGTTCTGTTGCCATTGACACTGAAACGCTGGGCCTTCATCTGCAACGCGACCGTCTGTGTCTCGTTCAGCTCTCATCGGGGGATGGCAATGCCCATCTGGTTCAGATAGCTGCTGACAAGCAACCCTGCCCCAATCTTGCCGGCGTGCTGGCAGACAAAGAAACTGAGAAGCTGTTTCACTTTGCCCGTTTTGATCTGGCCATGCTGACCCGGCATATCGGGCCGGTCAACGGGCCTGTTTTCTGCACAAAGATTGCCTCAAAGCTGTGCCGCACCTATACAGACAGGCACGGATTATCAGAATTGTGCCGTGAGTGTCTGGGACTGGATTTGTCCAAGCAGCAGCAATCGTCCTATTGGGGACGTGAAACGCTCAGCCAGGAACAGCTGGATTATGCCGCCGGTGATGTGCTCTACCTGCATCAGATAAGACACAGCCTCGCACAGATGCTGGCTGATACTGGCAGACTGGCGCTGGCATCTGCCTGTTTTGAGGGGCTGCGGGCACGCACAGCCCTTGATTTGGCAGGATTTGAAACTGTTGATATCTTTGCCCACTGAGGACAGGGGAGCGCAGGCGAGATGACACAATCAGGCAACCGCTCAGCATTATTCACGCCCCGCCGGGAACAGGCAGCCCCGGCAAGGGGCAAATCAAAGCGCATGCTTGGGGCGTCATTATCCCTGTCTGCCCTGCTCTTGGTCACAGCCGTGGTTGCTGCTGGCATCACCATTGGCTGGACGAATTTTTTCCCGCAGGCTGAAAATATTGAAATCAGCATTGAAACCGCAGGACAGACAACAGCCGGCAATCTTGAAATGACAGGTGCCCGCTATTCAGGCACAACCAAATCCGGCCAGAAATTCACCATTAACGCAGCCCGTGCGGTTGAGGCTGCAGACAATAAGGGCGTTGTGCGGCTGTTTGAACCGGACGGATCAATCACAAATACAGCTGACGGCATCATGACCATTGCTGCCCGTCAGGCCGTTTACAATGCAACGGCCAGCCGCCTTGACATGCAGGGTGATGTGAATATTTTCGAAAGCGCGCGCCAGATGATGCTGACCGGCCAGACCTTTACCGCCCTGATGGACACAGGCGAGCTTGTCTCTGAATCACCAGTTATTATGACTGGCCCGGACATGCATCTTACAGCAGAGGGCATGCATGCCAGCGAACATGGCGATATTCTTGTCTTTACAGGCAGATCACAGATACAAATCAAACAGACAACCTCACAGGGAGCATCCGGCAAATGACAAGATTGCCCGCAGTAACAGTTACCTTTCTGCTTTTATGCGCTGGCCTGTTGGCCCTCAGCCTGTCAATTCCGGCCCGCGCGGCCGATCTGACTGTCACAGCTGAACAGAATCTTGAATGGAACCAGAAAGATGCCTTTTATCAGGCCCGGGGCGCGGCCCATGCCAAACAGGGTGAACAGGAAATATTTGCTGATGATCTGAAGGCCTATTATGACCCCGGCACAAGCGGACGCAATATCACCAGGATCACAGCCACAGGCAATGTGCGTTTTTCAGATGCCGCCCATAGCGGGGCCGGCAGCACGCTTATTTATGATGCGGGGCGCCGGGATTACCAGTTGAGCGGGCCAAACGCCCGTATTACAGGCCCTGACGGACATGCCCGCGCAGACAAGGAAATTCATTTCCAACGCGCGGACAATATTGTTTCATTATTTGCAGCAGCTGAAATCCAACTTTCCGACGGGCGGGTGCTGAAGGCAGAAGAAATCACCATGTTTCTGGATGCTGCAGACAATATAGACAGAATTACCGCGTCTGGTGCGGTCAGCGTCAAACAGGCATCGGGCAGCACGGCAACATCTGATTCACTTGATTATGACCGTGGCAATGATTCGGCTATCCTGACAGGCAATGTGACTGTTTCTGAAGGGGACAATCATATTACCGGTGACAAGGCAGAAATTGATTTTGCCACCGGTACCAGCCGGATGCTGGCAACGAAATCGGGCGGACGGGTATCCGGGCGTTTTACAGGCACACAATAATCGTCTAGAGTTGGATGTTGTCAGGCAATGGCTGTTGCAGCCAGACAGTGGACACAGCTGATGATATGCGTGTAAATACCAGAATGGCTGTGTTCACATGGGATATTTGTCTGCACTGGGATATTTGTCTGCACACAGCAATGAAATGATAGCGGTCAGCCTGTCAGGAAACAAAAATGGAAATACCCCTTCAAGACAACCGCGAATCACTGAAACTGGTGAGTGAAAACAGGGGGCTGCAAGCACGCGGAATCGGCAAATATTTTGCCAGTAAGCGGGTTGTGCGGAATATTTCTATAGGCGTGCGCCGGGGTGAGGCGGTCGGCCTGTTAGGGCCTAATGGGGCGGGTAAAACCACAACCTTTTACATGCTCTCTGGACTGATTCCCTGTGATGAGGGGGCCATTTTTCTTGATGGCATGGATGTCACAGATACGCCCCTGTTCCAGCGGGCCCGGCTCGGCATTGGCTATCTGCCCCAGGAATCAAGTATATTCAGGGGTCTGTCTGTTGAGAAAAATATCCAGTCAGTGCTGGAGATCACTGAGCGCAATCCTGATATCCGCGATGCCATGCTTGAAGAGCTGATGGCTGAGTTCGGCATCGGCCATCTGCGTAATACTCCTGCTGTTAATCTGTCCGGCGGTGAGCGCCGCCGCCTTGAAATTGCCCGGGCCCTTGCAGCCCGCCCGGCCTTCTTGCTGCTGGATGAACCTTTGGCCGGCATCGACCCCATTGCCGTTGGAGACATCAGAGAGCTGATTGTCCAGCTAAAGGGCCATGGGCTCGGCATTCTCATTACAGATCACAATGTGCGCGAAATGCTCGATATTGTTGACCGCGCCTATATTATCCATGACGGGGCGGTGTTGATGCAGGGCACACCGCAGGAGGTTGTCGGCCATTCAGGCGTACGCGAAGTTTATCTTGGCGACCGTTTTTCCATGTAATGGGCGCGCCGCCGGCCGCTTCACACCAAAGATGCCGCCCGCGCCAATTTTATCCCCAGCCTGTGCGCCCAGCCCAGCAGACCCGGCTGTATCACCCACCCACTAACCGCTGAACGGCCGCCGAACAGACGCCTGTGCCGCGCGCTGTCTTGATGAAAGATTGTTTGTTTAAAAATTATACTTATATTAAAGACAGGGAAGGCATTATCCGGAGGTTGCCATGACACGATTAACATATTCTGCAGCTTCTGTTCTGGCCTGTCTGACCATTTATATAATGGCCCTGTTGGCAGCCCCTGCTGCCTTTGCTGATATTGCTGACGGCTCTTATAAAGGCGATTATATAATCAGTTTCAGCCATCCAGAGAATGATACAAAGGCAGGGGATGTGCAGCCGCTGGAATTTATTATCAGAAATAATCAGGTTGTTGACATCAAAGCCGCACCGGGCGACCCGCTGAACACTGCCAAAATCGTTTCCGAAATCAAAATAGACGACAACAAAATCGCTGGGCGGGCGCTTATCACACTGAGGGATTCCGGTGAAACCTATAAGGTGAGGGCAAATCTGAACGGCACCACCAACGCCTCTGGCTTTACCGCAGAAATTGAGATTTATGTCCTGAGTGCCAACGGGCAGAGCGCCGGGAATCTGCTCGCTGAAAAGGGCAGGATGGATATGAAACTGGCTGAATAGGAAAATGCAGACGTAACAGGGCGGGACAAAAAATGCCCGCCGCGCCGCAGGCGGGGCAGACAGCGATAACGTCTCATTATTCACTAGGCCAGTCATTCACCGGCTTTCATGAACCGGTAACCGGGATGTTTGGTGGAGCCAATCGGGATCGAACCGACGACCTCTACAATGCCATTGTAGCGCTCTCCCAGCTGAGCTATGGCCCCCTATCCAAACAGATACCTGCCCTTCATATCCAAGGGATTTATGAGATGCAAGGAAAATCCGATGCCGGGCCCTGAAACCAGCCCTGCTCAATATCAGCTGTTTTCATCATCCATATCATCATCCAGAGCATCATCGCTGTCAGCGTCATCACCGTCCTCAAGCACATCGATGAGTTCAGCACCGTTTTCGCCGTCCTCATCATCATCGTCAGATGCCATGCCCATCATCGGCTCATCATCTGACGGCAGGACGTCCTCATCCTCATAATCCTCATCATCAGAATCATCGATTATATCATCATCCATCGATTCATCATCAGAGGCGCTGTCAGTTGATGCCCTGTCCGCTGATGCTGGCTTGCTGCTGCGCCCGCGTCTGCTCTTTAACAGGCTTTCAGGATCAAATTCAGCACTGCAGGAAGGGCAGATGATCGGTTTTTTATTAAAATCATAAAATTTGATGCCGCATGCAGTGCATCTCTGCTTATGACCAAGGTCAGCTGTTGCCATAATCATCACCGTGATAAAAGTCTATATTAATGGACGCGAATAAACAAAAACAGGCCCTCCTGTCAAAAGATTTTTGCACAGCTGGAATTTTTTTGCCCGCCTGCTGACCCGAATGTTTCACCGCCTGCAGCAGAGCTGGCTATTTCACAGGACAAAGGACAGTTTCAACAAAAATAAGAGCACACACAGACAATTACTGAGAAAAAATTACAGAGAAAAAATCAAAATCACTCTTTGCGAACAGGAATAATCGTAGTATGACGACCGCCTCAATTACTACCAAACAGCTCAGGATCAGGCTTTGGGCATGCTGTTATGCCCTAAAGGCCCTTGAAAAAAAATGATGGCTAATACCAGAAAAACCCTGACCTCATCACAGATCACAGGCCTTTCCGGCGTGATAACCATCCCGGGTGACAAATCTGTGTCGCACCGCGCCCTTATCATGGGGGCTATGGCCGAGGGGCGCACATCGGTAAGCGGTCTGCTGATGGGGGCTGATGTTCTCTCGACGCTCAGCGCTGTGCGCGCCCTTGGTGTTGCCATAAGCCAGGATGAGGACAGGATTATTATACAGGGTGTGGGAACAGGCGGTTTCATCAGCCCGCAGGCACCGCTCGACCTTGGCAATGCCGGCACCGGCGTGCGGCTGCTGATGGGGGCGGTGGCGGGCCAGCCGATACGCGCAACCTTTACCGGCGATGCGTCATTGCGCGCGCGCCCCATGCGCCGTATCACCGACCCGCTTCATCAGATGGGGGCAGAGATTTCCTATCAGCCGGATCGCCTGGAAAAGGGGCTTCTGCCAGTCACTGTCACCGGGGCCCGACCGCCATTGCCAATTCACTATGACATGCCGGTTGCCTCGGCACAGATTAAATCTGCCATATTGCTGGCCGCACTGAATGCCAGAGGCCGGACAGTGATAACCGAGCCCCGTCTATCGCGCGATCATACTGAAACAATGCTGGCCCATTTCGGTGTGGAAACAGAACGGACATATCACAGCGATGGCCGCCATCAGATAGTGATAGAGGGCGAGGCTGGCCTGTGTGCAGGTGATATTATGGTTCCGCGTGATCCCTCATCAGCAGCCTTTGCGATTGTCGCTGCGCTGATCACACCTGACAGCCAGCTCAGCCTGCCGGGCATCAGCCTTAATCCCCAGCGCACAGGTCTGTTAATTACCCTGCAGGAAATGGGCGCACAGATGCAGATAAGCAATGAGCGTCTGGAAGGCGGTGAGCCCGTCGGCGATATAATTGTCAGATCAAGCCAGTTGCGCGCAACAGAGGTACCTGCTGAACGGGCCGCCTCGATGATAGATGAATATCCGGTACTGTGTGTTGCCGCTGCCTGTGCACAGGGCACCACGCATATGCCGGGAATCGCTGAATTGCGCGTAAAGGAAACAGACAGAATCTCTGTTATGGCAGAGGGGCTGAAGGCCTGCGGTGTCACTGTCAGTGAGACACAGGACAGCCTGAGCGTTCACGGCAGCACAGCAATAAAGGGAGGCGTGACACTTGATTCGCGCCATGATCACCGGATTGCCATGTCATTTCTGATCCTCGGCATGGTTGCTGAGAACAGTATCACCATGTGCGACATTGATACCATTGCAACCAGTTTTCCTGGTTTTGCCGGGCTGATGAACACTGCCGGGGCACAGCTGACTGAAGGAAGCATTCAGGATTAATTATGAATCATATTATAATTGACCGGGCCAGGCTAAAAAAACAGGCATGGCAAACCGTTACAGACCCGAAAAGAGTTTCTGAGATGATCATTGCCATAGACGGAACTGCCGCATCAGGCAAAGGAACTTTGGGGCGCACATTGGCTATGCGCCTCGGCCTTGACTATCTGGACACGGGCCAGCTTTACCGCGCCGTGGCACTGGCCACAAAAAAGGCAGGCATTGATATTGACACAGCCCCGTCTGCCGCCTTTCAGAAACTGATAAAAAAACTGGATCTGACACAGAAATTCGGGCCGGAAATCAGAAGTGCCGAGATAGGCGAGTTGGCTTCAAAGGTCGCTGCGATTGCCGAAGTGCGCGCAGATTTGCTGAAAAAACAGCGTGATTTTGCCAATAAACCGCCGCATGGCAAGGGGGCGGTGCTGGACGGGCGTGACATTGGTACTGTAGTGCTGCCAGAGGCAGACGCTAAATTCTATGTTGATGCGGCAGCTGATATACGGGCGACAAGGCGCCATCTTGAGCTGAAGGCACGCGGTGATGACATTCCCTTTTCAGAAGTGCTTGCCGATCTGATCAAAAGGGACTGCCGTGATAAAAACCGCACAGTTGCCCCGCTAATTGCCGCAGATGATGCATTTTTGATTGACTCTTCGCAAAAGAATGCCGAAGAAGTGCTGGCGATTGCGCTCAGCCATGTTGCGCAGATCAATCAAGAGAAAACAGCCAGCGGCCTCTGAAGCGCTGACTGTTTGATAACTGAAACTTCAGCTGCTGGATTGTAATCTTGCACCGGAGATAAAATCACCAGAGGTGTCGGGCTGGTATACAGCCTATTTTCAGAGGATACCTGCCCTGAGCCAGCACAGGGAACATGACAGCAAATGCAGTTCTGACAGGCCTGGCAGGCTTGTCTGTCTGGCGGTCATGACTTTATAGAACGGTGCAATCACGGAGAAAATTCTTGTCAAACAACATAACAGCGGACGCCATGTCCGAAAATTTCGCTGATCTGCTTGCTGAGAGCTTTGCAGAAGATACTGCCATTGAGGGCAGCGTGGTCAAAGGAACAGTTGTTGGTGTATCTGATGATCATATCACAGTGGATGTAGGCCTGAAATCAGAAGGCCGGATTCCGAAAAAGGAATTTGGCGCGCCGGGACAGGACGCTGAAATTCAGGTCGGTGACAGTGTGGAGGTGTATGTTGAACGCCTCGAAGACCGCGACGGTGCAGCGATGCTGAGCCGCGAGAAAGCCCGCCGTGAGGAAGCATGGATTGTTCTGGAGAATGCCTTTGAGGCACAGGAACGTGTCACAGGTGTTATTTTCGGTCGCGTTAAAGGCGGCTTTACCGTTGATTTGTCAGGTGCGACAGCCTTCCTGCCAGGTAGCCAGGTTGATATCCGCCCGATCCATGATCTGGGCCCGCTGATGGGCACGCCGCAGCCGTTCCAAATCCTGAAAATTGACCGCCGCCGGGGCAATATTGTTGTCTCACGCCGTGCTGTGCTTGAAGAATCCCGTGCAGAGGCCCGTAGTGAGCTTGTCTCCAATCTGCAGGAAGGTCAGGTACTGCAGGGTGTCGTCAAAAATATCACGGATTATGGCGCCTTTGTTGATCTGGGCGGGGTTGACGGCCTGTTGCATGTCACGGACATTGCCTGGAAGCGGATCAATCATCCCTCAGAGGCATTGCAGGTCGGCCAGACAGTTGATGTTCAGGTTATCCGCTTTAATGCTGAGACACAGCGTATTTCGCTTGGCATGAAACAGCTGCAGTCAGACCCATGGTCAGATGCCGCAGAAAAATTCGCCATCGGGGCAAAACTGAATGGCCGCGTGACCAATATCACAGACTATGGCGCCTTTGTTGAGCTTGATGAGGGTGTTGAGGGCCTGGTGCATGTCTCTGAGATGAGCTGGACAAAAAAGAATGTCCATCCGGGCAAAATCGTGTCGACCAGCCAGCAGATTGAGGTAATGGTTCTTGATGTCGATATGGTGAAGCGCAGAATTTCGCTGGGCCTGAAACAGTGCATGGCCAATCCGTGGGAAGATTTCGAGACTTCACACAAGGTTAATGACATTATTGAAGGCGAAATCCGCAACATCACAGAATTCGGGATTTTTGTTGGGCTGACTGAGGAAATCGACGGTCTTGTGCATCTGTCTGACATCTCTTGGGATGCCGCGGGCGATGCTGCCCTTGAGGGCTTTAACAAGGGCGACAAGGTCACAGCTAAAATCCTTGAGATCGATCTGGAAAAAGAGCGTATTTCACTGGGTATCAAGCAGCTGACAGATGATCCCTATGCCGGTGAGGCTGATAAATACCGCAAGGGCGCGGTTGTAACCTGTACGATCACTGCTGTTAATGACAACGGGCTGGATGTGCTGGTCGGCGAGGGGACAACAGGCTTTATCCGCCGTGCTGACCTCTCTCGCGAGCGCAGCGAGCAGCGCACAGACAGATTCGCTGTTGATGAAAAAGTCGATGCGATGATCACACAGTTCGACAAAAAGACACGCGCATTGACCCTGTCTATCAAAGCCCGCGAAATCGATGAGGAAAAGAAAGCGATGGAGACATTCGGCTCATCAGACAGCGGGGCCAGCCTAGGTGATATTCTGGGGGCCGCACTGGCGAAAAAAGAGGATGACAGCGAGAAAAGCTGACCGCCCAAACCGCACAAGGGCCCCTGCGGGCCAGTGCATACAAACAAACAGAACGCCCGTCACATTTGCGTGATGGGCGTATTTTTTATCCCGTGCCGGCCAGTCTCGCCTGTATAATTCTTGACGGGGGGTACAGGAATCGGCATCATCCTCAATTATAAAGATTTTTTACTGAGGTTACGACCATGACGAAATCAGAGCTCATCGCCCGTCTGGCAGAACAGAACCCGACCCTTTATCACCGCGATCTTGAACAGTTGGTCACTACTGTGTTTGAGACCATTACCACTGCCCTTGAAAATGGCGACCGGGTAGAGTTACGCGGCTTTGGCGCGTTTTCCCTGCGTCAGCGCAAAGCCCGCACTGGCCGCAACCCGCGCACCGGCGAATCTGTCAGCGTTGAGGCGAAGACAATTCCCTTTTTCAAAATGGGCAAGGGCATGCGTGAGCGGCTAAATAAATCCTGACAGGCCGCACGGGACAGGGCATACAGCCTTGACAGCAGAACGGGCATGAAAACCATAATTATAACAGGCATGTGAAATGCAGTCAGTTTCACGATTTTTAAGATTGTGTCTGTTGCTTATTGCCTTTTGCGCTATTGCAGCTTTTGTTGCGGTGAACCGCCAGCCTGTAACCCTGTATCTCTGGCCTTTCAAATCAGGGCTCACCGCACAGATATGGGTCTTTGTTCTGGGGAGCATGGCTGGCGGAATGATTTTGGGTGGCCTGGCTATCTGGCTACGCCTTCTCGGTTTGCGGGCCCGGCTCTGGGGCGTTGAGCGCGCGCGCGCCAAAGACAGCAGAAACGCGAGCGGAAACGAC
This sequence comes from Alphaproteobacteria bacterium, assembly GCA_038125645.1. Lineage (GTDB taxonomy): Bacteria > Pseudomonadota > Alphaproteobacteria > Puniceispirillales > Puniceispirillaceae > JADHLI01. The sequence continues at coordinate 26,314 of JAYPEG010000010.1, forward strand.
GGCAGAAACGACGGGGAAAAGGACATTCCGGCCCCTGCCCCACCAGCTGTTACTGACAATCACAACTGATAATTCGCCCTGTGACCTTTCATTAACTGCGTGTTCAGTGTATCAGCAACTGATGAAACCTCTATTAGATGAAAATGTTGCGTATTATGGCTGGTGTTAAAATTTGCGGCATATCCAGCTTTGATATCTATCAGGCCTGTGCGGCGGCCGGTGCAGCCTTTGTGGGTATGGTATTTTATCCGCCCTCACCGCGCCATTTAGAGCTTGCTGCAGCAGAAATGCTGGCAGAACAGGCAGACAGCCATATTCCCCCGGACATCCGCCCGCAGCGCGTCGCGCTATGTGTGGATGCCAGCGATGATGAGCTGGCCGCGATTGTTGCGCGCGCCCGCCCGGACATGCTGCAGCTGCACGGCAGGGAAACACCCCAGAGGATCAGAGCTGTCAGACACAGGTTCGCCCTGCCGGTCATGGCAGTGGTAAAGGTTGGTGATAAATCAGATATTACCCGCTCAAAGCCTGTACAGGAAGCGGCAGACTGGATTTTATTCGATGCCGCTCCGCAAAAGGCTGTCAATGCCCTGCCCGGCGGAACAGGAGAACAATTTGACTGGTCTGTTCTTGACGCATTGCAGCTGTCACGGCCATGGATGCTGGCCGGCGGGCTTACAGTGCAGAATGTCAGCACTGCACTCGCCACTACTCGGGCCCCTTATGTCGATGTCTCCTCAGGTGTGGAAAAAAAGCGCGGGGAAAAGTCAAAATCTGCCATCTCTGCCTTTGTGAAAGCAGCAAAACTCGGGTAAACTGCTAAACAGGGCTTCCAGCCATTCATGTACAGCCCGCAATTTCAAGAAAGGTCAGCCATGAGCGATAAAACGCCAAATTCCTATAGAAATCTGCCGGATGAAAAGGGGCGTTTTGGCATTTATGGCGGCAGGTTTGTCGCTGAAACGCTGATGCCGCTGATTCTGGATGTAGAAAAATCCTATCATGCCGCCCGCAGGGACAAGCAGTTTTTATCTGAACTCTTATATTATCAGAAACACTATATTGGCCGTCCCTCACCCCTGTATTTTGCTGAACGCATTAGCGCCCATTTCGGCGGCGCAAAATTATATTTCAAGCGCGATGAGCTGAATCACACAGGTGCACATAAAATCAATAATGTACTGGGTCAGGCCTTGCTGGCAAAAAAGATGGGCAAGACAAAAATCATTGCTGAGACAGGGGCCGGACAGCATGGGGTGGCTACGGCCACCGCCTGTGCCCTGTTTAATCTGGAATGTGAGGTGTTTATGGGCGCAGAAGACGTGCGCCGGCAAAAACCGAATGTTGACCGCATGCGCCTGTTAGGCGCCAGGGTGCATCCGGTAACCTCTGGCACCTCGACGCTGAAAGATGCGATGAATGAGGCCTTGCGTTACTGGGTGGCCAATCCTGACACGCATTTTTACATTATTGGAACCGTTGCGGGCCCGCACCCCTATCCAGAGATGGTCAGGGATTTCCAGTCTGTTATCGGCATTGAGGCCAAAGAACAGATTATGGAGGCTGAGGGGCGCCTGCCTGATGCGCTTATAGCCGGTATCGGGGGGGGCTCAAACGCAATGGGGCTGTTTCATCCCTTTCTTGATGACAGTGCTGTTGACATTTACGGGGTTGAGGCTGCTGGCCTCGGACTGGACACGGACAAGCATGCTGCCAGTTTGACCGGCGGGCGCCCGGGCGTATTGCATGGCAACCGCACCTACCTGCTTCAGACTGATGAGGGGCAGATAAAGGATGCCCATTCAATTTCTGCCGGCCTTGACTATCCGGGAATTGGGCCTGAACATGCCTGGCTGCATGACAGCGGGCGGGTAAATTATGTCAGTGCCACCGATGAACAGGCACTTGAGATGTTTCATCTGTGTTCGCGCCTTGAGGGGATTATTCCAGCACTTGAGCCCTCGCACGCGCTGGCCTTTGCCGCAGAGCTGCTACCAGAGATGAACAAAGACCAGATTGTTATTTTGAATATGTGCGGGCGCGGCGACAAGGATCTGGAAGCTGTGCTTCCCCTGCTTGAAGCACGGGGAAAGCTTTAGGAGTGTGAATATATGACAGACCGTATTGCCAGATGCTTTGACAAGGCAAAACAGGACAATCGGGCTGTGCTCGGTGTTTTCGTCACTGCCGGTGATCCTGACACCGACACAAGCACAGCCCTTTTGGATCAGCTGGTTGCAAACGGCGCTGACTTTATTGAGCTCGGCATGCCTTTTTCTGATCCGATGGCGGATGGCCCGGCCATTCAGGCCGCCAGCCTGCGCGCCATAAAGGCTGGCATGACATTACAGAAAACACTGGAAATGGCAGCTGCTTTCCGCACGCGTCATCCAGACACACCACTGATATTAATGGGCTATTTCAACCCGATTTATATTTATGGCTGTGATGCATTTGTTGCTGAGGCGGTGCGGGCCGGTGTCGATGGTCTGATTATCGTAGACCTGCCGCCTGAAGAGGATGAAGAGTTATGTGACAGGGCCAGTGCCGCCGGGCTGGCCTTCATCCGCCTTGTAACGCCGACAACACTGGGCGCGCGTCTGCCGACTGTGCTGAAAAAAGCCAACGGCTTTGTTTATTATGTTGCTGTGGCTGGGATCACAGGAACAAAGAGCGCCGCCATAGATTCTGTCAAATCAGCCTTTGTGCGTCTGCGCGGGCAGACCCGTCTGCCGGCTGTTGCCGGTTTTGGAATCAGAACAGCTGAACAGGCACAGGAGGTGGCCGCCATCGCTGATGGTGTTGTTGTTGGCTCTGCTATTGTCAGCCGCATTGAACAGAGCGCGGACGCGGGCACAGACACAAAACAGCTCGCAGCTGATATAGGCAAATTCTGCAGTGCATTGGCAGCAGCCATGCACAGAAACTGAAAAGAGAAAGGCATAGCCAGATGAACTGGATAACAAATTCTGTTCTGCCCAAAATCAAGGCGCTGGTACAGTCGCCTGATGTGCCGGACAATCTGTGGATCAAATGCCCCTCCTGCAGCCAGATGCTGTTTCACAAGGATTATGAAGACGCCTTTAATTGCTGTTCAACCTGCGGCCATCATGCCCCTTTGCCGCCGGAGCTGCGTTTTGCACTGCTGTTTGACGCGGGCAGCAGCACGGCTGTGGACATTCCGCATGCCGCAGATGACCCGCTGAAATTCAAGGACAGCAAGCGCTATCCAGACCGGCTGAAAGCAACGCGCACGAAGACTGGCACCCATGATGCCATTGCTGTCGCCAGCGGCACAGTCAGCGGCCAGCGCGCCGTGGTTGCTGCTTTTGATTTCCGCTTTATGGGCGGCTCCATGGGCCGGACGGTTGGCGATGGGCTGCTGGCTGCAGCTGATCGTGCGGTGACTGACAGGGCAGCGCTGATTGTTGTGCCCTCGTCAGGGGGCGCACGCATGCAAGAGGGGATACTCTCTCTCATGCAGCTGCCGCGCTCGATTATCGCAGTAGAGCGGGTAAAGGAGGCGGGACTGCCCTATATAGTGCTGCTGACCCATCCCACCACAGGCGGGGTGACAGCATCATTCGCCATGCTGGGCGATATTCAGATGGCAGAACCGGGTGCGATTATTGGATTTGCCGGCAGACGCGTGATTGAAGAGACAGTGCGTGAAAAGCTGCCTGATGACTTCCAGACAGCAGAATATCTGCAGGATCATGGCATGGTCGATATGGTGGTCGCCCGCCCGCAGCAAAAACAGCGCATCGCAGCAATCCTCTCTATGCTGACACAAGCATCATCGCAGGCATCACCGCAGGCATCACCGGTCAGCTGACATATCTGAATTTTATGGCCGGTGACAATCAAGACAGTCTGAAGCCTGTTCTGGACAGGTTGACAGCCCTGCATCCCAAGCTGATCGATCTTGGCCTTGAGCGCACTTACGCCCTCAGCCATAAATGCGGGGCACCGCATGAAAAACTACCGCCTGTCATTCATATTGCCGGCACGAACGGCAAAGGATCTGTCAGCGCCTTTCTTGCCAGCCTTTACAGGGCGGCAGGTCTGCGGGCCCATTGCTATACATCGCCGCATCTCTGCCGCTTTAACGAGCGTATTCGCCTTGCTGGAAAGCTGATTGATACAGCAGAGCTGATTGCCCTGTTAAATGAGGTTGAGGAGCGCAATGCCGGGGCTCCGGTTACCTTTTTTGAAAGCACAACCATTGCTGCTTTTCTTGCTTTTTCGCGCCATCCTGCAGATATTCTCATTCTAGAGACTGGCCTTGGCGGGCTGTTTGACTCAACCAATATCATTCCAGATCATCTTGCCAGTGTGATCACGCCCATTGCGCGTGATCATGAACAGTTTCTGGGCAGTGACCTGGCTGGGATTGCCCGCCAGAAAGCCGGCATTATGCGCGCGCACCGCCCCTGTATATCAGCCCGCCAGACAGACGGGGCCGGCGCTGCCCTGACTGACTGTGCGGCCGCTCTTGGCTGTCCTATTTATTATGAAAGCAGGGATTTTTCTGTAAAACAACTGCCGGACAGGCAGCTGTCCCTTGTCTGGCAGGATGAGACCATCACCGCCCCTGCGCCCAGCCTCAGTGGCCTGCACCAATATAAGAATGCCGGATTGGCATTGGCAGCATTTAAACTGGCTACGCCCGCAACCCTGACAAAATCAGTGTGCGGCGGGATTGGCGAGGCCCGCTGGCCGGGGCGGATACAGCGCCTTGAAAAGGGGCGTCTTGCGGAACTGTTAAATGGGGCGCCCTTATGGCTTGACGGGGCACATAATGCCCATGGGGCTGGTGCGCTTGTGGCAACACTGAAACAGCTGTCAGATAAAAACTGGCAGATTGTCTTTGGGGCTCTGAATACGCGCCCTGCTGAAGAATTTCTGCGACAGCTGCTACCTGTTGCCGATAAAATCCATACGCTGACCATCCCCGGCCAGGATGCGGCCCTCAGCGCTGGGATGCTGGCGGACACGGCCGGAAAACTGGGTATCCCGGCACAGCCCTCCACTTGTATCCGCACAGCCCTGACAGCGATAGCTACCGCAGATACGCAAAGGCACAGCCGCCTGCCGGTCATTATCTGCGGCTCTTTATATCTTGCCGGTCATATTTTGTATGAGAACGGCACCCTGCCTGACTGACGGCGGTGAATGCCCCGGGGTTCAGATGCTGTCACCAATCCACTGTTCGAGAGCAGATTTCGGCATCGCACCGATCTTTTCAGCAACCACCTGACCATCCTTGAAAATCAGCAGGGTTGGAATGCCGCGCACATTGTAGGTTTGCGGGGTATGTGGATTTTCATCAATATTCAGTTTGGCGATTTTAATCTGGCCGCCCATCGTATCAGCAATTTCCTCCAGTGCGGGGCCAATCGCCTTGCACGGGCCGCACCATTCTGCCCAGAAATCAACCAGCACAGGCTGATCTGCGTTCAGAACATCATTTTGAAAATCATTATCAGTGGTCTTTAGCGTTGGCATGCCTGTACACTCCTTAATTTCACGCAACAAAAGCGATCTTCATTACCCTGCCCATAATGTAAGCAGTGATGGGCCCCAGATCAAGACCACCAGATCAAGACAACCAGGCGGCAATCTCATCAGCTGTCTGCGGCTGTCTGTTACCCGCCTTGCTGAGCGGCGGCGATAATGTCATCTGCAAGCCGCTGCTGATCCTTTGCGCTGATCTCATGACAATAAAGTGTCTGTGTCCAGATAAGCAGACATCTTAATGTGCGCGCCGGATAAATCTGGCATAGCAGCGCGCTGTAAAGGGCCATCTGGCGCAGATAGGCCGGTGCTATATCATCAGCATTCTGGGGCGGCATTCCAGTCTTAAAATCAGCTATGATAATCTCATCTGTGCTGACAACCAGCCTGTCTATCTGGCCATTCACAACAATCGGCCCCACCAGACCGCTGACAGCCACCTCTGCGCGTGCGCGCTCGCTGAACAGCTGGCCCAGACCAGGCTCTGTCATCACTCTTTGCACTTCTGCAAAAATCGCTTTTACCTCACTGTCATCAAAAACAGCTGCTGTGCGGATGCTGCCCCCTGGCGGGGCTGTATCAGCAGCAATTTTCATGGCAGCCGGCCATTTTCTATCCTCAGGCAATACAGGCAAAACCTCGAGTAGCTTATGGATATAGCTGCCCCGCAACAATGCTTTTTTTCTGTCTGCAACTGTAAAGGAAGGGGGGTGGTCACGCGGGCCCAGATCAGACGGGGTCAGGGGGCGGGCGGGTGACGGCTCTGCCGGAGGGAGCGCATCAAACCATTGGGGAGCGGCGTCAGCCTGCTGTGGGGAAAGGCGGGTATTAGTCGTATCAGCCACAGATTCAGGCCCGCCTGATGTCAGCCGCCAGACCCCCTCATTCACCTCGACAGCACCAGCACATTCCTGAATCGCCTTATGCAGACATTGATACCAGCTGTCCTGTTCAAAGCGTCTGCGCCCCTGTTGCCAACCAGAAATGAACAATGCCTGGCGGGCGCGTGTCAGGGCGACATAGAGCAGCCTGCTGGATTCTGCATCAAGATTTTCCTTAGCATCATCCTTCAGCTTCTGCATGGATTGTGGCACGGGCGCTCCTGCCGGCCAGAACACACCGCGAGGCGCAGCTATAACAGCCCTAGAGGGTAGGGTCGCCCGCAGCATATCAGGCAGATAAACAATCGGGGCCTCCAGCCCTTTGGCCCCGTGAATGCTCATCACCCTGACCGCACCGCCGGCCTTGGTGTCCAAATCCCTTTTGATTATACTGTCACCCTGGCGGAAGGCAGAAACAAAATGCAGCAGCCCCGGGCGCTGCTGGTTGCCATGTTCGCGGGCCCGTAGCAAAAACGCATCCAGACTGTCATCAACCGCATGACCCAGACGCCGGTGAAATGCGCGGCGCCCGCCAGAGGATAAAACCAGGCTGAAAAACTCAAATGGCGGCAGCTGCTGACTCAGCTGCTGCCAGTTTCTTATCTGCCCGGCTGCCTTGCCAGGCGCAGATTCTGCGCCTAGATGGGTCATCAGCTGGTCATACAGGCTGGCATTCCCGCGTCCTGTTGCCAGTTCTATCAGCGCTTCTTCTGACAGCCCAATCAGCGGCGATTTCAAAAGGCAGGCCAGCTGCAGATCATCTTCGGGCAACAGACAGATATCAGCCAGTGCCAGCAAATCCAGTATTTCTATCTGATTATTCAATGACAGTCTGTCCGCACCGGCCACAGCGATACCGGCCCGTTCCAGTTCAGCACGCAACAGCGCGTAAAATTTATCACGCTTACGTAACAAAATAAGAATATCCTGTGCTTCTACCGGCCGGCCAAAATGACCGTCCTCTGCCCCGTCCAGAAGTGATGAAATATGGCGCACAACACGCTGTGCCTGTGCCAGGGCCCCGTCATTTGCGCCGCCGCCCTCTTGCTGCGGCACCGAAAAATAGGGTGCTGGCGTGCCCGGTTCTGCTTCCAGCACTGGCCAGACCTCCACCAGCCCAGCCATACCCTTTCGATAGCTGTGGTGGGGCAAGGCCTCTTTATTACCAAAATCGTTCATTCCCCCTGATGAGAGCATTTTATCAACAAGGGCAAGAACAGCTGCTGCTGATCTGAAAGACAGATTGAAATCGATGACAGATACTGGCATCTGCGCCTGTTTCAGCCGTGCAACAAAATCATCACGGCGCTCTGCAAATATTTCCGGGCGCGCGCCCTGAAAACTGTAGATGGACTGCTTAAAATCCCCAACCCCAAATATGGTGCGCTGCGGCAAATCATCGTTATTATCAAGAAACGGGGCGACAAGATGGCTGATCAGGGCCCATTGCTCTGGGCTGGTATCCTGGGCTTCATCTATCAGCAGATGATTAATGCCGCGATCCAGCTTCCAGCGCACCCATGCCATTTTTTCATGCTGGGCCAGCAGCTGTTCTGTAAAAAAGATCAAATCATCATAATCAAGAACGGCTCTTTTGCTTTTTTCCGTCTGAAACCGGCGGTAGAGCGCAGCCCCGCAATCATTCAGTGCCATGGTCAGCTCATAGCTGTTCACACAGGCAAAGCAGGACTGAAATCGCTCAAGACAGGCAATTACTGCCGCCTGTAACTCTGCACAGTCCGGCCGGGCCGCATCAATGGCGCTGTCGCTCAGCTGCTTTCGCACCTCGCCTTTGTCGGTGAGAAACACAGATGCCAACTGTGGCAGATTACGGGCCTTCTGATCAGGCGCGCCGTTCAGCCAGCTCTTTATTTTTTGCCCGCGCGCCTGTTGTCTGACCTTGCCAATGCACAGGATGTCTGCAATCTCTGCCAGCGGCAATGTTGCCAGCTCAGCCAGAATGGCGGCTTCAAACTGCGGCCATTTATGCGCTGGCATAAAGCCGTATTCATCACACAATAATTGCTCAAACGCAGCCCGGGCCTCTGGCGCATAGGCGATGTCATGGATATGTCTGCGATTGCCCAGAACATCTGTCAGATACGCAAAAATCTTCGTCTCGTCTGTCTGTGCTGACAGCAGCCGCAGGGCTGTTGCCGTGGCTGTGTTCGCAATAGCTGTGCAGCTGCTCAGCAGGTCATAAAAACAATCTGTTAACAGCTGGTCACGTTCATGATCTGAAATCAGGCTAAAATGCGGGGCGATGCCCGCCTCAACCGGAAAACGCATCAGCACTGACTGGCAAAAGGAATGCACAGTCTCAATCATGGGCCCATCCTCATGATCGAGACTGTGGGCAAACAGGCTTCTGGCTGTGTCTATCCTGGTCTGGGTGATTTCGGTCTCACCGGTTTCTGTCAGGCTGTCTATCAGTTCACTTTCATCACAGATGGCCCAGAATGCCAGCTTCTCATATAAACGGCTGCGCATTTCTGCCGCCGCCGCCTTTGTATAGGTCAGACACAGAATTGTGTCAGGGGCCGCACCGGACAGCAGCAGCCGCAGCACGCGCATCGTCAGAACCTGTGTCTTTCCAGTGCCGGCATTGGCAGAGACAAACACACTGCGGGCGGGATCGGCTGCGCGGTGCTGCAGCATCGTTGCCGCAGCAGCAGCCCCGAAATCAAGACTGGCCTCAGTCATCCTCAACCTCCTGCGGGCGCCATTCGCGGATTCTGGCCAGATGCCGGTAGTCAGAAAAACGGGGCCGGCTATCTGGATCAGGCTCAGAGAAATAGGGCTGTTCTGGATTGTCATAACAGTAGATGAGGTCAGCAATTTTTTCCTCAATGCGGGCCAGATCATCACTGTCCAGTGTGACACTGGTTATGCGCGCCTCTCTTGTGCGATGGCCGGAGAGCTGCCAATATTCAAGGCAGATGTCTGACAGATGATCCTCTGGGAGGCGAATATTAAAACCGCCTGCGGCCAGTATCGCTGATTCAACAAGCATTTGTGTCGCTCGCCCGTCTTTCACGGCTTTGGCTGGAGGCGGGCTGCCAGTCTTGTAATCAATCAGTACAGGAGGGCCGCCACTGCCCAGATCCAGCCGGTCAGCACGGGCCCTGACATAAACCGGCCCCCCCGGCGCGTTGATTGTCATGCTGCCCTCTATTTCAGGATAGCTGCGGGTTATAAAGGCCCGCCTTTCTGTTTCATTTGCAATAAACCAGTCACAGACCGTTGTGAATTTATCCTGCCAGAACAGCTGAACAGGCGGATGAAATTTATAGGGCGCAAAGGCGGTGTCCGCACGCGCCAGGAGCTGTTCTCTTGCATCCTCAGGAAGCGCCCCGTCCGGGTAATCGTTCAGAAATTCAGCCAGAATTCTGTGAACAAGCGTGCCGCGCAATGCTGCGTCAGGTTTTTTTCCGGGTGGATCCAATGCCCTGAGCCGGAGGATTTTACGGGCGTAAATCTGATAGGGATCGGATATCCATATATCAAAATCCGTGGCAGAGAACCGGCGTGGACGCAGAGCCAGCTCTGGACAGGGGGCGGGGCTGTCAGCAGGTTTGACAGGCAGCTGTTTACAGAGATTCAGACCAGCTGCCACAGAGGCGGGCACTGAACGGGGCAAATCGCTGCCCAAAGCCGCGGCGGCCAGAACGGCCTGCATCCTCTCTGTCCAGCGGCTGGGGGTGGCCGGGGCATCATCGGCCCTGGCAGCACGGGTAAGAACCACCTGTGGATGGCTGGCAAGCATAAAAAAATCATGTGCCGCAAGGCCTGTGCGCCAGCGCTTGCCCGGCATGCCCAATGCCTGTCTGACAGTCTGGTTAGTCCAGGGATCTGTCTGTTCATGCGGTGGCCAGACCCCGTCATTGAGACCGCCGAGAATAATTAAATCTGCGGTTTGCATACGTGCCTCAACAGTGCCAAGAATGGACAGGCGGGCATGGCTACGCCAGCTCTTTCTGACGATTTGATCACTGAATACCGCCCGCAGCACAGAGGCAAAATCAGCCGGTCTGATGATATTGGCCTCTGCCCCCTCAGCCAGTCCGGACAATACAGACACGCCAACGCGCCCGTCAGGCGTGTCCCAAAGGCGCAACAGCCCTTCATTGGCTATATCATTCTGGGCCAGCTGTTCTGCCGCGCGGCCAAGCGCGTCTGCCAGCTGCGCCAATGAGGGGCCCGGTGCCTCACACAGGGCAGACAGGGCGGCCAGAGGTTTTATGACATGGGCTTCAAAAAAGCCCTCCAGTTCAGTGTCCTTATGATGCAAAGCAAGCTGTTCCTTGATTCCAGACAGGCCGCGCGCGCGCAAATATCCGCGCAGCAGCAGACGTTCCAATTTACGCAGCTGTGCAGAAAATACAGGCCGTGATAACCCGCCAGAGGCCAGGGGGTGCTTCAGCACAGCCAAAAGCGCCCTTACATCATCAGGCTGGCTGAACCATTCTGCCAGTAGCAGCAAATATTCCCCTGTGCGCGTGCGGGCCAGATCAACCCCGGCACTGTCCTCGATATCCAGCCCCCATTTCAGCAAGGCTGCCCGCACCTGCCGGGCCAGTTTTCTGTCTGGTGTAACCAGCATGGCTGTCCTGTCCGGCGTTTCCAGCGCCTCACGCATCAGGCAGGCGATGATATCGGCCTCATGCTGCAGGTCATCTGCACAGATAAAGCGCATGCCCCGAAGAGCGCGCGCGTCCAGTTCCGGGTGGTCTTCTCTTATCCGCCGCCATCTGCGGGTCTGGGCCGCCGGGGTGAACAGCTGTAGCATAAAATCGGTGCGAAGCATGCGCAGTGCCCTGTCGTCAGCTGTTTCACTTGCCGGCCAGCTGCCAACATCACCAGCGCCAATCCCCAGCCGGTCGCACGTCTTCAGCAGCTGATGCAGCGGATGGCCTTCATCGTTTAAAACTGCCTCATGCTCATCTGTGCTGAGGCCCGTGCGTGGCAGGCCTGGAAAAACAATGATGCCGCATGGCAGCTGGCTGACAGCCGCCATCATTTCTGCTGTTTTGGCAGGCTGCCCGTTGACCCGGCAAGGATGACCGGGCTTTGCGGCGGATGGGCCCGCCAGCTGGCAATTTGCAGATCAGCCAGCTGCAGCCTGCGGGTCACCGGGTCTGTCTGGCCACGCTCATGCAGTATTTCTGGCCAACGGGTAAAAATGATGTTCAAAAAGACCAGAATGTCATTCCAGTGACCCGCCAGCTCTTCGGGGATGACATCTGCAAGACCGGCACTGTCACCGCCGGCCTGTTGAATCT
>JAYPEG010000010.1:38036-48938 GCA_038125645.1 Alphaproteobacteria bacterium
GCCTGTGCCGGGGCAACAGGACGCCCGCCAAGCCGCAGCCCCTCAACCAGGCGGCTGAGCAGCAGCTGTTTTTCCAACGGGCTGATGCCGGGCAAGAGGCTGTGGCTGTCAGCCATACTGTCTGACAGGCTGTGTTCCAGAATGTCACCTGCCTGTTCATCTGTATCGCCAAGGGCAGTGATCCGCGGCAACAGCAATGCGCGTCCGTTGGCGGCAACAGTAAAGGCGTCCTGCAGTGCCCTTGCCGCGCGCCGCGAGGGCACAAGAATATGCAGCTGTGACAGCGCTTCGGGATCAGGCATATGCACAAGCACAGCCTTTGCCAGATCGCTGGCAAAGGGGCGGCCGGCCTCAATCGTGTAGAAACCGCCGGAGAGCCGGAAGGGCTGCGGGTGATGGGATTGTGAAGGGCCGGACATAGCCACCATAATACACCCAGGCACAGGCCGAAAACCAGCAGAAATCGCCCTGCTGATCCGTCAGAACAATCACAGGCGCGCTGTTCAGCTGTCCTGTTCAGCCCATTGCCGTAAAAGCGGTGTTAACAGGGTTTCTGTGCCGAAAAGACTGAAATGGCGGCTGTCCTGCTGTGGGCCAAAAGCGATCTCAATTCTGATCACATCATCAGGCAGCAGCGCAACAATGCGCTCTGGCCATTCAATGAGGCAGCAGGCATGATAAAAAGCATCCTCAATACCAAGGGCAAGCGCATCATCTACACTTTCCAGCCGGTAGAGATCCATGTGCCAGAGTTCTGCCCCCATGCGCGTCTGATAGGGCTGAACCAGAGTGAAAGTCGGGCTTGGTATCTCATCGGCACCGTCACAGCTGGCCGTTATTATTGCCCGCGCAAGCGCTGATTTTCCCGCCCCGAGTGGCCCCTGCAGACAAAACACCCGTCCGGGGCAGACAAGTTCAGCCAGCAGCCTGCCCAGCCTGTCTGTCTGGGCACGACCGGCTGTGTTTATCTCAATGGCAGCTGTCATTGTCTGCTCTTTATTGTCTGCAGCCCTGTCTGTCACAGGACAGTAAATGGTTTAGTAACGATACTGGTCAGATTTAAACGGGCCCTGGGCATCAACACCGATATAGCTGGCCTGCTCATCGCGCAGCGTTGTCAGCGTGGCACCGACCTTTGCCAAATGCAGCGCAGCAACCTTTTCGTCCAGATGACGCGGCAGGGTATAAACCTTGTTTTCATATTCTGCTGACCGGCCCCACAGCTCAATCTGGGCCAGAACCTGATTGGTGAAGGAAGCTGACATAACAAATGATGGATGACCGGTTGCGCAGCCCAGATTGACCAGCCGTCCCCTGGCCAGCAGAATAATGCGCTTGCCATCTGGAAACTCGACCTCATCAACCTGCGGCTTGACCTCATGCCAGCCCATATTATTCAGGGCAGCAACCTGAATTTCATTGTCAAAATGGCCGATATTGCACACGATAGCACGGTCTTTCATTTCCCGCATATGATCAAGGGTAATGACATCCTTGTTACCAGTGGCAGTGACAAAAATATCGGCCCGCGCCGCAGCCTGTTCCATTGTCACCACCTCATAGCCTTCCATGGCCGCCTGCAGGGCACAGATAGGATCAATTTCGGTAACCATGACGCGCGCCCCGCCCTGGCGCAGAGAGGCGGCCGAACCCTTGCCCACATCACCATAACCGCACACAACAGCAACCTTGCCGGCAAGCATCACATCGGTGGCCCGCCTGATCCCGTCAACCAGCGATTCACGGCATCCATAGAGATTGTCAAACTTTGATTTGGTTACTGAATCATTGACATTGATCGCTGGAAAGGGCAGCTGATCTTTCTCTGCCATCTGATAGAGACGCAGCACCCCGGTTGTTGTTTCTTCTGAAACACCTTTGATTGCCTGCTTCTGGCGGGTGAACCAGCCGGGGCTGGCGGCCAGGCGCCTGTCCAGCTGGGCCTTTAAATATTCTTCTTCCTCACTTTGCGGACTGGCCAGCACATCCTCTCCGGCCTCCATGCGCGCGCCCAGTAAAATATACATGGTCGCATCACCGCCATCATCCAGTATAAGATTAGCCGGCTCACCGTCAGACCAGTCAAAAATACGGTCAACATATTCCCAGTAATCGGCCAGTGTCTCGCCCTTTACAGCAAAGACCGGGATGCCATTTGCTGCGATTGCGGCGGCGGCCTGATCCTGGGTGGAAAAAATATTGCAGGAAGCCCAGCGTATATCCGCACCCAGATCAGCCAGTGTTTCGATAAGCACAGCGGTCTGGATGGTCATATGCAGACAGCCGGCAATACGTGCCCCTTTCAGCGGCGCCTGGCCCCTATATTCATCACGCAGCGCCATCAGGCCGGGCATTTCATTCTCAGCGATCGAAATTTCCTTGCGTCCCCAGTCAGCCAGACTGATATCGGCGATAATATAATCTTTTGGCATTAAAGCGCTCCTGTGACTGTGCTTTTTATGGTTATGGCGGCCTGTTTCATGACACTTGGGCCGTGCATAACAAATATACGCAGCTATTGCAAAGCCTGTATCAGCTCTCTGTGGGTAAGTGTGTGAAAAATTTCATTCTTTCGGGCCCAGTCAGCCAGCCATTGGGCAGCCGCTACAGAGCGGTGCCGCCCGCCCGTACAGCCAAAGGCAACTGTTATCTGGCTGCGCCCGTCCTCCTGCAGACGTGGCCAGCTGGTTTCAATCAGCTTGGCAGCTGTCAGCATAAAGACTGAAAACAGCGGGTCTTTCTCGACAAAATCACGGATTTCTTTGTCTGTTCCAATTTTCTGGCGCAACTCTTTATGCCAGTGCGGATTTTCCAAAAAGCGCGTATCAAATATAAAATCAGCTGCCGGCGGCAATCCTTTTCGGTAAGAAAAGCTGACAATCGCCAGCGGCGACAAATCAGCCCGGTCAAGACCAAGTCCGGAAAGCAGAATTTTTCTGAACTCTGTCGGCGTGCGCTCAGTGCTGTCAATTTCCAGATCGGCCAGATATGTGATGGCCGCCACTGACCGGCGGTCAGCCTCTATTGCCTGTTCAAGTGTCACACCCTCGGTCAACAGGGGGTGGCGGCGTCTTGTTGCCTGACAGCGGCGCAGAATCTCGTCATTATCTGCCCGTGTCAACACCACGCTGCACTGTTCGCCCAGACGACCTTTCAAATTATGCACCAGCCGCTCTATTGCCTTGATATCAAAGCCACTGGTGCGTAAATCAGCACTGATAGCCAGCGATTTCTGCTCAGTTTCAACAGACAGGGCCACCAGCTGGTCAACAAGGGCAAGAGGCAGATTGTCAACGGCACTAAAGCCTGCATCCTCCAGACAGTCCAGCGCTGTTGAATGGCCAGAGCCCGACTGGCCAATCACAATGACAAGGCGGCCTGCCGGCGTTTTTTTCGTGTCTGTTTTCCTGCTTATTCCCATAAGGAGACAATAGCACGGATCAACTCTTGTCTGCCAGTGGCAGCGTCAAGGTAAATACGGCACCGCCGGCTGGATCATTGGCCGCGCCAAGGCTGCCCCCATGTGCCTCAGCTATCTGTCTGGCAATAGAAAGGCCCAGCCCCGAATGATGGCCAAAACCCTCAGAAGGCGGGCGTTCTGTATAAAAGCGGTCAAAAATTTTCTCTTCCTTGCCTGGTGGCAGCCCCGGCCCCCTGTCAGTAACCGTGACAACAGCAGATCCCCCGGCTTTTTTCACCTGCAGCTCTATCGGGCCAGGCCGGTCATGAAAGGTCAGCGCATTGGTCAGCAGATTATCAAGGATCTGGATGATTCTGGTCGTATGCATACGCACCATCAGCGGCTGATCATGCCCGCCAAAACTGATTCTGTCCTGTCCATAACGCTCTGCTGACAGCTGTGCCCAACTGGTCAGCAGCTGCGATAAATCCTCTGCTTCGGGAAGCTGGCCGGATAATTCAGCATCCACCCGGCTGGCCTGCGAGATATCAGTTATCAGACGATCCAGCCGGTCAACATCAGCTAATATCACATTCATCAGGCGGCGCTGCTGTTCAGGATTGTCAATTTTTGCAACAGTTTCCACAGCCGAACGCAGTGAGGTAAGCGGGTTTTTGATTTCATGGGCAACATCCGCGGCAAATCTGGCTGTTGCAAGAATGCGCCTCTGCAATTCTGCTGTCATCTCAACAATCGCCTTTGACAGCTGGCCGATTTCATCTTTCCGCTCTGGCAGACCGCGAAGCGGGGTCTGGCTGTCACCTGTCTGGCGCAGACTGTCAGCCGATGCAGCGAGAAACACAATCGGACGGGTGATAGAACGGGCAAGATAAAGCCCCAGCAAAATGGTTACAGCCAGAACAGCAACAAAGAGCTGAACAAAGGCCCATTGTACATTGGCAATCTCACGCTCTATCGTGCCACCGGTGCTGGTCATCAACAACGCGCCCCTGACAACACGCAGATTCTGTATCGGCAGGCTGACTGACAAAACCAGCTGCCCGCTGGGATTGCGCCACATATTCCGCACAACCTCGCCGGACAGGGCGGCGCGCACATCATAAAACCCGTCCGCATGGCGAAGACCGCGAAGATTCATAATGGGCACCGGGGCCCGGTTACTGACTGCTGTTGCAAGATTGTCGAGGCCCTCAATAATATTTACCCGCAGCCGCCCGGGAAAATCAGCCCTCGGGCGCCGTTCAATCCGGGTCATCTGATATTGATCCCCGCGCCTGAAGGTGTCAGCCATCAGCGCACCCTTTGGCTGGAAAACGCGGGCACGCAACTGTGATCCATAGCCAACCAGGGGCAGGAGATGGCGCATGGTCGCAGGCGAGAGCTCACGCGTGGCAACACGTCTGCCCTTGCTGTCTGCTTCTGCCAGCGCGAGTGAGCGTGCCAATGTCATGCCCTGACGCTCCAGCGCGTCAAATTCTGCACGCACCAGCACTTTGCGATACTGGTCAATGGAAAACAGACCGATAACAAACAAAGCCAGCGGCAACAGCATAATCGCCAAAATGCGCGCTGACAGCGGGCTGATAAATGAAGGCCAATAACGCCACTGCCCCGTCAAAACCTGTCTCTCCCCATTTTTTGAAAAACAGCCCGCTGCACCCGACCTCAATTCGGCCTCAGACTGTCTACAGCTTTCAGGCTGCCTCATCGCCCTTATATTTATAGCCAATTCCATAGAGTGTCTCAATCCGGTCAAACTCTGCGTCATGGGCCCTGAATTTGCGCCTGATACGCTTAATATGGCTGTCGATAGTGCGGTCTTCCAGAAACACGGACTCACCATAGGCTGCATCCATAAGCTGGTCACGGCTCTTGACATGGCCGGGGCGCTGGGCAAGGGCCTGAAGCAACAGAAATTCTGTTACTGTCAGCTTCACCTCCCGCCCCTTCCAGCTGCATAAATGGCGGTCAGAATCAAGCATCAGATCACCATGAGAAATAATATCTGCCTTTGTGCCGCCTGTTATTTCCAGACCGCTGCGGCGCAGAACAGCCTTTATTCTTGCCAGCAGCAGACGCTGGGAAAAGGGTTTAGTAATATAATCATCCGCGCCCATGCCAAGCCCCAGAGCCTCGTCAAGCTCATCATCCTTGCTGGTCAGGAAAATCACCGGCAATGCTGATTTCTGGCGCAGTTTTGCCAGCAGTTCCGTGCCGTCCATACGCGGCATCTTTATGTCAAGAACAGCCAGTGCAGGCGGCCTTCGCATCAGGCCAATAAGGGCCTGCTCACTGTCAAAATAAGTATCAACCTCATAGCCTTCTGCTTCCAATGCCAGTGATACAGAAGCTAGGATATTTTGGTCATCATCAACCAATGCCAGTCTGGTTGCCATAGTCTTAACGCCTCCTCTTGCCGTGATCTGCCTGTCACCCTCATTCCAGACTGCACCCTGTGAAAGGTCAAATCACGTCCTTTCCGCGGCAGAATTGTGGCAGCGCGGGCGCATTAATGCGCCTCGGCCCAGCTCTGTGCAATACCGGCATCTGCCACCAGTGGAACTTTCAGCTCAATACAGGGTGCTGCAGCTGTTTCCATTATCTGTGTAATCACCTCTAGCGCCTGCTCTGCTTCTGCCGCCGGCGTCTCAAAAATCAGCTCATCATGCACCTGCAGCAGCATTTTTGCCGACAGCCCCGCCTGTGCCAGCTCTGCTGGCAGCCTTATCATGGCCCGCTTTATAATATCAGCAGCACTGCCCTGTATGGGTGCGTTAATTGCCTGTCTTTCAGCAAAGCCGCGGACAGCCTGATTGCGCGCATCAATCTGCGGGATATGAATGCGACGACCAAAGACTGTTTCAACATAATGATTGGTTCTGGCAAATTGCCTCGCCGCGTCCATATAGGCGCGGATGCCGGGAAACCTGTCAAAATAGGCCTTGATATAATCGCGCGCATCGCCTTGTGCAATGCCCAGCTGCCGGGCCAGCCCAAAACCGGAAATACCATAGACGATTCCAAAATTAATTGCCTTTGCCCGCCGTCTGGTTTCCGCATCCATTGCCGCCAGGGGCACACCAAACACCTCTGCTGCTGTCTGGGAATGAATATCCACACCGGCCTTGAATGCCTCTATCATGCTGGCTTCTTCAGCAACATGGGCAACAAGGCGCAATTCTATCTGGCTGTAGTCAGCTGAGATCAGCCGCCAGCCTGGGCGCGCAATAAACGCGGTTCGTATCTGGCGGCCCTCTGCTGTGCGAATAGGAATATTCTGCAGGTTTGGATCTGACGATGACAGCCGGCCAGTTGCGGCCCCGACCATTGAAAATGAGGTATGCACACGTCCGCTGCGCTGATTTACTGATTTCATCAGCGCGTCTGTATAGGTTGATTTCAGTTTTGCCAGCTGGCGATAATCAAGCACAAGGCGGGCAATCGCCACCCCCTTTGCCGCCAAATCCTCCAGCACATCTGCCCCGGTCGACCAGGCCCCGGTCTTTGATTTCTTTCCGCCCTCAAACCCCAGCCTGTCAAACAACACATCACCCAGCTGCTTGGGTGAGGCAATATTGAATGTCAGGCCGGCCTGCTCAAAAATCTGCTCTTCAAGCTGGACAATACGGCCGGCAAAATCATTTGACAGGCGGCGCAGGATTGCCGCATCCACGGCTATGCCCTGTCTTTCCATCTCAGCCAGCACCGGAATCAGCGGCCGCTCTAGACGTTCATAAACTGTGCTTACCCCTTCACGCGCGAGGCGCGGGCGCAGCATCATCCAGAGCCGCAGACTGATATCGGCATCCTCTGCTGCATAGCGGCAGGCCGCATCAAGAGGCACCTCAGCAAAGGAAATCTGCTTTGCCCCTTTGCCGCAGACATCCTCATATTTTACTGTTTCAACCTGTAAAAGACTGAGCGCCAGATAATCAAGTCCATGTCTGTCTGTGCGGCCGGCATCCAGCACATAGGACAAACACATCGTATCATCAACAGCCCGCACCTGCGCCGCACCATTATGCTGGTGGCTGAGGACATGGGCATCATATTTCAGGTTATGGCCGATTTTCAGCACTGATTCATCACTGAGAAGCGGCTTCAGTCTGGCCATCACGCAATCAAGATCAAGCTGTGCGGGGGGTGCGGGGCGCGCGTCAGCCTGATGAAAATCGAGCCCGTGCTGGGCAGCCTGCTGGTCAGCCTGGCCCGGGGCGACATGGCGAAGGGGAATATAACAGGCCCGGCCCGGCTGTACTGCCAATGCAATACCAACCAGATCAGCGGCGGCGGCATCCAATGATGTGGTTTCTGTGTCAATGCTGACATAGCCCTGTGCCCTGGCCGCAGCTATCCAGCTGTCCAGCTGGTCGATAGCGGTGACAAGCTGGTAGTCTGTATTCTCAACCACCGGCGGCAGGATGGCTGCCGGTGCAGCTGCAACGCCGGTTTCAGCTGTTGCCGCCGGCACCGCCCCTGATACAGGGGCACGGGCAGGCAATGTGCCGCCAAGGGCTGCAATCAGCGACTTGAACCCCTGTTCAGCCAGAAAGCCCATCAGTTTATCCTGATCTGTCTGCAGCTGTGCCAGCGCCTCTAGTGTCAAGGGCAATTCAACATCATCCCTCAGCTGCACAAGCGCACGCGACAGACGCGCCTGCTCAGCGAAATTTATCAGATTCTCACGTCTCTTAGGCTGTCTGATCGTGCTCGCCTCCGCCAGCAGCCGGTCGAGATCACCAAAGTGATTAATCAGTTCTGCTGCTGTTTTGACACCAATGCCCGGCACCCCGGGCACATTGTCGGTCGAATCCCCGGCCAGTGCCTGCACATCAACAACCCTGTCCGGGGTCACACCGAATTTCTCGATTACCTCATCAGGGCCTATCGCACGGTTCTTCATCGGATCAAACATCCGCACCTGCCCGCGCACCAGCTGCATCAAATCCTTGTCTGATGATACGATGAGGCTGGCCATACCTGCCTCTTCAGCCATTCTGGCATAGCTGGCGATCAGATCATCTGCCTCAAACCCCTCACGTTCCAGAACCGGCAGACCCATCGCAAGCGCCGCTTCGCGCACAAGGGCAAATTGCGGCACCAGCTCTTCAGGCGGCTCTGTGCGGTTCGCCTTGTATTCAGGGTAAATTTCATTGCGGAATGTGACCCGCCCGGCGTCAAAAATGACAATGATATGGCTTGGACTCAGATCAGCCATCAGCTTTAGCAGCATTTTTGTAAAACCAAAGACGGCATTTATCGGTGTGCCGTCTGGCCTGTTCATCATCGGTAAACCGTGAAAGGCCCGGAAGATATAACCAGAGCCGTCAACAAGAACCAGCTGATTTTCAGCGTCTGTTGGCGTCATCTCTTCGCTCTCCCCCCTTTTGGATATCAGCCTTGCCCCGCCGGCCCCGGCCTATCAGTCAGCAGCAATAAAGCAGCGTGAACAATAGGGGCAGACGGCCTGTGCCTGCTGATCTGCAGCCGGGCTGAGGTTCAGCCATATCTGGGGATGGCCAAGGGCCCCGCCGCCGCCATTGCATGAAACGCGGCTGGTGCCAGAGGATACAGTGTGTGTCTCGCCCCTGTGTGAGTGGCCGTCATCTGATCCGTTGCCTGTTGAACGGTTCTGCGGGCCTGTTTGTAAACCGGCTTTCTGTGCTGATAACATGAACTTTGTCCTCAATGCTGATAAAGCTGCCGGTTCCGCAGAACAACGGCATGCCAAAAAATTTCCTGCCGCGCGGCGGCCCGCCCTTTCTGTCCCAATGCACGCAAACAGCCCTGACGCAGAGACAGTAAATCAAGACCGCCATCCCTGTGCCTATAATAGGACAGACCCCGCAGAGACCGCAAACATTATTCATCCGGTATGTCATCAGGTCACCGGGATGTCATCAGGTCAGCTGGATATACCGGATCATAAGGCCTGAAACAGGGGCTATGTTTGCATTATCTGTCAGGGCGGCTTATATCTGCATGGACACCTCTATCTGCATGGACACCTCATTTTCACTGGTGTCCACAGCACAGACAGCAGAGCCAGCCATGAATGTGACTTTCACCCCGCCCTTCGGCGATAATCAGACCCTGTCCGTTGGCGGTAATCAGACCAGTAACGCTGCGATTTATGCCCGCGGCCTGACAAAGACATACAGGGCTGAGGGCGGCTACAGGGAAAAGCTGGCTCTCGATGGGCTGACGATTGAGGTGCCACGCGGCTGTATTTTTGGACTGCTGGGCCCTAACGGGGCGGGGAAATCAACCTTTATCAATATTCTGGCCGGAACTGTGATGAAATCAGCCGGTCATGTAAGCGTCTGGGGCACCAGCCTTGATCACAATCCGCGCCAGCTGCGCGCAAATATCGGAATTGTCCCGCAGGAGCTGAATATTGATGTTTATTTCACGCCGCGGGAATTGCTGGAATTCACTGCCGGGATGTATGGCGTGCCGCGCGCCGAAAGGCGCACAGATCAGCTGCTGGATGTGGTCGGGCTGAGCGACAAGGCCGATGCCTATGCCCGCACCCTGTCCGGTGGCATGCGCCGGCGTCTGTTGGTCGCAAAGGCAATGGTTCATCAGCCGCCTGTCCTGGTACTGGATGAGCCAACCGCCGGGGTGGATGTCGCCCTGCGGCAGCGGCTGTGGCAGACTGTCAGAGAACTGAATGAACAGGGTGTGACGATTGTGCTGACCACCCACTATCTGGAAGAGGCAGAGGCCTTGTGTGATCATGTGGCCATCCTCAACCATGGCCGGATAATCACGGCTCAGCCCAAGACAGAGCTGCTCCGTTCAGCCGCACAGAAAGACCTTATTATCAGCCTGCCGGATGGCTGGCCGGACAGGCTGCCAGACCCGGTTGCCGCGCTGCATCCCGCCCGCACGCAGGCCGGCATGACCATCCGCTTTAATCCCAATGAAACCAGCGCCGGTGCGCTGCTGGCCGCGCTCAATCAGGCGGGCATAGCCGTTGGTGATGTCAGCACAGACGAGCCCGATCTTGAGGATATTTTCCTCGCCCTGACAGATGATGGGCCTAGCAGATAATGACCCGGCTGAAAACAGACTGGGCCCGGGCGGGCGGCCCTGAACGCAAAAGCAGGGGGCAAGGGGGCAGTGCAATGCCACCCTTTGAGGGCATGCCCGGCAGACAGCAAGGGATATGCGGCCCTGTGTGCTGCCGCATTTAAAGGACGCGACAGGGCCGGCAAGCAGCGACCGGAAGGCGCCCCTGGGCAAGGCCAGGGGTATCTGCCCGCCCTCACAGGGGACAGGGCTTCTCTGGTCATGGAGGCAGGCCGATGACAGCAGAAAGCAGCAGGGTCAGGGGGCAGCCCGCAGCAGCGCTCAGCGATAGGGCTTAAGGTTGTGTTCTGGCGGGCTTTGCTCTATACCAGATGCTGAACGCATGGTTCCATGCACCCGTAGCTCAGCTGGATAGAGCGCTGCCCTCCGAAGGCAGAGGTCAGAGG
>JAYPEG010000011.1:0-11063 GCA_038125645.1 Alphaproteobacteria bacterium
CATGCGGGCCTCATAGATGTGGATGAGGTTGCCGGCCAACCGGCCTCACGTTTTTGGGAAGCAGTGGGCTTGGCTGATCTGACCCGCGGCGGGCTGGTTCTCAATCCTGATGAATTTTATATTCTGGCCAGCCGCGAGTTTGTTGTGGTTCCGGCTGGCTATGCGGCTGAAATGCGTGCCTATGATACAAGGGTGGGCGAATTCCGTGCGCATTATGCCGGTTTTTTTGATCCCGGCTTTGGCCTGTCTGAAATCGGGGCCCGGCCGACCCGCGCTGTGCTCGAGGTCAGATCGCATGATGTGCCCTTTTTGATCGAGCAGGGCCAGACCGTTTGCCGGCTTGTATATGAACCGATGGCAGCACTGCCGGACAGTCTTTACGGTGCGGCAGGATCAGGTTCAAACTATCAGTCACAGGGTCTGAAGCTGGCAAAGCATTTCTATCAGGAAACTGACTGACCGACAGTGCTGTAGAAAAGCGGGTTTTGCTTGACAAAACGGGCTGATCTGCGCCATAGATGGCGCCTTTCTTCTGACTTTTTTTCATGGTGAGCATAATGAACGGGGAATGTGACGCCGCACAGGCCGCTGTGATGCCGACCTATGGCCGGGCTGACCTCAGCTTTGTTCGGGGCAAGGGCAGCTGGCTCTATACCAAAGACGGGACAGCTTATCTGGACTGTGCCACCGGCATTGCTGTGAATATCTTTGGCCATGGTGATAAACGCCTGCTCACAGCCTTGCATGAACAAGCAGACTTGCTGTGGCACACCTCAAATCTCTATCGGATTCCACAGCAGGAAAAACTGGCCCTGCGTCTGGCTCGCCATGCCTGTCTTGACCAGGTGTTTTTCTGTAACTCCGGGGCCGAGGCAAATGAAGCCGCTGTCAAGATGGCCCGCCGTTTTCACTATCGCAACGGTCAGCCCGATCGCTGGCGGATTTTATGCGCTGGCAATGCGTTTCACGGGCGCACGCTGGCGATGCTGGCAGCAACAGACAAGCCGCTCTTCCGTGAAGGGTTTGGCCCGATGCCAGAAGGGTTTGATCATGTCCCCTTTGGCAATCTGAACCATCTGCGTGATGCGATGAATGATGATATAGCGGCTATTATGGTAGAGCCGGTACAGGGCGAGGGCGGCGCGGTTGCAGCCCCCGGCGGTTATCTTGAGGGTCTGCGCGCCGCTGCCGATGATTTTGGCGCGCTTGTCATTGCCGATGAGGTACAGACAGGCATGGGCCGCACAGGCTGTCTGTTTGCCTATCAGCAGTCTGGCATTCAGCCTGATCTGGTGGTTCTGGCCAAGGGATTGGGGGGCGGTTTTCCGGTGGGCGCTGTGATTGCGCGAAAGGATATAGGCACGGCTATGGGCCCGGGCAGTCATGGGTCAACTTTTGGCGGCAATCCTCTGGCCATGGCTGTTGCCAACGCTGTTCTTGACGGGCTGGAGGCCGAAGGCTTTCTGGATACTGTTCAGATGCGTGCGCGCCTGCTCGATGATCATTTGCAGCAGCTGGCAGCCAGATATCCCGGGATGATTGAGGGACTGCGCGGCTGTGGTCTGCTGCGTGGCCTGCGGCTTGCTGACCCGCTGCCAGTGGCTGATATCACTGCCGAGCTTCGCGGATTGCAGCTGTTATGTGTGCCGGCAGCAGATAATGTGCTGCGTTTGCTGCCACCACTGACTGTCACTACACAGGAAATAGAACAGGCCAGTACGATTCTAGACAGGCTGTTCAGTAACAAGACCCTATAATTACCAGACGGAAATCACTGGACAGCACCGGCACAGGCCAACGCAGCAGACTCTCACAGGCAAACGGAAACAAACACCCATGCGTCATTTTATTGATCTGAAAGATTTCGATAAAGACCGGCTGAGCGCTATGCTGACCACGGCCCGGCAGATGAAAGAGGGTGAGGATAAGAGCCGTCCTCTGGAAAACCGGCATATCGGCATGATTTTTGAGAAGCCGTCAACACGCACACGTGTCTCATTTGAGGTTGGCATCGCACAGCTGGGCGGCCAGCCTGTTGTGCTGGCGGCTAATGATCTGCAGTTGGGGCGCGGCGAGAGCGTGGCTGATACAGCAAAAGTGCTGTCACGCTATCTTGATGGGGTGATGATAAGGGCCCTGCGTCATGAAACTGTCACTGAATTTGCAGAAAATGCAGATATTCCAGTGATTAACGGCCTGACAAATCTGTCCCACCCCTGCCAGATTATGGCTGACCTGCAAACAATTATTGAACGTCACGGCAGTCTTGACAATGCCAGAGTGGCCTGGTTCGGCGATGGGAATAATGTTGCCAGTAGCTGGATAGAGGCGGCGGCAATTTTCGGGTTTGAGCTGCGGATCGCTGGCCCGCGGGCCTATCGTCCGCCCGCCGCGCTGCTGGCCTGGGCCCGCGGACAGGGGGCCCAGATAGTGCTGACTGATGACCCGCTGGACGCAGCAGCAGATGCCAGCGTGCTGGTCACGGATGTGTGGGTTTCAATGGGTGATGAGGCCGGAACAAGAGCACAGGACATGCTGGCCTTTCAGGTCACGCCGGCCCTGATGGAAGCCGCCCAGCCGGATGCTGTGTTTTTGCACTGCCTACCAGCTGTGCGCGGAATGGAAGTGACAGCTGAGGTGATAGACGGCAAGCAATCAGCCGTGTTTGATGAGGCGGAAAACAGGCTGCATGTGCAGAAGGCTGTCATGGCGCATATC
Source organism: Alphaproteobacteria bacterium (assembly GCA_038125645.1). Taxonomy (GTDB): domain Bacteria; phylum Pseudomonadota; class Alphaproteobacteria; order Puniceispirillales; family Puniceispirillaceae; genus JADHLI01. Next base: position 2,719 of record JAYPEG010000011.1, read on the forward strand.
ATGGGTGAAAATTTCTGATGGAAAGTGATACTGACACGGCCGCTCCTCATGATGCGTTTCCACAAGGTGCAGTGCTGCCTTTTTATCTCACCGGCGAGGAAGCAGGCGCCACAGCACCGCTTGTCCGTGGCCGTCTTGCACGTTTGTTTGCCCCTTGCCAGTCTATCCTGATGCGGCATGACTATCCTGACAGTGTAGCTGAATTATGTGCAGAGGCAATGGCGCTTGCTGCCTGCCTGTCAACAACACTGAAATTTGACGGTGTTTTCACCATGCAGGCAAAAGGTGACGGCGCGGTGAAAACATTATTTGCTGATGTGACCTCAAAGGGGCATCTGCGTAGCTACGCCGCCTTTGATGCAGAGGCCGTTGTACGCCATGATATTGGCCAGCCTTCTGTGGTGCCGCGGCTGATGGGTGGCGGCTATATGGCCTTTACCGTTGATCAGAATCCGGCGCTTGGCGACAAAGGGCACCGCTATCAGGGCATTGTTGAGCTGGAGGGCATGTATCTGGGTGACTGTGCCATTGCCTGGTTCAGGAATTCAGAACAGCTGGCTGCCCAGACCATAACTGCGGCAGTAAAGACAAATCAAGGCTGGCAGGCGGCGGCCCTGTTTGTTCAGCAGATTGCCGGCGAGGGCGGTGCGCTGGCTGGTCTGTCAGCTGACAGCCTTGCTGCACACTGGCACACAGTGATGGTCATGATGGGGTCTGTGACCAGAGACGAGCTTTTGGCCCCCGGGCTGTCATCAGCACAGCTTCTCTACCGGTTATTTCATGCCCATGGTCTGCATCTGCAGCCCGCACGGCCTGTCAGGGACAAATGCCGCTGCTCAGACCAAAAGGTTGAACAGATGCTCGCCAGCCTGTCCCCGGAACAGCTGAGCGAGCTGTGCGATGATGACGGCCGCCTTTCAGTGGATTGTGAGTTCTGCAAAGCCAGCCGGTTTTATCATCTCGATGATGTCATCAGCACAGCCGGATAAGCGGCCCGGTGCCCCCATTCGGGCTGAAAATTTTTTTGTTCATTGTTCTTTGTCTGTGCGTTATCATATCGCAAAGGGCAGCTGGCGTTACTGCATACAAGGGAGGGAATAAGATGGAATTTTTTAATTTACACAATAAAAACAGAATTTTAAACTTATTTGGCTTGGCAATTTTCCTCATCCTTTCCGGCTGTAATTCGACCCAGCAGACACAGAGCACCGCCCTGCCGGTCTTTGATACATCGGCCTATCAGGCGATGCGGGTTGATGCCAGACAGCTTGAGGTGGTTGAAAATTGGAAAATGCCGATGGCGCCGCCTTATATTGAACACAAATTGTCGCCGAGCCTGTCATCATTGCTGGTTGACTGGGCAAGCGATGTGCTAGTTCCGGTCGGCGGTTCCGGTTCGATTGTGCTTGAGATAACCCAGGCCAGTGTCAAATCGTCTGATCTGGCCAAGGGGGAAAAGCTGTCGGACAATTTCAAGGACAGGCAGGAGGCGGAAATCCGCGCTGATGTAAAGGCAAAACTTATCTGGACACAGCCTGTCGGCGGGCAACAGGCCACCATTGAACTGGCGGCCCATTCATCAGTGACCGTAAAGGAATCAGCAACGCCCAATGAGCGTGACATGGCGGCCCACGACATGATGGTCGCTGTTGTTGGTATGATTAATGCACAGGCGGGAAAGGAAATGGCCGGGGTTGCCGGAATTCTGCGCCCCTGAGAGATTAATGCGCCCCTGAGAGATTGATTCAGAACCGCTATGTCAGCGGCGCCAGAAAGCGGGGCTGAGCATCACCAGAACGGTGAATAATTCTAACCGGCCCAGCAGCATTCCAAAGCACATCACCCATTTTGCCCCGTCCGGCAGATTGCCGAAATGGCCTGACGGGCCGATAACGCTTCCAAGGCCAGGGCCAACATTTGATATAGAGGTGGCAGCCCCTGACAGGGCGGTCTCAAAATCCAACCCGAACAGACCCAAAACCATGGCCAGCACCACAAAACACAAAATATACAGATAGAAAAATCCCATAACTGCATCCATTACAGCCTCTGGGACTGGCCGCCGGTTATAATAGGCGATCACAACAGAATGCGGACGCAGCAGACGTGCCAGCTGAACCTTGATGGTCGCAGCCAGCACCTGCAGGCGGAAAATTTTTATCCCGCAGGTGGTAGAGCCTGCACAGCCGCCGATAAACATACAGATCAATAACAAGGTTGTTGCCGATCCGCCCCATAGGGCAAAATCAGCTGTGCCGTACCCGGTACCGGTGATAATGGATACCGTATTGAAAGCTGATAGCCGCAGGGCCTCTGTCCAGACGGCCCCGCCGCGGTGCAGATCAAAGGCAATATAGCCTATCACAAAGCCTGTAAGAATCAAAAGCCATCTGACCTGCGGGTCTGTGCTGAGCGCCTGCCAGCCGCCCCGTGTCAGCGAGAGATAATGCACAAAGGGCAGACTGCCGACAATCATTCCGGCAATGATAATCAGCTCTATGGTCTGCGAATCAAAAGCCCCGACAGACAGGGTGCGGGTCGAATAGCCGCCGGTTGCCAAAGTGGTCATGGCATGGGCAACAGCATCAAAGCCGGGCATCCCTGCCAGCCCCAACATAAAGGCCCAGAACATTGTCAGCCCTGTGTAAACAGCAAAAATACCGCCCGCCAGCTGGGTTGCACGCGGGATTGCCTTGTCTGCGGCGTCATAGGATTCAGTCTTGAACAGCTGCATGCCGCCAACAGACAGCATCGGCAAAATCGCAAGGGCCATCACAATAATGCCGACCCCGCCCAGCCATTGCAGCAGGGCCCGCCAGATAAGAACACCGTGAGAGGCTGCCTCAATTTCGCTGAGAATGGTCGAGCCGGTGGTCGTAATGCCGGAGACAGACTCAAAGACCGCATCAGCCACACTGAGCGACAGCGATGACAGATAAAGCGGCAGCGCCCCGAAAAGCCCGATCAGAAACCACGCGCCATTGGTCAGCAAAAAGGCCTCTTTCAGCCCCATATCAATGCTGCTTGTCTGACGGTTTGCCAGCCACAGCGAGCCGCCGATAAAACCGGTCATCAGGGCTGCAACCCCAAATGCCTGCCAGTTCGGATCACTGAAATAAAGATCAACACCCATCGGAATGAGCATCGCCGCGCCGAGAACGGTCAGGAGCAGGCCAAGAATATGTAGAACAGGTGGTGCCTGCATGGCTGTATGCTGCCTTACCCGATTGTTGCCGCCGGAAACGCGCAAGGTCAGTCCGGCTTTATTCAATATTCACGAGTTATAGGCAAAAGCAGGCCCGTCTGTCCAGTTTTGCGACTAACCCAGCTTTATCTGCTCATAAAAGCGTGCGCGTAGCTCGCCATCCTGTTTAAAACTGCCGGTAAAGCGGGTTGTCACCATGGAAACATCCGGCTTCTTTACCCCCCTTGTTGTCATGCATTGATGGCGGGCATCGATCAGAATTGCTACACCGCGGGGCTGCAGGGCATTTTGTATGGCATCTGCAATTTGCGCGGTCATGGTTTCCTGCGTTTGCAGACGCCGGGCAAAACTGTCCAGCACGCGGGCAAGTTTTGAAATGCCGACCACACGCCTGTCTGGCATATAAGCAATATGAGCCTTTCCCAGAATTGGCACCATATGATGCTCGCAGTGAGACTGGAAATGAATGTCGCGCAGCATGACCATGTCATCATAGCCCTCGACTTCCTCAAATGTGCGTGAGAGCATTTCCTGCGGATTGTCCTGATAGCCTGAGAAAAACTCCTCATAGGCGCGCACAACGCGTGCTGGTGTGTCCACCAGCCCCTCACGCTGCGGGTTATCTCCTGCCCATCTCAGCAGAATATCAACAGCGGCCTCAGCCTCAGCACGGCTGGGCCGGCCCTCTGTCTGCATTGCGCTGTTTTCATCATGCGCGTCCTTTGTTTTCTCATCACATGCCTCAGCAATGCTGTCATAGGGTGTCATAGCTGTTCATCCTGCCGCTGTCAGTTTTTTAACATCGCCCATCTTGCCGCTATTTTTTTTCTTTTTGCAAACAAGCTGCACTGATCGCTTATACGCCAGTCATAATCCATGAGATCAGAAACTGTCCAGCCCCGCACGCACAGCAGTTTCAGATAGTCTTGCCGCAAGGAAGCCGCCCGTCTGGACATTGGCCCGTCTGGACATTGGCCCGTATCCGCTTCATGGCATGCGCTCTCTTGCGGTATCGCGATGGCTGGAAATGGGATGTCTGCCTGCCAGGGCAGCGGGCTATATCCGCATGTCCCTGCAGATGGGGGCCCATTATTCAAAAGGCAGGGATCACAAAAAGCTGGTAACCATTGCCATGAATAAATGGACAAAGTGATGAAAACGCTTACTGAACCCCTGATCTAGAACTGTGTGAAGTCATCATAACTGTCAAACCAGACGGGAGTGACATTTTCTTCACTGTCCAGTATAAACCCCTCTTCATCAACAATAATTGTCACGTCTTCTGATTAGTGATCATACATTATGATCCCATCTTCAGTGACGATTTTTTATATCCAAACAACGGTAATTTCTATAACTCTGACACAGGCACAAACGCCCAAGTCATGCGATAGCCTCATACGGTATTTCACGGGTATATGAGTGCTGGTCTGATGTTATGGCTTTGCCAGACTCAAAACGTGTCGCATTGAGCTTTGCTCGCGGAGCGATTTTGTGTTTGACATACAAATTTAAAGCTTTATCGACTTTTGCCAGAACATTTTCTTTTGAATCTGCCAGAAAGCAGAATTTCAGCTTTGGTTTGTCGTGTATGGCTAAATATTTGCCATCATCAGTTCTTCCAACAAGCAGCTCAGCTTTGAAAATATTTTTCATCACTGTTTTCTCCTTGTTTGATGATTTGAACAATCCCTATAGGATCATATAGCTTCCTGTATAGAACCGTAATTTTACTGTCATTTACTATACTTACGTCAAAAGTTTGACATTGGTAAAGGTCAGATACTGCGCCAGAACATGTTTTTACCTACAAGACTCCCACGGGATATTAATTGTCCAATGTGAACACACGCCTTCAAAAAAGTGAACACACCCTTGACCATCAATGACCTGTAATGTAACGATAGCCTCAAATGCGGGTGTAGCTCAGTTGGTAGAGCGCAAGCTTCCCAAGCTTGAGGTCGCGGGTTCGAGACCCGTCGCCCGCTCCATAATGACGCTTGTGTTTGTGTCAGCTGTTCAAGCCATTGCCCCTCAATGCTCAGCGCTTGCTAATCGCCACCCCGCTCAGATTCAGGGCAGCCTCATGCCGCCCTGTATCAATAACCAGCTGGCCATTGCCGCGTCCTTGTGCGTTCTGGCATCCCGAACAGCGCCAGTGGCTGTCCAGCGCGTAGCTCAGCCTCTGGGGTGCGGCTGGCAGGGCCGCCGCCAGATAGCCCCATAACATATATTTGCCGCTCTCGCCCGCTGATGGTGACAGCAAAAGCCCCGGTGCCCGCGAGCCCGCAATCCATGCAATGCTTGCATATTGTGCGTTGCTGTCCAGCTTTTGAAAGCGGTCAACAGGCGGCTGTTTGGCAAGAAAGGCGCGCAGACTGGCCTGACCGCTATGCCGACTGATAACAAAGCTGTCTGTATCAATGGAAAAAGCCGTCTGCTGGCCCTGTGGGCTGGCCGCCAGCCCGGCATAGAGTTGCTGTGTCTGTGTTTGTCCTGTCAGCTGGGCGGGGCTAGTGCCTGTACCTGTCCCGCAGCCCGGCAAAAGAAAAATGATTACCAGCCAGAATGAGCACAGCCAGAATGAACATAGCTGGGATGAATACAGCTGGAATGCGGGCCCACATGGCAGGGAAAGTGAGAATGGTCGCATAATTTACCCTTTTTCCGGCTTGATTTACCAGTAACAGTAACAGCCGCAGGCAGGTGTGAAGCCTGTGCATAGGTATAGGGCGCTGGCAAATCAGCTGGCACAAATGGATAGGCGTTGCAAGAACAGGCTTGAAATTTTCTGCAGATGCGCGTATGAAGCCCATCGAGATTCACGTGCCTGTTACAGTGAGGGGTGCAGTAGCTGCCAGACGCTTTCTTTGTCTGGACTGTCCTGAAAATTACGGCAGAAGCCGCAGATATGAGCGATGTTCAGGCTTTTATGACACGCTTGTGCTGCTGTTCTCATGACCATAGGCGCCAAACCAGCAAAGGAGATATTTGCCATGACACCGACATCACTTTCCGGCCAGAAAATCGCCATTATGGTAGCCAATGGATTTGCAGAGGACAGATTTGTTGCAATCCAGAAAATGCTGCTGGCGGCTAATGCACGGCTGAAAGTGATCGCTCCTGGTGCCGGTCTTGTTCATGGACGCAATGGCAATCAGGCCGGCATGTCCTATCCGGTTGATTCCCAGCTTTCTGAAACGCTGGCGATTGATTATGACGGTCTGGTTATCCCGTCAGGTGAACAGCATCTGGCGATATTGCGCGATGAATTGCATGGCTCGCGGATTATCAGGGCATTCATGCGCGAATCCATGCCGGTTCTGGTTCAGGGCAGCGCGCTTGAGCTGGTCGCAGAGATTGAACAGTCAATCGATGCCCAGACAATGATGGCGGAAGATGATACAGCACAGGAAGGCAAGCTGCTGTGGATTTCTGATGATTGTTCAATGGCCGAGGCCGCCCGTAAATTTGTTGCAAATTGTCTGGCAGTCGCAGAAGATGAGAGTAGCAAGTCAGACAGTAGCGCGGCTGCCTGAAAACGGCGCGCAGGCTGCTTGGCAGAATGTGGGATAACCCAGGAGAGACTGCCCTGGGCAAATAATTTTGGCAGGATGGCTGAAGCATGAGTGATAAACTGCCCTCTCCGTGTATAAGCATTTGCCAGATAGACCCGCTGACAGATTTTTGCAGAGGCTGCTATCGCACCCGCCAGGAAATTGCGCGCTGGCCGGCCCTTGATGGCACGGAACAGCGGCTGATCCTTGAGACATTGAAAGAGCGCAGGACGGCGCAGACAGGGATAGGGCAGCGGCGCGGCAATGCGCGCCGGGTCACCGGTTAACTGCGGGCAGGCTGCAGATACTGCCCTGTATGCCTCTGCCCCGCCATCGCGGACGAAATATATGAATGATAAAATTGAACATATCCTTGCCCGGAAGGGCTGTCTGCTGGCAGATGGGGCGATTGGCACCAACCTGTTCAAGGCTGGCCTTGAAACCGGCTATCCGCCTGAGCTGTGGAATGTGGAACAGCCGGAAAAGGTAAAGGGCTTGCATCAGTCCTTTGTCGATGCCGGTGCTGACATCATTTTAACAAATTCTTTTGGCGGCACGTCGTTCAGGCTGAAACTTCACGCCAGCGAGGCCCGCGTTACAGAGCTGAACCATGCGGCTGCCCGGCTTGCCAGAGAGGTTGGCGATGCGTCCTCCCGGCCTGTGCTTGTCGCAGGGTCAATCGGCCCGACAGGCGAGCTGTTTGAACCACTGGGCGCGCTCACAGCACCGCTGGCCGAAGCTGCCTTTCTTGAACAGGCACAGGCACTGGCAGATGGCGGGGCTGATATGCTCTGGATAGAGACAATGTCCTCTCTTGAAGAGGTTGGGGCCGCTACGAAAGCCGCGCGCCAGACAGGCCTGCCTGTTCTGGCAACCATGACATTCGATACAGCCGGACGCTCAATGATGGGGGTCATGCCAGCTGATTATGCCGGCTTTGCCGCCGAAATCGGTCTGGACGGGTTCGGTGCGAATTGCGGCGTAGGCCCGGCAGAGCTGATTGACTCGATCACCGGCTTTTCCCCCCTGCAACAGGACAGATATGTCATCGCAAAGGGAAATTGCGGCATCCCATCCTATGCAGATGGCGAAATCCACTATCATGGCACGCCGCAGCTGATGGCTGATTATGCCCTGATTGCGCGTGATCTGGGTGTCAGGATTATCGGCGGTTGTTGCGGTACCAGCCCTGAACATCTCAGCGCCATGCGCGCGGCACTTGACAATACACCAAAGGGGCCGCCGCCCTCAGCTGATGAGATTGCCGGCCGTCTGGGCCCGGCATGGAAGGCACTGGGTGCGGGCAGCGGGCAAAAGGCCCCGCGTGAACGCCGCCGCCGCCGCCGCTGATTTTCCGCCGCCGGCAATCTGACATCAACGCACAGGCTTGCAGTTTGGTTATTTTGGTGCATACTGCGCCCTGTCTGAAAATTATGGCTGTCTGCCAGAGGGAGTTGTTCTGATGCATCCTTACCGTACCCATCATTGTGGCGCGCTGGGCCGCGCTGATATTGGCCAGCGCGTCAGACTGTCAGGCTGGGTTCACCGCAAGCGTGATCATGGCGGGGTGGTGTTTATTGACC
>JAYPEG010000011.1:11073-48700 GCA_038125645.1 Alphaproteobacteria bacterium
GGCTGACACAATGCGTGTGTGACAGCACAGACACAGCCTTTGCAGCCGCAGAGCACGTTCGCAATGAATCTGTTATCACTGTCACTGGCTCGGTACGGGCCCGAAGTGAGGAGACAGTCAACAGCAATCTGGCAACCGGAGAAGTTGAGGTTCAGATTGAGACATTTACCCTGCAGTCAGCAGCAGACACGCTGCCCCTGCAGGTCAATTCAGACGAGGATTCAGGAGAAGAGGTGCGTCTGCGGTACCGCTATCTGGATCTGCGCCGCCAGCGCCCGCATGAAAATATTATGCTGCGTGCCCGTATCATCCAGTCGATACGCCAGAGGATGATTGCCGGGGGCTTTACCGAATTTCAGACACCGATACTGACAGCCTCCTCACCAGAGGGGGCCCGTGATTTTCTGGTTCCGGCCCGGCTGCATCCGGGAAAATTCTATGCACTGCCACAGGCACCCCAGCAATTCAAACAGCTGATCATGGTCTCTGGCTTTGACAGATATTTTCAGATCGCCCCCTGTTTTCGTGATGAGGACAGCCGCGCAGACCGCAGCCCCGGTGAGTTCTATCAGCTTGATCTTGAAATGAGCTTTGTTGAGCAGCAGGATGTCTTTGCCGCTGTAGAGCCGGTGATCAAGGGTGTGTTCGAGGAATTTTCTGACAGGAAGACAGACCCTGATTTTGTCCATATTCCGTTTGATGAGGCAATGCTGAAATATGGAACAGACAAGCCTGATTTGCGGATTCCCATTGAAATTTCTGATGTGACAGACATTTTTAAAGGCTCTGATTTTGCCATTTTTGCCAAAAATATTGAAAAGGGGGCTGTGGTGCGGGCGGTGCCGGGCCCTAAATGCGGTAGCCGGGCAATCGCTGACAGGATGAATAGCTGGGCCCAGAGTGAGGGCGCCCCAGGCATGGGCTATATCATTTTTGGTGACGGCGAGGCCAGAGGGCCGGTTGCCAAGGCATTGGGCCCGGAAAAGTCGGCAGAGATCAAAAGCCGTGTCAAAGTGGCTGACGGCGACGCCGTGTTTTTTGCCTGTGCCCCGGCACCGGCAGCCGCCAGCCTTGCCGGAAAGGCCCGCATCAGGATAGCCCAGGAACAGGGGTTGATTGACACGAGCATTTTCAAATTCTGCTGGATTGTTGATTTTCCAATGTATGAGCAGGATGAGCAGACAGGAAAAATTGAATTTTCACATAATCCTTTTTCTATGCCGCAGGGCGGGTTAGACGCGCTGAACACACAAGATCCGCTTACCATCAAGGCCTGGCAGTATGATCTGGTCTGTAACGGCGTAGAGCTGTCAAGCGGCGCCATAAGAAATCACCTGCCGGAAGTTATGTACCGGGCATTTGAAATTGCCGGTTATGGCCCGGAGGTTGTCGATAACAGGTTTTCAGGCATGATTAATGCGTTTAAATACGGTGCCCCGCCGCATGGCGGCATTGCCCCTGGTATTGACCGCATGGTGATGCTGATAGCCGACGAGCCGAATATCCGCGAGGTCATCTTGTTCCCAATGAACGGCAAGGCAGAGGATTTGATGATGAATGCCCCTTCACAGGTTGATGACACAGCCCTATGCGAGCTGCATATCCGCCGCCAGCTGCCAAAGGGCTGAACAGGGGGGTGGCTATAGGGCGCTGCTGGCCCTAGAGGCTGTCCGGCACAACGCGTGACTGGTAACCAGAATGCTGGCCAGGAGAAAGACTGCTCCTGCCTGATGCATTGCGCCTGCCCATACAGGAACGCCCATTAGTAAGGTTGTCAGCCCAAGAAGAAACTGGCAGCCGCCAGCTGTTACCATCACCATGGCAGGCATGCGCACGCCCGCTCTTAACGCCTGTCGGCCGAGTCCGAATACGGCCAGCACTGCAAAAACAGCTATCCAGCGGTGATGAAACTGCGCAGAAGCCGGATTTTCAAAGGGATCGCTCAGACCCTGCTCGCCATATTCAACTGGCAGCAGACCCTCGCCCATGAACGGATATTCATTATAGAGCAGACCGGCATCCATGCCGGCGACAAAGGCCCCGGCAATGATTGTCAGGGCTGTCAGGGCAATTGTTGCAAGGCTGTGGCCGCCGGGCCGCTTTACGCGCCCATAGTTTAAATTCAGGCCTGTCCAGATTAACAGCGCGAAGATGACCAGGGCCAGGCTTAAATGGCTGGCCAGCCGGTACTGCGAGACAGCCGGGTTATCCACCAGCCCGGAGGCCACCATCCACCAGCCGACAACACCCTGCAGACCGCCAAGACACAAGAGTCCGGCAAGCGGCAGATGATAACCCTGCGGTATTTGCCGGCGTATCCAGAACCAGACCAGCGGCAGCACAAAGGCTATGCCCAGCATCCGCCCCCACAGACGGTGAAAATATTCCCAGAAAAAAATCAGCTTGAACCCGGCCAGATCCATGTCCGCGTTCATGATGTTAAATTCAGGTGTCTGCTGATAAAGGCCGAATACCCGCTGCCATTCTGCATCTGTAAGGGGCGGCAATGCGCCAATAAGCGGCCGCCACTCCACCATGGACAATCCGCTTTCCGTCAGCCGCGTTATGCCGCCAATGACAACCATCATCGCAACCAGTCCGGCCATGATAAACAGCCAGAGAACAATCCTGTCTGTGGCTTGTGGATGGGTTATGTGTGCGCGCATGTGCTGAACTGTCCTGCATTTGCTGTCATTGTGTCTTTCACAACGGCATTGTTGCTAGCATGACCGGCGGGTAAAATAAAAGACCTGGCGGCCAAAAAGCGTTAAAATGCCGCAATGCAGGACAGCTGTCCATGTCCGCCAGCACAGCCCGACTCGTTTTTTATTAATATTTTGTGTTTTTTTTTCCCCTGCTGCCTTGACAGTGTCTGGCCAGATACTTACCTAAGGCGCACGGTGACTAGCACTCTGCTGTTCAGAGTGCCAGCCATCGCACTTATGACAACAATTATTTATTTTTGGAGGCATTGGCATGAAATTTCGGCCGCTTCATGATCGCGTTCTTGTTCAGCGCGAGGAATCAGAGGAAAAGACAGCAGGCGGGATCATTATTCCTGACACTGCAAAGGAAAAGCCCATGCAGGGCAAGGTCATTGCTGTCGGTTCAGGCGCACGTGACGAGCAGGGCAAAATTGTGCCGCTGGATGTCAAGCAGGGCGACATTATCCTGTTCGGCAAATGGTCAGGCACTGAAATCAAACTTGATGGCACAGAATATCTGATCATGAAAGAATCAGATATTATGGGCATTCTTGGCTGATTGTGACCAGCTGAACAGATTGATCGAAAACAAACTTTTGTGAAGGAAGAGAAAAATGGCTGCTAAGGACGTAAAATTTGGTTCAGATGCACGCTCACTGATGATGGAAGGTGTTGATATCCTTGCCAACGCAGTAAAAGTGACATTGGGCCCGAAAGGCCGTAACGTGGTGCTGGACAAGGCATTCGGCGCGCCGCGTATCACCAAGGACGGTGTGACTGTTGCCAAAGATATTGAACTGTCAAACAAATTTCAGAATATGGGTGCACAGATGGTGCGCGAAGTGGCGTCAAAGGCGAATGACACAGCCGGTGATGGCACCACAACCGCAACAGTACTAGCACAGTCGATTGCCCAGGAAGGGGCAAAGGCGGTTGCTGCTGGCATGAACCCGATGGATCTGAAGCGTGGTATCGACATGGCTGTTGAGGCTGTCGTGGCCTCGCTGGAATCACAGTCAAAGAAAATCACCACATCTGACGAGGTCGCACAGGTTGGCACAATCTCTGCCAATGGCGAGTCTGAAATCGGCAAGATGATCGCTGAAGCCATGGAAAAGGTCGGCAATGAGGGTGTGATCACTGTTGAGGAGGCCAAGAGCCTTGAAACTGAGCTGGATGTTGTTGAAGGCATGCAGTTCGACCGTGGTTACCTGTCACCTTACTTTGTGACTGACGCAGAGAAGATGCGCGCGACTCTTGAAGAGCCTTACATCCTTCTGCATGAAAAGAAGCTGTCTAATCTGCAGGATATGCTGCCGGTGCTGGAAAAAGTGGTTCAGTCTGGCCGTCCGCTGCTGATCATCGCAGAGGATATTGAGGGTGAGGCGCTGGCGACACTGGTTGTGAACCGTCTGCGCGGCGGCTTGAAAGTGGCTGCTGTCAAGGCGCCTGGCTTTGGTGACCGCCGCAAGGCCATGCTTGAGGATATTGCCATTCTGACCAATGGCACAGTGATTTCCGAGGAGCTGGGTATCAAGCTGGATACAGTCACACTTGACATGCTGGGCACAGCCAAGCGTGTTGAGATCACCAAAGAAGACACCACCATCGTTGACGGTGCCGGTGCGAAGGGTGATATTGAGGCCCGCTGCAACCAGATACGCGCTCAGGCTGAGGAAACAACCTCTGATTATGACCGTGAAAAGCTGCAGGAGCGTCTTGCAAAATTGGCTGGCGGTGTCGCTGTTATCCGTGTCGGCGGGGCAACAGAGGTCGAAGTGAAAGAGCGCAAAGACCGCGTTGATGATGCGATGCATGCCACGCGCGCAGCAGTTCAGGAAGGCATTGTTCCCGGCGGCGGCGCAGCATTGGTGAAATCCATCAAGAGCCTTGAAAAGCTGAAAGCGGGTAACAATGACCAGTCTGTCGGTATTAACATCATCCGTCAGGCCCTGCAGGCGCCGGCCCGTCAGATCGCAATAAATGCCGGTGCTGAAGGTGCGGTGATTGTTGGCAAACTGCTGGAAACATCTGATGCGAACACAGGCTATGACGCCCAGAGCGGTGAGTTCACAGACCTCATCAAAGCTGGTGTTATTGACCCGACTAAGGTCGTGCGCTCTGCCTTGCAGAATGCAGCATCTGTTGCCGGCTTGCTGATCACAACAGAGGCCATGGTCTCTGAAAAGGATGAGCCAAAGCCTGCAGCCGGCGGTGCCCCTGATATGGGCGGCATGGGCGGCATGGGCGGCATGGGCGGCTTCTAAAGAGCTGCTACTGCTGTCCTGCGCGCTGGCAGGCGCGGATAAAATACATATTCAGGCGGCCCTGTGTTATGCAGGGCCGTTTTTTATGCGCTCAGCTGATAGGGCTTGTCCCTGTCATTCGTAAGTGAGATATGGATGGGCATCCTGCGTGCTGTCGGCGCAACTTTTTGACTCTGCGCCTGCACAGACTCAGCTAACTCCAACCCTAGTTTCTCAGCGGCCAGCTGGCGAATGATAATATCCTGTGCCGGGTCAAGTTCAGCTTCACCGCGCTCCCATCTGCCCACACTCTGCGTGTCACGGTGAAGTAACTGTGCCAGTTCAGCCTGTGTCATGCCCATTTCTGTGCGCAGGAAACGGATTTCTGCTCCTGACAAAGCACAGTTCTGGCCGATGATTCCTTGTGCGATTGTATTATGAAGATGGCCGAGCGCCGGGATGGTCACAATTTCCTCGCCCTGATCATCAATGGCGATTAACTCTGCCTCAATGATAATATTATCCAGCCCGCATTCAGTGTAATGATATGGGTTCATTCTTTCCTCACCTGGGTCTGCTATGAAAGTCTACTCGCTAAATACACACCCCTTTATCTAAAAACCTATCACTATGATACATTCAATAAACTATCATTATGATAGGTGTCAAGGGTGCAGTATTTTTGCCAGCCACAGCAATTTGACAGAAAATCTTAATTCACTGAATCGTTTTCAATGAAATTAATATTGGAGGGCTGAGTGAGAAATATTGAAATATCTGAAGATACTTTCAAGCGCCTAAGAATGGCCGCCCGGCCTGATGAAACATCTGAACTTGTTATAAAACGGTTACTTGATCAAAATGAAACAAGCGGCAAACAAGCGCCAACCAAAACAAGCGCCAACCAAAAAATGTTGACTGGTGGTCAGAGGCAGAATGCATCATCTAGTGCCAGTCAAAGTGAATTTCCAGACAAATTAAAAGATTATGAAAGGCAACTATCGGGACATACATCTTCTTCATTATCTGCGCCATCAAAGGATGACAAAATCCATTCATTTCAGTCTGGACAGATTCCTCACAGCGTTACCCACACAAAGATTTTTAAGCAACAATTAACAATGAAACCGTATCAGATTCGGCATTATCATGGACTCCGCTTATCTGCGAGATATTGAAGGAAATGCATAAAAGCGGTCAGTTTACCCTGACTGATTCTTATCCGGACTTGGCGATTTATTCAGGTTATAGAACTGATAAGGGCTATAAATATATTCCAGAGATCGATTGTTCGGTTCAAGGTGTTGACGCTAATAACGCTCTTCGCTGTATTACCAGACTCCCGCGCAAATATTCGATTTCAGTCACTATATTGTTTGGCTGGAGAGATAAGAAAGATGCGCTACATCCAGGGGAATTCGTGCGGATAACATTCACGCCATCAAAATAGGCTCCCTTAATCCCTTTTTAAAAACTCGCGGCTCCGGGCAATCGCATCGGCAAGGCCGGTTCGCACCACCTCTGCCTCTGGCGGGAAAGCCGAGGTCAGGCGGGTCGGCAAGCGGTTATCTAGCATCACAAAAACACCCCTGTCATCGGCGCGGCGGATCAACCGGCCAAAGGCCTGGCGCAGGCGCATACGCGTCATCCGGTCTGTCCAGGCATCGCGCCCCTGCCATGCGGCACGCGCCTTGAACAGCATATCTGGGCGCGGCCAGGGCACCCGTTCATAAATCATCATCCGCAGGGCCGGGCCCGGTACATCCACCCCGTCACGCACCGCATCCGTGCCGATGAGCGCTGAGCCGACATCCTCTCTGAACATCTGCAGCAGGGTCTGCAGACTCATCTTGTCGATGTGCTGGGCAAACAGGGGTATGCCGGCCGCTGACAGGCGGTGCAATAATTCAGGATGCACCTGTTTCAGGCGCTGAATGGATGTAAACAGACCCAGTGCCCCCCCGTCTGCGGCGGTTATCAGCCCGGCCATTGCGGCGGCAACGGCCTCGGTGCGCTCGCGGCCCAGATCAGTGACGACGAAAATGCGCGCCTGTTTTTCATAGTCAAAGGGCGATTTATGTGCGCTGACAAGGGCTGGGTGGGCAAGATGGCCGGCCCCGGAAATCAGCCGTGCTGATGCCCAGGGATCAGTCCCGTTGTCTGAATCTGCGGGGCTGGCGTCGCATAGGGTGGCAGAGGTGACCGCCACACCGTCTGCCCCATCCAGTACATTTGCAGCAAAGGGGATCATTGGATCCAGCCAGTAACGGTAAAGGCCGGCATCATTGTCAACGGCCTCTGTGCGATTGACCTCAAGCCAGTCAACAAAGCCGTCACGCCCGTCATGTTTCAGGTCTGAAAGCATGGTCTGCCATGCGGCCAGCGGGCCTGTGGCCCGCAGCTTCAGACCGCGTGCCGCCCCTTCAAGACGGCTGCGTGTCTGTGTGTCAAGTTCGTCTGCCTTGTCTGCCAGCAGCCGCTCAACCGATGCGGCCAGCTGCATAAGCGGTTCTGACAGGCGGGCCAGGCCCGCCCCCAGCTCCTGTCCAGCAGCTGTCAGCTGCTCTGGTACAGGGTGCAGTTCTGACTGCAGGCTGTAGGGGGCGTGCACATTGCCAGCACGATCGTAAACAAGGGTTCTGACAGCCGCCAGAAACTGTTCTGCGGGCCCGGCCGGGCTGTTTTCGGAAATCCGCTTGCGCCAGCCTGTACCTGGCAGCAGCCGCGCAGCCTCAACAGCCGCTTCGAGTGCGCCAAGTGCCTGTGCATCGTCAGCCAGCAAATCGCTGAGGCGTTTTTGCAGACCCCTGGCACGTCCGCGCCGTCCGTCCTCAGCCCCGCGCAGCCACTGCCGCAGCTCTGCTGTTTCTATACCTGTGAGGGTGGCACTGAACGCAGAATCAGCAGCATCAAAAATATGATGACCTTCATCAAAAATGAACCGCAGGGGCCGGCCCCTGTCTGTATCACCCTGTGTTGCCGCCTGTATCATCACCAGCGCGTGATTGGCAATTACGATATCTGCATGCCGTGCCATGCGGACTGATTTTTCAACAAAACATTTATTATAATGCGGACAGGCAGAATGAATACATTCACCGCGTCTGTCAGCCAGCCCCATGGTCAGCCGGCCCCCGACAAGCTCGCTCAGCCATGAGGGAAAATTATTTCCCGTCAGATCACCGTCATTGCTCTGTGCGGCCCACCTGGCCATCAGACCGAGCCCGGTTGCCTGTGCCGGTGCCCCAGGCATGCGCCCCAGCGCCTCTTCAAGATTGAGCAGGCATAAATAATTTTCCCGTCCTTTGCGGACAACAACTCTGCGTGCCCCTTCCCTGCGGTCTGGATACAGGCGGGTCAGCTCGTCAGCTATCTGATGTTGCAGGCTCCTGGTATAGGTGGAAATCCAGACGCTGGCCCTGTTACGCTCTGCCCACAGGCTGGCCGGGGCAAGATAGCCCAGTGTCTTGCCTGTGCCTGTCCCGGCCTCTGAGAGCAGCATCACCGGGGTTGGCCCGCTTTCTGGGCTGGCAAAAATAGCGGCTGTGGCGGCTGCATAATCTGACTGGCTCTGCCGGGCCTCGGCCTGGCCGCCCAGCATTTCCGTCAGCCGCTGGCGCGCGGCATCTGGCATGACCGGCACTGTGCCGCCCACAGGGCGGTGCGGGCTGTCAGCAATTTCCTCCATCTGCCGCCAGACAGAAGCGGCACTGCCGTCCGGCGGGGCTGCTGACCCTTGTGTAATGCCCAGTCGCAGCAGAATGAGAGGGGCCCATTGCCAGCCGCCCCGCCGCATCATTTCAGCAAGGCCGGCAAGCGCCTGTTTCTGCTCATCTGTCATTTCATCAATTTCATCAAGCAGCCTGTCTGCCGCCTCAGCCATCACCATAACCTGATCCTCGGCGCTGCGGGGGCGGGCCAGGCCCAGACGTCCTGCCAGACCGGTCGGTGTAGGCAGACAGATCTGTGCCGGCCTTATAAAGGCATAGAGTTCCAGCAAATCAAGCGGCTGCTCAAACGCCAGACCCAGCCGCTTTTCGCTCCAGACACGATGACATAAAAGCACGGGTGCATCTGCGGCTAACCGGGCCGCAGCCCTGTGGGACGGGCGGGAGATTTCACCGTCAGATGTGATGCAAACCGGCCCGGAAAAATCAGGATAGAGAACAGCAATTTGGGAAAGATCGATCACACCGGTCATAGCGCAGAGTATAGAACACGGCCCGGGCGGTTGCATAGGGGCTTGACCGTTCGCCCCGCTGTCCTTATCACCATCACCATCAGACAGGCTGTGCACCGTTTGTCTGAATATCAGTCAGCCGCCTTACAGGAAGCGTTCACAAGATGACAGACATGGCAGAACAGCTGCTGAGCCAGAATGCAGCAGAGGCAAAATCATGGCCCTTTGCAGAGGCCCGCGCCCTCCAGGAGCGGCTGAGCCAGAAAAAAGAGGATACAAAAGACAGGGCGGTATTGTTTGAAACCGGCTACGGCCCCTCTGGTCTGCCGCATATCGGTACCTTTGCAGAGGTTGTCCGCACATCCATGGTACGGCGCGCCTTTGAGCTACTGACCGGCCGGCAGACACGCCTCATCTGTTTTTCCGATGATATGGACGGGCTTCGCAAGGTGCCGGAAAATGTACCTGACCCAGAGCGGCTGTCAGATTATCTGCAGATGCCGCTGACGAAAGTGCCAGACCCGTTTGGCACTCATGACAGCTTTGGGGCCCATAATAATGCACGTCTGCAGAGCTTTCTTGACAGCTTTGGTTTTGACTATGAATTTGTCAGTGCCACCGCCATGTATCAGTCCGGTGCCTTTGATTCAGCGTTGCTGCATATTCTTGACAATTATCAGGCTGTTACAGAGGTGATCCTGCCAACATTGGGCCCGGAGCGGCGCCAGACTTACAGCCCGTTCCTGCCTGTCTGTCCGGATACAGGCCAGGTTCTGCAGGCAAAAGTCATTGCCACAGACACGGGGGCGGGCCAGATCACCTATATTGATCCCAAACATCAAAGAGAGGTCAGCGTGCCGGTAACAGGCGGGCACTGCAAGCTGCAGTGGAAGGCTGACTGGGCTATGCGCTGGTATGCCCTTGGGGTGGATTATGAGATGAGCGGCAAGGATCTGATTGATTCTGTCACCTTGTCATCACGCATTGTCAACGTCCTGAAAGGCACACCGCCAGCCGGGTTCTCCTATGAGCTGTTTCTTGATCAAAATGGTGAGAAAATCTCCAAATCAAAGGGCAATGGCCTGTCTGTCGAAGACTGGCTACGCTATGGCAGTCCTGAATCACTGGCCCTGTTCATGTATGGCCAGCCCCGGCGGGCCAAGCGTTTGTATTTTGATGCCATCCCAAAGGCCGTGGATGAATATTTTACCCATCTGGGCAAGCTGGCTGAACAGACCGCGGGCGAGCAGCTGGAAAATCCAGCCTGGCATATTGATCTGCATTCAACCGACAGACAGGCAGATATGCCTGTCAGCTTTACCTTGCTGCTGAATCTGGCAGCGGTCTGTGCCGCAGAGACGGCCGATGAGCTGTGGGGCTATATTGCAAGCTATGCGCCCGGCACCTCTGCTGCCAGCCATCCGCATCTTGACCGTCTGGCCGGCTATGCGGTGCGGTTCTATCAGGACAGGGTGCGTCCGCACAAACGATACCGGCGGGCAACAGCAGAAGAAAAAAAGATCATTGCCGCACTGCGTGACAGCCTTGCCGGGCTGGCAGGTGATGCCAGCACACAGGACGTGCAGACGGCGGTCTATGCCGCTGGAAAGGCGCATTATGAGAATCTGAGAGACTGGTTCGGCTGTCTTTATGAAACAATGCTGGGACAGGAACAGGGCCCGCGAATGGGCAGTTTTTTCTGTCTTTATGGGCTGGAGAAATCGATTGCGCTGTGCGAGGCGGTTCTCGATGACCGGCTGGCTGACACACAGGCCTGACAGCTGAGCCTGGGAAAGGATACGCACGCCCATGTGGCAGCTGGCCGCAAAACTGACCCGAAAATTGCCGGCAGAAACAGCCCATAATCTGGCTGTTTTTGCGCTGAAGCACGGCTTCGCCCCGGTCGCTGACCAGATTTTGCTGCCGGTCAGGGTGGCAGGATTGTGTTTTGATAATCCGCTAGGTCTGGCAGCTGGCTTTGACAAAAATGCCGAGGCCTGTAACGGGGTATTGCGGCTGGGTTTTGGCTTTACTGAGACAGGAACCATAACGCCCTTGCCACAAGCCGGCAATCCCCGTCCGCGCCTGTTTCGCCTGCCAGAGGATGCGGCTGTCATTAACCGTTATGGATTTAATTCCAAAGGCATGCACACCGCGCGGCGGAACCTGCGTGTACAGGGCCGCAGATACGGCATTGTCGGCATCAACATAGGGGCTAACAAGGCGTCTGCAGACCGGGTGGCAGATTACTTCAGGGCCGCAGAATATCTGAGCGCTGATGCAGATTATCTGTGCGTGAATATTTCATCACCCAATACACCGGGGCTGCGGGATCTGCAGCATGAGAGCCAGATAAAGGCAGTAATAACAGCAGCATTGACAGGGCGTGACAAGGTCTGTGCCGCCACTGACAGGCCGCCTGTCTTTGTCAAGCTGGCCCCGGATATGACCAGGGCTGATCTTGAATCGACAATGGATGCTGCTCTTGATTGCGGCATAAACGGATTTATTCTGACCAATACAACACTTTCACGGCCCGCCCATCTTGTCTCGCGTCACCGCAGCCAGGCTGGCGGGCTGTCCGGCCAGCCCCTGTGCGAACAGGCAACAGACATTCTGGCACAGGCCGCCGGTCACCTGCGGGCAACAGGATGCAGGGATATTGCCCTTATTGGTGCCGGGGGAATTGCCACTGCTGAACAGGCCTATGCCCGTCTGCTGGCCGGGGCCAATCTTATCCAGCTTTATACCGCCCTTGCCTTGCAGGGGCCCGCTATTGTAACTGAATTGCTGCGTGGGCTCAGCGTGATGCTACGCTGTGACGGCCTGAGCGGCGTAGCTGAGGCAACAGGGGCGATGCCTTCGGCAAAGGCGGCAAAGGCGCATGCCGCGCATATTGCGAGAAGAGCTGCAAAGCTGTCAGAAGACAGTTGAAATTCCCAGTCTGCGGCTGTGCAACATATGTGATTCGCTGGCCTGCTCGGAAAGCTGACCGGAAAGAGTGCGGAAATAAATCAGCGCAAAAATCCGTATGGAGCCTGCCAGTTTCAGATCAGCTTTGCGCTGGTCAAGCTCAGCACAGAGCAGTGACAGGCTGATCGCCTCAAGCGAGAGAATCGCGTCAATCGACTGCCATATATAGGATTCCAGCTGAACAGATGTGCGTCTGTCAGGCAATTGCACATTGCGCTTGATCAGGATTTCAGATTGCATGACCATGGACACAGTGTAACAAAAAGAAGTTAAGGAAAGGTAAATGCCAGGAGGTAAATATTTTTGCCTGCATTATTGTGCATCATGCTGTAACCACCGCAGTCAGTCCGGTGATAAAACAGAGCCTTTGCTTGACCTTTTGTGCATTTGTCTGTATAAACCCGTCTGGTAATAAAACATATGAGGGGCGGGCAGACGGCCCGCACGCCGAGGGTGCTATGTCAAAACGTTGTCAAATTTCTGGAAAAGGCGTCATGTCCGGCAATAACGTCAGCCATGCCAATAACCGTACACGCCGCAAATTCCTGCCTAACCTGCAGCACACAAGCATGGCCTCTGATATTTTGGGGCGCAGTGTGAAATTGCGCGTTTGCGTCAGCACTATCCGCACGATTGAAAAACATGGCGGGCTGGATGCATTTTTGCTGCAGGCACGCAATGCTGAGCTGGCTGATGATGCGCGCGCGCTCAAGCGTGAGATACTGGCAGCGCAGTCAGCCTGACGGGCGCGTTTCTGGCGTCCCAGTCTTACCATCCTTTTTTGCATGACAGAAACCCTGTGCGTCAAGACAGGGTTTTTTCGTGGCTGCGGGGCGTTAAAAGCGGGGCTTGTTTCAATATATTGCTGCGGTTTGCAGGATTCAGCGGTTAAATCGTGTCAGACCAGATTTATTCTTGTCCTCATCAAAAAGATCAGCGAGCTCTGTCATAACAGTGCCGCCCAGCTGGTCAACATCTGTTATGGTTACAGCCCTTTTGTAATAGCGGGTCACATCATGGCCGATACCGATCGCCAGCAGTTGCACGGGCGATCTGTTCTCTATCATGGCGATGACATGACGCAGATGTTTTTCCAGATAATTGCCGCTGTTGGCTGACAGCGTGGAATCATCAACTGGCGCACCGTCAGAGATCACCATCAGGATTTTTCTGTCCTCATGGCGGGCTATCAGCCGGTCATGCGCCCAGACCAGCGCCTCACCATCAATATTTTCCTTTAAGATACCCTCTCTCAGCATCAGCCCGAGTGATTTGCGCGCCCGCCGCATTGGCTGATCAGCTGCCTTATAGATAATATGACGCAGATCATTGAGCCGGCCCGGGGCCAGGGGTTTGCCAGCCAGCTGCCATGCTTCGCGCGACTGTCCGCCCTTCCATGCCTTTGTTGTGAAGCCCAGGATTTCCACCTTGACCCCGCAGCGTTCCAGAGTCCTGGCCAGAATGTCGGCTGTGACAGCTGCAATCGTAATCGGGCGCCCGCGCATCGAGCCGGAATTATCCAGCAGCAGCGTGACAACAGTATCTTTGAATTTTGTGTCCTGCTCCTGTTTATAGGACAGGGCACTGAATGGCTGGGTAACCACGCGATGCAGCTTGCCAGCATCAAGCATCCCCTCTTCTAAATCAAATTCCCAGGTTCGGTTCTGAAAGGCCATCAGCTTGCGCTGCAGCCTGTTTGCCAGTTTGCCGATCATCTGGTTCAGGTGCTCAAGATGGCGGTCAAGCATGCCGCGCTGCCGCTCCAGCTCTGCTGGATCGCATAAATCAGCAGCATCAATCACCTCATCAAATTCAGCTGTAAAAATCTGATAGGGGTTTTCGCTCTGCTGTGATTTATAGGGGGACTGGCCAGGTTCACCGCCGGGTGTCTCGCCCTCGCTCATGCCATCCATATCTGATTCAGCTTCCATATCGGCCGCCTCATCAGAGGCCATGCCTGCCGCCTCGCCATCCTGTTCCAGCGATTGGCTGTCCTCAGCGTCAGTATCATCCTCGCCGGAGGCTGATTGTGCCTCATCAGACTGGCCATCATCTGAATTATCATTCTGGCCGTCTGAATCAGACTCATCTCCCTCATCACTATTGTCTGCCGCATCACCCATATCCGACTGCAGGGCCCCGATCAGCCGCTTGGCAAGCTCGGCAAAATCAGCCTGATTGCTCTCATGGGCGCGCATTTCCTCGAGCAGATCGCCTGCCCGTGCCTGAATCCACGGTCGCCACAAATCCATGACCATGGCTGTGGATGCGGGGGGCTTTTCACCTGTTAGGGCCTCGCGCACCATCAGCCTGACGGCCTCAACAACGGCGCCGTCATCGCCTGATTCCGGGGCCCCGATGGGAAGGCTTGCATATTTCTGGCTGAGGCGGGCAGACAGATTGCCGCGCACGCCGGCCATCTGATTCGCCCCAATCGCCTCTACACGCGCTGACTCAGCCGCCTCAAAAATCGCCTTTGCCGCCGGTGCTGTGGGACAGAGCTTCTTATGCATCTGATCATTGTGATGGGCCAGCCACAGCCCAACCGAATCAGAGGCACCGCGGCTGTCAGCAAGCGCAGACTTCGCATTTTCGCGCGGCAGGGCCGGCAGCCTGATTTCTGTCTTGCCGATATGGGTGTCCTGACCGGCATAACGCACCTGTGTGTCAATACCGCCCGCCAATGCGCGCATGGCAGCTGCATTTGCCTTCAGGAATTCTGATGATTTATCCTGCTGGCTCACGTTACCTTGCCCTGCTGTGCCGGCTGGGCGCGCATGCTCAAGAGGCCTTTTGCGTCACAGACGGTGCCTCTGGCAGGTCAATACCAAAGACACGCTGATAATATTCAGCAATTGTCGGACGTTCTATCTCGTCACATTTATTCATGAAGCTGAGGCGGAAAGCCAATGTCACATCATTGAAAATGCGGGCATTTTCGGCCCATGTCAGAACCGTGCGAGGGGACATGAGAGTAGAGAGATCGCCGGCCATAAAGCCTTTGCGTGTCATATCAGCCATGCGCACCATCTGATCTATCTGTTTTTTACCCGCATCATTTTGATAATCTTTCTGTTTGGCCAGAATAATATTCAC
This sequence comes from Alphaproteobacteria bacterium, assembly GCA_038125645.1. Classification (GTDB taxonomy): domain Bacteria; phylum Pseudomonadota; class Alphaproteobacteria; order Puniceispirillales; family Puniceispirillaceae; genus JADHLI01. The sequence goes on from JAYPEG010000011.1 coordinate 26,274, forward strand.
CTCTGCGTCATGGGGCAGATAATTCAAAGTGGTGACAATTGACCATCTGTCCATCTGTCCCTGATTGATCTGCTGGGTACCGTGATACAGGCCTGTTGTGTCGCCAAGGCCAACTGTGTTGGCTGTGGCAAACAGGCGAAAATGCCTGTGCGGTGTGATCACTCTGCTGGTGTCCAGCAAAGTCAGCTTGCCGTCAACTTCCAGAACGCGCTGAATGACAAACATCACATCAGCCCGGCCCGCATCATATTCATCAAAGACCAGCGCAACCGGATTCTGCAACGCCCAGGGCAGAATACCTTCTTTGAATTCTGTGACCTGCTTGCCGTCTTTCAGCACAATCGCATCCTTGCCGACAAGGTCAATGCGGCTGACATGGCTGTCCAGATTGACCCGGATACAGGGCCAGTTCAGCCGCGCGGCCACCTGTTCTATATGGGTGGATTTGCCGGTGCCGTGATAGCCCTGCACCATTACCCTGCGGTTATGCGAGAAGCCGGCCAGAATGGCCAGGGTGGTGTCATGGTCAAACTGATAGTCAGGATCAATGGCCGGCACATAGGCAGAGCTCTTGGAAAAGGCTGGTACACGCATATCCAGATCAAGACCAAAGACGTCTTTTACGCTGACCTCACTGTCTGGGGCATCGAGTGGGTGTGCAGCTTGTCCATGGGTCATTTCAGCAGCCATTTATTCAGTCTCCGAATACATAAATTTACTTACCAGATAGCACTTATCAGCCATGCAGATGAAAGGCAAACAAGAAGCGGGAAAAATTATACGCTGCCAGCCTTTTCCTTTACAGCGCTTTTACGCAGGACAGAATAAGCAAGATTGATTTCTTTCAGTTTTTCTTCTGCCAGAGGATCATGCTGATTATGATCAGGGTGCAGGGATTTCGCCAGTTCATTATAGCGTTTTTTCACTGTCCGGGCACAGCTGTCAGAGGGCAGGTCAAACAATGCCCAGGCCTTTTTCTCCTCATGGCTCAGTCCTGTGCCAGCTGTTGTCCTGTTCTGTTCCTGCTCATCAAAAAAACCAAACGCGTCATCAAAGGGTTCAGATCGGGCCGGCTGTGCAGAGGGGCCGGTGCCGAATTTCCAGCTGGGCCGCTCCCAGGTTGTGGCGCGCCTGATTTCCTGTTCCAGGGCTGCGCCTTCAATGCCCTCATAGTAATTCCAGCTGCTGTTATAGGCTCTTATGTGATCCAGACAGAACCAGATATAGCTGCGAAGCTCTGACCGGCTGCGAGGGGCCGGATAGGGTGCTGCGGCACTACAACCGCTTGCCATACAGATATATGTTGTGGCGTCTGCTTTTTTCTGTTCGCCGGTTTTTAATCTAACCGGGCCGTCTGGCTGGCGTTTGGTTCTCATAATGAATAAAATTATAAACCGCTGAAAGGTGAATACAAGTTTGCTACCAGATGATTTTAGGCTAATTTATCCCTTACAGCCCAGAAATTTTCTGAATCATTCAGTCAGGACAGGTTTCATGGACAGAACTGAACGCTCAATAGCCGAGGAAATTGAGGCCCGCCTGACAGCGCGCTTTGCCCCCAGCTATATCCAGGTTGAGGATGTCAGCTGGCAGCATGCCGGCCATGCCGGGGCCCGCCCCGGCGGCCAAAGTCACTTTGAGCTGACCATCACAGCACAGGAGCTGTCGTCAGGCGGGCGTGTGGCTGCCCACCGTGCGATAACATCACAGCTGTCCGATCTGCTGGCCGGGCCTGTGCATGCCCTGCAGATAAAGCTGCGCCCCTAATAGGAAACCGGCGGCCGGCAGCTATGCTGTCCTGTCTGTTGCATAGGCGATGCAGCTGTCAGCCAATGAAGGCAGCGGCGTGTCTATCTGCTGTTTCTGATCAGCCCCCATATTGCGTTTTGCCCGCGCCTTTTCCCCATAAAGGGTCTGAAAGGCTGTTGTTGCCATCGGGCCCATTAATTCGGTGATATGGGTACAGCCTTTCGGCCCGCCAATAGCCGCCTGTACCCTGCGTTTCCAACCCGGCCCGATTTGCAGACCGACCAGCCCGCTGATATTTTCAGCGCCCTTGGGGCAGATCGCATAGGGCCCATTTATGGTAACGGCCTCTGCTGCGACAATCTGCAGCTCAAAAGTCACCGTTATGCGCACCTGCATATGGTGCACGGGCGAGCCGGCACTGATAATACCATGTGTTGATGAGGGAAAATCATAATGTTTGGTGTCGATAAGCTCGCCTTCTATATCAAGGAGCCCGTCCTCGCGGGCAAAGCCCTGACAGGTAATGCGCCGTAAATGGCTGGGCTGGCGGGCGACTGGCTGTGATAATCCCATTTTCTATTCCTTTGTTTCAGTCATTGGCTTCTGGGGGGAAATCTGTCCATAGCCGCAAAGAGGTCAGCTTGTTGCCCTCGCGGTTGCGTATTCTGAATCGCACGCCATGAAAGCGGAATTCCTGACCTATAGAGGGGATATGCCGGCTCTCATAAATGATCAGTCCGGCCAGAGTGGCCGCCTTGTCATCAGGCAGGGAGAGGTCAAGAATGCGGTTCAGATCGCGGATGGTAACAGAACCGTCAACAATATAAGAGCCGTCTGTCTGTTGTTTGACTTCTGCCAGCCCCTCATCATGCTCATCATCTATGTCACCCACAATCTCTTCCAGAATATCCTCCAGCGTGACTATGCCGCGCAGATCGCCGTATTCATCAATGACTATGGCAAAATGTTCTCTGCGCCTGCGAAAGGCCTGCAACTGGGAAAAAAGCGGTGTTGTCTCTGGAATGAAATAGGGCTCGGTTGCAATATCCTTTATATTCAGGCCGCTGATCTCGCGCATGCTGTTTTCCTCTATAGCCCGCAGCAACGCCTTTACATGCAGCACACCAACGATATTTTCCGGCTTTCCGGAATAGACAGGATGGCGTGTATGCGGTGACTTCAGCACAAAACGCAGTATATCCTCTGGATTGTCATCCGCACTGATAGAGGACACTGATGCCCTGTGGGTCATGATCTCTTCAACAGTGATTTCACCCAAATCCAGCACAGATGACAGCATCGCCCCGGTTTCACGCCCTTCTTCATCACTGTCCTGACTATGTAGATCAATAAGGCCGCGCAGCTCTTCTGCCCGTGAAGCCCCCGCAGATGAATCGCTTCTGAAAAGTTTGACAATCAGAAAATGCAGGGCCCAGGTCAGCGGGATGAACAGCCAGACGACAAGCTGCACCAAAAGGGAAATACGCAAGGACAGCCTGTCTGCATGATTGAGCGCATAGCTTTTTGGCAGCACCTCGGCAAACAGCACAATAATGACTGTCATGACCAGTGTGGCAACAGCAACCCCGCTGTCACCCGTAAGGGCGATAGCTGCTGAGGTGGCCAATGATGACGCCAGAATATTCACAGCATTATTGCCGATCAGGATAGTGCTGATCAGCTGTTCACGGCGTTCGCGCAGTGCTTCAACGCGCATGGCCCGGCGGTCACCATGTCGTTTGACAAGCTGGCGCATACGCGCCTCAGATGCGGCCGTCAGCGCTGTTTCAGCCCCGGAAAAGAATGCCGAGGCAAGGATCAGAAAGAAAATAATCACAGCAAGGCCGGCAAGGGAAATCCACATTGTCAGCAAGTCTCCAGAAAGGCGCGCAGCTGATTTTCATCAACCTGATGTTCAACAAACGCGTCACCGATAGCGCGCACCAGAATAAAGGTCAGCTTTCCGGCGCGGGCTTTTTTGTCCTTGTGCATATGGCTGACAAGCCGTTCAGCCGGGGCGGTGCCTGCTGGTAAATCAGCCGGCCCGCTGGGCAGGCCAGCAGATTTGAGATGCGTTATCACACGCATTTCATCCTGGCCTGTCGCAAGGCCCAGCCAGCGTGAAAACCCAAAGGCAAGGCCCAGCCCGGCCGCCACGGCCTCGCCATGCAGCAGCCGCCCGTCATAGCCTGCCTCTGCCTCAAACGCATGGGCAAAAGTATGGCCGAGATTCAATAGAGCCCGCCGCCCGCTTTCGCGTTCATCCTCTGCGACAATGTCAGCCTTCATCTGGCAGGAATGTCTGACAGCGTCAATCAGGGCCGCGCTGTCTCCAGCCAGTATATGGCTGTGATTAGCCTCAAGCCAGTCAAAAAACCGGGCATCGCCCAGCAGACCATATTTGACGATTTCGGCATAACCTGCCCGCAGCTCGCGCATTGGCAATGTGGCCAGAAGACTGATATCAGCCAATACCCGCCTTGGCTGGTAAAAGGCCCCGACAAGATTTTTTCCAGCCGGACTATTTATCCCGGTTTTTCCGCCTACAGAGCTGTCAACCTGTGCCAGAAGGCTGGTTGGGATCTGAATAAAGTCAATACCCCTTAACAGGCTTGCTGCCGCAAAGCCCGCCAGATCACCAATGACACCGCCGCCAAAGGCAAGGATCAGGGCGTGCCGGTCAATAGGCAGGGCGAGTATGTCATTGACAAGTTTTTCAAAAACAGCAAAGGATTTGCTGGCCTCACCGGGCGGAACACTGAAGTGATGCAGGCTTCTGGCCAGCGGGCGCACAGCCTCTGCCAGCACAGACAGGTGAAACCCGGCGACTGTCGTATCACTGATGATGATAATCTGTCTGTCCTTGATAAATGAACAGAGATGATCACCCGCCCCGGCCAGTAAGTCCTTGCCAATTAAAATATCATAGCTGTTTTGCCCGAGGCTGACCGATATAGTCTCAGACAGGGCGGTTTTCTGTGCTATGCTCATAATTTTAGTCTCCCGCCAATGAGCGGCGTATGTGACCTGTATTTACCAGCAGATCCAGCAGCTTTTTCATCGACAGTTTATGTGACTGTTTGCCCGTACGCAAATAAAGGTCTGCCTGTGAATAGAACGGGGCTCTCTCGTCTCTCAGCCTGGTGAGTATCTCCATCGGATCGCCGGCTGTCAGCATTGGTCTTTTGCTGACATTGCCAATGCGTGAAAGCAGGATATCAGGGCTTGAATCTATCCAGATGCTCAGCGCCCCACCCTTTATGGCCGCGCGTGTCTCATCATTGCAAAAGGCCCCCCCGCCAGTGGATAATACACATGCACCTCTGTTCAGCTGTTCACTGATAAGACGGCGTTCCATCTCTCTGAACCTGGTCTCGCCTGCCAGCTCAAAAATGTCAGCTATTGAAATGCCGGCCTCGTCCTCAACCAGCGTGTCACTGTCAATAAAGGGCAGATCAAGGGCAATGCTCAGACGTTTTCCCAATGCCGATTTTCCCGAGCCCATCAGCCCGACCAGAACCACGGGCCGGTCAAGCTGATGCGTGTAATCACCGTCAATATCCTTGCGGAATTTATCTGTGAGCGCGGCTGTAATAGACATGAATGAAAAATATGTATCCAACGGATCCGTAAATGAGACTGTTTCTTCTTATTCTATAGCCGAATTACCGGACTTGAGTAAGGGGCAAACCGATTTTCCTAGTGCAGGATGAAATTTTCCCTGCCTCATCCATGCCATAATTGGCCATTAGAAACAGTAATAATTGTGATAATTAGCTGTTGCTGCCAGGGCTATTTACACCTTGCGGCGGCTGTGGCAGTCTGTGGGGTTATGGTTCGTGGCTGTGCACGCAATGGCAGTGATATTGACAGGATAGGGACAGGGTGATGAACGGAATGAGAGCGATCATACTGGCACTGATCATTGTGGGACTCGCTGGCGGCGTGTTTCTGGCCAACTGGCATATTCCAGCACCGACCAAAATGGTGACAAAGGCAGTGCCCGATGAAAATTTCACAAAATAACGGATTTATGATGGCCGCTGTGCCGCTGGCGGGCAGGTTGATTGTGCCGCTGGCGGGCGGGCTGATTGTACTTTTTCTGGCTGTGCTGCTGACTGACCAGTCCGCCCTTGCCCAGCAGCGCGGAAGAAGCGACCAGCAGGGCGCCCCTGTCAATCTGCTTGATTTTGGCAAAAGAAGCGATGATAGCCAGCCAGCAGATAATCAGACCACGGCTCGCCCCCTTTCCGGTGATGCCGGCAAGATTGTCCCCGCACCGGTGCCGGCAGCAGCCCCCTTATCCAGTCCGGCAACCCCGGCATCTGACATGCCGGCCGGGCAGCGATCGGATCTGCCAGCGACATCCCTCCAGAAAAGGGCTGTCTCAAAAGTCAGTCTGGCCTCTGTTGGCCTGAAGAAGGCAGCGACATTGGCACCGGTGCTCAATTCGCTGATCTGGTCAGAATCTGAGGCTGAACAGGCATTGGCGCTGATCAGCAGCACACCTGCGGTCGGCAGTTCTGTCAGTCTGCAGCAGCTGGCGGCTGAAATTATTTCTATTGCCGCTGTGCCGCCGCGCAATGCCGGGGCGCTGGCAGAGGAGCTTGTCGCTGCCAGGCTTGACTGGCTGGCCCGTGCAGGCCAGTCAGATAGCCTGTCACAGATTGTCCGTCTGCTGCCTGATGATGACAGATGGGCAGAATGGAAACGCTGGCAGCTTGAATATGATCTGATCAGGCGCGCCGATGATAGTGCCTGTCAGGATGCAGAGAAAAACGCACAGCGCTCGCTTGATAATTTTTGGCATCAGGCAGGCATAATCTGTGCCCTGCTTGCAGGTGACCGGAACAAGGCCCGTTTTTCAGCAGATATTTTGAAAGCCAGCGGTGCTGAGGATGATAATTTTTTCCAGCTTGTTGACCGGCTTTTGGGTCAGAGCCCCTCAGCCGGCCTGTCTGTTGACCTGACCAGCCTGGATCCTGTTGATTTGATTCTTATGGATGCCGCCCATGAACAGATATCGCTGGCTGCTTTTGAGCAGATGCCGTCTTCCATGATAGAGGCAGCGGCTGGCTTTCGCTACCTTGCCCCTGATGCAGCGCTGAAAACCAGTGTGATGATGCTTGAAAGAGGTCTGCAAAAGCAGGGCGGAACAGAACAGGTCTGGCGATCTTTGCTGAGCGCGCCGATGCCGGCTGAGGCGGCGCTTGCAACGCTGGACGGGCTGGAATCAGCCGGGCTTTCAGCGCGCCGCCATGACCAGCTTGCCAGTGCCCTGTTATGGGTCAGTCTGGCAACCAGAAGTGAAGCAGACACAGATATGCTGATAAAAACAGCCATCAGAACAGAGGTGCGCTCCGGGCGGGCCGGGCTGCTGCTGCCCCTTTATGCCAGCCTTGTGCGCCAGCGTCTTGCGGCCACTGACGGGGCCGGGCTTTCAGATGAAATCAGGGCGGATTTTGCTTTGGTTCTGGGGCTTGATTCAGCAGATCAGCCGCTGCCTCAGGGCCTCGAAACTGAAACCAGGCGCGCAGATGATCTGCGCCATCTCTTTGATGCGGCGCATGGGGCAGGCTGGCAGCCCGAACAGCTCGACAATCTCGATGCCTGGCCGCTGCTACCGGTGCTGACGGCACTTGGCTCTGCTGCAGCTGACCGTGACTGGACGGCGGGCATTGACCCTGACGCCAGGCAGGGAAAAGACATCCCGCCAGCCTATCACCGGCTGGCACCGCGCATTGTTCTTGCGATTGAGCAGACAGCTGCCAGCGGCAATGTGGCTGAGACGGGCCTGCTGGCGGCGATGGCTGTTCAGCCCTATGATCTGGGATGGATTGCACCTGTGGACAGTGCGCGCATTGTTGCTGCGCTGAAACAGGTCGGTCTGGATAATTTTGCTGAAATGCTGGCTGATGAGGTGATCATATCCTTTCTTCTGCGGCGTCATTTCACAGCGATGGTGGGCTGAGGGCGCGCAGACAGATGGCGGGCACTGACAAAACAGAAATTGCCCCAGCTGACAGCCGCTATATCACACAGTTTCTGCAGTCACTGGCAGCTGAGGCCGGTGCCCGCGACAATACATTAAAGGCCTATCGAAATGATCTGCATCTGATAGGTGCCCAGCTGGCCGGCCCCTGCGGCGACAAGGTGGCTGAGGCAGGCCTTTTTGTTACTGTTGAGCAAGAACAGCTGCGCCTTGTGCTGAAAGACTGGCATGAACGTGCGGTCAGTCTGCGTACCCGTGCAAGGCGGCTCAGCGCCCTGCGCCGCTTTATGGCCTGGCTGGTTTCAGACGGGTATCGCAAGAATAATCCCTGTCAGTTTCTGGACAGCCCGAAGCAGCCAGAAACCCTGCCGAAGAGTCTGTCTGAAACTGAAATCAGCCAGCTGATTTCAGCGGCGCAGCAACTCGCGCCGCCAAATGATTTACGCATGACAGCTGCGCTTGAAGTGCTCTATGCCGCTGGTCTGCGGATATCAGAGCTGCTGAGCTTGCGCACACAGGACATCTCAACACGCAGGCCGGTGATCTTTGTTACTGGCAAGGGCGGCAAGCAGCGCATGGTGCCGCTGACCGGCCGGGCGACTGCATCTGTCCAGCACTGGCTGGAGCAGCGCGACAGGGCGGGGCCACTGACATCATCAGACCAGCTTTTTGCAGAACAAGGTGCAGAAATAACCCGCCAATCCTTCAGCCTGCTGCTGAAAGAGACAGCCCGCCTTGCCGGCATTGACCCGAAGCGGGTCAGCCCGCACGTCCTCAGACATTCATTTGCCACGCATATGCTGAACCGCGGGGCAGATTTGCGGTCGGTTCAGACTCTGCTTGGCCATGCGGATATTACGACCACACAGATTTATACAGCCACACGCCCGGAGCGGCTGGAAGGTCTGGTAAAAGCAGCGCATCCGCTTGCAGAAAAAGACCAAAATAGCTAAAACAGACGGAGACGGGAAAAAAACACTCATAAAGCCATTATGGTGGGATGCATGCGACATTTTCTTGATTTTGAAAAGCCGATTGCCGCGCTGGAAGGCAAAATTGAGGAACTGCGTCATCTGGGTGGTGATTCAGGGCTGAATATTGCAGAAGAGATTGGCAAGCTGCAGTCACGCATCGATTGGGAGCTGGCCCAGACATATAATAAATTGGGCGCATGGGAAAAGGTACAGGTGGCCCGCCATCCCGAACGCCCAAAAATGGTTCAGATAGTCGACCATCTGTTTGATGAGTTTATTGAACTGTCAGGCGACCGTTCCTTTGCTGAGGATTATGCAATTATCGGCGGTTTGGCGCGCTTTCAGGGCCGCCCGGTCATCGTCATGGGAACAGAGAAAGGCAGCACAACAGAACAGCGTATTAAACGCAATTTCGGCATGGTCAGGCCCGAGGGCTACCGCAAGGCCGTGCGGCTGATGGCTTTGGCTGACCAGTTCAGTCTGCCGGTTATCAGCTTTGTGGATACGGCCGGGGCCTATCCGGGGCGCGGGGCTGAGGAACGCGGTCAGGCAGAGGCCATCGCGCGTTCAATAGAGGCCTGTCTTAATCTGAAAACGCCCTTGATTTCAGCCATCATCGGTGAGGGGGGATCAGGCGGGGCGATTGCGCTGGCAACAGGAAATCGGGTGGTTATGTTTGAACATGCTGTCTATTCTGTTATCTCACCTGAGGGCTGTGCATCTATTCTGTGGCGCAGTGCTGACAAGGCCCAGACAGCTGCCGAGGCGCTGCGCCTGACAGCAGAAGATATGAAAGCACTTGATGTGATTGATGAAATTGTGCCAGAGCCAGTGGGCGGTGCCCACCGCCATATCGCACAGGCGCTTGACAATCTGGCCGCCACAATCAAAAACCAGCTGGCTGATCTGGCTGAATTGAGCCCGGCACAGCTAAAGGCTGACCGGCAGGAAAAATACATTGCTCTGGGTGAAAAGGCCCTTATCTGAGCAGATTGCTCAGCCGCCTTTTATCTTACAGGAAATCAACATCATGCCTGAGGCTGCGGATGCGCGCACGCGCGGCCCTGACCTCTGACAGGTCAATTCCGGCACAGACAAAGCCCTCATCTGTGTCCCCGGCGTCGGCCAGCACCTCACCCCACGGATTGACAATGAGGCTGTGACCATAGGTCAGGCGCGCATCATCATGGCGGCCCGTTTGGGCAGAAGCGAGGATAAAACAGCCTGTTTCAATCGCCCGCGCGCGCTGCAGCACATGCCAGTGCGCCGCCCCGGTGGGCCGGGTAAAGGCAGCTGGAATGGTGATTATTTCTGCCCCTTGCTGTGCCAGGGCGCGATAGAGGGCAGCAAAACGGATATCATAACACACAGACAGGCCGAAATGGCCATATTCTGTCTGGCAGGTGACCAGCCGTTTCCCCGGGCAGAAATGATCAGATTCGTGGTAATGTTTCCCATCACCGACATCAGCGTCAAACATATGGATTTTATCATACCGGGCAGCAATCCGGCCATCGCGCAGGATGAGATAGCTGCGGTTGGCGGCCCGGCTATCAGTGTCAGAGCGCATCATCAGGGAACCGGCTGAAATGATGATATTGCAGTCACTGGCAAGGCGGGTCAGCAACGCCAGGCTGACACTGCTGCTCTCATCCTCAACAAGCTGTTTCAGCTGCTGTTTGTCAGCCGCCAGAAAATTTGCACATTCAGGCAAACAGACAATATCTGCCCCATCCCTGGCAGCGGCACGGATAAGCCGCTCAACAACCGGTAGGGTGTCTTCCTGCGTGCCTCTGGCTGTATATTGCAGAACGGCTGCTGTGATTTTATTGCTGGCTGTTTTGCTCATACCCTGCTCCTGGCAGCCAGACAGGCGGCCTGTATCACCCCTTGAGCCTGCCGGATAAAATTCCGTCAAGCGCCCCTTTTTTATCAAGGGCGGCGATATCATCATAGCTGCCTAAATGCTGGCCGCCGACAAATATCTGCGGCAAGGTGCGTTGCCCGCCTGTGCGTTTGACCAGTGCTGCGCGCAGCTGGCTGTCTGTGCTCACATCAATTTCAGTAAACACAGCCCCCTTTGATCGCAACAGACGTTTGGACATTGCACAATAAGAACACAGCATGAGTGTGTAGAGCTCAATTTCAGGGCCGTCAGTTGCCATAGTAAACCCATCTCTAGCGGCAGATAAATATGGCCCTGATAATGGTCTGATTTTTGTCTGTCTGCAAGGGTCAAAGCCAGCTGCGCTGCCGCGCTTATACAACGCGGGCAAAAACCAGCGCACTGACTGCCCGCGCGCCTGCCTCTGTCTTTAAGGATGCCGCACAGGCATTAATTGTGGCCCCGGTTGTCATCACATCATCGATCAGCAGAATATGCCTGGCTTCAGCGTAGTGGCCCTGCGGGCCGACAGAAAAGGCACGCGAGACATTGCGTTGTCTTGCGTCAGCCGACAGGCCGCCCATTGTTGGCGTGTTTCTTTGCCGTTGCAAAAGGGCAGGCATGAATTTTTCTGCACAGCCTGTGCGCTGGCACAGATGGCGGGCAAGCTCTGCTGACTGATTATAACGCCGGCTGAAATAGCGGCGCGGATGCAGGGGAACAGGCAGGACAAAATCGGCCGCCGCTGCCAGCTGGCAGAATAACGGGGCGAGCATCAGTGCCATAACCGGGGCCAGATCGATACGGTCAGCATGTTTGAAGGGCAGAATCAATGCCCGCGATCCCTCATCATAACAGAAACCAGCACGGATAGGGCTCGCGCAGAAGGGGCGTATATGGCAGGGCCCGCACAAATCCCCCGGCAGGGCATAGGGAAGGGGGCGGCCGCAATCTGTGCACAGGGGCGTTGTTATGGCGGACAATTTCTGCCAGCACGCAACACAAAGGCCGGCTGAGCGCGTGACCGTCCGGCATAATGGACAGCTGCGCGGCAGGCAGAGGTCAAAAATCATCGCACCAAGGCCGGTGATCTGCCGATACATGAGGGAACGCCTGTCTGTTTCATCACATTTGCTTTACTTTACATCCACAGGCATGAAGATAAGGTTAACAGCGGCCCATTTCTTTTAACAACTGCCAGGAGTCTTGTATGATGAGCGCGCATCCGCCGCAGCTATTTGATTCTGCGAAGTGGCAGACACAGCGTGACCGGGCAGCCCCCGGCTTCGAACGGCACAATTTTTTGAAACAGCTGGCAGCATCACGCCTGGCAGAGCGGCTGGCCATAGTCCGGCGGGATTTCACAGATATTCTGGATTATGGGTGTCATACAGGCGAGATGGGACGTGAACTGCATCAGGTCCTGGCATCCGGCCCGCCTTTCAGGCTGACCCAGACAGATATCAGCCCGGTCTTTGCTGCCCGTGCCGAACAGGCAAACAGTTTTGCGGCGCGCACAGAAATCTGCACTGATGAGACAATGCCAGAGGCGCACAGGGGCTATGATTTGATTGTGTCCGCTCTTTATCTACAGTGGATGAATGACCTGCCGGGGGTGCTGGCACAGATGCGCCGGGCCCTGCGCCCTGACGGGCTGTTACTGGTAAATTTTGCCGGCGGGCGCACATTGAGCGAGCTGCGGCGCTGTCTGAGCGAGGCAGAAACGCAGCTTACCGGCGGTCTCAGCCCGCGCTGTATGCCGATGGCAGATATCAGGGATGCTGGTGGGCTGTTGCAGCGGGCCGGGTTTGCCCTGCCTGTCGCTGATGCAGAAATGTTGACAGTCACTTATCCTGATTTGTTTGCTGTCATGCGTGAACTGCGCGGCATGGGCGCGCAAAACGCGCTGAGCGGTCGCCTGAACAGATTTACGCAGCGGCAGCTGTTTTTACGGGCCGCAGAACTCTACAGCCAGCATTTCAGCACTGATGACGGCCAGATAACCCTCAGTGTTGAACTGATCACCCTGACTGGCTGGGCCCCGCATGACAGCCAGCCGCGCCCCCTGCCGCGCGGCAGCGCCAAACAGCCCTTCGGGCGCGCTTTTGGCTGATTTTATCCGAACGGAGTGGTTGGGTGAAATCAGCCGGTTAAATGCCCAGAAGATCCTGCAGAACAGGGATAAACTGCAGATTGGCTGGTGGCATGGGATAGTCACGCAGCCGGGCCGGGCGCACCCATTTCACCTCTGCACCCTCACATGAACGTGGCTGGCCCTGCCAGCGCCTGCACACATAAAGCAGCAGAATCAGATGAAAATGCTCATAGCCGTGCGAGGCAAAGCTGAGCGGGGCAAGGCAGCTGTCCTGTGTGTTAATGCCCAGCTCTTCGTGAATTTCCCGGATTAAGGCCTGTTCTGGTGTTTCTCCTGCCTCTATTTTCCCACCAGGAAATTCCCACAGCCCGGCAAAATCCCTGCCCGGCGGCCGTCTTGCCAGCAGAACGCGGCCATCGGCATCAATCAGGGCTGCGGCCGGGATGATAAGCGTTGGGAGTGTGGGCATCAAAAGCTATGTCTGAATCAGCTACGGTAATCACCATTGATGGTGATATAACCATGGGTGAGATCGCATGTCCATATAGTTGCGCTTCCCGCTGCAAGCCCCAGATCAACATCTATGGTGATCATCTGGCCTTTCATATGCTGTGTAACAGGCCGTTCATCATAGCCGTCCACAGCCTCGCCGTCAGCGGCGATCAGCTGGCCGCCAACAGATATACGCAGCCTGTCACGTTCTGCCTGGGCACCAGATTTGCCAACAGCCATGACAATCCGGCCCCAATTTGCATCCTCACCTGCAATCGCTGTTTTCACCAGGGGCGAGTTGCCAATAGCAAAGGCAACGGTTCGTGCCTCTGCATCACTTGCTGCCCCGCTGACAGTGACGGTAATGAATTTTGTTGCTCCCTCACCATCTTTGACAATCTGCTGGGCCAGGTCTGTCATCACCGCTTCAAGGGCTGAAAAAAACAGGCCGGCCTCTGTGCCGTCCAGGCTTGTTATGCGCGCATGCGCGGCCCTTTGTGTGGCGATCACATAAACGCTGTCAGACGTAGAGGTGTCACTGTCAACAGTGATGGCATTAAAACTCCTGTCAGCCGCCCGTCTGACCATCTCCTGCAAACAGGCAGGATCGATTTTCGCGTCTGTCCCGATATAAGCGAGCATTGTCGCCATATCCGGGGCAATCATGCCGGAACCCTTTGCAATTCCATTGATGGTCACGCGCTGGCCAGACAGCTCTATCTGTCTTGTTGCGCCCTTGGCAAAAGTATCTGTTGTCCTGATCGCCTCGGCACAGGCCTGCCAGCTGGCACGGCCCAGCGTCTCTATCAGTTTTGGGCGCGCCCTGATCAGCGCATCCGCCTGCAGCGGCTCGCCGATAACCCCGGTAGAGGCGATTAATATCTGCTCATCATCAAGGCCCAGCGCCGCGGCAAAATCGCCCCTATAGGCAGCAATCGCATCATTCCCTCTCTTGCCGGTGAAGGCATTCGCATTCCCGGCGTTGGTAAGAACCGCGCGTGCGCGCCCTGAACGCAGACCCGCGCGCGACAGATGCACGGCTGCAGATGCTGTCCTGCTTGTGGTAAATACCCCGGCAAAGGCACTGCCTTCATCGGCAAACATTATCATAACATCATCGCGGCCCTTATAGCGCATGCCAGAGGCCGCACTGGCCAGCGCCAGGCCGGCGACAGGCGGCATTTCAGGGAAGCTGGCGGGGGCCAGTGGCGATTTTGTGCTCATCCCTTGCTCCGAAAATGGGGCGAACCGGTTAAACAGGGTTCACTGCTGGGCCGCGCCCTGGGCATCCTTGCGGATATCCTCAAATGACCGGCGGGTCAGCGCGGCATCATTGCGCAGACTGTCAAGCAGCAGACCAAGATTCTGTGAAATCAGAGTCTGACGCAGCTGCGGGGCCAGTTCTTCAAAACGCGGCGGCGCTGCGATACGCTTATCCTCAACCTTTATCACATGCCAGCCGAATTGTGTCTGAACCGGAGTCTGAGAAAAGGCCCCTTTTTCAAGGCTGAAGGCAGCCGCCTCAAAGGACGGCACCATGGCCCCGCGGTCGAAATAGCCCAGATCGCCGCCCTTGGGCCCGCTCGGGCCGGTTGATTTTTCCTTTGCCAGCTCAGCAAAATCAGCCCCGCCCTTGAGGGCTGTGATGATCTCCTCGGCCTCGCTCTTTTCCGCAACAAGGATATGGCGGGCGCTGATCTGCTCCCGTGCAGCCTCGTCAGCGATATATCTGTCATAGGCCGCCTGAATGGTTTCCTGCGTGACAATATCGCGGATCTGTCTGTTCAGCCAGGCTTCAGCCAATACACGCTGGGCGGCAATGCTCATCTGGCGTATCACTTCTGGATCGTCTGTCAATCCGTCTGCACTGCCAGCTGCGGCTGCCAGCCGCGAATCAATAATATCATCGACCAGCCGGTCAAAATAGCTCTGCAGGGGCTGCTGGCGGAACTGTTCTGGCAGCTGTTCTGTCAGGCGCATCACCTCGTCCAGATAAATGGTCTCACCATTGACTGTTGCAACGGCAATTTTCTGGTTTTCCTGGGCAACTGCGGGCAGGCCCAGAGCTGTGAGGCTGAGAGCATAAAACACAACAGCACAGGAAACAGCAGCTATGCGGGACATTGTAGTGGAGAGCGTTTTCATCTTCGTAATCCTCCTGGCCGGATACAGGGTCGCTGCAGGGCCTGTCAGTCAGGCGGCTGATGGCGGAAAAACCGCCCTTTGCCGCCGCGGCCACATGCATGGATATCTCGCAAAGGGGGTAACATAATAAGGGCGGTTCCAGCAACAGATATGAAAGATATTTTTTACCTGATCCGGTCAGCGCGCCGGCCGGTCATTTTCGCTCTTTGCGGCCGTGCTTTTATTTGACAAAGCAGGTTCAAATGCCTATCTGCAAGGAAAGTGAATTCAGGCTCTGCTGTGAATGCTGTTCACAAGAACGCGCAAGCCAGCCCCATAACTGCCGGGGCAAAGGAAGGAAAGATATGTTCTCAGCCCTTGCCAAAAGTCTTTTTGGGGATTCAAACAGCCGTGAAGTCAAAAAGCTGGAGGCCCAGCTTGCGGCAATCAATGCGCTTGAAACAGCATTTGAGGCAAAAAGCGATGAAGAGCTAAAGGCACTGACACAAGAGTTGCGCGACCGCCTGAGCGCCGGTGAGACTGAGGATGACCTGCTGTGTGACGCCTTTGCTGGCGTCAGGGAGGCTGGCAGGCGCACACTTGGACAGCGTCATTTTGATGTACAGCTTATGGGGGGCCTGGTTTTGCACCAGGGCCGTATCGCTGAAATGAAAACAGGCGAGGGGAAAACCCTTGTCGCTACCCTGGCTGTCTATTTGAATGCGTTGAGCGGCAAGGGTGTTCATGTGGTCACAGTCAATGATTATCTGGCCAGCCGGGATGCCGCCTGGATGGGACAGGTCTATAATTTTCTCGGCCTCAGTGTCGGCTGTATTGTCTCTGGCATGGATGATGCCCAGCGCAAAGCAGCCTATGCCTGTGACATCACTTATGGCACGAATAATGAGTTTGGATTTGACTATCTGCGTGACAATCTGAAATTCTCGCTCGAGGATATGGTTCAGCGCGATCATCATTACGCGATTGTTGATGAGGTTGATTCTATCCTGATAGACGAGGCCAGAACACCGCTGATCATCTCTGGCCCTGCAGAAACATCAGCTGATCTCTATACGGCGGCAAACAGGCTGGCCGCCGCGCTGGAAAGCGATGATTTTGAGCTGGATGAAAAGGCCCGTTCCGTGACCTTTACTGAAACCGGCGTCCAGCATGCAGAACAGCTGCTGTCTGATGCGGGCCTGCTGGCAGAGGGCAGCCTTTACGATGTCAGTAATGTCAGCCTTCTGCATCACATGACACAGGCATTGCGCGCGCACAAGCTGTTTCAGCGTGACACCCATTATATGATCAAAGCCGGGCAGGTTATGATTATTGATGAATTTACCGGCCGGGCGATGGACGGGCGGCGCTATTCAGATGGACTGCACCAGGCAATTGAAGCCAAGGAAGGGGTGGAGATACAGGCAGAGAACCAGACGCTGGCCTCTGTCACCTATCAGAATTATTTCCGTCTTTATGACAAATTGGCCGGTATGACAGGCACAGCCCTGACTGAGGCTGGGGAATTTTCAGAAATTTACAAGCTGGAGGTCACAGCCATACCGACAAATAAGCCGGTCATGCGTATCGACAGCGATGATGAGGTTTACCGCACATCAAAAGAGCGTGACAGCGCGGTGATTGCCCAAATTGAGGATTGTCAGAAACGCGGCCAGCCCGTTCTGGTCGGCACTGTCAGTATTGAAAAATCTGAGGCCCTGTCACAGGCCCTGACGGCGCGCAAAATCAGCCATCAGGTGCTCAATGCCCGTTTTCATGAACAAGAAGCCGGAATCATTGCGCTTGCCGGTTTGCCGGGGGCTGTCACCATTGCCACAAATATGGCCGGGCGCGGTACAGATATTCAGCTTGGCGGCAACCTTGAAATGCGGCTGGCCTCAGAGGCAGCCGACAAGGACGGTGTGATTGACCCGGTGAAGGACGCTGCAGTCCGCAGGGATATTGCCGAGAAAAAAGCAAAGGCGCTCGCGGCGGGCGGTTTATATGTGATCGGCACAGAGCGCCATGAATCGCGCCGTATTGACAACCAGCTGAGGGGCCGCACCGGCCGGCAGGGCGATCCCGGCGCGTCAAAATTCTATCTGTCACTGCAGGATGATCTGATGCGGATTTTCGGGTCAGAAAAGCTGGACGGCATGCTACAGAAACTGGGTCTGGAAGAGGGTGAGGCGATCACCCATCCCTGGATAAACAAGGCCGTTGAGAAGGCGCAGTCGAAAGTCGAGGCGCATAATTTTGAAATCCGCAAGCAGCTGCTCAGATATGATGATGTGATGAATGATCAAAGACAGGTGGTCTTTGCCCAGCGCCGCGAAATCATGCAGCAGACTGATGTGCATGATACCGTGCAGGAAATGCGCTATGAGGCGATCGACCATATCGTGTCAGATGCGATACCGGCAGGTAGCTTTTCTGACAGCTGGGATGCTGAGGGGTTGAAAGAGGCGGCACAGACAGTTCTGGGGCTTACGGTTCCGGCTGCTGACTGGGTGGATGAAGATGGCATTGCTGAAGAGGAAATCACCGAACGGCTGCAAAAAATGTCAGACAGCTATATGGCGGAAAAAGCAGTGCGTTTTGGCCCTGAATTGATGCGTATGGCAGAAAAATCCTTATTGCTGCAGGTGCTTGATCAGCAATGGAAGGAACATCTTCTGCGCCTTGAGCAGCTTCGCCAGGGGATCAATCTGCGCGCTTATGCCCAGAAGGATCCGCTCAATGAATATAAGCGTGAAGCATTTCTGATGTTTGATGAAATGCTGACAATTCTGCGCCGGACAGTTACACTGGCATTGGCACATGTTGAAATTGCCCGCCCGCAGGGGGAGGAAAAAAATACTGCCCCGTCTGCTGCAGAAGACCGGGCGCCCAGCACTGACGGGGGAAAAATCGCCCGGAATGCCCCTTGTCCCTGCGGCTCAGGGCGCAAATATAAACATTGCCATGGCAAGATTTAGCGCCAGAGGTCTGGCCCCAGTGACAGAACAGGTTTCCATCACAGCAGGAAAAAATGAAAAAATTTTCATTAATCTGTGAAAATGCACATGAATTTGAGGGCTGGTTTGCTGATGCACAGGCCATTGCCGACCAATGCGGCAGCGGGCTTCTCGACTGCCCGGTCTGCAGCAGCACAGATGTCCGCAAACAGCTTTCAGCACCAAATCTTGCAACCCCGAAAACGCGGGCCCGATACCAGCCAGAGGCAAAGGACAGCGATACAAGACCCGCTGGCAAGACCATGCCGCAGATGGCGGGCCCGGCTGCCGCTGCCCCGTCTGCTGCTTTGCGCTCGGCCCTGCGGCAGCTGCAGAAAACGATTGAGACAGAATTTACAGATGTCGGGGATAATTTTGCCATAGAGGCGCGTAAAATTCATTACGGAGATAAAGAGCCGGACAATATCTATGGCACCTGCAGTACACAGGAAAGCCAGGAGTTGATTGATGAGGGTGTTGACATTGCGCCCCTGCCATGGCTGCCGCCTGAACATTGACAGACAGCAGTGCGTGCTGTCCTGTCTGCGGGCTTATGGCCGTCAACTGATAAACTGGCCGGAAATTCCATAATTGACAGCAATCCGCGATGACAGCCGGAAGCCGCCCCTCAGATCGGGCAGAAATCCTGTGACATCATCGAGCAGGATGCCGCAGGCCTCAAATTCAGCCCGCAATGTCTCTGGCCGGACAAACTGATCAAACTTATGGGTACCACGCGGCACGATATTGAAAATATACTCAGCCGCGATTTTAGCCAGTATCAGGGCAGGAAGGGTTTTGTTTATGGTTGTCAGAACAACCAGCCCGTCCGGCTTTAACAGGGCCGTCAGGGCCCGGATAAACAACTGCCTGTCAGTAACATGCTCTATCACCTCTGAGGCATAGATAATGTCAAAACTGGCCTGACAGGCCTTATCTGTTACCAGCTGTTCAGCTGTTGTCTGAAGGTAGTTTATATCCAGATTCTGCTGCTTGCTGTGGGCCCTGGCGGCAGTGACAGCCCCGCCTGAGGCATCTATGCCAGTGACAATGCCGCCCAGCCGGCAACAAGGCTCGGCTAACAGACCGCCGCCGCAGCCGATATCCAGTATTTTCAGCCCGGCTAAGGGCAGTGTATCCCTGTCTGATGCCAGCCCTGCCCTGCGGGCTGCACGCACGATATAGTCAATACGCACAGCGGTGAATTGATGCAGAGGACGCATTGGCCCCTGCGGATCCCACCATTTGTCCGCCAGCGCGTCAAAATTCCCGATATCCCGGCTGTCAACTGTTGAGGCGGCGGCTCTGTTGTTTTTGGCGTTCATGCGATGTCTGTTTTGCCTGTTTGTGTCTTTCCAGCCCTGTTTTTGTCAGATTCTCCTGCTTTTCTCAAGGTCTATTGACAATATCAGGCTTTCACATTGCAGGCATTTGTTGTATCAGGGGGCCACTCTGGTCTGAAAATTGCTGGCAGGCATGAACTGGATCGGATTTGACCCGATGCACGGGCATAAAATTTACTGTGGGATTGACAGGCGTAATGGCACGCATTGTTCAGAAATTTGGCGGAACATCAGTTGCAGACCTTGACCGGATCAGGGCTGTGGCACTGCGCGTGAAAGCAGAGGCTGATGCCGGAAATCAGGTGGCAGTAGTTGTCTCTGCCATGTCTGGAACGACCAATCAGCTGGTGGAATGGGCACGTGATATTGGGCCTGTACATGATGCGCGTGAATATGACACGATTGTTTCAACCGGAGAGCAGGTGACCGTGGGGCTGCTGGCAATAGCGCTACAGAATATCGGCATTGACGCGCGCTCATGGCTGGGCTGGCAAATCCCGTTTCGTACTGACGGTATTCATGGCTCAGCCCGCATAGAGGCGATAGACAAAAAGCGCCTTGAGGAGCGTCTTGAACAGGGGCAGGTTGCCGTGGTTGCCGGCTTTCAGGGGATCAGCCCGGAAGGGCGGATCACAACGCTGGGGCGCGGCGGCTCGGACACGTCTGCTGTGGCACTAGCAGCGGCGCTGAATGCTGACAGATGCGATATCTACACAGATGTTGACGGTGTTTATACAACAGACCCCAGAATCATGCCAAAGGCCCGCAAGCTCGAGCGGATTACCTTTGAAGAGATGCTGGAAATGGCATCAGCCGGTGCAAAAGTGCTGCAGACACGTTCAGTGGCTATGGCCATGCGCCATAATGTCAATCTGCAGGTGCTCTCCAGCTTTACTGACCAGCCGGGTACACTTGTTGTTGATGAGGATGACGAGATGGAAAAACAGAAAATCAGCGGCATTGCCTATAGCCGCGATGAGGCAAAGGTGACGCTTGTGGGTCTGCCGGACAAACCGGGCATTGCTGCAAATGTCTTTGACGCGCTGGCAGAAAGCCATATCAATGTCGATATGATAGTCCAGAGCGCATCGCCTGACAAAAGCCGCACAGACATTACTTTTTCTGTCGGCACGCTTGATGCGGAAAAAGCAACAGAATGCATGGCCGCAATTCATGGCCAGCTGGAATATGAGGATATTGTTGCTGATATGGATGTGGCAAAAATCTCCATCATCGGCACCGCCATGCGATCACAGCCCGGTATCGCGCGCACAATGTTTGCGGTTCTGGCAGAAAAGGGGATAAATCTGCATGTTATCTCTACATCAGAGATAAAAATTTCTGTGCTGATTGACGCTGATTATACTGAACTGGCAGTCCGCAGCCTGCATGATGCTTTTGGTCTGGATCAAGACGGTTAGGAAAAAATACACAAAACGGGCAGGAAAATTGCACTAAATCCATAAAAATTAACGGGTTTTTTAGTTTTTTATAGAAAAAAACGGAAAAATAATGTATCGCGAGAAGATAAGTTTAGGTTTTATGCGATAGAATAATTCATGGCTGGTTCAGATAATCACATGCCCGAATTTGCATCTGCTGCGCAGATTGGCGCCTATTTGCGCGCTGCCCGCGTGGCTGCCGGTATGTCTGTTGCCCAGATGTCTGAGACCACCCGAATCACCAAAGCCCATATTGAGGCATTGGAAGAAGGTGATTTTGACATGCTACCGGGCATTGCTTACACGCCCGGCTTTATCCGCAATTATTGCCTTGTTCTGAAGCTGGATCCGGCAATGCCGGTATCTGCCTACAAGACCATCAGCATGCCGGAACAAAAAAAGCCGGAATACAGATTCCCGGTTCAGGCCCTTGTCCCCAAAATGGCGGGCAGCATGGTGGCCATGGTCGCAGTAATCGTGCTCCTGGCAGGTTATATTGGCTGGTCTCTGGTCAGTGAGGATGAGGGGAATATAACCCAGACCGCCGCGCTTGAGGAAAGCCACAATGATCTGGATCAGCTACGGCAGATAGAGGCTGCACAGTCTGGGGCGCTGGTGACAGAGCCGGAAACACAGACGGCGCCGGTGCTGGCTGGTGCGGCCACTCAGCTGGCTGATGCCCCTATCCCTGATGAATTGCCGGGTGCTGATGTATTGCTGGCACCGCAGGGTTCCGGCATGGGTGCGGCCCCGGACACAGATGTGGCTCAAACTGCCCCGGCCCTGCCTGTTTTGCCTAATACAGATGACCAGATACAGTCAGCCGCGGTGACCCAGAACAGCCCTGTGCCCGCCGCCCCAAAGCCAGCTGACGCGGTGAATGCGGTGGCCGTGCCGCGCCGACCCCAGTCAGAGGTTATTATTTTTGCAACAGCTACCTCATGGGTTGAGATTGCGCGTGCTGACGGTGAGGTGATCATCAGCAAATTGCTGAAAAACGGTGACCGGCTGGTCACCTCTGCTGAGGATAATCTGTTCTTGAGTACGGGCAATGCGGGCGGGCTGACGCTGGCGTTTGGTGAGGACGCTGCACCCAGACAGCTGGGCACGGTTGGCGAGATCATCCGTGATTTGTCGCTCAGCCCTGACAGTCTGGTTGTCTCACAATAGCCTGCCGGATGGCCGTTTCTGCCACTTTCAGGCCGGCACAGAAATGCTGGTCAAACCAGCACAATCCCGTTACAACAGGCATGACAGGGCTGTGCCGGGCCACAGGGGTCTGACAGGCAATATCACAAAGATTTGGACAGAGGCGCTGATATGGCCGCGCAGGGC
>JAYPEG010000012.1:0-1497 GCA_038125645.1 Alphaproteobacteria bacterium
GTTTCCAGGGTCATATATATGTGCAAAGCATCATTTACATCAACAATATTGGCATCCTGCCCACTGTCCTGAACCGCCAGGCCAAAATCAGCCAGGCTGGTCTCATTACCTGTGCCCTGAGCGACATAAAGCTGCACCCTGTCGCCTCCTGCGCTGCTGAAATCCGTCACAATGTCTGTGCCGGCATGGCTGAGGTTGAGGACAAATCTGTCTGCCCCCGCCCCGCCATTGAGGGTATCATTCCCGCCCCCGCCATCGAGGGTATCATTCCCATCCCCGCCATCAAGCACATCATTACCGCCCATGCCATTGAGAATATCATTTGATGCTGTGCCTCCCTTTAAAGACACTTCGTTCTCAGATGAAATGTGGCTGGAAATGAGATCGATTTTTATATCGTCTTTATAAGTCAGGCTGATCAACTCATTGGCCTTGGCGTGTGTTTCCAATTCCTCTTGAAGCGTGGATACCGAAACCGTGCCATATATGAATATGTCTATGTGTTTTTTATCCGTCCGATCTGTGACGCCAAATTGGATAGGAACATCAGAACGCAACGCGTCCCGAAAGCTGATTGAAATATCCTTATCCATTTTCCGTTTGACGGTAATACCGTAAATGGTGGCCAATGGACTATCATCGTTCAGCGCAATGCTCGGCGGTGATGCACTGCCTGCAACTGCCGCCAGATAAACATCATCTGCCGCGCCCCAATCAATACTGACTGAAACCAGGTCATTGGCGGCGGCATTGTCCCTTATAGCCTCTCTTATCGCCGACAATCTGGCGCCGTCATTATAGAGTGTCACAAGGATAATTGTTTCGTTTGGGGAGACAATTGTTCCATTTGAAGAAACAGAAACGCCCTTAACCCCGCCCTGCCCGCCGGGCGATGGGCTGGTGTCAGCTACGAAAGAGACCTTGATCTTATTGCCCGCTGCTATCTTTTCCGACGCAGTTTTACCTGTCGCAGTTTTACCCTTCTTCCTGGACGGCTTTTTTGCCTGCGGCCCTGACTGTGGCCGGCCAGCGGTATCGCCGCCCTGCAACTGATCGCTGTCATGGCCGTCTGTCACTTCGATCTGATCATCCAAACTATGCCGATCATAAGAAGAAATAGTCATTCAAAACTCCGTCAAATCATATTTTTCAGACTTCAAGGCAATCTGCCAGCTATAATAATCTGCCAGCCTTAAAACCCAGCCTTAAAACAAGACACGCTCACCGGGCGCACAACTGACCAATTTTGCACCTTACACAAATAATCTTAAAAATTTATAAATTTATAAAAAAAATTTTATCTCTATTATTGAGAGTGACATATATGCACCTATTGAGGTTAAATATATGTTTTTATTACAACTTTATAATTTAATTTCTGGTTTTTACCGCAGGGGCAACTGTTCCGGCCCCGCCTCTGCAAAATATTTTTTTACGACTGCGCCGATTTTTTCCTGCCGAATGCGGGCTGGTTCAGTGATTATTTAGGGGCGGGAG
>JAYPEG010000012.1:1526-8189 GCA_038125645.1 Alphaproteobacteria bacterium
TGATTGCGGGGCAGTGATGATGATATGTCGCATTGGCTGGCGCTGGCGGCTGCGATATGACTTGCACCTCAGATATGGCGGCTGCGGCTGAAATGACTGAAATTACATAATTGTTACATGACTGTTATAGACAAGGGGTCCCAGTAAAACTGAACCTTTATTTGTAAAACTGAACCTTTATTTATTTGTCCTGTCATTTGCCGCTGCCCAGTGCCAATATTTAACTGCCAATATTCAGTGCCACCAGTATTTGCCCGCCATGCCGGAGGTTAATCCAGAAGATGAGAATGTCACCAGCAGACCTGCTTGATTTTATCACCCGGCACGCGGCCAGCCGGCGGGCGCGCATGCTGCTGTATCTGTTTTCTGCACTGGAAAGCGTCATCATACCTGTGCCGGTTGACCCCTATCTTGCGGTCTGTGTGCTGGCCCGCCCGTCACGCTGGGCCGCACTGGCACTGGCTACGGCGGCGGCCTCTGTTATTGGCGGGGCGGCGGGCTGGTATCTGGGTTTTGCCCTGCAGGATTTTGTGGCACAGGCCGTGGTCCTGCTGCCCCAGGCCATTGCAGGAGAGGCACTGTTTTCTGATGTATCTGCCGCCTTTAACAAGCTGGGGCTGATATTGGTGTTAATTGGCGCGTTCACGCCGCTACCCTATAAAATTATCGCCGTCAGCGCGGGGCTGTTTGGCTATGGGCTGCTGCCTTTTATACTGTTATCGGCAGTCGGGCGCGGCATCCGGTTTTTGCTGGTTGCGGGGCTGGTTGCCCACCGCCATGATGTAAAGCTGGTCAGCGGGCTGGCTTCAATTTTACTGGTGCTCGTCTGCGGCGGGCTTTATCTTACCGGCTGGGGAACACACTGAGCCTCTCTGCCATTATATGTAGCAGGGGGGGGAAGTAAAACAGCAGGACGACATAACAGGGACACAGATACCGATGCTTATCTATTCCTATTCACGCCATCAGCAGACCTATCGTATGATCATGGTACTGGGCCTGTTGTCGGCAGCCCTCCTTGGGGCGGCCTTTGGCTTTCAGTATTTCGGCGGGCTGGCACCGTGCAAGCTGTGCCTGTGGCAGCGCTGGCCGCATGCGCTGATCATTTTTATCGCCCTTTCTGGTATGATAGCGTTGCGCCCGCGTCTGGTTTTTGCACTGACAGCGCTTGCAGCATTGGGCAATGCCGGTCTGGCCGGTTATCACAGCGGCGTTGAACTGGGACTGTTTGCGGGCCCGGCCAGCTGTTCTGGCAGTACTGATGCCCAGCTGTCCGGTGCACAGATGCTGGATATTTTAATGCAGACAGCCGTTGTGCGCTGTGATGAGGTCGTCTGGTCATTTCTGGGCCTGTCCATGGCCGCCTGGAACGGTATTTTCAGTCTTACCCAAGGCGGGCTGGCCATCTGGCAGCTGCGCCAATGATTCTGCGCCAATGACTTGATTCTGCGCCAGTGACGCTCTGTCGCCTGGCCTGTATGCAGCGGCCCTTCCTGCGGCTGCTCTTTGCCTTTGGTGCTGTTTCTCTATATAATAGAGACGCACGGGTATAATAGAGACGCGCGGATATAATAGAGAAATACGGGCCATGCGCGCAGATGAACAGGAACAAGAAATGAAAAAACAGGCCGCCAAACAGTCAGATAACGCAACCTTACATCCCCAGCCGTTACATCCAGACAGCGTAGATCAGCCCCGGCATCATTATGACGGTATACCGCGCACCCGCGAAAGGCTGGCTGAATATCTGCGTGTCAATCATGCCGGTGAACGTGCGGCCCAGACAATCTACAGGGGCCAGCTGGCCGTGCTTGGCAATCATCCTGACGCCAGTGAAATTCAGCATATGATGGAACAGGAACAAGAACATCTGGACACATTTGATGCGCTGCTGAATGACTATCGGGTGCGCCCGTCTGTCTTTGACCCGCTATGGGGAGCGGCCGGTTTTATGCTGGGGGCCGCAACCGCCGCGCTGGGGCCGAAAGCGGCTATGGCCTGTACGATCGCCGTGGAAGAGGTTATCGGGTCGCATTATGACAAGCAGATAAAAGACCTGACGGCCCGGGGCGAGGAGCCAGAACTGGTAGAGACCCTGACCCGTTTCCGTGATGAGGAACTGGAACACCGCGATATCGCTGTTGCCCATGACGGCCGTGCCGCACCGGCCTATGGGCTGATGCAGAAAATCATCTCAACCGGCTGCAGAACAGCAATAAAGATTGCCGAAAAGCTCTGATTCCGGCACCGGAACCTTTGTCCCCTACCCCTCATCACCAGCAGCAGGTTCCTCGATCAGCTCGCTGTCCCAGTACAGATAATCGCGCCAGCTGTGATGCAGATAATTAGGCGGGAAGCCCCGGCCCTGTTCCTGCAGCTGCCATACGGTCGGCTGTGCAGGGGTTTTCAGCGGTACCATGCCACAGGCCTGTGGCAGCTTGTTTGCCTTTTTCAGATTGCACGGGCTGCAGGCCGCAACCACATTGTCCCAGCGTGAACGCCCCCCGCGCGATCGTGGGATGACATGGTCAAAGGTCAGGTCACTGGCCGGCAGCCGGCTGTCACAGTACTGACAGGTGAATTTATCACGCAGGAACACGTTAAAACGGGTAAAGGCCGGATGGCGGCTTTGCGGGATATATTCTTTCAGGGCGATAACAGACGGCAGATTCATCTCGAATGACGGCGAGCTGACCACTGAATCATATTCAGAAATAATAGTCACACGGTCAAGAAACACAGCCTTTATGCTGTCCTGCCATGACCAGAGGGACAGGGGGAAATAGCTCAATGGCCGAAAATCCGCGTTCAGTACAAGTGCCGGCGGATGCAGGCTGGCATTCATCTGCTGATTGCTCCCCTATGACTTTTCATAATACAGCCTCAACGCAGTGGTTACAGGCAAGTCAAGCATGAACCGGGGCTGATGACAAGCCTTTGCCCCTGAAGCATCGCAACATATTGTGTAATTTTTATGAAGCTGAATACTAAATATTGTCTCAAGCTGAAGCCTGCAGGAATTCAGCCAGCCCCTTCAGCATTTCATCATCAATAGAGTGGGCCAGTGCCGGCCGCAGCAGCGTACGGGCACAAAGCCCCCTTGCGGCCAACGCAGCAGAGGTTTGCTTCATGAGATTGACATCCACCACCGGATCCGTCCCGCCATGTGCCAGAAATACCGGCAGGGCCGATGGCTGGCATACGGTCTGTTCCGGTGTCAACCAGCCCCCGGACAGGCAGAACAGCCCGCCCAAAGCCGGGCCATAGCCCAACCCGCCGCTCAGGCTTATCATCCCCCCTTGTGAAAATCCCCCCAGAACAATCTGTGCAGCCGACAGGCTGAAGCGCGCCTGCAGATCATCAAGCAGCTGATGGAGAATGGGTGCCGCTGCCAGACAGGCCTCAGCAATGACCGCTGTGCCGAGATTAGGGCTGGCCAGCTCAAACCACTGGCGGCCCGCTGGATTGGCAGAACAGGGCTCTGGCGCGTCAGGCACAAAGACAGCACAGCTGCTGTTCCCGCCTGCCAGCGCCGGCGCCAGCGGGGCCAGGTCACGCGCATCTGCCCCCCAGCCATGCAACAGGACAATCAGCCGCTGCAGGCGGCGCTTTTCCGCCGCAAACGGTGCCCCGGCCAGCGCCTCATCCGGCAGGTAAAAAAAGCCCTGCAGCCCGGCCCGGGCCCCGTCAGTCAGGGAAAGCTGTGAAAATCCCATAATTTTTTCCTGTCTTTCAGTCATTTCTGCCCGCCATCCTTACCTGCGGGCGGGCCCGTGCGCCGGCTCTGTCACCGGTACCTGTGGCCGGCGTCCCGGGGACGGGGCCCAAAACCCTGTGAAAAAGCAAAACACAAATCTGAATCTGTGCTAAATAATGCATGATAACTGTCTTTGCCGCCAGGAGATTTTATTTAAATGCCAAACAAGACCGGCGGCAAGACTTCAGGCAAGACCAGCGGCAAGACTTCAGGCAAATAACTAACAAGGCCAAACACCAGGCAAGACCGATGACAGCAACAGCCCCCATTCCCCTGATCGCTGCCCTTCAGGAGGCTGGGCGCCTGCGTACGCGTTTTGCGCCCAGCCCGACAGGCTGGCTGCATTTGGGTCATGCCTATTCCGCCCTGTGCGTGTGGCGGGCGGCCGGATGTGATGCGGGACAGTTTCTGTTGCGTATTGATGATCTGGATGCGGGGCGGGTGCGGGCCGGCTATACGGCACAGCTGATGGATGATCTGCAATGGCTGGGTATCAGCTGGGCAGAAGCGCCGGTCTTTCAGTCTGGGCGCCTGTCTGCCTATGCGGCTGCACTGGCCCGCCTGCAGGCACAGGATCTTGTCTATCCCTGCTATCTCAGCCGCAGACAGGCAGACGCGCTGCTGACGGCACCGCACACACAAGACGGGGCACAGCTGCGCCCGCAGCCCTCAACCAGAGGCCAGATGCACGACATACAGGAACAGCAGAAGTCACAAGGCCGCACGGCTGTCTGGCGGCTGGATGCCGGGCGTGCGGCCGCGCGGGCCGGCGCGCTGTACTGGCAGGATCACAACGGCACCCGCCATCCGGTCATAGCGGCTGAATTCGGTGATGTGGTGCTGGCCCGGCGCGACAGCCCAGCCTCCTATCATCTCAGCACCGTCATTGACGATGCTGACAGTGATGTAACGCTGGTGGTGCGCGGGCTGGATCTGGCACCGGTTACCCAGATACACCGTCTGCTCCAGGCTGTTCTTGACCTGCCATCCCCGCTCTATCTGCATCACCAGCTGATCAGGGACACAGCCGGCAAAAGACTGGCAAAACGCCATGATTCCCTCAGCCTGAAACAGATGCGGGCAGACGGGCTCACACCGCCTGAGTTGCGGGCCGCCCTGCCACCCCTGCCCCTCTGAGCCAGGCTGGCCAGCGTCTGCGGCAAAAATGTCACAATTATGTGCTTTTTTTCGATTTGGCATTGACATTCACTGCCTCTGCCATCATATATCGCAGTGCACAACAGTTTTTGTGCATTTCCTCCCTAAACTTGGTCGTGAGTTTTCTCACGACCTTTTTTTTGCAGTTTTATTAAGTTTTTCCTGCATTGAAATGAATTGTTTCTGTTTTAGAAACAATGCGGACGTCCAATTTTATTGTGCATTGCATCATTTTTAAACTTATCCACAGGCTGTTATCCGGCTTTTTCAGTCTCCAGCCGTGATTTTGGCGTGGCCAGCAAGACAGTGGCGATGACAGTGGCCGGGATCAGGCATGACCAGACCAGCCCCTGCCAGCCGACTGTTGAATGCAGGACGCCGGCGCTCAATGAGGCGAGTGCCACCGCAGAGAAGATAATCAAATCGGACGTGCCCTGAACACGTCCGCGCTCGGCCGGGCTGGCGATGCTGGCAATCAGCGAGCTGCCGCCGACATAAAGAAAGTTCCATCCGAGCCCCAGCAAAAACAGCGCTGCGAAATAATGCCAGAAACCGGTGCCGGCCAAGGCCACCCCAACGACAAGGCCATAAAGTGCAACCCCGCATAACAGTATCTGTTTCATGCCAAAGCGGGCAATCAGCTGGCCGGTAAAAAATGACGGGGCAAACATTGCGATCACATGCCATTGAATGACACGCGCATTTTCCTGTGTGCCCAGATGGCTGACATTGACAATTTGCAGAGGCGTTGCGGTCATAAGATAGCTCATCACCGCATAGCCCAGCGCTGCTGCGACAATCCCCAGCCGATAGCCGGACAGGCCAAAAAAAGCGCGCATCGGGCGGCCGGCAGCCGCCTTTGTGTCTGGCGGGGCAATATTCAGCCCCCAGAGCACAATAAAGGCCAGCAGCTGCACCAGCGCCGCGCCGACAAAAGCACCGGCATAAGGTGCCCCACCTATCATATCGACACAGCGATAGGCGATTTCCGGGCCGGCAAGTGCGGCGCCCAACCCGCCCAGCAGAACAAAGGAGACGGCCTTTGGCTTATGCATAACCGGCACAGAATCAGCAGCTGCATAGCGGTAGAACTGTGCCGTACCATGCGAGACACCCAGCATCAGCGCGCCGATGACAAATAATGAGAACTGTCCGGTGACAAGGGCAAGGGCCTGAACGAGCGTTGCCGAAACTGAAATACAGATACCGGCCAGAAATACTGGCCGCCGCCCAAACCGCGCCATCAGCAGCGAGGCTGGCAAGGTTGTCAGCATCACTGAGACAAACTGCAGAGACAGCGGCAATGTTGCCATCCATAGGGCCGGGGCCAGCACCGCCCCGGCAAGCCCGGTATTGATAATATTGATGTTCATAACCGTCATGGACAGGCTCTGTGCCAGTGCCATACGCCACACCGTTGCCGGCATCAGGGAAAAAGATGAAAACATGCGATAAAAGAAACCCGTTGCGGCAGGCATGCGCCGCTGGTGAATGAACAGCAGAAATACTGTGACTCTCTTATGGCAAGACAGGGCTGGGCTTGTCAATCAGCCTGCGCGCGCCGCAGACAATTCATCACAATCTGATGACCGCAACCACCCTAAGCCCTTGTTAAAAATCCAAGAAAGAGCGTTAGTTTCCTCAGAGACTAACATTTTTTTTACCGAATCTTTCTTTATTGCCTTGCCTTCATTCTTCAGATAACGAGCCACCACATGGACGCAAAGATGCGGCCAATAGGCTGGGGC
>JAYPEG010000012.1:8199-32875 GCA_038125645.1 Alphaproteobacteria bacterium
TCTCTTATGGCAAGACAGGGCTGGGCTTGTCAATCAGCCTGCGCGCGCCGCAGATAATTCCGCATACATCCCATCAAAACTAGGTGCCAGAAACAATAAATGGCATGGCCATCACCTGCGGGATTGACGCGCGCTCGGCCAGCGCGGCAGTCGTCGCCTGCCCAAAAATGAACACCGGCGCTTCGCAGATGCTGCGCCCCCTCCTTGCGCGGCAGATTACCTCAGTCCGGGTCTGTGGGGGCAAAGCTGTCCGGGGTGACGCGCTGCCAATATACAGCAAGGCGCGGGTCGGCCACTTCCTCACCGCGCAGGAGCGCGCCCACCTCAACACGCGGATATATCTGGTCGGCCAGCTGAATCTGGCTGGCCGAGAGGCGCCGCACAATATGCCTGCGGTTCAGCTCATGCGGGCCGTTAAGCCCGGCCGCCTCCAGCATTTCGGCCACTGCTTCTATTGTATGATGCTGAAAATTCGCAATCCTGCGGGCCCGGGCCTGAATATCCACAACGCGGTAGCGGTGCGGATTCATTGTTGCAAGACCGGTCGGACATTCACCAGACGCACAGTCGCGGGCCTGAATACAGCCCAGTGCAAACATGAACGGGCGGGCCATATTGCACCAGTCTGCCCCCAGCGCAATATGCCTGACCACATCATAGGCAGAAACAATTTTACCAGAGGCAGCAATTTTTATCCGGCCGCGCAAATCAGCCCCTTTCAGCGTATTATCCACATAAACCAGCGCATCACGCAATGGACAGCCCAAATGGTCGGTGAATTCAACAGGTGCAGCCCCTGTCCCGCCTTCTGATCCGTCAACAGTGATGAAATCAACAACTGTCTTTGTTTCCACCATTGCCTTTACAATGGCAGCGAATTCCCATGGATGGCCGATACATAATTTAATCCCAACCGGCTTGCCACCGGACAGGCTACGCAGGCGGTCTGCAAAGGCGATAAGCTCGCGCGGCGTGGAAAATTCAGAATGGCGCGGCGGTGAAATACAGTCCTTATACGCCTCAACGCCGCGTGTCGCAGCAATCTCCGGCGTTACTTTCGGGGCCAGCAGCATACCGCCATGCCCTGGCTTTGCCCCTTGCGAGAGCTTTATCTCAATCATTTTTATCTGCGGGTCTTTGGCTGTTTTGGCAAACATATCAGGATCAAAGCGCCCCTCCAGCGTGCGGCAGCCAAAATAGCCGGTTGAAATCTGCCAGACAACATCACCGCCACCCGCACGGTGATATTTTGAAAAAGACCCCTCACCGGTATTATGGGCAAAGCCGCCCAGTAGCGCGCCTGTGTTCAGCGCCTCTATCGCTGGCGGTGACATGGCCCCGAATGAGGTGCCGGAAATATTCAGCAGGGCCATGTCATAGGCCTGCGGCCCCTCGCCGACACGCACGCGGAAATCCCTGTTCTCGATATGCGAGGGCACCATCGAATGGTTCAGCCAGTTATAGTCCTCTTTGTATAAATCCTGAACGGTACCCAGCGGACGGGCAGCCAGAATACCCTTTGCCCGCTGATAGACCATAGCGCGCTGATTGCGTGAAAAGGGCAGCTCGTCTGTGTCAGCTTCCCAGAAATACTGGCGCAGTTCCGGGCGCACAGATTCAAGAAAATAGCGCATCCGCCCCAGCAGCGGATAATTGGCAACAACACCACGCGCCTTTTGCGTATAGTCATGCAGACCCAGCAAAAACAGCCCGGCAAAAAAAGCTGCCGGCAGCCAGAACAGACTGTTGATTATCAGCGCTGCAGCAACCGCCGCCAGTGCAGCCACCCCCATATAAAACCAAAGCGCAAAGCGTCCCCAAATCAATGACATCATGACCTTTTCACCCCCCCTTTTAACTCTCAAGAAAAGTTCATTTATTTTTTCAGCTTCCTGCCATACAGCTCCAGCCTGTGATCAATCAGCTCATAGCCCATTTGCCGGGCTATCTGCTCTTTCAGATCCTCCAGTTCAGCATTATAGAATTCAATCACATCTCCTGTTTCCACATCGACCAGATGCTCATGATGCTCACCTGCCTCCTCATAGCGCGAGCGGCCATCCCCCAGCTCCAGCCTTTCGACAACACCTGCCTCTTCCAACAGCTTAACCGTCCGATAGACGGTGGCGATTGAAATTGTGTCATCTGCCTGAACAGAGCGCAGATACAGCTGGTCGACATCCGGGTGATCATCTGATTCCTCGATAACCTTGATGATCGTCTGGCGCTGCTGCGTCATCCTGATATTATGGGACAGGCATTTTTCCAGCAAACTCTCAGCCATAGCAAGCCTTTTTGATTAATCCTTCAGGTTTGGACGGCACATTTGTGTGACAGCGGCACGCAAGGGGGCTGTAAATGACACCGGCCGGAAAAAAGGCTAGCACAAATGCCGTGATGCACCTAATCAAAGCTGACAGTATTTCAGTCTGCGGCGTTTTTTAATCTGCCACTGCTGTACTGTTCTGGTGCCTGTTAAACAGGCGCCGGCGGCGGCTGTAAGCGACAAGAGATAAGGGCAGACTGGCAAGATAGAGCGCGGCCAGCCCCAGATAAACATCCCATGGGCGCATTGCCAGCATCGCCCCAACAAATGCAATAAGGGCAAGGAAGGGAAGAATGGCCTGGCTTGGCACTTTTATTGTCTTGCCGTTGAATGTCGGCAATGTACTGACCGCGGCCACACCGATAAGTATCAACACGACTGAAACGACTTTTTGATCGCGCAGCACTTCCAATGCCAAAACATGTTCTGCGACAATCGGGGTCAAAACCAGAAAGGCAGCGGCGGGGGCCGGAATGCCAACAAAAAATGCCTGTGCATATTCTGGCTTGTCCGGCAATTCTGAATTGAAACGCGCCAGGCGCAGCAAAATACAGACACTGAAAAACAGCGCCGTTCCCCAGGCAAAATTACCTGAACCCTGCAAGGCCCATAAATAAAGGCACAGCGCTGGCACCACACCGAACACCACCGCATCAGACAGGCTGTCAAGCGCAGCGCCGAAAGCGCTTGTCGATTTCAGCAGCCGCGCCATTCGCCCGTCAAGTGCATCAAAAATGGCTGCCAGAGCCACCAGCGCTATCGCTGTCATCCATTTGCCGTCCAGGGCAAAGCGCAGCCCGGTCAAGCCGGATACCAGCCCGCCAATAGTCAGCATATTGGGCAGCAGCCAGTTAAGGGACACTGAACGGAAACGCCGGCGCCTTGCTGCGGGACGTTCAGCAGAATTATGATTGTCAGCGCTCATATTTTACCTATGTTCTGGTGCTCTGGTGCTCTGATTATCTGGCCAGCTGCAGTCATTTATGCTGAAGCGGGCTGTTTTCTGGCGGGCCCGCGTGATGATTTTGCTGCCGGCTTTGCCTTTGACACCGCCCTTTTTGAAGGCTTTGCTGATCCCCCCCCTGCCGCTCCTGCGGCTGTTTTAGACACGCGCGCTGAGGCTGCTTCTTCTGGCAGGCGCGCCAGAACTGTTTCACCGGCAATGCTGCGCTGGCCAGGCAGGACAAGCGGTTCTATCCCAGCTGGCACCCAGACATCAACGCGGCTGCCAAATCGGATCAGCCCGAAAATCTGGCCGGCCGTCAGCCGGTCACCGACAGTGACATCACAGATAATCCGCCGGGCAACAAGGCCGGCAATCTGAACACATCCCACAAGCGGCGCAGCAGCATGGCCTGTATCAATTACCAGCGACTGGCGTTCATTATCCTTGTTTGCCTTGTCCAGACTGGCATTGACAAAGGCCCCTTTGATATAATGACTGTCCAGAACAGTACCGCCAACCGGGCTACGGTTCACATGTACATCAAAGACATTCATAAAAATTGAAATACAGCGCCAGCTGCCAGCCGGAATATCCAGCCCGGGCGGAACATCTGCGATAGCCGTTGACAGGATGCGCCCGTCCGCAGGGGCAATCACAGCCAGCCGGTCATCAGGAGTTATGCGCGGCGGATTGCGGAAAAAATACACACACCACAGCGTAGCCGGAATTCCAATCCAGAAAAAGGGCTCAAACGCAAGCCCGAGCACCAGGGTTACGACAGCAAAAAGTCCGATAAAGGGCCAGCCCGCCGGATGGATGGGCACCAGCACCTCTTCACGAATCGCAGTAAAAATATTCATCGAACCCTGCCTTGACTGTCATTGTCAATGATGTCCTGATAATCGTTGCTGTCTAGCATGGAAGCAGAAAAATAGCCAGCCTGACAAGGCTGCATTCACGCCCCTGTATCTGCCTTCAGCCCCGCAGCCTCAATCCCGGCTATGGCGGCCTTTTCATCATTGTCAGATGTATCGCCTGAAATCCCGAGCGCGCCAATGATCATATCCTGGTCATCTCTTATCAGAACCCCGCCCGGAACCGGAATAAAATCACCGTCCAGCATCCGGCCCACAGCATCAACAAAATAGGCCTGAACCTCTGCACGTGCCCCTAGCGCGCGCGATCCCATCCCCAGCGCGATGGCCGCATTTGCTTTGCCATGGGCGATTTTATGACGCTGGACAGAGGTGCCGTCCTGATTGACACACAGCCGCAGACTGGCCCGTTCATCAAGAATAGCAACACAAATGGGGTTGAGTTTTAAGTCTGCGGCCGCAGCAAGCGCAGCAGCAGCGATTTTCTGGCAAAGCGCCAGGGTCAGCATGCTCATCAAAGTCACTCCTCTGTCAATTCCGCCCGCACAGGCCAGTCAAACCAGAAGGGCAGGAAAGAGTCCTGCCTGTTTCAACAGCCCCTCAGGGCGCGGGCCCGAAATCTGTTTAATTTTTTGAATTTTTATAAACTTATTTCGTCAGAAAGCCCAGATGACAATTCACCAGCGCGCGGAAAAAACCTGATTGCCGCCCCACCGCTAAAGTCAGCCACATCCCTGCCGTTATCCTGCGGGTCAGGCGAGTGCACAGAAATCTTGATTTTTCGTGCAAAATAGGACAAAGTGTCGAAAACATTAATAAATAGTTAACAAACAGATATTTTTTTTATTTTTTACAGTGGTTTTGGCTTGCAGGCGAAGCGACGCAGCCGCCGGACAAAGAGGGCTGCAGGGCTGGGGAGTGAGAGAATGGTGAAACGGTCAGGTCTGATCTTTCTGGGAATGGGCGTGTTAATGGCTGGCACAGCTTTGGCTGGCGGCGACCCATATGCCAAGGACGCGTCCAAGACAGCGGCCGCACAGTCTGCCTCTGCCCAGACAGCAGCCGCGCAGACGCCGGCAAATTCCCAAAATGCGCCCACTGCACAGCCCCCACGCAAGGAGTTTAAATCCAGCAGCACAGCGTCATCTGCAGAAGCAGCCAGCAGCCAGGGCATGAAAACTGCAAATATTCCAGCCCAGCGCCGCGATGACAGTTTTGAGGCGATCGAAGATGAGGAGCTGGCGATTGATACAGAGTCACTCACTGATGGTGACGGGCTGGGCTCGTTACAGGTGCAGTGGCAGATTTCTGAGGATGGCAGTAACTGGCTTATCCTGCCCGGGGCCATTCAGCCCAGTTTTACGCCACGTGATTCAGAGGTCGGCAAATATCTGCGCGTCCAGATTTCCTATGTTGATGGGCAGGGCAATGCAGAATTGATGCTGAGCCCGGCATCGCTTCCTGTCCGCAATGTAAATGACCGTCCCATCGGCCAGCCGGAGCTTATCGGCGAGGCAAAGGAAAATGATTCACTGACTGTTGATGTCTCGCGTATTTCTGACGAGGACGGGTTGGGGAATTTTGCCCTTATCTGGCAACGTTCATCCCAGCGCACAAAATGGGAAAATGTGCCTGACCAGTTTGACAGCACCCTGCAGCTTGATCAAACAGATGTCGGCTTCAGCTACCGGGCTGTGGTCAGCTATATTGACGGCTTTGGAACCAGGGAAACACTTGTTACCGAAGCGTCTGAGATTGTCGCAAATATTGACAACCCGCTGGAAGGTGATGTGATTGTGCGCGGGCGGGCCATTGAGGGCGCAGAACTGACACTGAGCACAAGCACCCTGACAGATTATGACGGGATCGCCAGCATTTTGACTGTCTGGGAACGCTCAACTGACGGGCGTACATGGGATATAGTGCAGGGAACAGAAGGGCAGAGAAGCCTGTCCCTGCCGCAGCCGCTCGTCGGCAGTAAAATCCGTGCGCGTGCCAATGTTGTTGATAATTTTGGTGTGGAAACCGTGGTGGTCTCACAGCCGACAGAGGCGGTTCGCAATATCAACAACAAACCAGCCGGCAAGATTACCATCCGCAGAGTCGGCAGCTAAACAGCCCCCATGGCGGCAACAATCCCGGGTATTTTCTGACGCAGGGCAAAAAAGCCCCTGGTTGTGTGCGGCCAGCATTTCTGATCATAGGGCCGCAGTATCTGTGAACAGGACAGCGCGGCGACACAGCTGTGCCCTAACAGGCGTTCTGTGTTGGCCCGCCACGGGCCCTGTGACAAATAGGCCGCTGCCAGATGACTGGCCCCGTATTTATCCGCACAGCCCGCAACAGCCTCTGCAATACCATCAAAATCAGGCGTGATGGTTCGGCAATGGTTTCCAGCACTGCCGGCGTCTGATGTATCGAGATCATAAACCGGGCAGTCAAAAAAGGCACCGGCCCGCCTGCCAGCATCCTGCAGGGCACAGCGGTCAAGCATGTCTATGTGCGGCTCACGAAGATACTGATCCCCCGCAAGCAGCATATTGCCAAACTCGCACGGCAGCACAACAACTGCAGACGGGCGGCGGACAAGCAGCAGACTCTCCGGATGGCAGTCCTCTGCTGTCAGCAACAGGATATAGGGATTGTGCGGGGGCTGTGCGGGGGATGCATGGGGCCGGGGCGGCGGGTGTGCTGTACCGGCAAGGGGCGAGGCCGCCTCATTCAGCTGACCATAGGGGCAAAACCGCCCGTTGGTAAATCTGTCTATATTCTCTGCGCGGGCCAGATAATGCTTGTTTAGCGTATGCAGCCCGCCAACCCAGCGCCAGCTCAGTGTGTTGCTGGCAGGATCCCCGTCATGCAGCCAGCGCAGAAACAGCCGCGCACCCTGTTGCCAGCTGCGCCCCAGGGTAAAAATCCAGACAGAGGCAAACCACATACGGGCATGATTATGCAAATAACCAGTCTGCTCCAGCTCATCCGCCCAGCTCTCAACACATGCAATCTGTGATGGCGTTGCCTCTGTGCTGTGTGTATTGGCCACAGCAGCCAGCCAGTCATCCCAGATTGAGGGCCGTGCCTCCAGCCAGCCCTTGAAATATGTCCGCCAGAAAATTTCACTGATAAATTTTTCACAGTCCTGAAAACGATGGCGTCGCAATACCGCTTTGATCACCTCTTCCTCGCTCACGAGGCGGCGGCGGATATAGCCAGACAAACGCGATACCGCGTGATGCTGGCCGGGCCCGGCATCAAAATTCCGGCCCGCCGCATAGGTCCGCCCGGCATGTTCAGCAAACTCATCGAGACGGCGCAGTCCCTCAGCACGGGTTAACAGCGCC
This sequence comes from Alphaproteobacteria bacterium, assembly GCA_038125645.1. Classification (GTDB taxonomy): domain Bacteria; phylum Pseudomonadota; class Alphaproteobacteria; order Puniceispirillales; family Puniceispirillaceae; genus JADHLI01. The sequence continues at coordinate 15,688 of JAYPEG010000012.1, forward strand.
CCTGATGCACGGATATCAGATGTCATTGCATACTCTTTTGTTATTTGTCAGCCAGCGCATTGGCCCTGCAATCACTTACCTGCAATCACTTACCTGCAATCACTTACCTGCAATCACTTACGTTTTGTCTGGCCGCACCGGATTGAAAAAACCTGCTGAATCATTTTTTTCTTCACGAAACTGTCAAATTAGCCCTATACTAGATATAGTATGAGACATAAGTCGGCGAACACTATTTGTTGGAGCCCGCGCCCGCCGCGCCTCAGCAGTCTTTCCGTCATAAATATACTGTGCACAGACCCGGCTGCGGGCGTGTCCCTATGGCGTGCGGTACCGTCCGATCCTGTCATACCCGCCCCTGATAATCTTTATTTCTGCAAATGAAGGAGCAAGACCATGCAGCCATCTGATCGCGAATTGCCGGCAGGCGGGGATATCATCCCCTTTCCCTCACGCAAATCAGAGTCAAAGAAACTGTGCGCGACAACCATTGCTGCCCTTGTTGCGGTAACTGTTCTTCATGACGAAAACATCTCGGCAGAGGACAAGCTGCTTGAGCTGATAGAGGGTACGGGCGAGGCAGAGGTGATGGATAGTGCCGAAGCACTTGACCTGCTTGAGGAGCCCAGCTTTATCAGTGCAGAATCCGAACGGCCCCGGCCAGCAAATGACAATGGCTGAACAGCACTGTCTGCCGGGCTGCGATAGTCTTTCTTTCAGGCTGAGCAGGCATCTGGACAGCAGCCTGTTATAAGAAACTGTCACCAGGGCCCTGTGCAGGAACGCCCACCGGCCCTTAAGCGTATCCCCCTCAGGAGCCCTGAGCATTTCTTGTCAGCGGCATCGATTATTTCATGTATGATATATTGTCTTTGACCATGCCATTTTTTGCCGCCATCCTGCTGGGCAGCCTGTGCAGTCTGAAGGGCTGGTTTTCTGCCGGTGACGGGCGCATGCTCTCACGCTATGTGTTTTTTGTTGTGTTGCCGCCCTTTATGTTTGTGGCGATCACCTCCCGGCCAATAGATAATATCATCAACCTGGAATTTATCCTGCGCTACGAGGCTGTTACCATCACTGTCTTTGTCCTGGCGGTGATGATCGGGCGCATGATTCTAAAACTGAAGCGTCGAGAATCCGGACTTTTCGGGCTGAATGCCGCCTATCCGAATTACGGATATATCGGCGTGCCGCTGGCCCTGCTCGCCTTTGGTGAGGAAGCAGCTGTGCCCATGTCGCTGATTTTGGTTATCAACAATATATTGCTGTTGTTTCTGACGGCTGTTTTTACCAAAGACCAGGCGGGTGGCACTTTGTTTCATCTGCTGAAAGACAATGTCATCTCGCTGGCACGCAACCCGCTGATGATGTCTGTTCTGATCGCTATCGCTTTTTCTGCAAGCGGGCTGACTATGCCGGCAATGCCTGATATCTTCCTGAAATTCCTTGCCGGGGCGGCTGCGCCGACTGCCCTGTTTGCCCTTGGCATCGCGCTTGTCGGCCAGCCTGTAAGAGAGGCATGGGCAGAATTGGGTGTGCTGGTGGCGCTGAAGCTGTTCTGCCATCCGCTGCTGATCATCTTCATCTTTGTGATTGTGCCGCCCTCTGGCTGGGGAAGCGTTGACCCGCTATGGATAAAGGTGGCGATTTTGTTTACCAGTCTGCCGATTGCCGCGAATGCTTTTGCCCTGTCAGAGTTTTATGGCGTCTACAGCGGTCGTTCTGCAACCGCCATCATGCTGACCACGGCTGTTGCCAGCATTACCGTGCCCGCCTTTTTATATCTGCTCACCGGCCTTGCGATGGCGCAATGACAAAAATGGGAAACAAAAAAGCGGGACAAAAAAGGGGCCTTTCGGCCCCTTTTTCATTGTATGTCCAGACCTGTTTAAAGCGGGCCGCTACCGCGCAGCCATGATACCATTTTCCACAAGAACGGCATGCTGAACGCAGCAATCACCATCTTCAGCAGATCGCCATAGACAAAGGGCAGCAGTCCAAATAAAACAGCCTTGTCAAAGCCGATCAGCTGTGAGAGCCAGCCAAGGCCAAACAGATAGATAATCGCTGTGCCAGCCAGCATTGCAACTGCTGTTGTCTGCCAACTGCGTGTCCAGCCCCTGTCAGCCAATGCCCCCAAAACCAAGGATGCAGCAAAAAAACCTATCAGATAGCCGCCTGTCGGCCCGGCCATATATGCAAATCCGGCCCCGCCAGCAAAAACAGGGGCCCCCAGATAGCCCGCAGCCAGATAGCTGAACATTGTTGTGCTGGCAAGACCCGCACCATAGCTCATGGCGATCATCATCACGGCCAGTGTCTGCAGCGTCATGGGGACGGGATAAAAGGGCACCTGGATACGTGCCGAAACAGACAGCATCACAACACCGGCAAGCATCAGCACCAGCGGCATTACAGCCTCAGACAGGCCAGCCGGGCGCGCAAATGACTGCCCGATGCGCGCTGCAAGCGGCGCGGATGGGGATGTCAGACCAAAAACAGAAGTTTGAAACATTCTTTATCTCCTCATGCTGGATGGCGGACGCGCTGCCTGGACAGCCCATCAGAATACCTTCTCTAAGCCAATTAATAATCGCAAAACAGCTTTTTTGCCAGTATAAAGGGCGGGCGGTGCTGATTTGTCCACAGACAGTTAAAATTGATGCAGGCCAGAAAATATATAGGCCAGAAAATACAGTCCGCCTGACAGGCTAAATGAGGATAACAGGAATATTATGATTATGCTGGAAGAATATTTCCGCCTCAGCGAGAACAAGACCTCACTCAAGACCGAGCTTGTCGCCGGATTGAGCACATTTTTGACAATGTCCTTTATTATTGCCGTCAATCCGGGTTTGCTGGCTGAGGCCGGGATCGATTTTGCTGCTGGCTTTGTTGCCACGATTCTGGCAACGATTACCGGCACATTGATTATGGGGCTATATGCGCGCTGGCCTGTGGCTGTAGCCCCGGGGATGGGGCTGAATGCCTATTTTGCCTTTGTTGTTGTGCTTGGCTATGGGCTGAGCTGGCAACAGGCACTGGCCGCTGTCTTTGTATCATCAGTGGCCTTTTTCATTTTTTCTGCCAGCCGGATACGCAGCTGGCTGATAATGTCCATTCCCGCAGAAATGCAGACGGCCATCACAGCCGGCATCGGGCTGTTTTTAGCCATGATAGGGCTGCAGGGGGCGGGCTTGATCACCGACAATCCTGACACGCTTGTCGGCCTTGGCCCGCTGGACAGTCCAGAAACAGCGCTGGCGCTGGCCGGGCTTGTCATTATGGCCGGCCTTGAGCAGCTGAATATCAAAGGCGGTATTCTCATCACGGTTATGGGGCTGTCTGCTATAGGCTGGGTTTTCGGATTGTCAGACATAAATGGTGTCGCTGCCTGGCCGCCAATGGCCAGTGCTGCCTTTGCCCTTGATTTTTCGGCTCTTCTCACACCTGCCTTCCTGTCGGTGGTGTTTGTTATGTTCTTTGTTGATTTTTTTGACACAACCGGCACGCTGACAGCGATTGCCGAGCCCGCCGGACTGAAAGACAAAAAGGGCAGAATCAAAAATCTTGACCGGGCGGTTCTGGCCGACACATCGGCCAGCATTGCCGGCAGCCTTCTGGGCACTTCAAATATGACCACCTATCTTGAAAGCGCAGCCGGCCTTCGCAGCGGCGGACGCACAGGCCTTGTGGCGGTAACAGTGGCCGCGCTTTTTGCTGCCTGTCTCTTTTTTGAACCGCTTTTTTCTTCTGTGCCTGCCTTTGCCACGGCCCCGGCCCTGATTTATGTCGCCATGGGATTTTTTGGCGGGCTGCGTCAGATTGACTGGTCAGATGCGTCTGTCGCCCTGCCGGTGATGCTGACAATCTTTTTGATGCCGCTGACCTTTTCGATTGCAGCCGGAATCAGTATCGGTTTCCTCAGCTATGTTGCGGTGCGCGTTATAAGTGGCAATGCCGCCAGCCTGACACCCGGCATTCTTGCTATTACAAGTTTCGGCCTCATCTGGATTGTGTTACATTATGCGCTATAGATCTATGTGCCGGGCCCGGATCATTATCATGCAATATTCAGATTTGAACGACAGCTCAAACCGGCATACAAGCTGTCTTTCCCTTTCCGCCAGGATGTCTATTTAATGCAGCACACACAGGATATGAGCGCACCGACACATACAGAACCGCACCCGATCTTTTCCTTTGCCAATGGTGAGATGGGGCCGGTTGCCAATCATTTTATCCGCGCCATGGAAAAGGTGACAGGCCAGCCTAAGATCAAAAAATTATATTTTGATTATGTTGATGACAACCGGCCAAGGGAGCTGTTCTGGGCCGATGCGCTGGAAAGACTTAATATCAGTTATAACCCAATAAGGGAAAGCGGGGCCCATATACCTGAAAAGGGGCCGGTACTGGTAATCGCCAATCATCCCTTTGGTGTGATAGACGGGCTTATTCTGTGTTCTATCATTGCCGAGATTCGCCCAGATTACCGGATCATCACCCACCAGGTGCTGCGCCAGGCCCCGGCTGTGAAAGATAAAATCCTGCCGATTGATTTTGCCGAGACCCAGATAGCCTTAAAAACAAACCTTCAAACCAGACAAGCCGCACAGTCCCATATAAAAGATGGCGGCGTTGTGATCATTTTTCCCGCCGGCGGCATTTCCCTTGCCCCGAATTTTATTGGCCCGGCTTTTGATTCTGAATGGAAAACCTTTGCCGCGAAACTGGCATTGAGCACAGACACAACAATCCTGCCCTTTTATTTTGACGGGCGGAATTCAGTTATCTATCAGATGGCCCGGCGCCTGTCTGTGACGCTTGGCTATTCGCTGATGTTCAGGGAAATCTGCAAACAGATGAATGGCTGTGTGAATGTTACCTTCCGCACCCCGATCACAGCTGATGAGCTGGGTAGTTTCGCCAGCCGTCATGAGATCACTGATTTTCTGCGCCGGCGCACCTATGGCACATAGCGGGCGGGGCTATCAGGCCGGGCCCCTAACCGGCCAGCTTCAAGATATCATTAGGGCTGTCAGCATATCCTCAGTAAAAGACTGCTCAACAAGCACCGCATAGGCTGTGCGGTTCCCGGCCTGCGGCGTTATGGAAAAGCGCGCCTCTGTCGCCCGGTTGGATGTTCCGGCATAGGTGCCTGGGGCCATAGACAGGCCATCAAGCGGCCAGTGCAGACCTGTTGAACTGTCAAACATAATCGGCCCCAGTGGCCAGACAGACACACGGCTGTCCGGCTTCACAGGCATACAAAATGCGCTGGCTGTGACATGAACAACATCGTCACTGGCGATCAGTATCACCTTGTGACTGGCTGCATAGCGGGAAAGAACAGTCAGCGCAGCCAGACTGTGATCCAGCCGCCCGCCCAAAAAACCAAAGCCGACAAAGACCGGCGCACGCAGATGGCGCAGGGCCTTTTCAAGGTCAGTTGTGTCCTGTTCAGAAAGCGCGTGGATTTCTGTCCTGCCGCGCATCGCTGCCAGATCCGCGCCATCTATGGAATCCATGTCGCCGATGACAAGGTCAGGCTGTATACCGGCAAGGCGGCAGCCATAATAACCGCCATCAACAGCAACAACCGGGCCGGCCCGGTCAAAGCGGGCCAGATGGTCAATATCATACTCGCCGTTGCCCACGAGAATAAGGGGCCTGTCAGTTTCGCAAATCAGCGGCTGGGGCAGATCATCTGTCATGCGCCCCACGCTAGCAGACAGGCAGGACTGCCGACAAGCATGAAGCAGAAAAAGCCGCCCGATACCGCGCCTAATTTTCCCTGAATGCGACAGAGGTCGCCTTGTTGATTGGCGTTAGAATATAATCAAGAACGGTTCGTTTGCCGCCGATAATATCAACCACAACCGTCATGCCGGGTACGATTTCCGGACTGAAATCATTTTTGTTAAATACTGGATTGGGTATGGTGATTATTGTCTCATAAAAGGGCGGCTGACCCTCGCGCTCTGTTGTGTTAGAGGCCACATGCTGAACCACCCCCTCAAGGCTGCCATAGCGTGAGACATCATAAGCGGACAAAGAAATTCTGGCCGTCTGGCCGACATAGACATCAGCCACATTTTCAGGCCGCAGATTAGCCCTTATGGTTGCTGATTTCTCCTCCGGGACAATTTCTGCCAGCACAGAGCCGGCCTGAACAACCGCCCCGACTGTTTTCAGATGCAGGGCTGATACTGTGCCAGTATGCGGGGCCTTTACCTCGGCATAGGCAACCTTTCCCACCAGCGCATCCTTGCGGGCCTGTGCCTGTGACAAGCGTGTGTGTGCGTCTATCAGCTTGGCCCGGGCATCAGCACGATAATTTTCCTGAACCGAGACAATGCGTTTGCGGCGGGTCGCCAGATCAGACTGCATGGCTGTGACTGCCAGTTGTGAGAGTTCTGCCTGTCCTTCTGATTCCTGTAATCTGCGTCTGGCCTCAATCAGCTTGATTCGCGGCCCATGCCCGGCATCAACAAGGGGCTTGATCATTTCATATTCCTCTTTGTGAATGCTGGCCTGGGCACGCGCAAAAGAGGCGGCAGCGCGGCGCTCTTCTATATTATGCTGCAAGGATTGTACTTCTTGTGCCAGCACATCAATCTCACCGTGAAGGGCCTTGAGACGCTGGGCAAACAGGGCTGTTTCTGCCTTTACCTCATCAGGGGCCTCAGCAACAAGTTCAGGCGGAAAATGCAGCTCTGTCTGGCCCGCAGCCTCTCCTGCCAGCCGGATAGCGGCAATCCGTGCTGATGTCAGTGTGATCTCATTGTCTTGATAATCTGCCAGCACATCCTTGTCCTCCATCTTGAACATTACATCACCTTCTGTGACCTGGCTTCCCAGCTCTACACTGATTTCTGTGATCAGGCCGGGCAGACGTGCCTGAACAATCTGGACATCAGAAGGGGGGATAATGCTGCCTTCCGCGCGCACCTGCTTGTCCAGCTCTGCTGTGCTGGCCCAGATCACGGCAATAACAAAAAACGCTGCGATCAGAATAAACAGAAGCTGGCTGCGGAGCAGGCCGCCATCTTCCTGTTCGGCCTCCTTTGTTGTTTTCACCGGCGGGGCTGTGTCTTCCTGCCGGGGGGACGGGCCGGCCTGTAAATCAACAGCGGGGGCCATTGACTGTTTGTCTGATGCCCGTTTTGATTTCCGGGCACGGCCATCTGGACTGGATTTTGTCATGAGCGCGCATCTCCTTGTAATTTTGCCAACACATCATCTCTGGGCCCGGCCAGGACTATCCGGCCCTTATCCATGACAATCGCCTTATTTGCTATCTGCAGCATGGCCCCTCTGTGTGTGGCAAAGACACAGGTCATAGTCCTGGTTGCCTCGACCAGCTTGTTCACCAGTGCCGCCTCGCTGGAATTATCAAGCGGGGCCGTTGGTTCATCCATGATTAAGATACGCGGCCTGCTGATAAGGGCACGGCTGATCGCAAGGGACTGGCGCATCCCGACAGACAGTTCCTGACCGCGTTCAGAAAGCGGAAAATCAAAGCCGCCAGGCAACATGCGAATAAAGGCGTCCGCACCGGTTAGCTGGACAGACTCTATCAGCTCCTGATCGCTGGCGTCCGGCTTTCCCATCAGGAGATTATCCCTGATCGTGCCAGAGAACAGCACGGGATTCTGCATCACAACGCCAATATTCCTGCGGATATCCTCTACCCGGATCTGGCGGATATCCGCATTATCCAGCAAGACAAGACCTCTGTCTGGCGGATAGAGGCCGCAGATCAGGCGCAGTAATGTTGTCTTGCCACAGCCGATCCGCCCCAGAATTGCCACATGATCGCCGGGCGCAATTTTAAAACTGGCGTCACTGATGCTCGGCTCAGGCTGCTCTTCATAGGAAAAGGTGACCGATTTCAGCTCTATCTGTCCCTTCAGCTCGGGGCGCGCCACCATATCCTGGCGCTGCTGCTCATCAGTCGTGACATTCAGCACCTCATCCAGTCCGCGATAGGCGGACACGGCCTGATTCATCCGCCCCAGCAGACCTGTTATCTGACTCAGCGGGGCCATCGTGCGGCCAGACAGAATTACACAGGCAATCAGCTGGCCCATGGTCAGGCTGCCGTCAGCTATCAAATAGACCCCATAAACAACAATCCCTATCTGGCTGACCTGCTGGCCGCTCTGGGCAAAATAGGTGGCCAGCTGGCTGGTCATTTTGGTCTTTGCCGTAGAGCGGCCCTGATGCATGACAGAATGCAGCCAGCGATTACGCAGCATCTGATTGCCCTGGGTTGTCTTGACTGTCTCAAGAGCCGAGATCATTTCCACCAGCACAGCCTGTTTGGATTTGCCTTCCTTTGAGGCCGCTTCTGTCATCCGCCTGATAATCGGCTGCAGGATAAAGCTGAATAAAATGACAAGCGGCACGATCAGCGCCGGCACAGCCGCGACCGGGCCACCGATCAGGTAAAGCACGACAAGAAACAGCAGAATAAAGGGCAGGTCAGCAAAGACAGTGAAGCTGGCAGAACCGATCACATCCTTAAGCGAATCAAAATCGCGCACTGTGCTGGCCAGCGCACCCGTGGCCTTTCTGTTCAGGCTGGTGTCATGACGCGAGATACGGTCAAACAATTCTGTTGAGACCTGTCTGTCTATTTTCTGACTGGCCCGGTCAACAAAATTGCCGCGGATGATTTTCATCACAAAATCAAAGGCCACAACGACCACAATGATAACAGTCAGAACCATCAGTGATTCTGTTGCATTATTGGGAATCACCCGGTCATAGACCGTCATAATATAAAGAGACGAGGCAAGGGCAAAAATATTAATCAGGCAGGAGGCCAGAATCACCTGGAAATATATCGCCCTGTTATTGAGAAGCGGCCCGAAGAACCAGTGATTTTTATGTAATACAGACAAAGCTAGCATGTCCCACCTCCAACAGTCATATTCATAGTCGGGCTTAACTCATCATTGAGATGCAGATTGTTGATTCTGATAATTTCAAGTGTGGCCCGGGTGTTGAGCAGACGCTCTGCTGCACTGCGCCGATCCAGAATCGCCTCAGCTATCGTCAGACGCGGAACATCCGCGCTCTCAGAGAGCACCAGAAGGCTTTCGAGACGCTCATCAATCGATGTCCGGCGCATCAAAAGATCGGTGATGAGGCTGAGCGCGTCATCATGCTGTTGGGCTAAATCAGCCAGCTCATTCTCAAGGTCTTGCAGCTGGCGTCTCTTATCCTGCCCCAGTTCGCGTAGCCGCCATGAGGCCTCTGAAAGACGGGCCTTGTTAGAGCCGCCGTCATAAAGCGGCATACGCAAGGACAGACGGCCCAGGATTTCATACTCACTCTCAAAATCACCAAGATCAAACAGCGTGCTGTCAATATTCAGGTTCAGCACGGGCCAGAGCTCAGCGTCAATCGCCTCAATATCATGAACAGACTGCCTGACCTGCAGTTCTATTGCCTGCACCGCATTGACCGAGGACACAGATTTGGCAATCAGACCCGGGGGGCGGACGGACAAGAACTGTGCCAGCAGCTGGCGCGCCTCTGTCACATCAAGCCGAAAACGGGTACGCAAATCGGCCTGTGCAAGGCGCAGGTTATTCTCTGCTTCCTGCAGGGCAATCTCAGCATCCAGCAACAAAAGCCGGGCCCGGCGCACATCAGCAAGGCGTAAAAAACCTGCCTCGCCCTGTGCCTCAATCGCCTCTATATGCGGGGTCAGCTCTGCTATGGTTTCCTGTGCGCGACCGACAAGCCGGTCATACAGATACAGACGGACTGACAGGCTGAGCAGCTAGAGCAGCTGTTCAGACAGGGTCAAATCCTGCTGCAGACGTTCAACCTGATGTGCCAGCTCGTCAGAACGGATACGGTTATCTGAAACATGCCAGTCCCATAATTTCTGGCTGAGCGTCACTTCAAGATCATAGACATTCAGCTCACGCTCTGAGACAGCACGGGTCTCTGCACTGTCCCTGTCAGTATTGTTGGATGTCTTGAAATGGCTGAACAGCTGACGCTGACTGGTGACAGAGCCGGAAACCTGCGGGCGTGTCTCTGCCCGGCTGGTTCCAAGACGGTAGAGTGTCTGACAGGTGCGCGCCCGCCCTGCCTGCATTGCCGGATGGTCAAACAGGCTGCGCCGCACCGCATGCGAGAGGACAACTGGGCCCTGAATGGCCGGCAGCTCCCCAGCCGGCAGGCCTTCTGCTGACAGCTCTGTTGTATTCTGGGCAGAGACAGGCTGTGTGATCAAAAGACAGGCCAGAAATGCAGAAAACAGGCCCGGCCGCAAAAAGATGCATAACCGCCCGGCTGGCCCCGGCAGCCTGACTGGCCTAGCATTCACAGTAATACTGGAATTCATCTAGGAACACTCCTGCCTGAAACGCAAACTATTCAGGCAGGCATAGTAGGCATAATAATCCTAAGAAATTGTAAATCAGGGTGAATAAATTTAATTTTTGGGTCGCTTTACAGCAAAATTTAACGCTTTGTTTAGCTTTTGTTAGTAAAATGCTGAGTTATTATGTTTGATCTGGTTTTATTCCAACCGCAGATACCGCCGAACACCGGCAATATTATCAGGCTATGTGCAAATACAGGGGCACGTCTGCATCTGATAGAACCGCTGGGATTTCAGCTGGATGAGAAATCCTGCCGGCGCGCCGGCCTTGATTATCATGCGCTTGCGGATATAAATCTCTGGCCTGATTTTGACAGTTTTGCTGAACAGGGCTGTCGCGGGCAGATATGGGCCGTGACAAAATTCGGTTCCACCATTTACACACAAGCCCGATTCGCTGCCTGTGATACGCTGCTTTTCGGGGCAGAGACAGCCGGTCTTCCTGAACAGCTGCGCGCCCGAATCCCCGCCAAGCGGCAAATCTTTCTGCCAATGACCGCCGGATCGCGCAGCCTGAACCTGTCAAATGCAGCAGCGGTTATTCTGTTTGAAGCCTGGCACCAGACCGGCTTCAGCCTTGACTGAACGCTGCTGTATATATTGCCCCCCTTATATATCACCCCGCTTGTGTGACTGTCATTGCTAACAGATACGCCCCCACATATTCACCCCCACATATTCAGTTGTAATAAATCTGTCATAAAAAAGTAATAAAGATGACATCACTCACAGGCAGGTTCTGGTCATCAGCTTAAATCTATTCAGGAGTTTGTTATGAAGAAGATGTTCCTTGCCATTCTGGCAATCGCTGTAAGTGCCGGACATGCACAGGCACGTGACCAGCTGAGCCTTGCCGGCTCGTCAACAGTTCTGCCCTTTGCGACCATCATTGCAGAAGAAATGGGAAAAAACCCCGGTTTCAAGACACCCGTTGTTGAATCAGGCGGCTCATCTGTTGGCAAAAAAGGCGTTTGTGACGGTGTTGGCACAGAATTCATCGATATCGGCAATGCCTCATCACGCATGAAGGCAAGCGAGCTTGAATATTGTGACAAGAACGGTGTCACTCTGACTGAAATCAAGGTCGGCTATGACGGCATCGCTGTTGCCAATTCACTGAGCGGCCAGACACTGACCATCAGCAAGGCGGATCTGGGCAAGGCGCTGACAGCCAAAATTCCGGCATGTGATGCGCCTAGCCGTGATGACGATTGTGGTGAGTGGATTGATAATCCGTTCAGGAAATGGAGCGACATCAACGCCTCTTATCCTGACATCGAGATTCGCGTTTACGGCCCGCCGACAACATCCGGCACCCGTGCATCATTTGCTGAGATGGTCAATGAAAAGGCCTATTGCGGCAAGGATAAAATTGCTAAGCAAGCGCTCAAAGCTGCAGGTCAAAAGGCGAAATGGTGCCGTGCCATGCGGACAGACGGTGCATATGTCGAGGCCGGCGAACAGGATAACCTGATTGTCCAGAAGCTGCAGGAAGACAAAAATGCCTTCGGTATTTTCGGCTTCTCCTATCTTGACCAGAACCGTGACACGCTGCAGAGCGCAGTTGTTGACGGCACACCAGCAACATTTGAGCTGATTGCCAGCGGTGACTACGCCATCTCGCGGGCCCTGTGGTTCTATGTCAAGCATGAGCATATGAATGTCGTCCCCGGTATGGCCGAATATATGAAAGAATGGACAAAGCATTGGGATGATGACGGTGTTCTTGCGGATGCCGGAATGGTGCCAATGCCGCAGGATGAGCGCGCCGCCTATGCGCGGGCCATGACCGAGCTGCCAAAGCTGACAGCCGACATGCTGAAGTAAGATTCAGCTCTTGCCAACAGCAGGACGAAATTTATAAGGTGTGCTGCAACGACGTGGCACACCTTTTTAAAAAAGGAAAAGGGACGGCATTATGAATATAACAGAGCTTTATGCACTCTGCCTTGTCATTGCCTTTTTCTCTGCCTTTTTATCACTGAGGAAAATTCGCCAGCTGGTTTTTGCCAGCGCGCAGCGTCCGCGTGCCCTTCCTGTTTATCACAGCCTCAATGCCCTGCTGCTCTGCGCCCTGCCGCCGCTGGTACTGATTGCTCTCTGGCTGGTTGGCGAAAGCCTCTTTCTTGACAGCCATACACTGGGTCTTATCCCCGACAGCGCAAAGGCTGAGGACGGGTTTTCCGCAGCTGTAATGCTGGCCAGAATCCAGAATATCGCGGCCGGTATCACTGTCGGTGAGATGCCGGGCTGGATGGCAGATGCCGCAGCTGACTTTCAGATGGCCAAGCAGAACTCACGCAATCTTCTTACTGCCGTCAGCCTGATTTTATGCTGCGGGCTGGGCATATATAGCTGGCAGAGAGTCAGCCTCAGCTTCGGTGCCCGTCAGTCGGTCGAGCGTCTGGTCTATATCTGTCTGGTGGCCAGCTCAATCGTGGCTATTTTCACAACCATCGGCATTGTGTTTTCAGTTATTTTTGAATCTATCCGCTTTTTTAAAATTATTCCGCCGCTGGAATTTCTGACTGGTCTGACATGGAATCCTGAATTTGAGGGGGCGGCGCGCGCTGGCTCTGGCCAGGGCGGCATCGCAGCCTATGGATCGGTGCCGCTGTTTGTCGGTACGTTTCTGATCTCAGCAATCGCGCTGTCTGTATCTATTCCTGTTGGTTTACTGTCAGCCATTTACCTGTCTGAATATGCCAGCAAGAGGGCCCGCTCTGTGCTCAAGCCGATGCTTGAGATACTGGCCGGGGTGCCGACAGTGGTCTATGGTTTTTTTGCTGCCCTTACAATCGCGCCGTTTTTCCGCGAAACAGGCGCGTTTTTCGGCCTTGATGTGGCCTCGGAATCGGCCCTGGCTGCCGGATTTGTTATGGGAATTATGATTATCCCCTTTATTTCATCCCTGTCAGATGATGTGATTAATGCTGTGCCGCAGTCATTGCGTGATGCTGCTTATGGGCTGGGGTCAACCAGAAGCGAGACGGTGAAAAAAGTTGTGCTGCCGGCCGCATTGTCAGGCATTGTTGCCAGCGTGATTCTTGCTGTTTCACGTGCTGTGGGCGAGACGATGATTGTTGTTATGGCAGCGGGCCTGGCAGCGAATCTGTCTGTCAATCCCCTTGATGCGGTGACCACTGTCACAGCGCAGATTGTCACCATTCTGGTCGGCGACCAGGAATTTGAATCTGCCAAGACACTGTCCGCTTTCGCGCTGGCGCTGACATTAATTATTATCACGCTGGGACTGAATTTTATCGCCCTTCGCGTGGTGAAAAAATACAGAGAACAATATGACTGATAAGCCCGCCTTTAAACAGAACATAGAGGCCCGTGTCGCTGCCAGCATGAAAAGGCGCAACCGCAGGGAACGCCAGTTCATCTGGCTTGGCCGGATGGCAATATCTGTTGCCCTGTTCTTTCTTGCCACCTTGTTTGTTTCTGTCGGGGCAAATGGAATTCCTGGCTTTTTTCAGTATTATGTCACGCTTGAGGTTGACCTTGACAGAAAACGCCTTGACCCGGCTGGCGATATGTCTGAGCAGTCATTTTTTGACGGGCAGGCAAAAAAAATCGTTCAGGAAGCCATCTATGCAGAGCTGTCCGCCTCTTCACGCAATGACAAAAAGGCAGCGCGCCAGCTGCTGTCCAATGGGTCAGACATACGGCTTGTCCGTTTTATGTCTTCATCACCAGAGGATTTTGGCACAAAAAAATCTCTCCGCTTTGCCCTTGACGATGATGCTGACTCCTATTTCCGCGGTTTGATTGACCCGGCCACACCTGAGAATCTGCGCCGGCTGAATGACCGGCAGATAACCTATCTTGACCAGTTGAATGAACGCGGACTCATTGCGCGCAGATTGTCAGATTACCTGTTTTTCGGCAGTGCCTCGCGCAATGCAGAGATGGCAGGAATCAAAGGGGCTCTTATCGGGTCTATGCTGACGCTGTTTGTTTGTTTCATCATTGCCTTTCCGCTGGGTGTGGCCACTGCCATCTATCTGGAAGTTTTTGCCCCAAAAAATAAATTCACTGAAATTGTTGAGGTGAACATCAATAATCTGGCCGCTGTTCCGTCGGTTGTATTTGGTATTCTGGGGCTGGCAATCTTTATCAACCTGTTTGGTCTGCCGCGTTCCATTCCCCTTATCGGCGGGATTGTGCTGGCATTGATGACCCTGCCGACAATCATCATTTCATCGCGGGCCGCGATACGCGCTGTTCCCCCCAGTATCCGGGACGGGGCACTGGGGCTGGGGGCATCAGAAATGCAGGCTACCTTTCATCATGTCCTGCCGCTGGCAATGCCCGGCATGCTGACAGGCGCGATTATTGGCATGGCCCAGGCGCTGGGAGAAACAGCCCCCCTGCTGATGATCGGCATGGTCGCCTTTATTGTTGATATACCGGGTTCTGTTTTTGACCCGGGCACGGTGCTGCCGGTACAGATTTTCATGTGGGCAGATTTTCCTGAGCGGATGTTTTTGCAGAAAACAAGCTCTGCCATCATTGTTCTGCTTGGATTTCTGCTGTTGATGAACGGGGCCGCAATTTTTATCAGAAAGAAACTTGAGCGGCGCTGGTAGCCCTGGTTTTTCGGAGGATTTTTCATGGTGTCACAGGCAAAACAGATCCCGGAGACAGACAACAGCGCTGTTCCCGCCATTGTCAAATGCAAAAATGTGGATGTGTTTTATGGCGATAAACAGGCGATAAACAATATCAGCCTTGATATAGCCCCGCGCACGATAACGGCCTTCATTGGCCCGTCTGGCTGTGGCAAATCCACCTTTTTGCGGACATTGAACCGGATGAATGACACGATTGAAACCTGCCGTGTTTCTGGCAGCATCATTGTTGACGGGCTTGATATATATGGTTCTGATGTTGATGTGGTGCCGTTGCGGGCAAAAGTTGGCATGGTTTTTCAAAAACCAAACCCTTTCCCAAAATCTATCTATGATAATGTTGCCTATGGCGCAAAAATCCATGGGCTGGCGTCATCAAAGGGCGAGCTTGATGATATCGTGGAACAGGCTCTGCGCGGCTCTGGCCTGTGGGAAGAGGTCTATGACCGGCTGGAGCAGCCGGGCACTGGCCTGTCGGGCGGCCAGCAACAGCGCTTATGCATTGCCCGCACAATCGCAGTCGAGCCGCAGATCATCTTAATGGATGAGCCCTGCTCTGCCCTTGACCCGATTGCCACGGCACGCATTGAGGCGCTGATGATGGAGCTGGCCGAACAGTTCACGATCATTATTGTCACCCATTCCATGCAGCAGGCTGCACGGGTATCAAAGAAAACAGCTTTTTTCCATATGGGGGATCTGATTGAATATGACCGCACTGAGCTGATATTCACCAATCCAAGGCAAGAAAAAACACAAGATTACATAACTGGCAGATTTGGCTGAGGACAAACCACATGGCACACGAGCATATCATCAAGGAATATGATCAGGAATTGCTGGAACTGCAGCTGATTCTGACAAAAATGGGCAATGACAGTCTGGCGATGCTGAAAGATGGGTGCCAGGCCTTTATAACCAATGAACGGCCGCTGGCGCTCACAACCATTGCTGCTGACAAGAATGTGAACAGCGCCAATTATCAGATTACGCTGAACGCACAGAATCTGATCGCACTGCGCTCGCCCATGGCAAATGACCTGCGCCTGATTCTGACCTCGCTACAGGTTGCCACAAACCTCGAGCGTGTAGGCGACCTGAGCAAAAACATCGCTAAAATCATCCGTGACAATGACCTGTTTGTCGAAACAGCCCTCTTGGATGATTTTCAGCGTCTGGCTGATCTTGTGATCAAAAATGTCTCAGATGTAATGATAGGCTTCAGTGAGCTGGATCAGAACGCTGTGAGGCTGGCCTATGACACAGACCGCCGGATTGACGGCGAATATAAAGCCCTGTTCGCCCATGTATTGGAGCGGGCCAACAGCCATGACCCAAACATCAACTCGCTGCTGCATTTTTTATTTGCCATCCGTCATTTGGAAAGAGTCAGTGATCATGCAAAAAATATTGCCGAGCAGACACATTATGCGGCAACAGGCCAGCTTGACCATCTCGACCTTCTTGATGATAGTCAGAAAAAAACTTAATTGAAAAGGTCAGCTCATCATGGATAAGACACTCTTTGAAACCGGTCTTGAAAAAAGACGTGCAACCCTGGGGGCGGATTATGTCAATGCTGCCATTGACGGGGCTGATGCGCTCAGCCAGCCCTTTCAGGAGGCGATGACTGCCTGGTGCTGGGGGTTTGGCTGGGGTGACGAGACCATTGACGCCAAAACAAGATCAATGATGAATCTGTCCATGATTGGGGCGCTTGGCAAAATGAAGGAATGGGAACTGCACTGCAACGGGGCAATCAACAATGGTTGCACGATGGAAGAAATCCGCGCCATTATCCATGTGATTGCTATCTATTGCGGTGTGCCGCAGTCGCTTGAGTGCATGCGTGTTGCCCGCAAGGTTTTACAGGAACGCGGCCTGCTCTAGGGCCGTGTTCTTATAAATCAGCCGCAATCCGGCAGTGGTTTTACCGGCCCTTTATCCAGGCGCCAGACAAAGCCGCTGTGGCCTTCAGCCGGAAACAGGCTGGTGACAAGCGGATCATGGCCGGGCACGACAAGGCGCGTGTCCGAGGCCAACGATGAAATCAGGTCAAATCCTCTCAGCATTGCGGCAACATCAACCACAATGGGAAAGGGTTTGCGGGTTAAAAAATTCTCATAATAGTGGGTGGCAT
>JAYPEG010000012.1:32885-46742 GCA_038125645.1 Alphaproteobacteria bacterium
TGGCATCAGAGGCAAGACACAGCCAGCCTGCTGCTGTCTTGACCCTGACCGCCTGCAATCCTCTGGAATGGCCACCAACACAATGCACACTGACGCCGGGCGCGACATGCCCCTCGCCGTCAAAAAACCGCACCCGCCCGGAATAGAGTGCTGTGACCATCTGGCAGATATGCGTGCCGGTAAAAGTCTGGCGCAGTACATCATCACACATACACGGGCCAGTGGCATAGGCCATCTCTGCGGCCTGGAGATAAAATGTCGCCGCCGGAAAATCTGCCAGTGTTCCGGCATGATCATAATGCAGATGGGTGACAATCACCTTTGTTATTGTCTCGGCCCGCAACCCGAGCGCCGCAAGCGCCTGTGCAGGCAAACGGGTCACCGGCCGGTCTCTCTGCTGTCCTTCTTTTTCATCATAGCCAGTGTCAACAATGATCACCTCATCACCGCAGCGCAGCACCCAGATAAAATAATCCATCGGATGGACGGCTGTGTGATCATCAGCAAACATAAAGCTGTCATTTCGGGTTCTGTTTTCCCGGTCGGCATATTTCAGCGCGAAAACCTCCCAGCACGGCTCACTCATTATCATCGTCCCCCATTATTCCTGATCTGCGTTCAGCCATGACGCTGCAGGCCTGCTCAAAGGCGTGCCGGTCATCAACATCAATAAATACAGATGGCTCAGCCCAGTGAAAATAACTGATATGGGCAGGGTAATCTGTCATGATCTGGCGCCCGCCCCTGTCCCCCGACAGGCCCCGCAGCTCTTCGAAAAACTGCCGCCCCCAAATGACCGGATTTCCCTGTCTTATCTGTCTTGCCTGTCTTACTGGGGCCTCGCTGTGGCCCGGATCGCAGGCAGGAACGGTGATGCGCTGGTGTGAGGCTCTGTCACGCTTGTGAAAGGCACACAGCGCGGTGATAAAAGAAGGGGTAAGCAACGGCATATCGCCAAGGGCTATCAATATATCGCCTGCTGACTGAAAGAGCGCTGCCACCCCGGCGCTGACAGAGGCGGCCTGGCCGCTGGCAAAATCTGGATTATGGACAAACTGCACAGGCAAATCTTTCAGACAGGCCCGCACCTCATCGGCCTGATAGCCGGTGACAACAACCAGCGCATCAAAGCCAGAGGCAAGCAGCGCAAGGGCAGCGTGTCTGACCACCGGCACACCATCTATTGTCAGTGTCAGCTTATTTTCATCACCCATGCGCCGTGACTGACCGGCAGCCAAAAGCAGACAGCCCATCTTGCCATCAGCCAGTGCCGGCCGGCCGGCAAATGCCCGCGGCAGGGGGCGTGAGGCAATCTCTGTCAGCAGCCCGCCCGCACCCATTGCAGCCAGTTCCCGCCGGCTGAGGGGCAGGCCTGCAAGCAGTAAATGCAGAACCCAGTCAAAACCGTTCAGCTTTGGTGAGCGCGCACAGCCGGGCATGCCAATAACAGGCACCTCCCCAATGCGGGCAACCATCAGCATATTGCCCGGATCCACAGCCAGGCCCAGCTGTTCAACAACACCGCCGCTCTGCACAACTGCTGCCGGCAAAACATCATTGCGATCGGCAATCGCCGTGCCACCGCACAGCAATATCAACCCACAGCCTGTTTGTTTTGCGCGTTCAATCTCTGCAGTGAGCTGATCCTGATCATGCGCGCATACATAACTGGCGGCCAGCTGGCTGCCCAGACTCTCTAGGCGCGCCCCTGTCACAGCCTCTGTCGCATGATAGACTTTCTCTGGCAGGGTGCTGTTGCGGGTCTGAATCAATACAGCCTGTTTTTGTTTCAGCGGATGAAAGCTGAATAAAGGCCGGCTGTCCAGTAAACGGCCCAGCTGCGCGACAACCCTGCTACTGATAAAATAGGGTATGATTTTCAAAGTGGCGGCCATCTGGCCCTTATGCAGCAGCTGGTTAGGGGGCACCAGGCTCAGTGCCACCCCCTCATCAACCAGATTAAAATCTGTCACATCTTCGCGCTCATAGCGCACAATCCCCCTCTGGGCAGCCCTGAAATTCACCCGCCCCGTTGCAGCTGTGCTTGTCTCAAGCCCGTCACAGGCCAGCTGGCCTGCCAGCCGTTCTGCAACCTCATCTTCAGCAATATCACCTGCTTCAGCCTGGGCGACAATCAGCGTATCCAGCCCTTCTTTTTTCAGCTGTGCCAGCAGCCTGCTGTCCAGTTTTGTGCCCTTTGACAGGCGCTTGCCGGAAAGCCTCTGATGATGGGCCAGCACAGCCCCCGTACAATCATCAATATTCAGGCGTCCAAACTTCATCCCTGTGCCGCCCGGCCGGTTTCAGTGGCAGCCAGATGCGTGCGCCACACAGAGATCAGCTCGCCCAGCACTGAGACAGCAATTTCAGCCGGGCTCCCCGCCCCTATTGCCAGTCCGGCCGGCCCATGGATCATCTGGCATTGGCGGTCTGAAAACCCGGCCGCATGCAGTCGCTCAAGGCGCTTTTTATGCGTTGCCCGACTGCCGAGACAGGCGATATAAAACAAAGGGGCCTTCAGCGCGATATGCAGCGCATCATCATCAATTTTTGGATCATGGGTTAATGTCACCAGGGCTGTGGAGCTGTCCAGCGGCATATCCGCAAGCACGTCTTCAGGCCAGTCCGCAAACAGCCGTGTGGCAGCAGGAAAGCGCTTTTCGTCTGCAAAAATACCGCGTGGATCAATGATGCTTGTCTGAAAGCCGCATTGGCTGGCCATGGCAGCCAGATGCTGCGTGATATGCACGGCACCGATAATGATCAGATGCGGCGGCGGCGGCTGGACAAAGCAGAAGCGGCCCTGATCCTCATCAAGGGTGGACAGGCCATGCCGGACGGCGGTTTTGTTATAATCTGCATGAACAAACTGGCCTGTGCCGCTGTCAAACATCACTGACAATGGCTGGCGGGCCTGTAGCGCCTCAGCAATTGCCTTCAGCTCTGCCGGTGGCAGCCCTTGCTGGTTTACAGGAACAACCAGAACAGAGATTGACCCGCCACAAGACAGACCGACAGACCAGGCCGTTTCATCTGCCACGCCAAAATCAAGCCGTCTGCCTGTGCCGCTTTCCATCACCTGCATGGCGGCTTCTGTTACCGCGCCTTCAATACATCCCCCGGACACAGACCCGGCCATCACCATATCATCGCGTATAATCATAACCGCCCCGGCCTGACGCGGTGACGAGCCCCATGTTTTCATCACAAATACCAGGGCAAGGCCATGCCCGCCCATAAGCCAGTCAGCTGCCAGCACCAGCAATTCATGATCGCTCAGCGAGTCAAATTCTGTTTCTGGCTGTATCATATTACCGCTCTTCACCGATTGTCTGAACGGGCCAGTGAAAAATAGCGGGCCCTTTGTTTCCAGCTTTGTATCTGTTTATCAGGCCGGGCATCGCCGGTGGCCAGAAGCTGGGCAAGCTGGCCAAGTGAGTGCACAGAATGCACTGCAAGAAACCTGTCTGTAAAGGCCAGCATTGTCTGGACAGACCGGCTTTTCGGCTGAAAACCATCAAATCGCAGAAGCGGGTTCAGCCAAATAAGCTGATGACAGGATTTCTGCAGACGCTGCATCTCGAACGCCAGATCAGCATCAGTGCCGCGCTCAAGCCCGTCTGTCATCAGCAGAACACTGGCGCCCTGTCCAAGAACGCGCCGTGACCAGTTCTGATTGAAATCAGCCAGACAGGTTCCGATATCTGTTCCCCCCGCCCAGTCAGACACCGCATCCGAAACAGCAGCCAGGCTGGCATCAACATCCCTGCCGGCCATCAGCCCTGTGACCGGCGTCAGTCTGGTACCAAAGACAAAACTTGAAACGCCGCCGGGGCTGAGAGTGCCCAGCGCATGGATAAAATGCAGCATCATGCGTGAATAGCTGTCCATTGATCCTGAAATATCTGTCAGCACCACCAATGGGCGGATCAGCTGTGCGGGCGACTGATATTGCGGCAACACCAGCCCAAACCGGCGCCGGGCCCCTGCCAGACTTTGTCTGAAGTCAAGACGGCGCGCAGGCGGTCTGTCAGCCATGCGGCGTGATTTCCGCATTGGCAGTTTTCTGACCAGCATCGCAACAGCCTGTTCAGCCTGTGCAATTTCATCAACAGACATCATCTGAAAATCTTTATGATTGAGTTGTTCACGCGCAGAGGCCGTCTGCCGGGCATCAATATGAATCTGCGTATGGGCAGCGGGCGGGTCTTCAGCCCTGCCCGGCTGGCCAAGTGCTTCTTCCAATCGCCGCAGCATATCCTCATCATCACCAGCCCGGCCTGTCTGTTTCATCTGCGGCAGTAGCAGGTTACGCATTTTCTCAAGGAATTTTGGATTGCGCCAGAACAGGTAAAACGCCTGATCAAACAGCTCTGAATCCTCTGGCCGGAACACAAGGCAGCTGGACAGCGCATGATAGATATGGGTTCTTGACGCCAGCCCGACACAGCGCACAGCCCCTACAGCATCCAGCCCGGCCGTCACCCCGACGCTGAGACCGGCCCGCCTGAGCAGACGCACAAACAAAAGAATATTTTCATCCAGCCTTGCCAGCTCAGCAGGCTGGCTGTCTGCTGTATCCATATACATCACCCGGCCATCCTAGCGCGCCGCCAGTGTTCCGGCCAGCATATCTGCCTGAACCTCGGCCAGCAGACGGGCGGCCTCGCTGCCCTGAATGCGGGCAATATCATCCTGGTATTTCAGTAGCACACCCATCGTTGATTCAACTGTCTGCGGATCAACGGCAACGCAATTCAGCTCAACAAGGGCCTGTGCCCAGTCGATGGTCTCAGCGATGCCGGGGGCCTTGAACAGATTCTCATCGCGTAATTTTTGTACAAACCTGACGAGCTGCTGCTGGAGATCGGGCCCGGCCTGCGGGGCTTTCTTTGCCAGAATGCCCAGCTCAGTGCGTAAATCAGGATAATCCACCCAATGGTAAAAACACCGCCGTTTGAGCGCATCATGAATCTCTCTGGTACGGTTGGAGGTGATAATAACAATTGGCGGGGTTTCAGCCCGCAGGGTGCCGAGCTCAGGAACAGTGATCTGCCAGTCAGAAAGGAATTCCAGTAAATAGGCCTCAAAGGCCTCATCTGCCCTGTCCAGCTCGTCAATCAGCAGAACCGGGCTTTTCTTGCCCCTATGGTTCACAGCCTGCAGAAGCGGGCGGGCAATCAGGTAGTCAGCAGTGAATAAATTATCTGATTTTAAATTTCCTGCCTGAATATCAACCATCTGGCGGGCATAATTCCATTCATAGGCGGCCTGACTGATATCCAGCCCCTCATAGCATTGCAGACGGATAAGGGGACGCCCGCTCAGACAGGCCAGAGTTTTGGCAATTTCTGTCTTGCCGACACCGGCCTCACCTTCCAGAAACAACGGCCTGTGCTGCCTGAGCGCCAGAAACAGGGCAACAGCCAGCCCGTCTGAACAAATATAATCTGCCTCCTCAAGGGCAGTTTTCAGTGCCTCCACTGACACAATGTCATCCATATCCCGTCCCTGCTTCTGCTGTCCAAAAATGCCCTGCTATCCAAAAATAACAGATGAGTAAATATTTTTACATCTGCTGTCCTTCATGCTAGCGGCTGCAGGGCCGGACAGGCAAGTTTCATTTATGCCTGCAGGGTCTGTAAACAGCAGCGCGGACAAGGTAAAAAAAAATGTCTCAGGACTTTACAACAGACCCCTTTTAGGACAAGGATCAGGATTACCTTTAACGGATTTTTCAAGAGTTAATCGGAGGAACAAATGACAGCGGTAAAAATGACTGTCAACGGACAAAAAGTGTCACATGAAGTTGCAGACAATACATTGCTGGTGACCTTTATCCGTGAAACATTGGGTCTGACCGGCACACATGTTGGCTGCGACACCAGCCAGTGCGGGGCCTGTGTGGTGCATGTCAATGGCGCGTCAGTCAAGGCCTGTAGCATGCTGGCGGCACAGGCTGACGGGGCAGATATAACAACGATAGAAGGCATCGCAAATGGTGACGAGCTGCACCCCATGCAAAAGGCTTTCCATGAAAATCACGGTCTGCAATGCGGGTTCTGCACACCCGGCATGGTGATGAGCGCAATAGAGCTGGTCGAAAAGGGTGGCAAGCTGAGCGAGCGTGAGATCAGGGAAGGGCTGGAGGGCAATATATGCCGCTGTACCGGCTATCACAATATTGTGCGCGCCGTCCAGGATGCTGCAGAGGAAATGGGAGGATAAAATGCCAGAGGGTATTACAAATCAGGGCATTGGCGCCTCGGTACGGCGCAAGGAAGACAAGCGTTTCTTAACCGGCCGCGGCCGCTATACTGATGACATCAGCCGGGCCGGGCAGCTATATGCCCATTTTGTGCGCTCAGATGTTGCGCATGCAAAAATCAAATCTGTTGACACGGCCAATGCTACGGCAATGGAGGGTGTACATGCCGTCTATACCGGTGATGATATCGCAGCTGACAATGTGGGATCGCTGATAAATGGCTGGTCGGTGAATAACCGTGACGGCAGTGCCATGACAGAACCGCCGCACCCGGTGCTGGCACAGGGCAAAGTCCGCTATGTCGGCGATCATGTCGCAATGGTGGTTGCAGAAACTCTGGATATTGCCAAATCAGCAGCAGAACTGGTTCAGGTTGACTATGAGGAGCTGGCGGCGGTTGTTGATCTTGACCAGGCAGCTGGCGGGGCACAAATTCATGATGATCTGCCCGGCAACACTTATTTTGACTGGGAGCTGGGTGACGAGGCGGCAACCAGCACTGCCCTTGAAAACGCCCATACAATCGTAAGCGCAACCCTGCGGAATAACCGACTGGTGCCAAACGCCATGGAACCGCGCGCCGCAGTCGCTGAATATGACCATATAGATGACAGTTTTGTGCTCTATTCAACGACCCAGAATCCGCATCTGCTGCGGCTGGTTATCTGCGCCTTTGTTCTGGGCATACCTGAATCAAAGATGCAGATTGTTGCCCCTGATGTCGGCGGCGGCTTTGGATCAAAAATCTATCTCTATGCTGAAGAAGCCTGTTGTACATGGGCAGCGCGCAAACTGCGCCGCCCGGTGAAATGGACAGCTGACCGCACCCAGGCCTTTTTGTCCGATGCCCATGGGCGTGATCATATCAACCGTGTGCAGATGGGTCTGGACAAATCTGGGAAAATCATCGGTCTTCGGGTTGACACGCTGGCTAATCTGGGCGGCTATCTGTCTGCCTTTTCTGTTGCAACGCCGACTTATCTGCATGGCACATTGCTGTCAGGCTGTTATGACATCCCGGCCATCTATACCAATGTCAAGGGCATGGCCACGACCACGGCCCCGGTTGATGCCTATCGCGGGGCCGGACGGCCGGAGGCGACTTATATTCTTGAGCGGACGATGGATATCGCTGCCCGCCAGATAGGCATGGATCCGGCTGAATTCAGGCGGCTGAATTTCATTCCGAAAACAGCCTTTCCCTATCAGACGGCCGTTGCGCTGCAATATGATACAGGTGACTATGAGCCGTCCCTGGATAAAGCATTGGCCATGATTGACTATAAGGGTTTCGCGAACCGCCGGGCGGAAGCTGCAAAACGCGGTAAATATCGCGGTATCGGCATTTCCAGCTATATAGAGGCCTGCGGCATTGCCCCCTCTGCTGTTGTCGGTGCGCTTGGCGGGCGTGTGGGCCTGTATGAATCAGCAGTGGTCAGGGTTGATCCCACCGGTACGGTGTCTGTATTCACGGGCACACACAGCCATGGCCAGGGCCATGACACAACTTTCGCCCAGATTGTCGCAGAAAAGCTGGGGGTGTCGATTGATGCGGTTGAAATTGTGCATGGCGATACCAACCGCATTCAGTTTGGCATGGGCACCTATGGCTCGCGCTCGCTTGCTGTGGGCGGTACTGCCATATCAAAGGCATTGGACAAGGTGATTGAAAAAGGCAAAATCATCGCTGCCCATATGATGGAGGCCTCAGATGCTGATCTGGAATTCAAGGACGGCAAATTCATTGTGGCCGGGACAGACAGGGAAAAATCATTTGGTGAGATTGCCCTGTCTGCCTATGTGCCGCATAATTTCCCGCATGACCGGCTGGAGCCAGGCCTGGAGGAAACCGCCTTTTATGATCCGCTGAATTTCACCTATCCGGCAGGCACGCATATCTGTGAGGTCGAAATTGACCCGGCCACCGGTGTCACACAGATTGTTGACTGGGCAGCCTGTGATGATTTCGGCAATCTTATTAATCCAATGATTGTTGAGGGTCAGGTGCATGGCGGTATCGCACTGGGGGTTGGGCTGGGTTTGGTGGTGGTTGCTGTTTTTGTTGTGTTCGGCCTGCTTTTGTCTGCCTCTTTTTTGGTTTACTGCATGCCGCGGGCTGATAATCTGCCCTCTATCAAACTTGATTACACAGTCACTGCCTGTACCCATAATGATCTGGGCGTCAAGGGCTGTGGTGAGGCCGGGGCGATTGCCTCGCCACCGGCAGTTATCAATGCGATTGTTGACGCACTGTCTGTTGTCGGCGTCACTGACATGTCCATGCCGGCAACACCGCAGAAAGTCTGGCGGGCTATTCAGGCTGCAACCAAAACAGCTGCCGAATAGGCGTTAAGGAGAAACAGAATGTATGTAACTAAATATGTAAAAGCCAAAGATGCCAAAGATGCCGCAGCCCAGCTGAAAGCAGCTGGCGAGGGTAAATTGCTGGCAGGCGGGATGACCTTGATCCCAACCCTGAAACAACGGCTGGCCGCCGCTGATCATCTGGTCGATCTGGCTGGGGCTGGCCTGTCCGGCATCAGTGACGAGGGCAGCAGCATCCGCATAGGTGCGATGACCCGCCATGTTGAGGTGGAGACATCTGATCTGGTGAAAAAGGCCCTGCCGGCACTGGCCGCACTGGCAGGCGGCATTGGCGACCGTCAGGTGCGCAACTGCGGAACCATAGGCGGGTCTGTTGCCAATAATGATCCGGCAGCCTGTTACCCCTCTGCTGTACTGGGGCTTGGTGCCACCATTCATACCAGCAAGCGTGATATTGCTGCAGGTGACTATTTCACCGGTATGTTTGAAACCGCACTTGATGAGGATGAGGTGATCACCGCCATCAGCTTTCCAAAGCCCCGCAAGGCTGGCTATGCCAAATTCCCCAATCCGGCCTCACGCTATGCGATGGTGGGTGTCTTTGTTGCCGAAACCGATGATGGCATTCATGTGGCGGTTACCGGGGCGGGCCAGAACGGCGTGTTCCGCCACAGCGCCCTCGAAGCTGCGTTGGACAGGGATTTTTCTGCTAGGGCTGTCGACGGCGTCGCCATAGATGACAGCGATCTGATGAGCGATATTCATGCCGGGGCTGATTACCGTGCCCATCTGATAGCCGAGATGACCAGACGCGCTGTTTCGGCCTGTTGAACGTGTAAACTGACAAAGTGACGAACAGGCAGGCTGAATAAACCTGCCTGTTTTCATTTCCTGTCATTTTTATTTTCACCCGGTTTTCATTTTAACAGCAGGGCGTTATAATTTTTGCAGCCAGTTCTTTATTTTTGCAGCCAGCCCATTATTTTTTCAGCCAGTTCTTTATTTTTCAGCCAGTTCTTTATTTTTCAATAAGTCAGGATACAGCCCCGATGGAATTAAAACAGTCGCATGATATCCCGGTTCCGGTTGCCCGGGTATGGCAGGCCCTGAACGATCCAGAAATATTGGCCCAGGTTATTCCCGGCTGTCAGGAGCTGGAAAAAATCTCTGACACAGAACTGGCCGCAAAGGTAAAGCTGAAAATCGGGCCGGTCTCGGCAACTTTTTCAGGGGCTGTGACGCTGTCTGATCTGAACCCGCCGCATGCTTATGTTATTTCTGGCAGCGGCAAGGGTGGTGTGGCTGGCGGGGCCAGCGGTTCTGCCCATGTCAGCCTAGAAGAGACAGAAGGCGGCACGGCCACCCGCCTGACCTATCAGCTCAATGCCGCTGTTACGGGCAAGATTGCCCAGCTGGGATCGCGGCTGATTGAAAGCACCGCCAAAAAGCTGGCCGGTAAATTTTTTGATGATTTTGTCAGTCTGCTTTCAGACACGAAAGAGGAAACCGCCTGACCGCCCGCCAGCGTATACTCACCATAATCTGTTACTGTCACTTTTTCCTGCAGAGGGGTTTATGTTATGTCCAGCCGCCTGTTCACACCCATTCATCTGAGCGATGTCGAATTACGCAACCGTATCATTGTTGCACCCATGTGCCAGTATTCAGCTCATGAGGGGCTGGCAACAGACTGGCATCTAATGCATCTGGGCCAATTTGCCGTATCCGGCGTCGGGCTGATAATCGTTGAGGCCACAGGGGTCAGCCCGCAGGGACGCATATCGCCCGGCTGTCTTGGTCTGTGGTCTGATGACCATCAGGCCGCCCTTTCGCGTATCGTCAGTTTCTGCCACGATTTCGGCCATGCAAAGATGGGCATACAGCTGGCCCATGCGGGGCGCAAGGCGTCAACTGACCTGCCCTGGCGCGGCGGGGCACCGATACCGGCATCTGATCCGCGCGGCTGGCAGACGCTTGGCCCTTCTGCAACGCCCTATTCCCCGGCCTTTGACGTGCCGCTGGCCCTTGATGAGGCGGGTATGTCGGCCATTATTGAAGAGTTTACGGCCGCCGCCAGGCGGGCTGATGCGGCCGGTTTTGATGTTGTAGAGCTGCATATGGCACATGGCTATCTGCTGCATGAGTTTCTCTCCCCCCTCAGCAACCAGCGCAATGACAGCTATGGCGGATCATTGGACGGGCGCATGCGCTTTCCCCTGGCCGTCTTTGATGCCGTGCGGGCCGTCTGGCCGCGTCACAAGGCGCTGGGTGTGCGGATTTCGGCAACTGACTGGGTGGCCGAATCCAGCTGGACTGTTGATGAAGCCAGTATCTTCACTGCAGCGTTAAAGGCGGCCGGGGCCGATTTCATTGACGTGTCAAGTGGCGGCAATTCCCCGTTGCAGAACATAGACGCAGGGCCCGGCTATCAGACTGGTTTTGCCGCCCGCATTAAACAGGATGTCGGTCTGCCCACCATGGCGGTTGGCCAGATAACAGAACCGCGTCAGGCAGAGGCGATTCTGCGCTCTGGTCAGGCGGATATGATCGCGCTGGGGCGCGGTATGCTGTATAATCCGCGCTGGGCATGGCATGCAGCAGAGGCACTGGACGCAGAAGCCGCCTATGCCCCGCAATATATGCGATCCAACAAGGCCCTGCGCGGCCTGCCCGTCCCCGGCAATCCGCCCACAGCACCAAAATAGAAACCGAGAGAGGGCCAGCAGGCACAAAGGGCAGACAGAATAACTGTTTCCCCCGCGCCATTCCCCCGATGATGAGAAAAAACCGCCGCCCCGCACAGAGGCGGTGGTTTTTGAGTCTGGCTTACCCCCAGAAATGAGGGTGTCCCCAGCTGGCTTTTGGGGGCGGTGGTTTTTTTATTCGGGCCAGTTTATCCGGGCCAGTTTATCCGGGCCAGTGCTGCGCCGCCTTTATCCTGGCCCGGCTGCGTGGGCGGGGGGGCGCGGCAATTACAGATGGGTTCAGCGCGCGGCTGAAACAGACACGGCCGGCAGAACCGGGTCTATGAACACTTCCTCGCCCCTTATCTGGCGGCGCAGTACCGGCAGCAATTCTGCATAGGCATGCCATATTGACCGGTTGGGCGGCGGCAAATCATGGCGCACAGCACGGTGCAGGCGCGGCAGATGATAATAGGGCACCATCGGAAACATATGATGTTCAATATGATAATTCATGTTCAGATATAAAAAACGGCTGAACGGGTTCATCAGCACTGTGCGCGTATTCAGCCGGTGGTCTGTTACATTGTCACGCAGGCCCGCATGTTGGAGATAGCCAGTCATGATAAAATGCCATGACCCGTAAATGCGCGGCCCGCCCACCAGCAGCAGCGGTATCAGCGACTGGAAATACAGCGCCGCCGCAATGACCGCCAGATAGACGGCTGCCCAGATGCGCGCAACAGCAAAAATCTTCGGCTGTTCATGCACAGGTACATACAGGGCCTCATCAGGCTGGATATGCCCGGCTATATGGCCTGCCATACGCCTGAACCCGTCCAGAATATCAGGCAGTCCAAAAATATTGAGCGCCAGTTTCACCGCCTGCGGCGGCAGCATCACGGCAATTTCTGCATCCCGCCCCACCAGCAGCGTGTCAGTGTGATGGCGGGCATGGCTCCAGCGCCAGGTCACCGGATTGCGGATGATCATAAAACAGGCCAGATGATAAAACAGCCGGTTCAGCCAGGCCGTCCTAAAGGCCGTTCCATGCCCGCATTCATGCCAGCGCGCATCAGAACCAGAGGCATACAACACCCCGTATAACAGCCAAAAGGGCAGCGAAATCCAGCCCGGCATCAGCATCATAGCTGCCCCTGCACTGGCCAGCATCAGCACATAGTAAATAACCATATCCCGCAGGGCAGGGGCATCATCACGCACCAGCAATGATTTCATCAGCTGGCGATCCAGCTGTGTCTGATACCATTTCGGTGCGATGAGCCCATGCACAGGCCCGCCCGCTGCCTGTGTCCTGACCAGATCATAATCACGCTTTGTCTGCCCGGCCGCTGATGTCATGGCCTGTCCCTCCTCTTTGTGCTGTTCAGCAGTTACCCCTGTCCTCTGCAAAGAAGCCCAGTTTCTGCTGTGCAATACGGTCAGAATAGCTGAACAGAACGCTTTCTGATTCTGCTTCATGGACGATTGGTTTCCAGCTGGGCACAACAAAGATATCCTTTTCCTGCCAGTCAAAAACCTGTCCGTCGATACAGCTGCGCCCCTGCCCCTCAACAACAGTGAAAACAGTGGCATCAGTGGATCGGTAGGATGCGGTTGCAAAGCCCTTGGGCAACAGCTGCAAAAAGGCTGACATTGTCGGCATTGCCGCACCGCCGTCGACCGGATTGATATAACGCATTTTCAGCCCGTGACAAGGATCCCATTCCTGTTGCTGTTTCATCACCTCAAGGGCAGAGCGCGAACGCTCATAGGGATAATTGAAAATTGGAGAGGAGAGGCCCTTTGCCCTGTAATCAACGGGTAGCATATTCGCGCCGTACCGGGCCTGGCTGTCACCGGTGCGCCGGGCTATCGGCTGTTCATCCCTGTTCATCCCCTCAGCGAAGGACGCATCAAAAAAGCTGGCCATCGGGATATCAAGCCCGTCAAGCCAGACCATCGGCGCATCAGAGTGATTGCCATGGTCATGCCAGGCCTGCGGCGGCGTAATAACAAAATCACCGTAATGCATCAATGTGCGCTCGCCATTCACCGCTGTGTGGGCGCCATCACCGTCCAGAACAAAGCGCAGGGCGGTCTGGCTGTGGCGATGGGCCGGGGCCACCTCACCCGGCAGTACAAGCTGCAGGCCGGCATAAAGAGAGGTAGTGATTTTCGAGCTACCGCGCAGACCCGGGTTTTCCAGAACCAGCACCCGCCTTTCTGCCTCTTTGGCCGTGATCAGACCGCCTGATTCCATCAGATAACGTTTGGCCAGATCAAATTTCCACAGACAGGGCTGACAGGCGCTCTTAGGCTCTGGCGTGATGATATCAGACATCACCATCCATAACGGGGCAAAGCCGTCCTTGTCTATTTTCTCATAAAAGGCCCGGCGCTCTGCTGTCTGTTCTGGTTTTCCTGACAGGCTCATCTGTTCTCATCCTTTCGCTTGTCCCCCCTATTCTAGCCCCCCCCCTATTCTAGCAAGGAAAGCGCCGCTGAAAAGAAGATTATCTGCTGTGCCGGTGTTTCGCACCCCGTTGGCCGTGCCATCCAGACCAGTCAGCCATTGAC
>JAYPEG010000013.1:0-3099 GCA_038125645.1 Alphaproteobacteria bacterium
CTGGTTTGGGACCAGAGGGCCGGGAGTTCGAATCTCTCCACTCCGACCATTTTTCCCGTGCATATCATCTAAGTGCATATCATCTAAGAGCAAATATCATGTAAATGTGTAGCGTGATGTGCTAGCGTGTGTTGGCTCTTGTCTTGCTGGCGGATTATGCTAACCTGCTGGCGGTTTCACGGCCCGGTCAGCGGGCTGGGCTTATCAGGGATATCAGGTGCCATGAAAAAGATCACAGCCAGAATTTATCAGCCGGCAAAGACAGCCATGCAGTCCGGGCGGGCCAGGACAGGGCACTGGATTGTTGCGTATCCGCGCAGCGCGCCGGCACGCCCCGACCCTCTGATGGGTTGGCAGTCATCAACAGATACCGCGCGCCAGATAAGGCTAAGCTTTCCTGACAGGCAGGCGGCGATTGACTATTGCACGGCAAAGGGCATTGACTATCAGCTTGGCCCGCAGCGCGAAAGACGCATCCGCCCAAAGGCCTATGCTGATAATTTTGCCTTTGACCGGGTAGGCAGCTGGACACATTGAGCAGGGCCGCGCACAACGGCCAGCCTTGTGCAAAACGGCGCGTATGGGGACGCAGCTGCTGCGGTCGCCGGCAAATTGATGTCTGGCAAATTGATGTCTGGTAAATTGATTATTGGCAAATTGCGTGAATGGCATATCAAAAAGCTGGAAATTGTGCAGCAGATGACCGGGTTTACCAATTACCAGATTTTATGGATAGCCTTTGCCGAGGGAATTGTAATCGGCCTGTTGCTGGGCTGGTGGCTGTTTTAGTTTGTCTGGGTCTATAAAATGCGGCTGGACGGCACCAGCAGGGCCTGGGCACCATCTAAAAAAAGGGGAGTATGGCAGCCGCTGGTTTGGATTAAGCTATAAAGGCTGTGCAAAAAGGCTTGTCATGCAGGGTTTGTGATGCCAAAAAGAGGGCTCACGGCCTTTATGGCTCCGTAGCTCAACTGGATAGAGCAGCTGACTTCTAATCAGCAGGTTGGGGGTTCGAGTCCTCCCGGAGTCGCCAGTTTTAATTAAAATAAGCTCTTTTAGTATGTCACAAAAAAATCGTGATCGATGAAACAATGTTGTGTGGATCACGCTGCCCTTTCCGGCGGGCCTCTGTGTGCATGAGCTGTCTGGCCAGTTTTGCCCGCACCGGCCTATCTGCTGTAGCTATATGCGGTGCGGCTTTCTGTATGGCTGCCTGTCGCATTATCTGATATTAACTGCAGCCTGGTTCTGCCAGAAGCAACCCCAGCCGCCATTGTGATGTTCCCGCGCCCCGCAGTTTTACATAAAAAAAAATCATTCAGACAGGCGTTTTCTGCGGCCAGTTCAGGGCTGTATAGCGCATTGGCTGTTTCGATAATTTTTACCTGTCTTATTCCCAGACAGGTGTAATATATATATATATATACAAAATAACCGGGGGTGGGCAGATGTACGGCACCTGTCCGCTGCCATTCCCCGCTCTTCATTTTATCTGTCAGATATCCTTAATTTTTTTAACAGGGCAATAGGCATGCCGGCATCAACATTGCGGATTCTTGCGGTTATAACCGCCATTGTCACCGTATCCATCTGGGCCTCATTCCTGCTCGGGACGCGCTATGCCGTCAGCGGCAGCTTTAGCGTGCCTGAGGTGCTCATTCTCAGGCTGGTTCCGGCTGCTATTGGTATGATCCCTCTCATGCTGAGGCTGGGTGTATGGCCGCATGGCCTGTCATGGTTCGGGGCGGCCATGATTATGGTTGGGGCCAGTGCCCTGTTTCCCTTTCTCATCTCTATGGGCCTGTATTATGCGCCGGCATCAGATGCGGGTGCACTGGCCCCTGGCATGTTGCCTTTCTGGACAGCCCTTGCGGCCTATGTGATGACAGGTGAGGTGCCCGGCCGCAGGGCACGTATCGGACTGGTGCTCATCCTTGCCGGGGCCATGATGATTGGGCTGTGGCAGATTTTACTGGGTGCACATAGCGGGGCCTGGCGCGGCTATCTGCTGTTCTTTGCCGGCTCATCGCTGTGGTCTGTCTATTCTGTAATTTACCGGCGCAGCCATATAAGTCCGCTTCACGGGCTTGTGATCGGGCTATTTTGGGGCGCCGTGCTGGCCACACCTGCGCTGCTGCTGACCGGTGATGTCAGCTTTGCAGCTGCCAGCCTCAGCGATATTGCGGTCATGATTTTTCTGCAGAGCTTTGTAATCGCTATCATGGCCATGCTGCTCTTCAGTTTTGCGGTGAAACAGCTTGGCGCGCCGCAGACTGCCGCATTTGGGGCGTTGACTCCGGTTCTGGCAATGCTGGGCGGCTGGTTCTTTCTGGGTGAGGACATTACAACCGTCAAAGCAGTAGGCGTTGGGTTTGTCGCAGCCGGTGTTATTCTTGCATCCGGTATCCTCTCAAAGCGATCTTAGCCACCTCTAGCCTCAATTTTTTTTTAAATTTCACGTCATTCTGTTTGTTGACGAAACAGCACGCTGTACTGACAGCAGAACAATTGTCAGGTTTTTTCAAAATCCGGCCCGCAGAAGAAAATGCCCCGCTATATCCGTTTTAAGACAGAATTGCCTATCACCAGTTCTGGAAAGTCGCAGAAATTCATTATGCGTGAGCAGAACTGCGCTGAACCTAGCCTGTCCTGAAAGGCAAGGGATGGGTAGCAGCGCCTGTGTCTGACCTGGCCGTCAGCAAGGAAGAGACATACAGACAGGATATCAGCCCTGTTCAGGAAAGGCGGGCATACGCCCTTCATCCTGCAAGGCTTTTAGCGCATTGAACGTATCTGTGATGCCCTGTTCAACACTGACAGACGGATAATCCGCAGCATGGGCGCGCAGGGGCGCGTCACTGAGGTCAGGGGGAAAGGGAAAAGGGCTACCAGAACAGGTGATCTGCGCTGTGGGTGCCAGCCTGTTGATGATTGCCACACCATCTTCCAGCCGGGCACAGCTGCCGTTCAGGTTAAAAACCTGTGCCCCCTCGCCATCCTTGGCGACACAGGCGATAAAGGCGGCTGCGGCTTCACCGGCATAGAGCCAGCTGTAATTGCCGCTGTAGGGAATCTCAAATGCCCGGTTCATAACAGCCG
>JAYPEG010000013.1:3109-28580 GCA_038125645.1 Alphaproteobacteria bacterium
TAGAGATAGAAATTGATGGTAATATTGATACACCTGAATGGCAAAGGTATTTTTCGCGCTCATGCCCTGATCGCGGGCGATGCCATAGACCACATTGGGGCGAATGCCAACAGACGGCACCTGCCAGTCTGCCCAGTAAACAAAGCCGGATTGCTCATTGGCTGATTTATATGCGCCATAGAGGGTTTCTTTAAAGCCGCTGCCGGGAGGGAAGGCAAGGGCGGCAACAGATGAGGCATAGACAGTGCGCTTTATGCCCAGCTCCCGCGCCGTTTGCAAAATATTGATTGTACCCTCAACATTGACGCGCGCACCAAGCGCGGGATTGGCAGCACAAAACGGAACCTGTAGTCCGGCAAGATGAATAATTGCCTGAACATCATTGTCAGCTGCCATCTGCTGCACAGCTGAAAAATCTGTAACATCACAGCTCTTCCATGTCACAGCATCGGCCTCCTCAGGCGGCATGACAAGGGCCAGCCTGCGCCTGTCCTCTGACAGATCCGCTGCAATCACGTCAATGCCTGACTGCCAGAGGATGGCAACAGCCCATGCACCGATACAGCCACCGGCCCCAGTGACCAGAACGCTGCCCTGAAACACATCCTTTGAAATCAGAAATTTATCTGTCAGCACCATGGCTGAGTCTCCTTTTCAAGGTTAATTCACGATAGCTGATAAAGCTGGTGGCACCAACGATCATAATACCGCCGACAAATAAATTCATACCCGGCAGATCGCCAAACACAAACAAACCGATAGTTGCTGACCAGATCAGGCGCAGATAATCAAGCGGTAAAATGAATGAGACATCCCCGCGGCGCAGGGCTGAATACATCAGCGCATGGCCTGCTGTGCCCAGTCCTGCAATGAGAAACAGCTCTGCCAGCTGGATTGCCTGCGGCCATTGCCAAACCTGCAGGCTGAGGAGAGAGGCAATAGGCACACTGCCAGCTGCCTGCCAGAAAGTGATAGACAGAATACTGTCCTTTTCAGTCAGCTTTTTTGCAATCAAAACTGAAATAGCCCAGGCAAAGGCGGCATAAAGGATGAGAATATGACCCAGCGACAATGAAATATCAGGGCGCATGACAATAAAGGTGCCCGCAAAGCCGACAATAATCGCCCCCCAGCGACGGATACCAACCTGTTCATGATAGATGAGGACAGATAAAATGGTCGCAAAAATGGGAACAGTGAACAGCAATGTTGTTGATTCAGCCAGATGCACCAGGCTGAGCCCGTAAAACACGCAGACCATGCCAGAGCCGCCTATCAGACCGCGCACAAACTGTAATTTATAGGACGAGGTGGCGAGCGCGCCCGGGCCGGCGCGCCAGGCAAATGGTGCAAGAATGATCAGTACCAAAAAGGCCCTGAAAAACACGATCACAAATGGGTGTATATCGCTGCTCAGCAGCTTTACCCCAGCCTGCATGAATGTCACCATTATGCCTGCTGTTATCATGAATATTATGGCAAGGGCTGTCTGCGGCAGTGCTGATGACAAAAGGACAGGATTAAATCTCATAAATAGACCATACCAGCTTATCCGGGAAGGGATAGCCAAAAAACATAAACGCAGTAACTTTCATTCAGCCCTGTTGCGTCTCACAGAGGCACAGGCAAAATTAGGGGCAGTCCAGAACCGCTTTAACCATAAGATGACCTTTCTTTCCGGCGGCCTGTTGAATGTTTCTGTGGCAAAGAGCTGTATTGTTGATGCTGATTTTGCCGCGCAGTCGGCCAGGATGGCCCGTCTGTCGATCCTTGAATCTGCTGTATCTGATATGTTGATGAAATCTAATGAGCAGAAAAAAATGGTGCTTGATTTGCTTGAGGTGATGTAGTCTACCCGGTTGTCCGAATAAAATAAACTAGGCAAGACGCAGCAATATAACCCCGCAGACAATAACGAGCGTGGTGGCAAGCCGCAGAACTGATAGGGTTTCGCCAAGAAAGAAAACAGCCAGAGCCATGGCAAACAGCACAGATGTCTCACGCACGGATGAGACAACTGCGACCGGCGCGTGAAGACAGGCCCATAACACAAACACATAGGCAAAATAAGAGGCCCCGCCACCAATCCAGAACAGCCCCCTGCCATGTCTGCTGAGATTAACCAGTGACGGGCGGTGTCGGAACAAGAAATAAACCAGCATCAACAGCCCGTTCAGCGTGCTCATTACCCCGTAAAAGCCAGGTGCATTGCCGGCAATCCGGGTGCCAATGGCATCAATCATTGAATAGCTGGCGATAAACAGGCCGGTCAGACAGGCGAGCACCAGCCCCTTTGGCCCGTCAACATCAAATCTATATTGAAAAATGCCAAAGACAATCAACGCCCCTGATACAAGGGCGATGCCGATAATATCTGTGCGCTGCGGCATATCATACATGAAGGCAAAGCTGGCAAGTGACAGAAGCAGAGGAGAGAGACCGCGCGCGATGGGATAAATCTGTGACAGACCGCCAAATCTGTATGCATTCATCAAAAATATCTGATAGCCAGTATGCAGCAGCGCGCTCAGAACAATCATTGGCAGCGCGTCTGTCGGAGGCAGGCCAAACAGAACCAGCCCACCAAGGCAGAACGGCACATGGCCAAGGGCCACTGCTGCCATGGCCATCGCCTTGTCATCATTCCCCTTGACCAGAAAATTCCAGAAAGCATGTAAAAAGGCCGCAGAGATTACAGCCAGAAAAACTATATTATCCACGCATTATTATCCATGCATTTGGGCTTTTGAACATATTTATAACGCAACCCAAATGTAAAGCAGCCCAAATATAAAACAGACCGGGTATTGAACAGGCCGGGTGTGCCCCTGTCAGGCAGACTGTCAGGCAGACTAACTGTGGCCCTCAGCCTATGGCGACAAAGCACGGTTTGTCAATTAGCCATAAGCGGCTTTCCGGCACAGCCAAAATATGAACATATAGGGTTGCAATGAGAAAAGGCATTTTAAAGCCAGCCTTTATCAGCTAGGCTGGCGGTGTTTTATAACATTGTTACAGGAATATTGAGATGAAAAAAGGTTATATTTTATCTGTTTACCGCGGTGCGCCTGATCTCGACTGTCTGGCCGCCTATGCCCCGGCAGCCGCTGAGGCCCTGCAAAAAGCAGGTGGACGCTTTCTTGTCCGCTCAGTTCCCCAGCACACATTTGAAAATGGCCTGACTGAACGTACAGTGGTGATTGAGTTTGATTCAGTTGCTGCTGCTGTGGCCGCCTATGAGAGCAGTGATTATCAGGCGGCACTGGCGATGCTGGGCACAGTTGACCGTGACATCCGGGTTCTTGAGGGGGCGTGAGGGCAGCTGCAGCCCTGGCTGGCAGTGTATATCCCCGCCCAGCAGCATCGTCAGTTGATATTACCAGCATCTGTCACGCTGGCCCTGCGCCTGCAGCGGCTAGCCGGCCCGGCTAGGATTTTACTGATTGGCGATTACTTCTGGCAGACCAAAGGCCCCGCGGCAGATTTCAGCCAGTTTTTTCACGCCAGTATCAATAGTGTCAATGTCAGGATAGCCAAAGCACAGCCGCATCTGGTGTCCGGCCTGTGCCCCCAGTGACCATTCTGGCCCCGGATTTATTGCCACGCCCTCAGCAGCAGCCAGGCGGGCCAGTTCTGCTGTATTAACAGATGGATCCAGTGTGACCCAGATAAAAATGCCGCCTTTCGGGACATGATAGCTGGCAGCAGTGCCGAAATATTTGTCAACAGCCTCACACATGGCACGGCTTTTTTCTGCCAGATGGGTGCTGAGACTGCTGACATGCCGGTTGAATTTCTCTTCACAGAAATCAGCCAGAACAAGCTGTTCCAGCGCGCCTGAGCCTGCGTCTGTTTTATAGCTCAGCGCATGGGACAGAAACGCCCAGTCAGCCACAAGATAGCCAACACGCAAAGCCGGAGCAACAGTCTTTGAAAATGAGCCGCAATATATAACACGCCCACTGTCATCAAGACTGCGGATGGTTGGCGGACGCGTGCCCTCAAACACCAGGTCAGCATAACAGTCATCCTCAAAAATCGGCACATCATAGCTGGCTGCGATTGCCAGCATTCTCTTTCTGTTGGCAACCGGCATGACAGTTCCGGTTGGATTATGAACAGTGGGAATTGTGTATATATAGCGCGGGCATACCCTATTTGATTTTAACTGCTCCAGTTCTGCTTCCAGCCTGTCCAAATCCATGCCATCGCCAGTCACCGGCACACCAATAATGTTAACTTTTAGATGCCGGAAACGGCTGATCACCCCGCCATAGGTTGATTCTTCCATAATAATTGTATCACCCGGTTTCAGCAGGGTTTGATTAACAAGATCAAGGGCCTGCAGCGAACCTGAAACAAGTAATATCTCATCTTCTGAACAGCGCATACCGGCGCGCTCTTTCAGGCTTGTCGCAAGAAACCGGCGCAGAGGCAGCGCACCCAGAGGGCCATCACCCAGATTATAAGTGGCAAGTCGCTGGCCATATTTTTCAAAAACGCGCATGGCTGAGTTTTGCAGTTCATCAACAGGCACACAGGCCGGGTCATTGTGCCCGCCGATAAAATTATATGGCGGAAAGCCACCGGCACGCCCTGCTGCCGGCTTTACATCATCATGAAAAAAATTCTCAAAATTAAACATGGTAAAAACGTATCCTTTTCCCCGGATTTTTCTGCCTCGGATCATTAAAATACAGACAATAAATAGAGCATAAGCGAATTACCGGCTTTGCCAATGAATAAATGAAAAATCTGCTTCACAAACAATGCACTGGCTGTTTTTATCATTGAAAGAGGCATGCTGGATGAACGCACGCCGGAAAGGGTCTTTTAAAATGTCAGTTAAGAAGCCGCGTATTCTTTATCTCAGCCACGCGCCAGAGGATATTTATGATTTGCTGCGCCGCACGGCAGGTGATGATTTTGAACTTTTGCTGATGAAAAGCAATGATGAGGCAGAACGGCTGAAAAAAATTTCTGCCTGTGATGCGGTTATCGTGGCTTCATACCGGCTGTCTGCAGCGCATCTGCAGGCGGCTGGGAATCTGCAGCTTGTCCATCATCAGGGCGTCGGCTGGCATGACACAACAGACTGGCAGGTGATAAAGCACAAAGAGCTGCGTCTGGCCATCACACTTGCTGGCAGCACTGTCTCGGTTGCAGAACATACAGTGATGCTGATGCTGGCCGCCTGCCGGCATCTGGCTTATGCGGACGCCCAGCTACGCCAGGGGCAGTGGCTGGTCAATCAGCTGCGGACACGCTCGCGCGAACTCAAGGGCCGCACAGTCGGCATTGTGGGCATGGGACGGATTGGGCGGTTGGTCGCTGAACGGCTTATCCCGTTTGGCTGCGCGGGTCTTTATGTTGATCCGAATGTGACATTGAATGAAACAGAGGCGCGCCACCTCAATATGCAGAAAGTCAGTTTTGATGAGCTGATAGACAGATCAGAGATTGTCACCCTGCATCTGCCGCTCATGGATTCAACAAAGAATATTATCAGTGCAGAGGTTATTCACAGAATGCAGAAAGGGGCCATTTTTATCAATGCGGCGAGGGGCGGGCTGGTTGACGAGGCAGCGCTTGATGCGGCTCTGCGCTCTGGACATTTGCAAAGCGCTGCACTTGACGTGTTTGAAGGAGAGCCGCCGCGCCCCGGCAATCCGCTGCTCAGCAATCCAGCCTGTATATTGACGCCCCATATTGCCGCCGGTACACGCGATGCGCTCGAGCAGAAGCTGGCTGCTGTTTTTGACAATATGCGCCGCTTTTTCACAGATGGCACATTGGAAAATGAGGTTGATCTGAGCGCTCATGAATAGCCGGTGACAGGCAGTTTGGGCGGTGCTGGTTACTGGCCGAATAAGGGCTGGTTCAACACAAATGGGGGAACAGGCTGGACAGCCAGAATACCGGCCAAGAGAGCCAGATGGCCACAGCCAGCAATCAATATCAAATACTGCCGGTGTATTAAATAATACCGGTGGATTTTGGCACTGGCCACAGGGCCGTGAGACGTGTATAAATGCCCGTTTCAGACAAAATGCAGACATCAGGCAGGGAGGCAGACATTAGGCAGGGAGGCTGGTCTGCTGGTTCTTGCTACGCTTGCCGGACAAAACCGCAACGGGTACCCTGCAATAGTTAAGCCGCAATAGTTAAATGGTATAACAGGTCATTCGTAATGATTAGTTGGGGGTTCGATTCCCTCTTGCGGCACCATCGTTATTAAATAAAACTATTGTTTTATAGTTTTTTAAAGAAAAATTCCCGACCCATGAAGCAGTCATGCATGCAACACAAGCGGCCTGTTGCTAACAGCCCCTTACTGTAGCCCCTTACTGCAGCGCCTGTCTGGGCGCCCTGCTGAAATTGTGCATATTTCTGAGGTGCGGCTTTGTGTCTGCCTTGGTTACAGGCGGGTGCCCTGCTTAAACGGGGCTGTTTCTTGCCCGACTGGATCAGAAAATCACCCCGTAATAAAGATAACCGAAATCTGAGTTGTCAATGCCGCCAACAGACGCATAGAAATCATAGCCAAAGATGGTTGAACTGCCGTTTTCCTGACTGGTTTCGATGCCAATGCCGCCAAGGGCGCCGGTACCGTCTGTATCGATCGTGCCCAGATTAACCCTTGTGCCACCAATAGTAATGGATGAGGCATAGCTGAGCGTTGATTTATGCGCCCCGCCCTTGATAAAAAATTTACTGTCTGGAAATTTGTATCGCAGGGCAGCATCAAGGCCATGACCACTGAAGGCCTCTGTGGCAGAGGCACCGGTTATGCTATATTCAATATCAATATCACCGGTGATAAAATACCCAACCTCAAGGCTGAGGGACTCACCATGGCTGTATGAACCGAACAGGCGCCCCGCCCATGTGCCGCGATCATAGGAATAGGTTGTTGTGCTGCCTGTGGCATTGGCGATTGTCTGGGCCACGTCACCGGCATAATCGCCTACATCCGCAAATGACAGCCCGCCTGAGACGCCGAATGAGAACTCTTCAGATTTTGCCGGAAATGAAGATATCAGCAAAAGACCTAAAGTTAACCCTGTAATTATTTTCATATTTTTTCCCCTCTTCACAATTCCTATCATAAGGCTAAAGAAAAATTTATACAAATAAGAACCTTATCCTGAAAATTAGGAAAATTTAAATGGACAGGAAGAAATTATTTTTTTAACTTCTTGTCATTTATGATTTTAACAGTATTATTGCGTGAGTTTTCTGATTAAGACACACAGGAAGAACCGATGAAGTTAATAATCTCAATATTATCACTGATGGTGCTGACTGTCAGTACAGCCTCAGCTGAGGCATATTTCCGCGCCCATTACGGCAATGCTTCATTTGATACAAATACAGGCACTCTAACCGGGGCCACTTTTGATGATGAGGATAATGGTTATTATCTGTCTCTTGGCACGCAGATAAATGACAAGTTAAATGCCGAAGTGTTTTATTTTGACGGCGGTAATGCATCATTCAGTGGCACAACAGGCAACACATTTGTCTATAACACAACCACCTATACCTATACATCCACCGGTGAGATCGATCTGAACGCTGATTCAGTCGGCCTGGCTGTAGTCTATCCAATGGAAATCCAGGACAGACTGTCAGTCAATCTGAAAGTTGGTGTGCATTCATGGGATACAAAGATGACTCTTTCATCGGCAACTGCCGCAGCAGACCTGACTGATGACGGGGTAGACCCAATGTATGGTATCAGCCTCGATTATGAGGTTGGCAGTAATGTATCATTTTCTATCGGTTATGACCATTTTACCTATGATAATGAGGATGTCGGGCTTGCTTTTGCCGGTTTCAAAATCGGCTTTGGCGGTGACCAGGACTAATTCTGCTGGGCCAGCGCAGGGCCGCTGGCTGAAAACATGCTGAACAGGGTAATGGCTGTGTAATGCGGTTTTTACCCTTTTTTTTATTCTCAGGCCGGGTATAGTCATTTTATGACAATGGTGGCTGATAATGAAATGCGTCCGCACAGACCGGTCACTCCTGATGAGGGTTTTGACCATTTTGTTGCATTGCTGAATGACAGCACAGACATCAATGCGCTTGGGTTTGCTGCTGCTGTTGAGAAAAATATCCCTGTTTATTCAGGCCCGGACATCCAAAAGATACTGAACAGACCAGCTGCGCGTTATGAGCTGCAGCGGGAGTGGGGAGAAATTCTGCTGGACGGGGCAGGGATAATTGCTGTCAGACAGGGGATTGCTGACACAAAGGTGACTGACCGGGCTACACAGATTTTTACCCGCATAATCGAACAGGAAAAAACAGCTTGCACGGGCCGGTCTGATCATTTTGCAACGCCCGGGGCCAATGACCGTATCTGGAATGCTCTTGAAAAACACTGTCTGGCTGATCCGGAAAATTTTCTTTCTTATTATGCCAGCCCCTCAATCGCATTGATTGCCGAGGCCTGGCTGGGGCCGGGATACCAGCTCACAGCACAGGTAAACAGGGTAAATCCGGGCGGGGCGGCACAGAAACCCCACCGTGATTATCATCTGGGCTTTATGTCTGGCGAACAGGCACATGCCTATCCAGCGCATATCCACCGCCTGTCGCCCTGTCTGACACTGCAGGGGGCTGTTGCCCATTGTGATATGCCTGTTGACAGCGGGCCCACACAGCTGCTGCCATTCTCGCAGCGATTTGGCCCCGGTTACCTGAAATTCGGCAGTGATGAGTATCAGCGCTATTTTGCCGAACATTATGTACAGCTGGAACTGGAGAAGGGCGATATGTTGTTTTTTAATCCGGCTGTAATGCATGCAGCCGGCGAAAACCGCTCTTCAGACATTTACAGAATGGCCAATTTACTGCAGATTTCATCAGCCTTTGGCAGGGCCATGGAAGCTGTTAACCGTGATAAGATGGTTACAGCACTCTACCCCTTTTTACTGTCAGCACAGCAGACACAGAGCCTGTCATCAGCTGAACTTGATTATGCGATCGCCGCAAGCGCAGAAGGCTATGCCTTTCCGACCAATCTTGACACAGACCCGCCTTGCGGCGGGCTGGCCCCGCAGTCACAGGCCCACACCGTTCGTGAGGCGCTCGATGCACAATTGACTGTTGAGGCGTTTCACCAAAGGCTGCAGGCACAGATAACCCGCCGCAAAGGCTGATCAGATACAAAGGACACATACAGATGCCGCATAAGGTGGGGGTGATTCCCTTTGATATAAAGAATGCCAGAATAGCGGTTTTATTCGTAACCTCCATGCAGCGCGGACGCTGGATACTGCCAAAGGGCGATTTGCTGAAAAATGAGAGCCACAAAAAAGGGTGTCTGCGAGAAGCCTTTGAAGAGGCTGGGGTAAAAGGCAAGGTTTTAAAAGATTTTCCCATCACTGTTGCGATTGGAAAAAGCGGGCATGAGAGAATCGAAACCGTAGCAGTTACCTATTATCCCCTGCTTGTCACAGAACAATTTGAGAGTTGGCCTGAACAGGATAAGCGTGAACGCCACTGGGCGCTGTTTGATGATGTGAGGAAGGTCACTGACAGAGATGATTTTGCTGTCCTGTTCAGACAGATAGAGCGTATCAAACCGTGGATAAT
This sequence comes from Alphaproteobacteria bacterium, assembly GCA_038125645.1. GTDB lineage: Bacteria > Pseudomonadota > Alphaproteobacteria > Puniceispirillales > Puniceispirillaceae > JADHLI01. The sequence continues at coordinate 12,716 of JAYPEG010000013.1, forward strand.
AAAAGCTGGAGAGCGAAAAAAACAAAAGCTGACAGCCCGGCAGAAGCAGGCACAGTAATTATCCATGCCGCCGCAATCGAATAGACAAAGTTCCGCCGCACCAGCTTGCGCCGCATGCGGACACTGATATTATTGAAAGCATCATCTGCGGTCTGATTCAGCCTGTGACCGGGCTTCAGCCTCTTTTTGTTTGGATTGTCCAGATATTCACGCAGAAACCCAACCCCAAAAATCGCGCCGACCGCGATATGCGTTGAACTGACTGGCAGGCCAAATGTAGTGGCAATCAGCACAGTGACAGCAGAGGCAAGTGCTACACAATAGGCGCGTGGGGCATTCAGTCTTGTTATTTTCTCGCCTACGGTTGTAATCAGTTTTGGGCCAAACAGCAGCAGCCCAAATGCGATACCGGCCGCGCCTATGACCATTACCCATATTGGTATCCCCACTTTGCCAGAAAGTGTGTCTGTTGCAAGAACTGAGACAATTGCTGCCAAAGGGCCGACAGCATTGGCGACGTCATTTGCGCCATGGGCAAAACATAACAGCGTGACACCAAAGATAAGCGGCACATTAAACAGCGTATAAATATCCTTTTTCCGGTTGCTGAGCAGGTCTGCCCTTTGTCTGACATAGGGAATGGACAGGGCCCAGAAGGCTGCAAACATTAAAGCAGAGAATAAAATTATGGTGAGCATGTCGGGCTTCCATATCTTTTTCAGCCCCTTCATTGCCATATAGGCAGCAAATGCACCGCCCATAAAGGCAATCAGCAGCGGCACCCATTTCTTTGCAGCTGTCCGCCGGTCTGTCTGATTGAGTACCAGTCTTTTGATTAGATAGAGTATAAGCGCCGCTATTATTCCGCCCAGGACAGGGGATATCACCCAGCTGGCGGCAATCTTTGACATGGTTGCCCAATTCACAACGCCGAGGCCAGCTGCCGCAATGCCAGCCCCCATAACGCCGCCGACGATTGAATGGGTTGTTGATACAGGCGCGTTCAGCGCTGTTGCAAGATTTATCCATAATGCTGCTGCCAGCAAGGCAGACAGCATCAGCCAGGTAAAGGCCTGTACTGACAGGCTGTCACCTGGTTCAATAATGCCCTTGGCAACGGTTTTTACAACATCACCGCCAGCCAGCAAGGCCCCAAGGCTTTCAGCGATGGCAGCAATGATAACGGCCAGGCCCACGCTCAATACTTTGCCGCCGACAGCAGGGCCCATATTGTTTGCCACATCATTGGCGCCGATATTCAGGGCCATGTAGCCGCCAATGATCGAGGCGGCAATCAGGATGATCAGGTTTTCTGGGGCAACATGCAGACTGATATTTCCATAAATACCGGCAAGAATTAAAAATACCGCAGCAAGACCAAAGGGCAGTAATTGCGTGCGTAAAGATTTTGTCTCGCCGGCAATATAGCTCATCCGTCTCAAATCATTTACATATCGGTTTTCATGCTTGTCAGACGGTGTCTCGGCCATATTGTCTCCAAATTACTTAATCTGCGGCTCTTTAGTGTTAGCGTCCAAACAAGAGGCTGTCCAGCCATTGGATTCCTGTGATTGTCCGACAGGCGGGCGGGGTGCGGTTCAAATCCATGCAAAGCTGTGTTAGACACAGATGTATCTTATTGGTTTGGTTGGCTGGTCAGCTTCGGTAGCGTTTCATGTTTCAGAATAAATATGTCAGAATTTTCAGTGTGCTTGCCGGGATTGTTATCCCGGTCATTGTCGCCATCTCGGTATTTTTTATTTTTCCTGACACACAGATTTTATGTAATGACAAACGTTTGGGACAGGTGCGTTATGACCTGGAGACAGGGATATTTGGCAATCAAATACGCATGAAAACAGCCAGCTCAGCCTGGCAGAACTGGTGCCCGGAACAGGAAAATTCCGGACTGCAGCTCATGGCAAATAAATCTATACAGAAATTATCCTTTGGACGTGGCAGCGCTTCATGCCAGATGAGCAAAAAGAACTGGTATGGCAAGCTCGTTTGGGGAACAATGAAGGTTGATTTTGCCACGCCGCAATGGAACTTTACTTACCGGTTTGCAGATTTTGGCCAGGAATATGTAGACAGCCAGCCGGGGGGCAGAGAGCATGCCAGTTGCAGTATTGTGACGCCCACACCCTAATTCCAAGGGCCGGGACTGACAAAGAATATTGTTCCAGTTTTTATTTGCAGCAGCTGCTCAGCCGGAAATCCTGTACAAGCCAGAGCGTTCCGTGCCAACATGTGTGCATTCTCCCTTTTCTGCCAACCCCTTTAATGCATTATACAAAGTGGGTTTGGGCAGTTTTCGCACCAGCTGGTGATCCTTCAGCAGGCTGATATGCACATCTGTTTTCCCGTGGTTTGACAAATCATAAATGGCGGCCAGAACCGCCAGCTCGCTCTCTGTGGCCACTTCAAGCTGAAGCTCTTTGCGCATTGTTATCAATGCCATCAGAAGATTGGCAAGATTATTGAGATTTTTTTTCATAAGAGAACAGCTCCATCATTACCGCAGGAATTATCAGCATTACGCCAATCAGACCAAGAATATCGCCAACAAGAAATGTCCAGATCAGAGCAAACACATTTTCTACGGGAACAATCCCCTCAAGAAACCAGAGCCCAGCAAAACTGTTAATAACAGAGGCAATGATACCAGCTAATACAATATGTTTCCACTGTAATGTACTGTTACCGATGGCAGAGGCATTGACCTGCAGCATTTTCAGAAGCTCAAACGCCACAGGTGCACACAGACCACCGACCAGTATATGCATGAAAACACCCGGTGCTGTTATTTCACCGCGCAGAAGGTAAAACATCGCAAAATGTCCTGTGACAAGGCCGGGTGCACAGCGCCAGCCCATTACAGAAGTCGAGAGAACCCGCGCTGCATGGGGCAGAAAGAAAAAGCTGGCCATAGCTGTTTGGGTCGTAACAACTGCCTCAAGAGGAAAAATAATGAAATGCTGAATCAGGTAAAAAATACTGTAGACAGCAAATGCGATTGTTGAATCCAACAGGACTTTATTCATGCCCGTGTAATTCTGGATATGCGGTTCTGCTGTACTCATGACTCTGGCAACATCTGATTCTGAAGAACTGTCTTTCACAAAGGCCTGTCTGTCCCTGCACCAGCATAGTAACAGCATTTTTTGCCCCTTTGCAAAGAGATAAGCCGTAGCCTAGCCCTGATGGGCCGCACAGCTGCCTTGGCCCTATCTGGGGCCCGGTGATGTCATAGATGCTGTGCAGCCCCTATGCCAGCCTGCAGATGGACAGGGGCAACGGTATCGATGGTCGGTAATTTTCCAGGCAAAGATTTCCAACACGGGGGGAGGGGCGCTGTGCGGCGGCTGGTATGTCAGCATTTAGCGGCGTGCCGGCCCTCAATCCATCGCAAATCACCACAGAACTGGGGATAAATGTCGCTTATATTAATTAAATGATAAAAGAGTATCATTTAATTAATTGTAAAATTTAGATAAAAAAAAATTTTTAAATATTCCTAAAATCAAGTGAATCTGTGTCGTTATAGGACGTTGTAAGACAGGTTATATTTTTCATCAGCGTGGAAGCCAGGGTTTATGACACAACCGCCAGACAGACCGCAGGCGCATGTAATTGTGCCTCTGCCGCAACAGGCAACGGAACGTCCTGATGCGCGCCTCATGCGCCTGCCTGAACGTGTGTCTGCCTATATGCGCTCGCGCAGCCGTTCTGAACAGGTTTATATCTCAACATCATTGGGGGGAAGAGATGCAGAACTGAAATCCCTGTCGCTTGCTATTCAATATGCCTCGCGTGCGACGTCCCTGATACAAGAAACCCAGTCCCAAACCGGTGAATTGCTGTCCCTGGTGCATAAAATCCGGTCTGTCGCCCGCAGGATGACTCTGCCTGATTTAGGGGATTCAGACAGGAAACAGCATCAGGCACAGCTGAATGAATTATGGGCAGAGGCTGGAAAATTCAGTGAACTCACCGCTGGCGGTTTTTCAGCTGAAAATGCCCGGGCCCGTGGTGTTGAAATGGCAAAACCCGATGGGAAGAATGATACAGCTGAGCGCAAGCAGCTCGCTCTCAGCAAATTGGATGAAGCGGTCAGTCAGCTTGAAAGGCAGCGCAACGTTCTTGATGACACAGCAGCAGGGGTCACGCAGACCATCGATTTGCTGACGCGTGCCAGCAGACAGACAAACGACTTAAAAGCAGCAGAGCGGCAGTCACTGTCCTTTGATCATATAGAAAAAACAGCCGAGATGATGGCCATGCGCGCTGAGGTCACTAAATCTGCCCAGAAAGAGGCAGCAACCGACATGTTTGCAAATATTTTCAAGAATTTTTAGACCCTATTTCAGTATTATACCCTTGCCATAAAGACAGAACCGGGTCACGGTAGCGGCCGTCTATATGTAAGTTTAAGGCAAACCGGGGGCAGGGCAGTGGGAAAAGCATTTTTTTTAATTTTTGTTTTAATGTTATCGGTAACCAAGACCCATGCACATGAATGCCAGCTGGAAGGCAATACTGCTGTGCAGATCAGCCGTTACAACAGCTGCAAGGCTGATCTTGCAATCGAGAATATGCACAAACCGGCATCAGAAAATAACATAGAAGAGGGCGAGCTGCTGCGTCTGCGCGATGAAAACAGACAGCTGCGCCAGAAGCTGGAGCTTATTAAACGTCAGCTTCTTGATCTGCTCTCTGTGCTGTAGGTTTCTTGCCAGTCAGGCGGTTTCAGGCAGCAAGCTGAAAGCCAAACGCCATCCCAATACCAAAGACAAGATGGTTGACAAGGGCCAGAAAACAGACCAGACGCGGATTGTCTGTCAGGCGGGCCATCATTCCCTTGCCCATCGCCGGTAAAAAGAAAAACCACGGCACAATCACCGAGACGATGCCAAATATGGCCCCATCGCTGGGGCTGTATGTCAGCAGGCCCGTCCGGGCAAAAATCATATAAACAGCCGCATAGCCGATACCAACCCCATAATGAACAAGCCAGCCCAGCAGTAATTCTGACCGGATGGCGGGCAAAATATCAATTTCAGGGTTGATGAGCCTTCCCCTTGTTACTGCATGGTAACTCCATCTGCCAACCAGTGCCCAGTTCGATGGGGCGAGTCCAAAGACAAGAAAGAGCAAACGCTGAAAGCTGTCCATAAAGATGCAAGCCATAAAGCCACCTAAAATCAGTTCAGATACCATAATTTATTCCCCTTTTTTTTCCTGTCCTAGAATGACAGTGTCAGAAAACTGGATATCTGTGAACTCTATTCATATGCCGGTCAGCCGCCGGTCATATGCCGGTCAGCCGCCGGAAAATGCCTGAATGACATATTCTGGGAAGCGGACGGGAAATAATTGTTGCCATAGGGGGCAGGCGGGCATTAGTTTTGCCAATGCGAATGATTATTATTTACAAATAAACATCCTGTCAGTTTCCAGCGGGCATCAATTTGCACGGATTGGCCTTTTCTGGGGTGAAGGCGGACTTTATCTGAAGCGGAGTGAAGATTTTTATGGCGGCCCTGTCAGATGACAAAACAGCGCTGTTAGGCGGAATTCGCGCGCGCGCGCGTCCGCCCGGCAGGTCTGTTCATCCGCTGTTATTTGTCATCAGCCTTATTTTGCTGGCGCCTATCGGCGCAATCGTGGCAACCGCATTTGGTGATACAAATGACCTGATGCCGCATTTACTGCAAACGGTTTTACCCAGATATGTTGCGAATACGCTGTGGCTGATGGCCGGTGTTGGCCTGTTGGCGGCCTTTATGGGGGTTATAACAGCATGGATAGTCAGCCGGTATCATTTTTTTGGTGTCGGCGCCTTTGAATGGCTGCTTGTCCTGCCAGCAGCTATGCCGGCTTATATTATTGCCTACAGCTATACTGATTTTTTTGAGTATGCCGGACCGGTTCAGGGCTTGCTGCGCGAATTATTCGGCTGGCAGACAGGGCGGGATTACTGGTTTTTTGACATACGCTCATTCGGCGGTGCTGTTATTGTCATGGCCAGCGTCCTGTATCCCTATATTTACCTGCTGGCGCGCACAGCCTTTCGCCAGACAGCGCGGGCCCTGTTTGAGGTGGCTGAGCTTGGCGGACATAATGTATTCTTCAGCGTTGCCCTGCCACTTGCCAGGCCAGCTATTGTGGCAGGTCTGTCACTGGTGCTGATGGAGGTGGTGTCTGACTTCGGAACAGTTGATTATTTTGCTCTGGAAACACTGACACTTGGCATTTTCAATGTCTGGCTGGGAATGAACAGTATGGCCGCAGCAGCCCAGCTGGCCCTGTGTGCCTTTGTGCTGATTGGCCTGCTGTTAATGATGGAAATTTTTGCCCGTTCCCGGCGTTCATTCCAGAACAGCGGGGCCGGTGCCAGCGGGGTGCCTGTCGTGCGTCTATATGGCAGTAGGGCGGGGGCGGCATTCATTGCCTGTGCCGTTCCCGTTTTTTCCGGATTTATACTTCCTGTTGCCATCCTTGTTCATTTGATAATCACAAATACGTCACTTGCCTTTGTTCCAGAACTGCCGGTGCTTGCTGAACAGTCGTTTCTGCTTGCTGGCACGGGATGTGTTCTTGTGATGATTGTCGCACTGATATCTGTGCTGCTGGCACATTACCGCTCTGGGCGTGCCGGGTTTGTCATGGCCGGGGCGGCCGCAGCCGGCTATGCGTTCCCCGGCACCATATTGGCCATCGGTGTCCTTGGATTTACAGGTATGATTGACCAGTTGGCGGTCTATTGGCTGTCCGGCCCAGTGTTTGTCGGCAGCTTTGCCGTGCTGCTGTTTGGTCTGATGGTCAGATTCCAGGCTGTCGGATACGGCGCTCTCAGCACTGGCATAAAGCGTATGCCCCCGCATATGATGGAGTCCGGTCTGATTATGGGGTATGGCTTTTTTGCCACCATGCGGCTTGTCATACTGCCATTGCTGCGCCCGTCTGTTATTGCCGGCGGGCTGCTGGTTTTTGTTGATATTATGAAAGAGTTGCCCATAACATTGTTATTACGGCCTTTTTCCTTTGAAACTTTTGCCACTTATACGTATCAATATGCAAAGGATGAGATGCTGGAAATCGCTGCCTTGCCGGCATTGATGATTGTGTGTGCTGGCCTGTTACCTGTGTTCATTGCCAATCGGGCCCTTGAGCAAAAATAACAGTTTGCCGTTTAGATTCGAGGGGGGGGTAATGACAAAACCGGAAAACAGACAGACGTGCGGAATGCGAAAGGGGCTGACCCGCTACGGCGATGATGACTTTGCCCTGTTTCTGAGAAAAAGTTTCATCAAGGGCATGGGATACAGTGACGAGGCCCTTGAACGCCCGGTGGTTGGCATCATTGATACCGGCAGCGATTTCAACCCCTGTCATGGCAATATGCCGGATTTGATCGCACGGGTGAAAGCTGGGATTGAGGCCTCGGGCGCGTTGCCCATGGCTTTTCCGACTGTCAGCCTGCATGAGGCATTTTCCTATCCCACTTCAATGTATCTGCGCAATCTGATGGCCATGGATACAGAAGAGATGCTGCGGGCCCTGCCTCTGGACAGCGTGGTGCTGATCGGTGGCTGTGACAAGACTGTACCGGCCCAGCTTATGGGTGCCTTCAGCGCAGACATACCCTGTATCCAGCTGGTTACCGGCCCTATGAGCACAGGCAGTTTCCGGGGCCAGCGTGTCGGTGCCTGTACTGACTGCCGGCGCCTCTGGGCTGATTTCAGGGCCGGTCGGCTTGATGCTGATGCCATTGCTGATGCCAATAATGCACTGGTGCCGACGATTGGCACCTGCGGTGTAATGGGTACAGCCAGCACGATGGCGCTCGTCACAGCTGCATTGGGTATGATGCCGATTGACGGGGCGGCGGCACCAGCTGTGTCTGCTGACCGCCGCCGTATTGCAGAGGCCACAGGAACCATCGCTGCGGATCTGGCGCGCACCGGCAGAAAGCCGTCTGATTTTCTTACCCGGGCTTCATTTGACAATGCGCTGAGAATTCTGCTGGCTGTTGGCGGTTCGACAAATGGGATCATTCATCTGACAGCGATGGCCGGGCGGCTGGGCATCAACCTGTCTCTCGACCGGCTGGATAAGCTGGCCCGTCAGACCCCGGTGATTGTTGATCTGAAGCCGTCGGGAATTGGATATATGGAAGATTTGCATGCAGCAGGCGGGCTGGTGCGTATTCTTGATGTTCTTCGTGATTATATTGATGACAGTGCTGTGACTGTTAGCGGACAGACGCTGGGGGCAGAGATTGACAGGCTTAAACCTGACTGGCCCCAGGATATTGTCAGACCCCTTGATAACCCTGTCTTTGCTGAGGGTGGGCTGGCGGTGCTTTATGGCAATCTGGCACCGGACGGGGCAATTATCAAACAGTCTGCGGCCACCCCGGCGCTGCTGACCCATGAAGGCCGCGCCGTAGTGTTCAAGGATATGCAGGATTTGGCCGAGCGAATTGACAGCCCGGAACTGGATGTTTCAGCTGATGATATCCTCGTTCTACAGAATATCGGCCCGAAAGGGGCCCCGGGCATGCCAGAGGCAGGGCTGATTCCCATTCCGCGCAAACTGGCGCGCGAGGGCGTAAAGGATATGGTCAGGATTTCCGATGGCCGGATGAGCGGCACCGCATCAGGAACGATTGTTCTGCATGTCTCACCAGAGGCGGCAGCTGGCGGCACGCTTGGCCTGGTAAAGACAGGGGACAGAATCTCACTAAATGTGCCTGACCGGCGGCTGGAGTTGATGGTCAGTGATGATGAGCTCGCTGAACGGCGGAAAAACTGGCAGCCCGTCAGCCATCCGGCTGGACGCGGTTATGCCCGCCTGTTTCACACGCATATCCTGCAGGCACCAGAAGGGGTGGATTTTGATTTCATGCAGGCTGAAAACCTGTCCGGAGCGCAGAAATAACCGGTCACGGGGCGCTTGCAGTTATCCTTAACTCTGATAAGTATAATGGTATCAGAACCGTACAAATATGGGGACAGCACAGCAGATGTTTGACAAGGCCAATATAGAGAAAACCATTGCCATCTTGAAACAGAGATACGGAGACAGGCTGTCCACAGCACAGGCTGTGCGCTCGCACCACAGCCATACCACCTCGCGTATTCCCCAGCAGCTACCTGATGCTGTCATATTTGCCCAGTCCACTCAGGATGTCTCTGACATACTGCATACATGCAATGAACATAATTGTCCTGTTGTCGCCTTTGGCGTTGGCTCTTCCCTTGAAGGGCATGTCAATGCTCCACATGGCGGTATATGCATAGATATGAACGGATTGGACAAAATTATTAAAGTTAACGCAGAGGATCTGGATGTTGTTATTCAACCCGGTGTCACGCGCGAGGCCCTGAATGAATATCTGCGTGATACGGGATTGTTCTTTCCCATTGATCCCGGGGCCAATGCCTCTTTGGGCGGCATGGCAGCGACGAGGGCCTCTGGTACCAATGCAGTGCGCTACGGCACCATGAAGGATAACATTCTGGGGCTGGAGGCAGTTTTGCCTGACGGGCGCATTATCCGCACCGGTGGCCGGGCAAAAAAATCATCAGCCGGTTATGATCTGACGCGTCTTTTGATCGGATCAGAAGGAACGCTTGGCGTTATTACAGAACTGACGGTAAAACTTTACGGCATACCAGAGGTGATAGCTGGCGGCACCTGTTCTTTTCCGTCTATTGAGGCTGCTTGTAATGCTGTTATCAATGTTATTCAATATGGAATACCTGTTGCCAGAATAGAATTACTGGATGAGGTGCAGGTGCGCGCCTGTAACAGCTATTCCGGGCTTGATCTGCCTGAAACACCTCTGCTCTTGCTTGAATTTCACGGCTCAGAGGCCGGTGTGGCCGAGCAGACAGAACTGTTTAAGATGATTGCTGCTGACTATACTGACTATGAATTTGTCTGGACGAGCGACGAGGCGGCGCGCAAAAAGCTCTGGAAGGCCCGCCATGATGCCTATTTTGCCTCGCTTTCGACTATGCCGGGGGCGGTGGGTGCCTCAACGGATGTGTGCGTGCCGATATCACGGCTGGCAGAATGTGTTGAGGAAACCAGAAAGGACATCATTGACACGGGGCTGATATCGCCGATTGTCGGTCATGTCGGGGACGGCAATTTTCACTGTATGCCAATGTGTCTGCCAGATGACAGTGAGATGCAGAAAAAAATCTCAGCGTTTACCAAGCGGCTGTCAAGCCGGGCGATTGCGATGGGCGGCACTTGTACAGGCGAGCATGGTATCGGTCAGGGCAAGTTGGATTATCTGCGTGAGGAACATGGCGCAGGCGTGGATGTGATGATGATGATTAAATCAACCATTGATCCGAACGGCATTATGAACCCCGGAAAGATTTTCAAAAATTAACTAACTGCGGTAGCTTGTCTCTGGCTGCAGATATGCGCGATAAATCAAATTCCCTGCTTGCAAGCCTAGCACAATGGCCGTGACTTTAATGAGGGCGGCTGAATAGGGGGATACGCCCCGGAGAGGAGGCACTAACTGCCCCCATATGCTGCAGGTTTAAAGGCTGTTCAGAGGCAGGCGCTGTAACAGGGCACTGCCGCGCCTGCGGACCCTCAGCCAAGCCGGCCCAGCATGGCCGCGACATCACGCCAGAGATCTCCGCCATGTTCCAGACCGGCATAAAGGCGAAGCAGATGCCCCTTTTTATGCTGCGGCTCAAACTGCCTGAGGGTAGGTGTCAGATGGGCTTGTTTTATCAGGCTTTCATAGCCGCCCCAGCTGTCACCAATGGCAAAAATTTCCATGCTTTCAACCGCCTCATCGAGTGCCTTCTGCGTAATGCCGGCGTCTAGGACAAAGCCAAATAAACCGCAGGGGCCGCTAAAATCACGGTGATAAAGAGCATGGTCGGGGCTTGTGGAAATGGCAGGGTGCAGCACCTCTGCCACTAAGCTGTGCTGTGAAAGCTGTTCAGCCAGCATCAAACCGTTTTGTGCTGATTGTTCAAGGCGCAGACGCAGTGTCCGCAGACCGCGCAGGGCTGTATAAAGTTCCTCAGGCCCAGCACAGATACCCAGATTCCGGGCTGCCGATTTTAGCTTTTTTCCCGCATCCCCGCTGGCAGCTGCAATGCCGAGGCTGATGTCAGAATGACCGCAGATATATTTTGTTGCGGCCTCTACCACAACATCAACACCCATTTCCAGTACGGGATAATGCAGGGCTGTGCCCCATGTGTTGTCGGCCATGGTGACAATATTATGTCTGCGTGCAATGGCTGTTATCGCCGGAATGTCCTGAAGCTCAAAAGTCAGTGATCCTGGGGATTCCATGAATATAAGCGCTGATTCAGGTCGTATATAGTCAGTGATTCCGGCATTGATGCGTGGCGGATAGAAATGACTGTCAATGCCGAATTGGCTCAGTGTGGCTGTAACAAAACGGCGTGATGAGCCATATAGAGAGTCAGGGAACAGCGCATGATCGCCGGTCTTCAGGACAGCAAGGAGGGCGGTTGTGATCGCTGCCAGCCCAGATGGGGCGGTAATGCAGCTCTCTGCGCCGTAGAGGGCTGCGATAGCCTGTTCAAATGCTTCTGATGTCGGTGTGCCTGTGCGCCCGTAGCTGTATCGTTTTGGCAGGTCGCCGCGATGCTGGGCCATCGATGAGGATAATATCGTTGAGGTTTTATAGACAGGTGGGTTGGGAATGCCAAAATTCTCATCCGGGCTCAGCCCAAGATGTCCCAGCTCAGTGTCGATATGGTTTTTGTTTTTTGTCATCTTTCTCAATTCTATAAAAATAGATGATTTTTGATAATTATGTAATCAGATTACCCAAAAATCATCTGGATTTAAAATTTAAACCTGTTCTTTTAGGTAAAAATGATCATACTGAATTGCGTGATCGCCGCTACTTTTTGGAGGGGCGATTGAAACTATACACAATTCAGGGAACGAAAAAATGAAAAAGTTTTCTTTACTTATTGCTGGTGCGGCTCTTCTTGCTGCCTCAGTAGCGCAGGCTGGCACGCTCGAGGATGTTCGTGCCAAAGGCTTTATTCAGTGTGGTGTCAGCCAGGGCCTGCCTGGGTTCTCAAACCCAGATGATAAAGGCAATTGGACAGGATTGGACGTTGATCTTTGTCGCGCCGTAGCCGCAGCTGTATTTGGTGATGCTAGCAAGGTTAAATATACACCTTTGTCAGCCAAACAGCGCTTCACAGCATTGTCATCAGGTGAGATTGACATTCTGTCACGTAACACGACTTGGACAATGACACGTGACACCCAACTGGGGCTGAACTTTGCTGGCGTAAACTATTATGACGGTCAGGGCATGATGGTGCCAACTGCACTTGGCGTAAAATCTGCGACTGAGCTTGATGGTGCTAATATTTGCACAAATACTGGCACAACAACTGAGCTGAATATCACTGACTATTTTCGTGCAAACGGCATGTCTTTCAACCTGGTAGCTTTTGAAAAGGCTGACGAGGTTGTCGCCGCTTATGATGCTGGCCGCTGTGATGTCTACACTACCGACCGTTCTGGCCTGGCTGCTCAACGTGGCAAGCTTACAGCTCCAGATTCTCATGTTGTCCTTCCTGAAATCATTTCTAAAGAGCCCCTTGGACCGGTTGTCCGTCAGGGCGATGACCAATGGTTCAACATTGTGCGCTGGTCACTGAATGCAATGATCAACGCAGAAGAAATGGGAATCAGTTCAGAGAACATCAACAAGATGACTTATAATGAGACCACACCTGCTGGAGCTCGCTTTATCGGCAAAGAAGGTAAGTTTGGTGAAGAACTTGGCCTGGCAAATGACTGGGCCTACCAGATAATTCGTCAGGTTGGTAACTATGCTGAAAGCTATGAGCGTAATGTTGGTCCGAACACACCGCTGAAGCTGGATCGCGGCGTAAATGCACTGTGGAACCAGGGCGGTATTCTGTACGCAGCCCCTATCCGCTAAACAAAAGATACAAGCGGCGCCTGATTTTATGTCGGGCGCCGTTTTGTTTTGAACGGCCTTAAGTCATTTATGTGTGATTGATTTATAAAATGGGACGGTCATGTCTAAATCACATTCTTTTATCTATGACCGGCGAATACGGAACCTTGTTTTCCAGGGCCTGATGATTGTCGGGCTTGCGTTTGGGGTCTGGTGGCTGGGCAACAACACGCTTGATAATTTGGCCGATCAGGGCAAATCTCTTGGTTTTGGTTTCTTAACAAAAACATCGGGCTTTCAGATCAGCGCCACCCTGGGTACCTGGGTGATGGAGTATGATGTAGGAAGTTCAACCTATCTTGATGTTTATTTTATCGGTATTATCAACACATTTATTGTTGCAATTCTGGGCATTGTCGCAGCGACAATACTTGGTTTCTCTGTTGGGATAATGCGCCTGTCCAGCAATCTGGTTATCAAGGGATTTGCCACAATTTATATAGAGGTGCTGAGGAATATCCCACTGCTTTTGCAGTTGTTTTTCTGGTACTTTGCCGTGTTGCGGGCATTGCCTGACCGGCGCAGCCAGCTGGAAATCATACCCGGCATTGCCGGCATTAATATTACCGGCCTTTATCTGCCGGCACCTCTGGCCCAGAATGGACTTGGTCTTGTATTTATCTGTTTTGTCCTGCTTGTCTGCGCTGCTTTCGCCCTGTCCAAATGGGCTGAAAAACGCCAGCAGCTGACAGGCCAGCGCCTTCCTGTCTTCTGGGCAGGAACAGCCTTGGTTATTCTCGGCACTTTACTGAGTTATTTTATCAGCGGTCAGCCGCTGGACTGGTCTTACCCGGTATATAAGGACACAGGTGCGGTATTGCGGCGCGGCTTTCAGGTTGGCAGCGGTATGGCACTGGTGCCGGAATTAATCGCGGTATGGCTGGCACTGACCCTTTACACAGCTGCCTTTATTGCAGAGATTGTGCGGGCTGGTATTCTGGCGATTGCCAAGGGTCAGGCAGAGGCATCCTATTCGCTTGGCCTGCGCCCGGGCATAACATTGCGCCTGGTGATCATTCCCCAGGCCTTGCGTGTAATTATACCGCCGCTGACATCCCAATATCTTAATTTAACAAAAAATTCATCGCTTGCTGTGGCGATCGCCTATCCTGAGCTTGTCTCAATTTTTGCTGGTACCGCGCTCAATCAGGTCGGCAAGGAGATAGAAATGATTGTGATGATGATGGCTGTTTATCTGACATTCTCATTGCTGACAGCTGCGTTTATGAACTGGTTTAATGCGCGCGTGAAGCTGGTGGAGCGTTGATATGGCTGACAAGGCAAAATCGACTGATATAGCGTTTGTGCGCCAATCCGATGCCCCTGTGCTGCCACCGCCGGCAACAGAGGCGGGGTTCACCGGCTGGCTCTGGCATAATATTTTCTCCAGTATGGCTGATTTCAGCTCTGCTGGGGCGATGCTGCGTTCTGGCCTGACAGCCCTGCTGTCTCTGGGACTGCTCTATTTTGGGTTTGCACAGATCTATGCACTGCTTGATTTTGCTGTTTTTTCTGCTGTCTGGTCTGACCCGGACGGCCTGAAGCGTGAGGCTTGCTGGACAACAGAACAGGGCGGGGGCTTGCCAGCTGGATGGCATGGTGCCTGCTGGCCCTTTGTCTGGGCAAAACAGAAATTTATTATTTACGGCCCCTATCCGTCAGAAGAATTGTGGCGGGTTAATCTCAGCGCGGCACTCGGCCTTGTCGGCCTTGTTTATGTATTGATAGAACCGCTGCCATGGCGCCGTTATGTCGGCGCGGCAATGCTGACAATTTATCCTTTATTCGCCTTTATTATGTTGACTGGCGGTAACAGTGACACACCGCTCGTATCTGTTGGCACCTGGCTGGTGGCAGGGCTGGCTGTCATCACTGTTGGCCGTATGGGCAAAAAAGGCTATCTGGGCCGCAATATAGCGGAATTTTCCCAACTGATAGGCATTACTGGCTGGCTGTTTGTCATCTATAATGCGGTGCGCGCGATAGGTGCGGCAGATTTTGGGCTGGTGCCGGTTGACACCCGCGACTGGGGGGGATTGCTGATAACGCTGGTTGTGGCGATTACAGGGATTGTGGCCTCTCTGCCGCTGGGAATATTGCTGGCACTTGGCCGGCGTTCTGAAATGCCGATTGCGCGGCTTTTGTCCACGGTCTTTATTGAGTTCTGGCGCGGTGTGCCCTTGATCACTGTCTTGTTCATGGCCTCTGTTATGCTGCCCCTGTTCATGCCGGAAGGCGTTAATTTTGACAATCTTTTGCGGGCGCTTGTCGGGGTGATGCTGTTCTCGGCCGCCTATATGGCAGAAGTTATCAGGGGCGGGCTTCAGGCGATTGACAAGGGCCAGTATGAGGGGGCACAGGCAATGGGCCTGTCTTATTGGCAGATGATGCGCCTTATCATCCTGCCGCAAGCACTGACCCATGTTATACCAGGAATTGTGAATACTTTTATCGGCCTGTTCAAGGATACAACCCTGGTCTCTATTGTCGGTATTTTTGATCTGTTGGGGGCTGGGCAGTCAGCAATCGCTGATGCGGCCTGGTCATCGCCTGTACAGGCACTGACAATGTATATTTATGTAGCGGTACTGTTCTTCGTGTTCTGTTTTGGCATGTCACGCTACTCAATCTTTATGGAAAAGAAGCTGAGCACATCGCGCAAACATTAACCATGGTCAGGCGCGCAGATGCGGAGTTAAAAAATGGCAGAAAAAGCAACGCAAAACCATTCCATCAGTGATGAAGTCATGATCAGCATGGAGGCTGTTAATAAATGGTATGGCAGTTTTCTTGTATTGCGTGATATCAATCTGACTGTTCACTAAGGAGAACGGA
>JAYPEG010000013.1:28590-41681 GCA_038125645.1 Alphaproteobacteria bacterium
GGATTGTTATCTGTGGCCCGTCTGGCTCTGGCAAGTCAACGCTTATCCGTTGTTTGAACCGGTTGGAAGAGCATCAGGCCGGTAATATCCATGTACAGGGTATTGAGCTGAACAATGATCTGAAAAACATTGATGAGATCAGGCGCGATGTTGGCATGGTGTTTCAGCATTTTAATCTGTTTCCGCATCTGACCATCCTTGAAAATTGCACGCTGGCCCCGATTTGGGTACGCAAAATGCCCAAGGCACAGGCAGAGGAAATTGCCATGACCTATTTGGAGCGTGTTAAAATTCCAGAACAGGCAAATAAATATCCAGGCCAGCTTTCTGGCGGGCAGCAACAGCGGGTGGCGATTGCCCGGTCTTTATGCATGGAACCCAAGCTGATGCTGTTTGACGAGCCGACATCAGCGCTTGATCCAGAAATGATAAAAGAAGTTCTTGATACGATGGTTGAGCTGGCCGAAGACGGCATGTCCATGATTTGTGTGACTCATGAGATGGGCTTCGCGCGCAAGGTTGCGAACCGCGTGATTTTTATGGATGAGGGACAGATTGTTGAACAGAATGAGCCTGAGGCCTTTTTCAATAATCCGCAGTCAGAAAGAACAAAATTATTCCTGAGCCAAATACTGGATCATTGATTTCCCATTTTCATTCTGTCTCAAGCGGGGCGTCAGAGGCACCCCATTCAGACCATGAACCGTCATAAAGCCGGATGTCTGTTTTACCCAATACAGCCAGTGCCAGCGTCAGCCCCGCGGCTGTGACACCAGACCCGCAGCTGGTCACAGCCGGGGCATCCATGTCAAAACCAGCATCGTGAAACAGGGCTGTCAGTTCTTCGCTGCCTTTCAACTCGCCTGTCTGACTGTTCAGAATCTCTGCTATCGGCAGATTGAGTGAACCTGGAATATGGCCGGAACGCAGACCCGCACGCGGCTCTGGCGCGCGTCCATAAAACCGCTCTGCTGCGCGCGCATCAATAATCTGGCCGGCTGTGCCGTCCCGCACATTGCGGCGTAGCTCCTCAAACAGGATAACATCTGCCCCGACTGCGTTCCTGGCAGTGAAATTTCCCTTGCGGGGGCTCTCCAGCCTGTCTGTCAGCGTTCCGCCTGTAGCCTGCCATGCAGCAAGTCCGCCATTGAGAACGGCCACAGCCTCATGCCCGAAAAGGCGCAGCATCCACCAAGCACGCGCCGCTGACAAAAAAGGTGAATTATCATAAACAACAATCTGGTCAGTATTACAGAGTCCGAGCGCGCGCATGGCTGACTGGAAATATTCTGCTGAGGGGATCATATGCGGCAGAGAGCTGGTTTCATCCCTGATACCGTCAATATCAAAAAACTGGGCATCTGGGATATGCGCCTGCAAAAACTCGGCCCGCCCGTCACGACCCATGACGGGCAGGAAATAGGTGGCATCAAGGATTTTAACAGCGCTGCTTTTCTGCTCTTTCAGCCATTGTGCTGATACGATTGTTGTCTGCATCACATAATCCCTTTCTCAGTCCAGCCAATGGGGAACAGGCAGGTTCTTTTCCCGCAGAAAATCAGGGTTCCATATTTTTGACTGATAACGCTGGCCTGAGTCACACAAAATGGTGCAGATAACATGACCCGGCCCCAGTGCCTTTGCCATCTCATAAGCGCCGGCAACATTAATTGCGCTGGAGCCGCCAAGCAGCAACCCTTCTTTTTCAAGCAGATCATACAAGATCGGCAGGGCTTGCTGGTCACTGATCTGTACAGGCATATCTATATTCACCCCCTCCAGATTGGCAGTGATCCGCCCCTGTCCGATCCCTTCTGATACCGAACCGCCCTCAGCCTTTAACTCTCCATTTGTGTAATAATTAAATAAAGCAGACCCCATCGGATCGGCGATGCCAATCACAATACCGGGGTTCTGTTCCCTTAGATAGCGTGATGTCCCGGCAAGTGTGCCACCTGAACCGACAGCGCAGATAAATCCATCAATGTGGCCGCCTGTCTGCTGCCAGAACTCCGGCCCTGTTGTTGAATAATGCCCGTCACGG
The DNA here is from genome assembly GCA_038125645.1 of Alphaproteobacteria bacterium. Taxonomy (GTDB): domain Bacteria; phylum Pseudomonadota; class Alphaproteobacteria; order Puniceispirillales; family Puniceispirillaceae; genus JADHLI01. The sequence goes on from JAYPEG010000013.1 coordinate 30,635, forward strand.
TTGGCTGTGTTGTCAAACTGATTCGCCCATACAACACCATGTTCACTGACGGCCCGCAACTCATCGGCCAGACGCTCTGAATAGCGCACATAATTCATCGGATCACGATAGGGGACTGCGGGAACCAGACGTAAATCCGCACCGCAGACACGCAAAGCATCCTTTTTTTCCTGGCTTTGTGTTTCGGGCATTACGATGACAGATTTATACCCTTTTGAGCGACCGACCATGGTCAGGCTGATACCGGTATTGCCGGCTGTTCCCTCAACGATCGTGCCGCCGGGCCGCAGCGCGCCACTGGCCTCTGCAGCCTCAATGATGGCTTTGGCAGCCCGGTCTTTGACCGAACCGCCAGGGTTCATAAATTCTGCCTTGCCGTAAATTTCACATCCCGTCTCATCTGACAGGGCGTTCAGCCTGACAAGCGGGGTGTTACCGATAAGCTGATTAAGGTTTTGGGCCTGTGTCATTGCTGGTCAAATCATTCAAAATTGGGGTTAAAGACAGGCCCAGACCATAGCCGCAAGACAGGATTATTGCCAGAGTTTTTCTATCTTAATCCTCGTTTGTAAAAGCTGCTTGTCAGTAAAACCTGCAAGTGACATCATTTCATCTGTTTGTGAATTTTTGATATAAGGGCAGCAATGAAACGCCTTATTCTTCTGCGTCATGCAAAATCTGACCTGCACACAGACGCAGGCAGTGATTTTGACCGTCCTCTCTCAGAGCGTGGGGTTAATGATTTGCCAATGGTTGCAGAAGCACTGCTTTCCTTTATTGTGCCGGGAATGCAGTGTCTGTGCTCTCCTGCTGTGCGGACACAGCAGACATGGGCGCTGGCCGCCCCGTACTGGCCACATATCGAAATGCATACACAATCATCGCTCTATCTTGCCAGTGCAGATGAGCTTGTGCGGCTGATAGAAAAAAAATCCAGCCACACAGATTGCCCTGCAGACTGTTTGATGATCATCGCTCATAATCCTGGTCTCAGCCAGCTTTTGAATCACCTGACGGGCCCATCAGACAGGCCTGTTATTGATATGCCGACAAGCTGTGCGGCAGTTCTTGATATACAGGCGAAGAGGGCATCTGATAAAAACTGCCCCGCACAGCTGAGCGCTTTTATAACGCCAAAATCGCTGAAATCCGGCAATATGCATGCACAGGCCAGAATATGACACAAACAGGTGCAGTGAATCTTGCGGTTAAATTCTTTCAGCAGGCCGCCCGGCAGGGTGAGGCGGACCTGTTTTTTGTCCGGGAAAGCAACGGCTGGGCAGCGACCAGCTACAGTGATGCGGCACAGAAGATCAGAAATCTGGCCGCCGGCCTTATAAGGCTTGGTTTAAATAAGGGTGACAGGGTTCTTCTCTGTGCTGAAAACAGCCCCTGGTGGGGTATATGCGATCTTGCGATTATGGCAGCAGGTGGCATTGTTGTGCCCGCCTATACAACTCATACAAAGTCAGATCAAAGCTTTACCCTGCGTCATTCAGGTGCTGTTTTCATCATCGCCGGCAGCGGGATTTGTGAAAGCCATCTTCGTGAAGTGGCGGGCACTGGCAAATCTCTGAAAGCTTTTCTGACAATAGGGGCCGCAGAACAGACAAACAGGCCATTGTCTGTTCCCCGCCTCTCGGTTCAGGATTTATGTGCAAAGGAAACTGGCATGAAGGCCCTGAATACACGTCTTGGCCAGACTGGCGGTGATGATCTCTGCTGTATTATCTATACATCTGGGACAGGCGGGCGCCCCAAGGGGGTGATGCTCAGCCACCGGTCAATTCAGGCCAACATAGACGCGGCGCGTGATTTGCTTGCAGAAGGCGGTGCAGAGCAGAATGCTGTCTTCTTGAGCCTGCTGCCGCTCTCCCACGCTTATGAGCATACAGCTGGACTGCATCTGCCGCTGCAGGCAGGTGCACAAATTTATTATTGTGAGGGCCCTGACAGGGTGGCAGCCAATCTGGCTGAGGTACGCCCAACCCTGATGACAGCCGTGCCCCGCCTTTATGAGGTGCTGCATGAGCGCATCGAAAGAGGGGTGCGGGCAAAGGGCGGTCTGTCGGCGTTTTTATTTCATGCGGCGGTGCGGCTGGGCCGCAAACGTTTGTCAGGCGGGCGGTTGTCCGGGGCAGAGGCTGTTTTTGACCGCTTGCTTGATTATCTTGTCAGGGCAAAGGTGCGCCAGCGTTTTGGCGGCCGGCTACGTTATTTTATCTCTGGCGGTGCGCCTCTGTCATCAGAAGTTGGCACTTTTTTTCTCGCTCTTGGTATTAATATTCTGCAAGGATATGGCCAGACAGAGGCCTCACCGCTTATATCCGCCAACCGGCCGCATGATATAAGGATTACAACTGTCGGCCCCGCTGTCAGGGGTGTAGAGGTGAGGCTTGCCGCTGACGGCGAATTGCTGGTCAGGGGGGCCTGTGTTATGTCCGGCTATTGGCGTAACAGGGCTGCAAGCGCGGCAGCGCTGCGCGGCGGCTGGCTCCATACTGGCGATCTGGCAGCTATTGATGATGATGGTTTTATCACTGTCACCGGCCGGAAAAAGGATATGATTGTCACCTCTGGCGGTGATAATGTGGCACCGTCACGCCTTGAGGCGATGCTGGTGATGTGCCCAGAGATTTCACAAGCAATGGTATTTGGCGACAAGAGACCCTTTTTATCAGCCATTCTTGTTCCGGGCGAGGAGTTGATATCCCTCAATAAAGAGGCCCAAACACACGCATTGAAACAATCCATGGCAAAGATCAACAAACAGCTGGCCAGCTTTGAGAAAATCCGCAAATTTATCATTGCAGATGAGAGTTTTTCTATTGAAAACCAGCAAATGACGCCAACCCTGAAAGTCAGGCGGCAGGTTGTACTGGCTGACTATCAGGCCAGAATAGAAGCACTTTACCGTTAATTTCTTATTTTGCCGCGGCCTGTATGGACGGGCGCGCGCACACAATAGCAGGGTCACTGCGGCAGGGTCACTGCTGCTGATTTCACAGACGTCTGAGGCGTCTTATCCGCGCGATTGGGTAAAAAATGGGGCATAAAACGCCCCTTTGGTGACCTGAACGGCATTGATTACATTCGCGTGAATAAACCGGGCCAGGAGCGCGTGCGGGCACAGTAACACCGCAAGAACAGCAGGAGAGACAGCTTTATTATCATTTGATTTGCAAATCAGCAATAAAATTGCTTGACAAGATGTGAAAACCTGTTTTGCTTATGAATCCGGAGGCGTGTTACAGTTATGAAGCGGGTATTACAGGTAATATTAATTACATTTGCGTTTGTTGGTTTCCTTAAACAGGCGGGTGCAGAACCACTGGTTTATTTTGTTACCTCAGACACGCAGACCGGCCAAAATGACGTCAATGAAAAACTGGCTAAATACGCGCTTGAGGCAACAGGTAAAAAGGCTGATGGCTATGCCTCTGTTGACCTGTCATCTGAAGTCAGCCCTGGCCTGAAACTCGGCCTTTCTTTCAATAGAATAGACAGTGAAATCAATGTTCTATCATTTGATCCTGAACTGTCATCTGAATCAGGTCATGGGAAGGTTTCAAATGATCTGCTGATGATGAAGACACAGATTTCACTTGCCGGCCGCACTAATGCACCAGACAGCAGCAGGGGCCTTGCGCCCTTTGTTTCCCTGGGGGTCGGCATGAATAAAGCAAACGTGGCGGCGAAATATAAGCCTGGGGTGAGCAAAGGACTTGAAACGGCCTATGCTGTTGGCGTTGGGTTTCAGGGCAGTGTTGGTAATATAGCGACAGTTTTTGCCACAGCTGAGCAATTCACGCTGACCGGCCAGACGGGCGCAAATGGTATACAGGACAGTGATGTCAGCCAGCTCTTTTTCGGTGTGGCCTTCGCCTTTTGACGGATAAATCAAGCTGAACACGGATATACAGGCCAGACGGTCAGCACAGACCTAGATGGGCGGCAGCGTTAATGCCAGTTAAGGCAATGTGATATAGCTTCTCAGTCTCAGCAGGCGGTTGCCTTTTCAAAGAGCGTTTTATTTCAGTACCCTTTTAGTTCAGAACGAGTGACAAAAAACACGCCGCCGTTGCTGCGGGGCTGCTTTATGTCTATTTTAATCTCTCAGGCACGGCTGTTAGGGCTGTTTTCTGGCAGTAGTGGAAGAAAAGGACGCTGATTGCAAAAAACAAATGGCCCATCAAATGGCCCATTAGCTGCAACTAAATATCTTAAAATGTTGTTTTATATGAAAAAATTAAGGAAAAATGGCTCCCCGGGACGGATTCGAACTGTCAGCCAAGCGATTAACAGTGAATTTATTCCACTAGGTGGGCCTGAATAAATTCAGTTAATTAGACTAAAAGTATTTACAGACAGCTTTCACTCTCCAAAGAGGCAAGCGAATACTATTTATGTCAAAACACTCCTGTAACCGTATTGATTAAATTTAAAAACTTTTTTTCAATCCAATAAAAGCTCTGGTAGAAGTTACGTCTTCTATTATCCACGGTCCAATTGCTTGCGCACCACCAGCAATTCGGTTTCTAGTATTGGCTGTCCGAAAATCTCCAAGATTATAGTAATCCACACCAATTATAAACTTGGTAGTGTCATTTATTACTGTTTCAACCCCCAAACCAACTTTGTATGCAGTACTAGTTTCTTGTTCATCGGAATACAAAGTGGCCGTTAGAGCACCTCCAAAGTATTCTTCTGTATCTTGTAATTCGTTAGTCGATTGGCCTACCCCAAATGAAATGAAGGGAACAGTAACGCCTTTTGTTTCATCAGCATTATCTTTGCTATTGAAGAAATAAGTTCCGTTTAACATTATTAATTGTGATGAAGTATTAGCAAAAAACTCAGTCGTGCTAGGTCCAGGAAATAATCCCTGCCACTTAATTTTGTCTTTAATTTCAGTGTAGCTTAGGTCAACTGCAAAATTTTTATTTACATACGTTCCAACAGAAAAGCTTCCCATCCAACCTGTTTTGCCCTCGATATTACGTATTGAACCATTATTATTGGCGCCAGCTACTGTAGTGCTGGAGTCACCCTCCAACAGCTCCCCATAACCACCTGTTATTGAGACAAAATTATTAGCATTTGCAGAATTAAAAAAGAATAATGTTGCTATTGTAAAACCAAAGACATTCAGAAACAATTTCATAAGCTTAGCTCCAAAACTAGTCTTTATATATATAATCTTATGATTCTTCGTATCATAGTCTTAAAGGGATTATCAACGTCTTTTTGTAATCAATTCACAATAAATAAAATCATGTTGCTCGGCATCCGCAGGTCCAACATGGGCAGCCTGAAGCATCGTATTTATTTGTTCTTGTAAGGTAGATTTGGCTCCCCGGGACGGATTCGAACCGCCGGCCAAGCGATTAACAGTCGCTTGCTCTACCGCTGAGCTACCGGGGACCAAGGCTCAAAGCTGAGACGGTTATACATTAACAACACTAAGATGCAAGGCCCTTTTTGGCAAAACTGACAATTCTGATTTCAGCCTGCATCCCGTGACAGCCTTAGAATCTCATCCACACAGATGTTGAGGCTCGCAGCTGTGCAGTCAGCCACGCTGAGAGATGCCAGAACCGGGCGCTGATGGCGGGAAACAGACGCATCATAGGCTGGATCATAATGCTGTTCCAGAAGAGCAGCTGCCAGCTGCTGCCACTGTCCGGCAGATAACAGCTCCTGCCAGCCCTTGGTTACCCGGATGCCGTGGCGCTGGCGCATGCCGGTGATCAGCCTTTTCAGATCACTGTCATCCTGCAAAAGATGGTGATAGATACCGAGCAGATACTCTGCGCGCGCGGCCACAGGAATTTGTATTGTGATCATCGCGCTCGCGCATATCTGCTGCCACAATACAGGGGGGAGCTGCAGATTGCCTATGCGTGAGCTTTCTGACTCAACAAAAACCGGCCGTTCTGTTGTGAAACGGCGCAGCCGGTCAATTATCAGACTTTCAAAACAGCGCTGGGCTGGCTGGGCCTGACCTGGCAACGCGCCCAGAAGTGAGCCTCTGTGACAGGCAAGGGCCTCCAGATCCAGTATCTGTACCCCTTTGTCGGCTAATCTGGCCAGCAATTCAGTCTTGGCAGAGCCGGTACGGCCAGCCACAATTATAAATTTCAGCCTCGATGGCAATAAATCGAGTTGGTTCAGCACATCGCGGCGATAGGCCTTGTACCCGCCCTCAAGCACATGGCAACGCCAGCCAATTTCGCTGAGAACGCGGGCAAATGCCCCGGATCTCTGGCCGCCGCGCCAACAATGAACGAGCGGTGTGAAATCCGGCCCATATTCAGCCAGTCTGCCACGCAGATGCGCGGCAATATTCACAGAAACCAGGGCGGCCCCGGCCCGGCGGGCGGCAAAGGGTGAGGTCTGTTTATAAAGCGTGCCGATTTCAGCGCGCTCACGGTCAGACAAAACCGGCATATTCACAGCCCCTGGTATATGATCGTCTGCATATTCAGCAGGGGCACGGACATCAATGACAAGGTCATAATCCTCGGCATGCCAATTAGTTGTTTTGCTGACAGGGGCGACCATCTCTAATCCAGCTTTGATTGCAGCTGTTTAAGCGTAAGCCCCGGCTGCTCTGCAGACAAGTGACCAATGACGTCTGCCCTGTCATATCCGGCTGCATGCAAAAGCTGACAGGCCCTGTGTGCATCTTGAACACGCACAGCAGCCAGAATTCCCCCTGATGTCTGCGGGTCAAACAGGACAGCCTCTATCACAGACAAATCAGGCAGAAAACCCGCCCTGCTGTTTGCTGTTCGGCTGTCCTGCACGGCTGTTTGATTATGCCTGTTAAGACTGGAGGTGATACCCGCTGAAGCCAGCTCATAAACCCCGTCAATCACAGCAAGTCTTGATGTGTCAATGCAAACGCCGGCCTGACCCGCGCGCTTTGCCAGATTAAGGCTGTGGCGGGCCAACCCAAAGCCGGTGACATCTGTCATAATAATGTCTGCCGACAGGCTGAATAAAATTTCTGCAGCATCTGCATTGGACTGTAGCATGACAGCCAGGGCCTGTTCATAGCTGGCGGGCGGGCACTGGGCGCGCATCTCTGCAGCCAGAACAAGGCCAACACCAAGCGGTTTTGTCAAAATCAGCGCAAACGTACCGGCTTCCCTGGTTTTTCTGCTGTTGGTTTTCACAGGCTGTCTAAGGTTGACTTGCTGGCCGGTTACCGCAAAACCGAGTACAGGTTCCAGTCCGACAGTTGTGTGTCCCCCTATAAGGGTCGCCTTATGGCGGGCAAGCTCAAAAATCGCCCCGGCCAGCATCAGCGTCAGGTCTGAGGCGGACATAGGCGTGCGTGCGCGTGCCAAAGTCACAATCGCTGAGGCACACAGTGGCTGGCTGCCGGCAACAAATAAATCAGACAGGGCATGCAAGGCGGCTATCCGGCCAAACTGATAGGGGTCTGATATATGCTGGGAGATGAAATCAACTGACTGGCAGAAACTGCCGGTATCTGCACTGCCGGTATCTGCACTGCCGGTATCTGCACTGGCTGTGAACAGCGCGGCATCAGTGCTGATATCACCGTGTGGCAGATACTGGGGATCAGCCCCCTGTTCTGCTGCAATGATGCAGGCATCTGTGATGGCTCTGGCTAATGTGTCGGCATCTGATTTCGCCCCGCAGGCTGCACAATATATGCCGTCTTCAGGTTCAGCCCCCAGTTCAGGCGACAGGCGCTTGGCCAGCGCGGGCACAGCCTGTGCATCAGTCTTCATCTTGGGCAGTTCATTGAATTTTTGAACAAACCGTCTGTCTATCCACTCCTTGAGAGTCCAGAAAAAACCGGCCTTCATCACAAACGGGCCGCGCATGGCCAGTGCCCGTTTTCTTCCCAGCCCGATAAGGGCCAGATAATGCCTTTGCGGGTGCCAGTGTTTCAGGGGCTGTCCTGTGATATAGGCGCGCAGATTGGCGCTCAGCACAGGGCCTGCGCGCACGGCAAAGACGCCAGCCTTCTCACGCGGGGCATGGCTGAGGCTCGCAACATCACCGGCCGCAAATACATTGTCGTACTCTATGCTCTGCAGTGTCGGGCGGACGGCAATAAAGCCCTGTCCATCATGGCTGAGGGCAAGAGACTGTATCCATGGGGCGGCAGATGCCGCTGTAACAATAAAGGCATGACGGGCCGGGGTTCTGTGCCCGTCCTGTGTTACAACATGACTAGCCGTGATACGGGTAACCGGCTGTCCCTTATGCAGTGTGATGCCTGCCTCAGTCAGCGCCTTTTCCATAACATATGATGCCAGTGGCGGGGCGGCGGGCAAAACGCGCCCATTGCGGCTGAACAGATGAAAGGGGGGCGGTTCAGACAGATGGCTGTAGCGTTGATTAAGGGCAAGGGCCAGTTCACACCCGGCCGCCCCGCCGCCGATAATTGCAACAGGCCCGCTTATGTCCTGTTCTGCCGGCAGCTGTTCCAGAAAATGGGCGATGGGTTTAACAAAAATACCATGTTCAGCCCCACCCTTTATCTGACCGCGCTGCGGACTTGCACCGCTATTAACAGACAGAACATCATAATACAGTTTAGTTTTGTCCGACAAAAATATGTAATTATTCAAAAAATCAATATCAGTAACAGAGTTTTTTATCAGGCGCGCACCGGCAAAACGGGCCAGGGCCAATAAATTGATATGCATATCATCAAAATTATACAGCCCCTCTGCAAAACCCGGCAACATACCTGAATAAGGGGCATGGAGCACGTCTGTTATCAGTGTCAGGCGCACGCCGGCAACAGGTGACATGGCAAATGATTTCAGCACAGATATCTGGGCGTGACCACCGCCGATAAGAACCAAATCAATATATGTTTGGCCGGGCGGCTTCATAATTTTTCTGAATCCCTGCTGTGTGGTGCTGACCATCGGCCAAAGCTGAACCAGCTGCCGGGCAGTACATCAGCCAGCACAATAGCGGCAAATATCAGTGTGCATCCCAAAAGAGCTGTCAGGCTGAGGCTCTGGGAAAGCACAAGCCAGCCGGCGGCGGTAGCAAAGACTGACTCAAGCGAAAGAATAAAGGCGGCAAGCGTGGCAGTCGCATATCTCTGGGCTACCATCTGCAGCGTATAGGCGATCCCAACAGAAAACAGGCCAGCATAGAGCAGCTCTGGCCAGACAGGCAGAAAATCAGTCAGGGCCGGCCGTTCAAACACAGCCATCGGCACACCTGCCAAAACAACACAGAAAACTGACTGCAGACAGGCCAGCTGGAACGGGGCAGCTATTTTCTTTGTCACCACGGCTATAAGCACAATATGCCCCGCCCAGAACAGGGCACCTGTAACCACCAGAAAATCCCCCCATTGGCTGAGCACATCGCGGGAACCGGACAGCAGCCATGATCCACTGACAGACAGGCCAAGAGCCAGCCAAATACGCATAGAAGGGGCATCTCTTGTCAACACCCAGATGAAAAAGGGAACTGCGGGCACATAAAGTGCGGTCAAAAAGGCTGCATTGGCAACATTGGTATAGAGCAGGGCAGTCTGCTGAAGCGCAATACCACCAAACATCATTATGCCCAGTCCGCTTGCCTGCAGCGCCAGTTTCCTGTCCTTTTTCAGGGCCGCAAACAAAGATACAGCGCGGGCTTCAGACACAGCCAACGGCAAAATTGCAAGCGCACCGATAGCATAGCGCGCGCTGGTAAAGCTGAGTGGCCCGATTGTATCCATGCCCGTCGTCTGGGCCACAAATGTCGTGCCCCATATAAGAGCGGCGGCCAGCATTAATAAATGTGCAAGATTACGAGACATAAATGCCCTTTTAATACAGGCTGACAGTCTAGGTAAATTAATTCTTTGTCTGAAGAAATAATTTCAGATCGGCAGAATTAGAAAAACGTTGCCATCAGCGCAAAGCTGGCCATCGAGACAACAAGGGCTGCCCATAATATGCGCGTTGTAAACATAACAGCCAACCCTAGAAACAGACCGATCAGTCTGTGTTCGAGTGATGTTGTTGCCAGAACACCGCCGGGATAAAAGAGAATTTTTACCAGCACAGCCGCAACCATCGCATAGGCAACAGCGTTTATCCAGCGCATCAGCAAGCTGTCAGAGCGTATATGGTCAGACAGAATCAGACCAGAAAACCGCCATATAAAGGTTGCAAGAGCGGCAAGGAAAATCGTCAGCCAGGTTTCAGCAAGTGAATAGTCACCCATTTCAGCCCCCCTGTTTGTCCGTTTTTATTCCTGTCAGCTCTTTTAACTGATAGAGCGCCAGGGCAAGACTGCCCCCCGCAAGACCGCAGAATAATATAGCCCAGTCCCCCATGAGACTGTAAACAAAGGGAAACATGGCACCGCCGGCAATTGCCGCCAGACGGTTCAGTGACTGCCGGGCCTTCATGAGCAGCAGCAGAATATAAACTGGCGTGACATAGATAATCAGGCGCAGAATATGCGGCGGCACCAGGTTATCAAGAAAATACCCTGCGGCGGTTCCAGACACGCCAAAGGCAAAAATTGTCAATGTAAAGCCCATATAATAGCTGCGTAATAATTCTGGCGGATAGTCAGATTCCCTGAAACTGATCTGTGCCCAGCTGGTAATGGCAAGAAAATGCATCATAAACACACGCAGCCACAAAGGCAGCCCTGCCTGTTTCAGCTGCAGAATATCTGCGCCTGAAATCACCATTAACATCATCCGCATATTGGCAAGCGCCACAGCGACAAACATCAGCAGAACAGAGGCCCCGCCCGCATAAAGGCTGACAAACGCAACCTGTCCTGGCATGCCCCATACAGACAGTGTTGTTACCAGCGTCATCCAGAAATCGAACCCGGATTCCCGTGCAATGGCAGCAAAACCCATCATCGTGCTGCCAAGCGCGATGCCGGGCACGCTGACGGCATCGAAAATACCCCTTAGCCTGGCGCGGTGGTGAAGAGATTCAGTCAAAAAATAACAGCCATTAACAATACAGGAAATGGAGGCCCGGACCGGAATTGAACCGATGTACACGGTTTTGCAAACCGCTGC
>JAYPEG010000014.1:0-39781 GCA_038125645.1 Alphaproteobacteria bacterium
ATTTATACCGTTTAAGCAATCAAAGCCCATTTTAAAAAACAGACACCAAATTCGGTCTTCCAACAAACGATAATGAGGTTTTTCTTTGCGCACCCTAAAAGTAGTCTTGTTTTCTCTAATCACTTCCCATCCGTCGCTTTGATGGGCGTTTAGGTCAGCTTTGTTGATTGATTTAAAATAATGAGTTTGCTTGCGTAATCGAAACTCTGCCTCCCTTTCTCTTTCGCTGCAGAGGAGAGGGAAAAGCATATTTTTTTGATTTTGGTCTTGACTAAAAAAGACATGCAATAGTTATTACAAATAAAGAAAATTAGATCTATGGTTGTATAATAAATTTTTTCAGATGCGTCTTTAGCACCTTCCTAAAAGGGGCGTTTCATCTTAATTTTTTAACTTTAAATGTCTGCGGTAACATCGCCACTTGTCGCTTAAGCCATAGCCGGCTCTCTGCCATTTCTCCCCTCTTTTTTGCCTGTTTTGTTTTCGTCTGTGCCCCTTTGCTGCCGGGGGCGGGTGCGGTATCAGTACCATTCGGATGGCGGCCCACTACCCGCCTGTCATCCAGGGGCAGCAGTCCCGCCTAGATGAGAGGCAAAGCCTATCAAAAAAACGTTAAAATACCGTAAATGGGCAGGCCCGCCCGCGGGCCACATTCACACAGATGATGACAGGGCCGCACGGCTTTGCTAGGACAGGTTTATAGACGCCCCCACACGGCCCCCTGAAATCCAAAGCTGTTTTATCTGATGCGTGCTGAATCTGTTCTGAAATTTGTGCTGGGCCCGACCAATACTGGCAAGACGCATTTTGCTGTCGAACGGATGACCGGCTATGCCAGTGCGATGATCGGCTTTCCTCTGCGTCTGCTTGCGCGTGAAAATTATGACCGGCTGGTGGCGCGGATGGGGCCTGGGGCGGTCGCGCTGATAACAGGTGAGGAAAAAATCATCCCCCCCAATGCCCGCTTCTTCTGCTGTACAGTAGAGGCGATGCCGCTGGAGCGGGATGTTGACTGTCTGGCGGTTGATGAAATCCAGCTTTGCGGCGACAAAGAACGCGGCCATGTGTTCACTGATCGGCTGCTGCATGCAAGAGGCCGTTATGAGACACTGTTTTTAGGGGCGGATACAATGCGCCCAATCCTGGCAAAGCTCTATCCGGATGCAGAAATTATCCAGCGCCGCCGCCTCTCGCGGCTGTCTTATGCCGGACAAAAGAAAATCACCCGCCTGCCACGGCGCAGCGCCATTGTTGCCTTTTCTGCGGCTGAGGTGTACCGGCTGGCAGAGCTGGTGCGCCGCCAGCGCGGTGGCACCGCCCTAGTCATGGGTGCTCTGTCCCCGCGCACCCGCAATGCCCAGGTAGAGCTGTTCCAGAATGGTGATGTTGATTTCATGATCGCAACAGATGCGATTGGCATGGGGCTGAATATGGATATCGGCCATGTCGCGCTGGCTGATGATGTGAAATTTGACGGGCGGGCGGTGCGCCATCTCAGCCCCGCAGAAATCGGCCAGATTGCCGGGCGTGCAGGCCGCCATATGAGCGATGGTACCTTCGGTACGACAGATGGCTGCCGCCCCTTTGAGCAGGAGCTTGTTGATATGCTTGAAGGGCACCGTTTTATGCCGGTGCGTGCCCTGTACTGGCGCAGCCGCCAGCTTGATTTTACCACTCTTGCGTCTCTGCTACGCTCGCTTGACGCAGCCCCGCCACACCCGTTCATGATGAGAAAGGCTGATGGCGATGATCATCTCAGCCTTGCTGCCCTTGCTGACAGGGATGATATCAGGGGGCTGGCAGACAGCCCCGGGCGGCTACGGCTGCTCTGGGATGTGGCCCAGATACCCGATTTCCGCCAGACTATGACCGACAGCCATCTGGTGATGCTGGCAAGAATCTATACTGATCTGTCCCGCGGCGGCCAGCTGGCAAAGGACTGGGTTGCAGGCCAGATACAGCATCTGGACAGGCTGGACGGCGATATTGACGCGCTGATGACCCGCATTGCCCATATCCGCACCTGGACTTACATCACCCATAAATCAGGCTGGACAGAACCGCAGGAGGGCTGGCCAGAACTTGCCAGAGCCATAGAAGATAGGCTATCAGATGAAGTGCATAACAGGCTGACCCAGCGTTTTGTCGACCGGCGGGCAGCCCATTTGTATAGACGGTTGAAGGAATCCGCAGTTTTGTTGGCATCAGTTAGGTTGGACGGTAGCGTCCTTGTTGAAGGTGAGGAAGTCGGCAGTCTGCATGGCTTCAGCTTTGTTCCCTCTATTGGCGAAAGCGAGGAAAAAGCGGTGATTTTATCTGCCGCGCGCAAAGGCCTGCCGGATGAGATAGAGCGGCGGGTGGCCGCGCTGACCATCTCTGCTGATGCGGCTTTCAGGTTGGATGATCGCGGCCAGATTATCTGGCGTGAGGCGGCTGTCGGGCGTCTGGTGCGTACTGAATCTGTCTATGCCCCGCGTGCGGAGGCGTTTGACAGTGATTTGCTGGGAACCGACCAAAAGACCCGTATCCAGGAACGGCTGACCCGCTTTGCAGCCGATCATGTGGCAGAGGTTCTGGGCCCGCTTGTCAGGCTGGCACGCCCTGACAGCCTGTTTGATGCGCCAGTTGAAGCCAGTCAGACTACAGACAGCCCCGCCATCACACCGCAGGGGCGGCAAACAGAATTGCCCAGTGAAACAGCAGATACAGCAGGGGGAACGGCGCCCGCCAAACAGGAAACAGCCGCATCTGTTTCTGCCGCTGCTCTGTCCGGCCCGGCAAAGGGTCTGCTCTACCAGCTTTATGAGGGGCTGGGGACATTGCCCCGCCGCATAGTGGCGGAACAGATTAACCAGCTCAGCGAGGCTGACCGCCCGCTGCTGGCCCGCGCCGGTCTGCGGATGGGAACAGAAACATTGTTTCTGCCTGCCTTGTTAAAGCCCGCCCCAATCTTTCTGCGCCTGTTATTATGGTCAATCCATCACAAGCAGTTTCCCGCCTGTGGCGGCCCGCCAGAGGGCCGTGTGTCCTTTGTCCTCGGCGATGATGCTGATATGCCGGAAGACGCCTATTGGCTGGCGGCCGGTTACCGCCGTCTGGGGCCGCGTATTATGCGGGTTGATATGATAGAGCGTGTCGCTGCACTGGTTCGTGCGGCTGCCCGTCAGGGGGCCTTTGAAATTGGTGATGAAATGCTGTCCCTTGCCGGTGTCGGGCGCGAGGACATGGCCCTGATGCTGACTGATTTAGGCTGTGTCAGAGCCGGTGAACGGCCTGCGGATGACCCGGAAAAATCGCCTGTTCTATTGTTTGAGCGGGTTAAGCGCAGGCCGCGCAAACAGACAGATAGCCAGCGTCCCGGCCAGCATAAACAAAGGAAAAAACAGCCGCGCGGTGATAACAGAAAAACAGCCCGCCCGCGCCAGGCGGCGGTACAGGAGCGCGCGCCCGATCCAAACTCACCATTTGCTGTGCTGGCCGCGCTGAAAAAGGGATAGATGCAGATTTATCATACTATCGGGACAGGCGATGAACGCTAAAGCGTCATCTGGTCTGCGGATTGATAAATGGCTGTGGTATGCGCGCTTTTTTAAAACACGCTCTGCTGCTACAAAGATGGTGTCATCCGGTAAATTGCGGCTTGACGGTCAGGTGATGGCAAAGCCGCACAGACAGGTGCTTGCGGGCCAGATACTTACCTTCCAACAGGCCAGCCAGATAAGGGTGGTCAAGGTGGAACAGCTGGGCAGCAGGCGCGGCCCGGCCAGTGAAGCTGCCCTGCTCTATACAGATCTGGCCCCGCCGCAGCAAGAGGCAGACACACAAAGACAGGCAGAACAGCCACAGTTTGAGCAGCGCAGCACAGGCAGCGGCCGCCCAACAAAAAAAGACCGGCGTAGCACAGAAAAACTGAAAGACCCGTTCGCAGATTCCTGATATTATTATCGCTGAAAAACAAGAGAGGTCGATGAATGTTTGCCACTGTCGCAAAATGGCTGAAACAGCAAGGCCAGCCCCCCATCCTGCCTGATGCAGATACAGGCGAACTGGCCGGGCTGATGGCTGGACTGATGGTTGAGGCCGCAAGTGCTGACGGCGAGGTCAGCAAGGATGAAACCCGCCTCATCGCCGGTGCGATTGCCCGCCAGTTTGAGCTGGATGCAGCAGAGGCAGAGCAGCTGGTCAGCCAGGCAGAGGCCGCTGCAGACGAGCGGGTGGAGCTGTTTGGCCTGGTCAGCAAACTGCGTGGCCGCTCAGACTATGAGGAACGTATAGGCATATTGGAAATGGTCTGGATGGTGGTTCTTGTTGATGGCCATCTTGATCATCTTGAAGCCCAGATGATGCGCCGTCTGGCCGGGCTGCTGTTTGTTTCTGATGTGGATTCAGCGCTGGCGGCAAAAACAGCAAAACAGCGTCTGGGGCTTGCCCCATAAGATAAATTCGATTATGAGGCGAGGGTGCCGGCGCCGCCGTGCGTGTTACTCTGCGATAGATTTACTGAGAGCTGTTATGACATATATCGTCAATGACAAATGTATTATGTGCAAATACACAGATTGTGTAGAGGTCTGTCCGGTCGATTGTTTTTATGAAGGTGAAAACATGCTGGTCATACATCCTGATGAATGTATTGACTGCGGGGTGTGCGAGCCTGAATGCCCGCCAGAGGCAATTCTGCCTGATTCCGAGCCAGAGGCAAAAGCCTGGCTGGAACTGAACCAGGAGTTGGCAGAAATCTGGCCGAATATTACCCAGCGCCGTGATCCCCTGCCAGAGGCAGAGGCCATGCGTGACAAACAGGGCAAATATGAAAGTCATTTCACCAGGGCCGCGGGCGAGGGCAACTGAAAACCGCCCCGCCTGCCTGTGCCTGATTTGATAAATCCCGGCCATTATGGTATAATGAAACTCGGAGGTGCCGAAAGGGCACAAAGCCTGCTCAGCACATGACGGGCAGTGACATCTGACTATTGATATCAGGAAAGAGACAAGCAGATACTGCCGCTAGGGCACTGCTTTGAACGGGAATTATGGCGAAAAAACAGGAATTTACCTATCAAGATGGCGATTATGTCGTCTATCCGACCCATGGTGTTGGAAAAATCATCGGAACTGAGGCACAGGATATTGCAGGATTAAGCGTGACCCTGCTCGTGATTCGCTTTGAGCAGGATCGCATGACATTGCGGGTGCCGCTGTCAAAGGCGATGACATTGGGTCTCAGGACGCTGTCATCACGCAAACATATGGATGATGCCATACTGACACTGAAATCAAAGGCTAGGATCAAGCGTGCGATGTGGTCTCGCCGCGCCCAGGAATATGAAGCAAAAATCAAATCAGGTGATCCGGTTAATATTGCTGAGGTTGTGCGTGATCTGCGCAAGCGTGATCCCAATACTGAACAATCCTATTCTGAACGCCAGATGTATCAGGCTGCGCTTGAACGGCTGGCCAGGGAATTTGCCGCGATTGAAGACATTGATCAGGAAACAGCTGCCCTGCGGCTAGAAGATTTGATGGACGCTGCCTGAGGATATTCCAGCGCACAGGCACAAGGATTTGAATGGGCAGGGCACCGTTTGCACGGGCCCTGCCTTTTCATTTTGTGAAAATGATGAAAGCTGTGCCCTCTGCTGACTGATCTCCTGCCGGCCCCGGTGCGTAGTGATTATGTAAGGAGAAAGCGCTGATGGCACAGATGAACGCAGATCAGACACGCCAGTCTGATAATCATTTCATTCGTAAAGTGATGAAAAAGCCGCTGCTTGAGCGTGAGCATGAGGCTGAGCTGGCGGTTCGGTGGCGTGATAATGATGACCATAAGGCTATGCATGAGCTGGTACTCGCTTATGGGCGGCTGGTGGTCAGCGCGGCGTCCAAATACCGCCATTACGGATTGCCCCTTGGTGATTTGATTCAGGAGGGAAATATCGGGTTGATGCAGGCGGCCGGACGTTTTGAGCCAGAGCGCGGATTCCGCTTCTCGACCTATGCAGCATGGTGGATACGCGCCTCTATTCAGGATCATATTCTGCGCAACTGGTCGATTGTGCGCACAGGCACGACAGCGGCCCATAAGTCGCTGTTCTTTAAATTAAAGCGTCTGCGGGCGCGTATCGGAGAAGCAGAAGGTGGCCCGCTGTCAGAACAGGGGCGGCAGAAAATCGCCGAGACAATCGGTGTGAATGTCAGCGATGTCATGATCATGGAGCAGCGCCTCTCTGGCCCGGATGCCTCGTTGAATGCCAGCCTGTCAGGCGACAGTGAAACAGAGGCACAGAATTTTCTGGCAGACACACGCCCTGACCCTGAGCATGTGGTGATGCAGGTGCATGACAGTGCCGTCCTGTCACGGCGGCTGGATGAAGCACTGAGCGCGCTCAGCCCGCGAGAGCGTTTGATTATTTTCCGCCGCCGTCTGGCAGAGGAAGGCGCAACGCTGGAGCAGCTGGGCGGCGTGCTGGGTGTCAGCAAGGAACGGGTTCGTCAGCTGGAACACCGGGCATTGAAAAAACTGAAAAAGAGCCTTGAATCCCAACCAGAAACCCCTCTGGATTTACTGCCGCAAATCACCTAGTGTGTTAACAGGCAATAAATCCGCAACAGGGGGGGCAAATGCAGGCTTTGGATGCCCAGACGGGATTGCACGCCCCTGTTACACCTTTTCATAGTGGATTTTTAAAACGCGGCGGGCATTCGCTGTATTATGAGCAATGCGGACGTGTGGATGCGGTGCCGGTTCTGTTTGTGCATGGCGGCCCGGGAGCAGGCTGTGCAGGCGTGCACAGACGCCTGTTTGATCCGCAGCACTATCACGCGGTGCTGTTTGATCAGCGCGGGTGCGGGCGCTCGCAGCCCTATGCCAGCCTGAAGCAGAACACCACAGCTGATCTGGTCGAGGATATTGAGGCGTTGCGCCGGCATCTGGGGATAGAACGCTTTATTCTTTTTGGCGGCTCATGGGGATCAACTTTGGCGCTGGCCTATGGCATTGCTTATCCACAGCATTGTGCC
The DNA here is from genome assembly GCA_038125645.1 of Alphaproteobacteria bacterium. Classification (GTDB taxonomy): domain Bacteria; phylum Pseudomonadota; class Alphaproteobacteria; order Puniceispirillales; family Puniceispirillaceae; genus JADHLI01. The sequence goes on from JAYPEG010000014.1 coordinate 7,021, forward strand.
GGGTTTGTGCTGCGCGGCATCTTTCTGGGCAGCCGTGATGAGATAAACTGGTTCTTATATGATATGGGCAGGTTTTTTCCCGAAGCACATGACAGGTTTATATCACATATTCCTGTCAGCGAGCACGGTGATCTACTCTCTGCTTATTACCGCCGCCTGACCAGCCCCAGCAAATCCATTGCAATGAGCGCTGCGAATTACTGGGCAGCATATGAAAATTCCTGTGCAACCCTCAGATCAGAATTGCGTGAGGCTGGCACGGCTGCGTTTACACTTGCACTGCTTGAGGCGCATTATTTCATCGGTGACTGTTTTATGCCAGAGGGATATTTGCTCGACAATATTGACAGAATCAGCCATCTGCCGGCCTGTATTGTGCAGGGACGCTATGATGTTATCTGCCCCCCCTTCAGCGCTGCCAGACTGGCGGCCAGCTGGGGGTCGCAGGCCCGGCTGCAGCTGATTGATGATGCTGGCCATTCTGCTTTTGAACGCGGCATTATGGGGGCGTTGATACAAGGGCTGGAACAGGTCAGATTACATGCTGGCGGGCAGACGGACAAAAATTAATTTTTCCTTTTGTCTTGTCCGAATTGACAGTTCTATAACCATTTGCAGGTGAATCTTAATAGCTATTGTGTAAAAACCAGCTATGCGTTATGCAACCTTTAGTGTTAAGATAAAATCTGGTTTAGATGAGGGAATGCAATGGCACAAGAACAGGACAGGAATTTCAGGGTCACAAATAACAATGCAGTTGACATGCATGTTGGTAAACGTGTGCGCCTGCGCCGGACATTGCTTGGCATGTCACAGGAACAGTTGGGCGCATCACTGAATATCACCTTTCAGCAGGTGCAGAAATATGAACGCGGGGCCAACCGTGTCAGCGCCTCGCGTCTGTTGGATATCAGCCAGATTCTGGACGTGCCGATAAGCTATTTCTTTGATGATATGACAGATGAGGTAATGCGGTCATCACCGCGCCGGATCAGCCGTGGTGAGCAGCATCACGTTGATGATGAGAATATCAAGGATCCAATGGCCCGGCGTGAGACGCTCGAGCTGGTACGCACTTATTATTCCATTGAAAAGCCAAAAGTCCGCAAACGTATTGCCGAGATGGTGAAGGCTATAGCTGTTACCATCAATGAGAAAAAATAGCTGGAAATCAGGGAGCATAGTTAAGGTGAGCAGACCAGACGACACAGGCACATTATCTGAGATGAGCTTTGAGGAGGCCCTTCAGGAATTAGAGGCCATTGTTGAGAATTTGGAACGCGGCGATGTCTCTCTTGACAAGGCAATAGAGGCCTACAGCCGCGGCATGACCCTCAAAACACACTGCCAGGCCCAGCTTGAGGAAGCCCGTCTGCGTGTTGAGCAGATAAAAATTCCTGAAGAGGGTCAGACAATATCAGCCCAGCCCCTTGATTCTGAACAATAATGTGCACAGTTGCCGGTGTTCTTAGCCGTGATGCCGAGGCTGTCACAGATTGGCTGGAGCGGTATTTTGATCAGATAGGCTGTCGCTCTGGCAGTCTGCACCCCAGCCATCTGCAAACGGCCATGCGCTATTCATCTGTGAACGGGGGCAAGCGCACGCGTGCCTCTCTTGTCCTGGCAGGCTGGCGGCTGGCCCGTGGCGGTGATGAGTTATGGGATGATACAGCATTGGCAGTGGCAGGTGCTGTTGAAATGCTTCATGCCTATTCTCTTGTCCATGATGATTTGCCAGCGATGGATGACGCGAATATCAGGCGCGGGCAGCCAGCCTGTCATAAAAAATTTGATGAGGCGACAGCCATTCTGGCAGGTGACGCGCTGCAGACAGAGGCCTTTGCCATCCTGTCCCAGGACGGGCTGTGTGATGACCCGGCCCGCCAGCTGGAACTTGTGCAGCTGTTGGCCATGGCTTCAGGAGAGGCTGGTATGGCTGGCGGCCAGATGCTGGATTTAATGGCAGAAACAAAGATATTTGATTTGCCGCAGGTCCGCTATATGCAGGAACTGAAGACAGGGGCGCTGATACGTGCTGCAGCTCTTATGGGGGTTGTCGCTGGTAACGGGGATATGGCCATGCAAAAGGCTGTCAGCGCCTATGCACAGAATCTGGGCCTTGCCTTTCAGATTGCTGATGACATTCTTGATTATGAAGGGGATGCTGGCCAGCTGGGCAAACCGGCTGGCCGCGATGCAGAACAGGGCAAGGCCAGCTTTGTTGATTTGCTGGGTCTGCAGGATGCGCGCCGCACAGCAGCAGAGCTTGTCAGTCAAGCCACAGAAATGTTGGATATATACGGGTCTGCGGCAGCAGAACTGCAGGCACTTGCCCATTTCACTGTTGACAGAAAGAGCTAAGCGTTCATCCCTGAACAGAGAGATTCACTGGTCATAAGTGAACAAAGGGGCTGAAATTTTCGTAAAGAGAAAAAACAGGCCAAAGAACAGGCCAAAAAAACAGGGCAGCAGAGCATGCTTGCTGAAATATTGCCAGCTGTGCTAGAAACAGTAGTTTGTGCTGTGAAAATAAGAACGGGATGAAGTGGTGAGCGGGCCGGATACACCATTGCTGGACAAGATAGATAATGTGGCTGCTTTGCGCGGGCTGTCTGAAAGCCAGTTGCCGCAGCTGGCAGCAGAGCTGCGCGCAGATATGATCCGCGCTGTCTCTCATACAGGCGGGCATCTGGGTGCCGGTCTGGGGGTTGTTGAGCTGACAGTTGCCCTGCATTATGTATTTGACACGCCAAAAGACAGGCTGATCTGGGATGTCGGGCATCAGGCCTATCCGCACAAGATTCTGACTGGCAGGCGCGCATCTATGAAAACCCTGCGCCAAAAAGGCGGGCTTTCTGGCTTTACCAAACGCACAGAATCAGAATTTGATCCCTTTGGGGCGGGCCATTCATCAACATCTATTTCAGCCGGTTATGGCATGGCAGTTGCGCGTGATCTGCGCGGCGGCACAAACAAGGTCGTGACTGTGATCGGCGATGGTGCGATGAGCGGCGGGATGGCGTTTGAAGCCCTGAATAATGCCGGTGCATCAAAAAGCGATATGATTGTTATTCTGAATGACAATGATATGTCAATCGCCCCGCCGGTCGGGGCCATGTCTGCCTATCTGTCTGAGCTTATTTCATCCCAGCCATTTCATTCTATCAGGGGGCTGGTCAAGGAAGTCACAAGCCGCTTTCCAGCAGAGATAGAGAAAACCGCGAGGCGGGCAAAAAACCTGGCCCGTGATTTGGTCAGTGGCCATAATTTGTTCAATGAGCTTGGCTTTTTTTATGTCGGGCCGATTGACGGGCATGATCTGGGCCATCTGCTGCCGGTTCTTAAAAATCTGAAATCAGGGCGGGTGCGCGGGCCGGTTTTGATACATGTGGTCACAGAAAAGGGCCGCGGGCATCCCTTTTCCGGCCCGTCAGCCGAGAAATATCACGCTGTGCCCAAATTTGATGTCATTACAGGTGAGCAGTCAAAGTCGGCCAGCAATCTGCCTTCCTACACCTCTGTCTTTGCCGATGCGCTGACAAAATTGGCACAGGACGACAAGGACATAGTGGCCATCACCGCTGCAATGCCCTCTGGTACGGGACTGAACCGTATGGCGGCCTCCTGCCCGTCACAGGTCTTTGATGTTGGCATCGCTGAACAGCATGCGGTGACATTTGCCGCCGGTCTTGCGGCAGAGGGGTTAAAGCCGTTTGCCGCGATTTACTCGACCTTTCTGCAGCGCGGATATGACCAGCTGGTACATGATGTTGCTATACAAAACCTGCCAGTGCGCTTTGCCATTGACCGGGCGGGGCTGGTTGGCGCTGACGGGGCGACCCATGCCGGTGTCTTTGACCTCGCATTTTTGTCCTGTCTGCCGAATATGATGATTATGTGTCCGTCTGATGAGGCAGAGCTGGTGCATATGACAGCAACAGCCGCTGCCTATGATAAGGGGCCCTGTGCCTTTCGCTATCCGCGTGGGAATGGTACAGGAGTGCGTCTGCCAGACCAGCCCGAAGCTGTGACTGTCGGCAAGGCACGCTGTCTTCAAAAGGGAAGAGATATTGCTATCCTCAGCCTCGGCACAATGCTGCAGACCTGCTGTCAGGTCGCTGCCAGTCTTGAGGAGGAGGGCTTGTCTGTCAGTCTTGCAGATGCGCGGTTTGCCAAGCCTTTTGACAAGCAGATGATAGCTGAACTTGCCCGCACACACCCGGCCCTGCTGATTGTTGAGGAAAGCAGCCCCGGCGGTTTTTCAGCCCATGTGCTGCAGTATCTGGCTGCTGAGGGCTGTCTTGACGCAGGGCTGAGAATCCGCACTGCCAGCCTGCCGGACGCATATATAGAGCATGCTGACAGGGACAGCCAGCTGGCCCAGTGCGGCCTTGACGCCCGGCAGCTGACAGCCCTGGCCCGGCAGCTGGCAATGCCATCGCCTGCCTCAGGCAAAAAGGCGCAATGACGCAGATAGAGCGGGCCCGTGCTGATCTGGTTCTGGTTCGCCAGGGGCGTGTACCCAGCCGCGAGAAAGCCCGTGATCTGATAAAACAGGGCTGTGTCAGACTTGACGGCCGGACGATAACAAAGGCCGGCCAGCTGGTGGCAACAGACAGCCAGTTTCAGATAGATGATGATTTGCTGAGATGGGCCAGCCGCGGCGGACTGAAACTGCAGGCCGCGCTCGAGGCTTTCTCACTGCCTGATTTCAGTGGTGCAATCTGTATTGATCTGGGGGCCAGTACGGGTGGCTTTACTGATGTGCTGCTGGCCAGGGGGGCCAGGCATGTTTATGCTGTTGATGTCGGGCATGGCCAGCTGGCACCCGGCCTTGCAGGTGATGCGCGGGTTACCAGCCTGGAGCGTACCCATGCCCGTGATCTCTCACCCCGTCTTATTGACCGGCCTGTTGACCTGGTGGTCTGTGATCTCTCTTTTATTTCTGTGACAAAGGCCCTCGGCCCGGCCCTGGGCCTCGTGCGATCGGGCGGCTGGCTGATCAGCCTTGTCAAACCACAATTTGAGGCCGGGCGCGCTGCTCTTGGCAAAGGCGGGGTTGTGCGTGATGAGGCAGAACGGCTTCGTGCGCTGCGTTCTGTTGAGGCGTATGTGACTGTTGACTGCGGCTGGCAGGTCAGACAGAGCTTGGCCTCACCCCTGCACGGGCCGGACGGCAATATTGAATATCTGATCAGCGCGCAAAAACCCTAGTCAGCCCTGTCCAGAACAGAGGTCTGGGCGTGATGGCGCATCAGCAAATCCAGAACCACAATCGCCATCATCGCCTCTGCGACAGGAACCCCTCTTATCCCAACACAGGGATCATGCCTGCCTTTGGTGACCACCTCTGTTTCCCTTCCGTCACGGTCAATCGTCCGGCGCGGTGTCAGAATTGATGAGGTCGGTTTAATTGCCAGCCGCACGACAAGATCCTGTCCTGTTGAAATGCCGCCAAGAACACCGCCATTGTGATTGGACAAAAAGACCGGCCCGTCCGCACCCATACGCATCTCGTCACCGGCCTCGCGCCCGTCAAGCGCGGCCAGCGCAAATCCAGAGCCAATCTCGACTCCCTTGACAGCATTAATGCTCATCATTGCTGATGCCAGTTCAGCATCCAGCTTGCCGTAAAGCGGCTGTCCCAGACCAGCGGGGATGCCGCTGGCAACCACCTCCAGAACCGCTCCGGCTGAAGAGCCCTGCCTGCGGACAGTCTCCAGAAACTCCTCAAAGACAGGCACCATACCTGCATCGCCGCAGAAAAACGGGTTTCTGCTGATTTGCGTGCGGTCAAACCGGTTCGTGTTGATGGCATGCGGGCCAATTTGCACGACAGACCCGTAAAGCTGCCAGCGGGCACCCAATATCGATTTCAGTGCCAAATCAGCAATTGCTCCGGCCGCCACACGCACCGCTGTTTCGCGCGCTGATGACCGGCCGCCGCCGCGATAGTCACGATGGCCATATTTGGCGTCATAGGTGTAATCAGCATGTCCGGGCCGGTACTGGCGGGCTATATCCCCGTAATCCTTTGAGCGCTGGTCTGTATTTTTGATTATCAGTGCGAGGGCTGTGCCTGTCGTGCGCCCCTCAAAGACACCAGAGAGGATTTCCACCTCATCTGCCTCGCGCCTCTGCGTGACAAACCGGCTTTGTCCCGGGCGGCGGCGGTCAAGATAGGGCTGGATATCAGCCGCGCTGAGCGCAAGGCCCGGCGGCACACCGTCAACAATACAGCCCATGGCTGGCCCGTGGCTCTCGCCAAAGCTGGTAAAGGAAAACAGGCGGCCAAAGCTGTTGTCACCCATCGCGTCACACTACCGATATATCCGGGGCATCAACGGCCTTCATGCCAACTACATGATAGCCGCAGTCAACATGATGCGTTTCGCCAGACACACCCGAGGCAAGGTCAGATAAAAGATACAGACCAGAGCCGCCAACATCATCAAGTGTCACATTGCGCTTTAGCGGCGAGTTATATTCATTCCATTTCAGAATATATCTGAAATCGCCGATACCAGAGGCAGCGAGCGTTTTCATCGGCCCGGCAGACAGGCCGTTTACGCGGATATTGCGCCCGCCGAGATCAACAGCCAGATAACGAACCGATGCCTCAAGTGCTGCCTTTGCCACACCCATGACATTGTAATGTGGCATCACCCGTTCCGCCCCGTAATAGGTCAGGGTCAGCAATGAGCCGCCATCCGGCATCATTTCTGCGGCCCGTCTGGCAATGCTGGTGAATGAATAGACAGAAATGTCCATCGTGCGCTGGAAATTGTCACGCGTTGTATCAACATACTCACCTTTCAGCTCTTCTTTGTCAGAATAGGCAATCGCATGAAGTAAAAAATCGATTTTCCCCCATTTTTCCCTCAGCGTGTCAAAAACAGAATCAACAGACGCCTCATCAGTGACATCACAGGGCATAACCATATCACTGCCAACAGACGCGGCCAGAGGCTCAACCCGCTTCTTCAATGCGTCACCCTGATAGGTAAAGGCCAATTCTGCTCCAGCGGCCGCAGCCTTTGCAGCAATGCCCCATGCGATCGAACGGTCATTGGCAACACCCATGATCAGTCCGCGCTTATTGTGCATGATACCTGATAAATCTGACATATAACCCTCTGCTTTAAATACACCTGTCCTGAATCACAGCTGCACAGCCCTGAAAAGTCAAAGGGGCACAGCCGCACAGGCAAGGTCATGGCACCTGACGGCAAATTTATAGGACATTCTTAGCAAATCCCAGCTGACAAATCCAGAGGGTGCAGAGTGACACAGGCGAAATGCAACGCCCCCGGACACCAGGCCCCTTGGCAACACAGGCCCGGAGGTAACACAGGCCCAGAGGTAACACAGGCCCAGGCGCTATATCCGCAAGGCGTTCATGTTCATCCCTTAGTAAAACGCGGCCATGGCCGGTCAGCCGAAAGATAAAAGTGGGAAAATGGCCCTTGCCAAAGAGGGCCAGCCTGACAATTCTGCTGGTGCCAGCTTATTTAAGTGAATAGGTCACCTGTTTTCTGATTTCCACGCGTTCCCCAACAGCAGCTGCGCTCTTATCCTCAAGGGTCAGGATGCGTCCGTCAGCCTCAACATGCAAACGGTAACCTGTGATTTTGGTCACTTCTTCTTCAAGAACCACCCTGTTTGTCTGGCAGACTTCCTGCTGGCGGTAACCGACAACACTGCCCTGCTGGGCGGTGTTTTTGGAATGAGAGCGCCCGATAAGCGCACCGGCCACCGCGCCCGCCGCGCCCGCACCGTTGGAATCTGACAGCTTGTTGCCAACAGCAGAACCGATAAGCCCGCCAATAATCATTGAGCCCAGCTCATCATTTTGCTTGCCCTGACCGTAAACCGGGACTTCCTCGATTGTGCAGACACGCTCATCAGTTGGGGTTTTACGGATAAAAGACTGGGTCAGTGTGTCCACCTTTGTGACCGTTCCAACGATGCTTTCAATTCTTGTTTCTGCTGAAAACGCAGCTGATGAAGCCAAAACAGCAGTTGCCAAGGTAAGAGTAGAAAAAAGATGTTTCATAAGATCACGTCCTGTGTCCGTTCAGCTCAAAAGCATTTAAGTGCATCATACAGTTAATGACAGATGGTGGCAATTTTATGGCATGATTTTCATGGTAACGTTATATTTCTGCCAGCTGGGCAGGCTCATGGCAAGGGGCAGGGGCCGTCTTTTTGTCCTGTCCTGTCTTGCAGTTCAGCTGTAAAGCATTATCTTTTCCAGAAGCGAAGGAAAAGGGCTGTGCTGCGGTTCCCGCTTCACGCGCTGAAAGCCGGCAGCGTCAGTCCGGCATGAAAATGACAGGGCCAAAAATCATGACTTCTCTTGCCAGTGACAGCCTTGATATCCCGCCATTGCAGCTGTTCTCAGCGTGGCTGGAAGAAGCGAGGAAAACAGAAATAAATGATCCAGAAGCGATGGCGCTGGCTAGTGTTGATGCCAGTGGCATGCCGTCTGTGCGGATTGTGCTGTTAAAAGAAATCATGGATGACGGCTTTGTATTTTATACAAATTATGAAAGCCGCAAGGCAGCTGAGTTACTGCAGACAAGGAAGGCGGCCTTTACCATTCACTGGAAGTCACTGCGCCGGCAGGTGCGTGTCTGCGGCGAGGTGGAAAAAGTGCCTGCTGCACAAAGTGATGCCTATTTTGCCAGCCGTCCGCGTGGCAGCCAGATAGGGGCTTGGGCATCACAGCAGTCGCGCCCCCTTGCCAGCCGCAAAGAGCTGGAACAAGCGGTCAGCGAAAATGAAACCCGATATTCTGGCACTGTCCCGCGCCCGCCGCATTGGGGCGGGTTTTTGCTGCGCCCGCATGAGATGGAGTTCTGGGCTGACGGTGCGTATCGCCTGCATGACAGATTCCGCTTTACCCGTTCGGCCGGCACGCGCTGGTCTGCCCAGCGCCTGTTTCCATAGGGCGCGCGCTACTGGCCGCACGGATTCACTGAACCTGCCTGATTTTGTCAAAAGTCGGTCGCATTAAAGCCTGTTTTGACAAAAAAAATATGCGATGTTCTGCTATCGTGGAATATGTAGGTCAGATAAAATGCTGGTTTAATTTCCCGGCATTTGCATCAAAGAGGCAGGCAAAGGGCAGTAAAAAATGAAAAGCCATGCACGGGTTGTGATTATCGGCGGCGGCGTTGTTGGCGTCAGCACTCTTTATCATCTTGCCAAAAAGGGCTGGTCAGATGTGGTTCTGATTGAACGCAAAGAACTGACAAGCGGCTCTACCTGGCATGCTGCAGGGTTGCTGCCCCTTTTCAATATGTCCTATTCTGTGGGACAGATTCACAAATATTCTGTCAATCTCTATGGCCAGTTGCAGGAAGAGACCGGGCTGAATCCCGGCCTTTCCAGAGTATCAAATATCCGCCTAGCGACTACTAAAGACCGTATGGATGAATATCTGCAATATGCCGGTGTGGCGCAGACCATCGGTGTTGATGTTGAGGTGCTGAGCCCGGATGATGTTATTGATCTCTGGCCTTTGGCTGTAAAGGACGGGCTTGTCGGGGCTATCCGTCATCCGCGTGACGGCTATATTCAGCCAGCTGATCTGACACAGGCACTGGCCAAGGGCGCGCGTGACAGGGGCGCAGAAATTTACCGTGGCACCAGCGTGATGGCTATCAGTCGTACCCCTTCGGGAGACTGGCAGGTTGAGACAGACAAAGGCGTGATAGTGTGCGAGCATATTGTTTCTGCCACCGGAAATTTTGCCCGCCGCACCGGGGCAATGGTCGGGCTGGAAATCCCCGTCATTCCTGTTGAGCATCAATATATCGTCACCGAACCGCATCCGGCGATAAGGCAGCGTCAGGCAGAGGGGCTGCCAGAAATGGGTGTGCTGCGCGAATCTGACGGCTCATGGTATATGCGCGAGGAAAATGGCGGGCTGATTTTGGGCCCTTATGAAAAGGGTGCGCCTGTCTGTTATTTTGACGGGCCTGATGATGACAGTGAATATGAGCTGTTTCAGGAAGATCTGGAACGCCTGATGCCGCATATTGAGTCTGCGATCGCCCGGGTGCCAGCCTTTGCCGAGGTGGGTGTGAAAAAGGTCTATAATGGCGCGATTGCCTATACACCGGATGGCAGCCCGATTATTGGCCCGGCGTGGGATTTGCCGAATTTCTGGCTGAATGAAGGGCACAGCTTTGGCATTACAGCCGCCGGCGGGGCCGGATGGCAACTGGCGGAATGGATGGTTGACGGCGAGCCGACGATTGACATGAACGGGGTCGATCCCCGCCGCTTTGGCGCCTATGCAACAAAGAGCTATCTCAAAGAAAAAAATGAAGAAGCCTATGCTAACGTCTTTACTGTGCATTATCCAGATGAGGAACGTGAGGCCGGGCGGCCGCTGCGTACTGCCCCCTGTTATGACAGGCTAAAGGCCATGGGCGCAGTTTTCGGCCAGAAATTTGGCTGGGAGCGGGCTAACTGGTTTGCCCCAGAAGGCGTGCCAGCACGCGACAGCTGGTCATTCAGGCGCTCTGGCTGGTTTGAGCATGTCGGAAATGAAGTGCGGAATGTGACCCAGAATTGTGGTCTTTTGGATATGAGCGCATTTGCCAAATGCCGGATTGAGGGGCCGGGCGCTGAGGCGTTTCTGGACAGGCTGGTAGCGAACAGACTGCCGGCCAAGGCCGGGCGGGTTGGCCTTGTTCATGCGCTGGCCCCGCGTGGCGGCGTGCATTCAGAATTCACCGTCATGCGCGAGTCAGATACCAGCTTTTATCTGGTTTCTGCCGGTGCGGCCCAACGCCTTGACCATGACTGGATCAAAAAACATATGCCTGATGACCGATCTGTCAGCTTCACAGACCTGACAAATTCGACAGGCGTATTGGTTCTGGCCGGCCCAAAGGCACGTGATCTGCTCTCACGCCTGACCAGAACAGATTTGTCCAGTGCTGCCTTTCCCTGGCTGTCAGCCCGGCAGATTGATGTGAATCTGGCCCCGGCCCTTGCCATGCGGGTAAATTTTGTGGGCGAGCTGGGCTGGGAACTGCACCATCCGATTGAATATCAGAACCATATTTTTGACGCCCTGATTGCTGCTGGTGCTGATTTTGGGCTGAAACCATTTGGGATCAGGGCAATGGATGCAATGCGCCTGGAAAAATCCTACCGGATGGTCGGCACGGAGATGAGCATTGAATATGCCGCCCTTGAATCAGGCCTTGACAGGTTTGTGCATATGCAGAAGCCGGATTTCATTGGCCGTGACGGGCTGACAGAATGGCAGGAAAGGGGCTTTTCCAATCAGTTTGTCACGCTGAAGGTCAATCAGACAGGCGATGCAGATGCGATTGGCGGCAATCCCATATTCAAGGATGGTCAGCTTGTGGGCCGGGCCACGTCAGGCGGCTATGGTTTCCGGCTGGATATGTCATTGGCATTGGCGATGGTTGCACCTGAATATAGCGCCCTAGGCACTGACCTTGAGATAGATATTCTGGGTACGCGCTATGCGGCAGAGATCATAGAGGAAAGCCCGTTTGACCCTGAAAATGAGCGTCTGCGGGGCTAAGACAGGCAAAGCCCTGCACAGGCTTCCAGCAAGGCTGTATCTGAACAGACGAGGACAGAAAAATGGATGATTCAGTAGCGCAGAGACGCGCGCGGCGCGGCGGGGGCCGTGATGCCAGACGAAATGCACGCGGTATCGATTCTACTGCCAAAAGCGCCCCTTATCTTGTCCGCAGGATACCGCCTGTTGATATGCTCAGTGATGAGGCATGCGAGCTGATAGAGCATAATGCAGAAACAGTGCTTGAGGAGATAGGTATTGATTTCAGGGATGATCCCGAAGCACTGGCAATTCTAAAGGACAAAGGATGTGATGTTCACGCAGAACGGGTTCATTTCCCGCGCGGGCTGGCGCGCAAACTGTGCGAAACCGCACCGCAGGAATTCACCCAGCATGCCCGCAACCCGGAAAGGAATGTTGTCATTGGCGGCAATAATACTGTCTTTGCCCCAGTTTACGGCCCGCCTTTTGTGCGTGACCTGCTTGGCGAGCGGCGTTATGCAACAATGGAAGATTTCACCAATTTCGTAAAGCTGGTTTATATGCTGCCCGGGCTGCATCATTCAGGTGGGACAGTGTGTGAGCCTGTTGACCTGCCGGTGACCAAGCGGCATCTGGAAATGGTCTATGCCCATCTGCGCTATTCTGACAAGCCTTTTATGGGCTCTGTGACAGCACCGTCACGCGCGCAGGACAGTGTTAATCTGGCGAAAGTCGTCTTTGGCGATGATTTTGTTGACAATCACTGTGTGATGGTCTCTCTCATCAATGCCAATTCGCCCATGACATGGGATGATACCATGCTGGGGGCATTAAAGGTATATGCCCGTGCAGGGCAGGCGTGTATTATCTCTCCTTTTATCCTGTCCGGGGCGATGTCACCTGTATCCGTGGCCGGCACGCTGACCCAGATTCTGGCAGAAGCGATGAGTGGTATAGCCTTTTCCCAGGCGGTTAATCCCGGCGCGCCAGTGATTTTTGGCAGCTTTGCAAGCTCAATTTCCATGCAGACAGGTGCCCCGACCTTTGGCACGCCAGAGCCGGCAAAGGTTTTGTATGGCTGTGCCAAGCTGGCCAGACGCATGAAACTGCCTTTCCGCTCTGGCGGGTCATTCACTGCGTCAAAGACAGCTGACGCACAATCAGCCTATGAATCTGCTCATACATTGCTGCCCACGGTTTTGGGGGGCGTGAATTTTGCCCTGCATGCGGCGGGCTGGCTGGAAGGCGGGCTGGTGGCTGATTATGCCAAACTTCTGCTTGACGCTGACCAGCTGACGATGATGGAAAGCATGGCAGGCGGCATTGATATTTCTGAAGACGGGCTGGCGCTTGATGCGTTGCGGGAAACCGGCCCCGGGCAGCATTTCCTTGGCAGCAGCCATACACAGGCCAATTTTGAAACAGCTTTCTGGCGCTCGTCACTTGCAGATAACACAACCTTTGAGCAGTGGGACAGTGAAGGGCGGATGGACAGTGACGCACGGGCCCGTAAACGCGCCGCTGACATGCTGGCAAGATACACCGCCCCTGAAATGGATGCTGGCATGGACGAGGCTTTGCGTGCCTATATCAGTAACCGCATGGCAGAGCTTCCAGACAGCGATTTCTGATCACACCCTGGCATGGTTTCACAGCTGCCGCTGGCAGCTGGTCTGATAACCGCATTCAATGGCAGCGTCTTTCAGCCAGCTGATCACATAATCAGCAAAGCTGGTGCGGCAGACAAGCAGGAAAGAAACCCCATCTGGTTCTGCTGCCAGGATCACAGCGGCATGGGCCAGTTGTGACTGGGCACAGTGGCCGGCTGTAAAGACGCTGTCATGCAGATCAACAGAACAGCCCTTTGCCAGAACCCAGCGCAGTTGCCCCCCCTGCAGACGCAGCACGCAATAGGCATCAGAAACAATTGTTGCTGCATAATGATTTCTGCCAAGGGCCCCGGCCAGTGCCGATAACAGTGCAGCTTCATCTCCCTCGTCTGCTATCAGCAGTGTTTCATCCGGCCCCAGCCACAGGGCCCTTCGCGAACCGACACTGTGCATGCGGTTAGCTAGACAGGGCAGATCAGTGCCAAAGGCAGGAATTAACCTTGCTTTCAACCCTTTGTCTGCGCGCAGGTTGATCAGCGATTTTCCCATCAGCTGCTCTATATACAGCCCCGGTGCCGTGCCGTCTGGATTGGCCATCTGCGGCGGCAGATTATCGGCCTGGGGTGCCTGTGCAGTGATCATTTCAGGCTCAGCTCTTGCCATTGAGACGCTCTCCTTTGGGATCATAGAATTGTGTTGAGGTCACAGTTGCTTCGATTGTATCTGTGCCGTCCAGCATCGGAATATAGACTTTCTGCCCGCTCAGTCCGCGCCCGCCCTTCAACAAGGCCATTGCGATTGACCTGCCGATTGTCGGGCTGAAATAGGACGAGGTGATCTGACCAAGCATATCCACGGGCGGCTGCTGCAGGGGGTCAAGGACAGCATGTGCGCCCTCTGGAATAACCTGGGCTGGGTCAGTGGTTAACAGGCCAACCAGCTGTTTGCGGTCATGTGCTGCCATTGACTGACGGGCCAGCGCGCGTTTGCCGATAAAATCGGGCTTTTTGTCTGAAACAATCCAGCCCATGTCCAGATCATGCGGCGTCACAGTGCCGTCTGTTTCCTGCCCAACGATGATAAAGCCCTTTTCTGCCCGCAATACATGCATTGCCTCTGTGCCATAGGGGGTGAGGCCGAAGGGCGCCCCAGCGTTCATCAATACTGTCCACAGCGCCTGTCCGTAACGGGCAGGGACATTGATCTCATAGGACAGTTCTCCGGTAAATGAGATTCTGAACAGCCGGGCCGGCAGGCCTGAGACATAGCCTTCTTTCATTGACATGAAGCTGAAATTCTCATCGCTGAGATCAATGTCTGTTCCGGCTGCCTGCAGAATATCGCGCGCGGCCGGGCCTGACAGGGTTGCAACGGCCCATTGTTCTGTGACAGAAGTCAGATAAACCTGTAATTCCGGCCATTCTGTCTGCAGCCATTCTTCCAGCCAGTCCAGAACACGTGCGGCCCCGCCTGTTGTGGTGGTCATGTGAAAATGATCATCAGCCAGGCGTGTTGTCACCCCGTCATCCATGACCATGCCGTCATCCTTGCACATCAGCCCATAGCGGCATTTGCCGATACCCAGACGCAGCCAGCTGTTTGTGTAAATACGGTTCAGGAATTCGGCGGCGTCCGGCCCTTTTATGTCTATTTTACCCAATGTTGAGGCGTCAAGCAGGCCGGCTGTTGTGCGGGCGGCCCGCACTTCGCGGCTGACAGCCTGTTCCATGCTTTCGCCGTCCTTTGGGTAATACCAGGCACGCATCCATTGCCCGACATGCTCAAATTTTGCACTGTTTCGCCGGTGCCATCCATCCATCGGCGTGGTGCGAACAGGATCAAACAGCCCGCCAATATCCCGGCCTGCGATCATGCCAATCGAGGTGGGGCTGTAGGGCAGGCGGAAGGTTGTTGTGCCAACTGAGGGAATATCCGTGCCTCTGGCCTCTGCCAGCAGGGCAAGGGCATTGATATTTGATGTTTTCCCCTGATCAGTGGCCATGCCGGTCGTGGTATAGCGTTTGACATGCTCAACAGAATGATAACCTTCGCGCACAGCAAGGCGGATATCCTCTGCTGTAACGTCATTTTGAAAATCAACAAATGCTTTGCCACCCCGCCCGGCCGGATGCCCTGAAGGGAGCTCCCATACCGGCATTGGTGACCAGTTGAAACTGGCGGCAGTAACAGACGGGCATTCAGCCAGCACGGCATCTCCGCCATTGGCTTTGACTGCGCGTACTGCCGCAGCACAGGCCTCTCTCAGTGCTGAGGCCGGGCCAAAAGTGCCATTACAGGCCCCTATACTCTGCTCTGCCTCATGCACGCCAGACGGGCGGAAACAATGGGTTTTCTCATCCCATTTCAGCTTGCCCCGTGCCTGTGAATGCAGATGCACAAGCGGGTTCAGCCCGCCAGACATCAACAGCAGATCACAGTCATAATGCTCTGTATCGCTGGTCACCCTTGTGGCATCGACGTCTGTTGAGGCCACCTCAATGCGCGCTATGCGGGTGCCGCCATGTGCGGCTGTGACACAGGCCCCGGCACGCACAGCAATTCCAAGGGCCTCTGCCCGGCGTAGCAGTGCGGCGGCTGGTGCGGCTCTGGTATCAATGATCAGCCGCACCCCGCAGCCCGCCTCATGCAGGTCAAAGGCACTGTGCCATGCGGCATCATTATTGGTCATCAGCACGGCACGCTGTCCAGCCAGCACGCCATAATGGTGCAGGTAGGTCTGGGCGGCCGAGGCGAGCATCACCCCGGGCAGGTCATTACTGGCAAAGGTCAGCGGGCGTTCAACTGCTCCGGTTGCCAGAATGACCTGACGGGCGCGCACTTTCCACAGCCGCTGACGGGGCAGGTGGCCCGGCTTTTCAGCCATATGATCGCTGACCCGTTCAGCCAGCAACAAATAATTATGGTCATTATAGCCAAACAAGGTGGTGCGCTTCAGGATTGTGACATTTCCCATCTGCTGCAGGCGCTCTGCGGCCCTGTCGGCCCAGTCGGTCGCGGCCAGCGCATCAATATGCATGTCTTTGACACTGTTCAACCAGCCGCCCAAAACAGGCATGTCTTCTGCCAGCAAAACGTGCTGGCCACTGACCCCTGCCTGCAGGGCTGCCATCAGGCCAGCCATGCCGCCGCCAGCAATAACAATGTCAAAATGCGCGTGCATGCGTTCATATCTGTCGGGATCATTATGTTCATCACTGACCCGGCCCAGACCGGCTGCATGGCGGATGAAATGTTCATAAGTCATCCAGAATGACGCTGGCCACATGAATGTCTTATAATAAAATCCGGCCGGGAAGAACCGCCCAAACAGGGAATTTACAGCCCCCAGATCAAAACGCAGGGACGGAAACCGGTTCTGTGAGCGTGCTGACAACCCGTCATAGAGCTCCACCTGTGTTGCTTTCAGATTGGGTTCAAGGCGTGCCCCTGTGCCAACGCTGACCAGGGCGTTCGGTTCCTCAGCCCCGGCAGCCATAATGCCTCGGGGCCGGTGATATTTGAATGACCGGCCGGTCAGGTGGACATTGTTTGCCAGCAGGGCAGAGGCAAGGGTATCCCCTTTAAAACCTGTATAAGACCGCCCGTCAAAGGTAAAGCTCAGCGGCTGGCTGGTGTCAATCCGGCTGCCGCCGACAGCTATACGCATAGGGTTTGCCTTTAGCTTTTTTCTGCTCATTTGCCTGACCTGTTCTTCTGTTTTGCCCCAGCAGGATTTGCCCCAGCAGGATTTGCCCCAATGCGGGCTGCGGCCTCGGCAGCGGTGCCGCGCCGCCAGTTTTGCTCATACGCCTTCCTTGCTGCTGCGGTTTTAGGCTTGCTGCCCATGGCATAGACCTCAATGATCTCATGACTGTGTGTGTCACGCGCAATGTTGAACCAGCGCCGGCAGCCCGCCGCATGGCGCCAGCGTTCCAGAAACAAACCTTTGGGATTATGGCGGTAGAACAGATAATCGGCGAATTCTTTGTCTGACAGGCAGTTTTCAGCCAAAGGGCGGCTGATATGGGCCTCGCCGCCGCAGGTAAACTCACTTTCATCTCTGGGGCCGCAGAACGGGCAGTTAATCTGTAACATTGTCTTTACTTCTCAGCCTGTGATCATTTCTGTCCTTTTACCGGTTCTCTGGCGTCAATGGGCCACACCGGCAGCACCATGCTCATCAATCAGCAATCCGGTCTCAAATCGGTTCAATGCATAGGGCAGGGCGATTTTATTTGGTCGGTCATTTGCAATCAAATCAGCAAAAACATGGCCTGAACCCGGTGTTGCCTTGAACCCACCTGTACCCCAGCCACAGTTGAAATACAGCCCCTTGATATCTGTTTTGGACAGGATTGGCGAGGCATCCGGGCAGGTATCAACAATTCCCCCCCAATGGCGCAGCATACGCAGGCGTGACAGCACTGGAAACAGCTCTACAGCAGCGCTGAGCATATGTTCAGGCACGGGAAATGAGCCGCGCTGGGCATAGGAATTATATTTATCAACGCCTGCGCCCAGAACCATCTCGCCCTTATCCGACTGGCTGATATACATATGCACGGCATTTGACATGATTACTGTATCCAGAATTGGCTTTATCGGTTCAGATACCAATGCCTGCAGCGGCCGGCTGGCAATCGGCAGCCGGATTCCGGCCATTTCTGCCAAAAGTGATGAATGACCAGCGACAACACAGCCTGCCCGCCTGGTTTTGATATAGCCCTGGTTTGTCTGAATGCCGGTCAGGCGCTGGCCCTGGCGGGTAATGCCTGTGACCTCGCAGTTCTGGATAATATCCACCCCTAGATCATCTGCGGCACGCGCATAGCCCCAGGCAACCGCATCATGGCGGGCCGTTCCCCCGCGCCTTTGTAAAAATCCGCCCATGACTGGATAGCGGATAGACGGGTCAATATTGATAATCGGGACAAATGATTTAATTTCAGACGGGCCCAGAATTTCAGAATCAATGCCGTTCAGACGGATGGCATGAACACGGCGCGACATTTCTTTGAGTTCATGTTCAGAATGGGCGATGGTAAGGACGCCGCGCTGGCTGAACATGATATTGAAGTTCAGATCCTGTGCCAGCCCTTCCCACAATTTCAGCGCATGTTCATAGATTGAGGCTGATTCATCCCACAGATAGTTGGATCGGATAATGGTTGTGTTCCGCCCTGTATTGCCGCCGCCAAGCCAGCCTTTTTCAAGTACGGCAATATTTGTCATGCCATGCACGCTCGCCAGATAATAAGCCGTGGCTAAACCATGGCCGCCGCCGCCAATGATAACCGCATCATAGCTGGATTTGGGCGCAGCATGCCGCCAGGCCTGCTGCCAGCCCTGATGGTAATTGCGGGCCTGCCGGGCGAGCGAAAAAACAGAATAGCGTTTGCGCCGCTCGCTGAGGCCCGGGCGCCCCCTGTCAATCGTGTTTTCTGTCATGGCGTTTTTTTGCCCCTGCTTGATAAACTGTCTTTAAACACCGCGTAATAGTATGCAACTCAGGTAAAAAATGCTATCCTAACATCTATCCAAATGATGAAATAACATGTCTTGTGCGCGACTGCGGCTGGTGTCTGCTCGACATCACGCCCTGGCCGGTTCACCCTGAAAGACTATATTATTAGTAGGGGGATTATTAGCAGCGGGATTACTGGCAGGAGACGATCACAGATATCTGTGCGTTTTATTGGGGCAGATTCAGAAAGCAGGGAAAATTATGGCAATTATCAACCGTGTGGCTGATTTTCAGGAAGATATGACAAAATGGCGTCAGGCGCTGCATACCCATCCTGAAATCTGCTATGAGGAGGTTTGGACGTCTGACTTTGTTGCGGGGAAACTGCAGGAGTTTGGCATCGAGGTGCATCGCGGTCTGGCAAAGACAGGAATTGTCGGTGTTCTCAGGGGCAAGACTGATTCAGGACGCGCGATTGCCCTGCGCGCTGATATGGACGGGCTGCCCATGCCAGAGGCAAATGATTTTGAGCATAAGTCAGTCAATCAGGGGCGCATGCATGCCTGTGGCCATGACGGGCATATGGCCATGCTGTTGGGTGCGGCCCGCTATTTGGCAGAAACACGCAATTTTGATGGTACGGTCTATTTCTATTTTCAGCCTGCAGAAGAAGGCGGGGCTGGGGCAAAGGCGATGATCAGAGACGGGCTGTTTGATCAATTTGATGTGGAAAGCGTTTGGGGCCTGCATAACTGGCCGGGGCTGGCGGCCGGTGAAATTGCGGTAACAAAAGGGGCCTGTATGGCCAGTGCTGATCATTTTTCTGTGACTGTGTGCGGGCGGGGCAGCCATGCGGCCATGCCGCATCAGGCAGCGGATCCAATCATCGCTGCCAGCCATATTATCCAGTCATTACAGACAATAGTGGCCCGTCAAACCAATCCGCTTGATCCAGCCGTTGTATCAGTGACAATGGTCAATGGGGGCAGTGCGTTTAATGTCATCCCTGATGAGGTGGTGCTGGGCGGAACAGCGCGGGCACTCAATGCCCGGACACGCGCACAGATTGAAGCCGCAGTCAAATCGATTGTATCCTGTGTGGCAGAAGCGCATGGCTGTTCAGCTGAAACAGACTGGCGGGATGGATATCCGCCTACCGTCAATCACAGTTCACAGGCACAAAAGGCTGCTAGTGTCGCGGCCCAGATTGTTGGCGCGGACAAGGTGCATACAGCATTGCCGCCCTCCATGGGCGCAGAGGATTTTGCCTTTATGCTTGAAGAAAGGCCGGGGGCCTATATCTGGCTGGGGGCCGGTGCGGCAGAGGCTGGTAAAATGCTGCATAATACAAGATATGACTTTAATGATTCGATTCTGACAACTGGCACCAGCTATTGGGTACGGCTGGTCGAGAGCGAATTGGCGGCCAGCTGATGAGATCAGAAAAAAAAACCGGCAGGGAGGGGAGAAGACAGCTTTCAGCTTTTGCTGTCTGGGCCGCCCTTTTTGGTCTGGCGGTTCTGATTGTCATCAGCCTTGTCAGCTTGTATGTCTGGCAGGAAATGGGCGCAGTTTCCCTGGGCTTTCATGGCTGGCTGGCCTTGATTGGTGGGGCACTCGGCACATTTGTTCTTGGTAGCGGGCTGATGGCGCTCAGCTTTTATTCCAGCCGCTCCGGCCATGATGAACAGGCATGGCAGAATCCTGATCAGCAAGACCCTCTCTGTTAGAAAATTTTATCGTCCGGAAACATTCTTCAGGCGCAAAAGCATGGCTTGACGCCGGAGGGTAATTTTTATAGCCTGTAATGAGAACAAAACAAGAACAAAAGGCACGGAACAGATATAAGGCAGCGTGGCTGACCGGTGCTGTACAGAAAGAGGGCCAGACAAATGGCGTTGACACATGGACGGGGCAATGAATTTTTTTGTCAGAAAAATCATAAGGCAGCTGCTTTTGCTGATCTGAAGGCGCGCATTCATGCACAGGAACATACAGACACAGCCCGTCTGTCTCTGGGGCTGGGGCTGTTTGATCGGGCGTTGTCAGGCGGTTTTGCCTGTCAGCATGTGCATCTGGTGACGGGGCCGTGCGATCAGGGCAGCGCCAGCGGGTTTGTACTGGCGCTCCTGCGCCGCCAGATGGCTGTGTGTACAGACCAGCCTGTGATCTGGTGCGCGCCTGATTATGGTGGGCGCTCGGGCCAGCTATGTGCAGAAGGTATAAGGGCGTTGGGCCTTGATCCCGGCCGGTTTATTTTTGTTCATGAAAATCATCCTGTGCGTCTGATGGGGGCCTTTGAAGAGGCACTGCAGACAACAGGCATTGCTGGTATTGTGGCTGAATATGCGATGCTTGCCAGCAAGGCTGATCAGTGGTCACGCTGGGCGCAGAGGCTGCGCCGCGCTGCCCGCGCGGGCAGTGCTGTTGGTTTCTTGCTGGGCCCGCCGGCCCCGTCTGCCAGCTTTGAGAGCAGCTGGTCTGTTACGCCCGGCACAGATTATCAGGATAAATATGACTGGCGGCCCTGTTGGTCAGTCAGCCTTGAGGCCAGCCGCACAGGCCGTCCGCATGCAGCCAATGTTATTTATGATCCGCTTTCAGGGCGCCTGTCTGCGGCTGTTTCAGACAGTGCCCCAACTGCTGCCAGCGATGCGGTTTATATGCAGAGACATGCACAGCACAGATTTCATTTTCAACCTGCCGCGCGACAGGGCTGGGATGATGCGGGGATGATGCTGGCATAATACTGGGCATGATACTGGGCATGATATGGGGGGGGATAATATTTTATGGCGGGCTTTGCTGTTATATCCGGCAATAGGCGTTCTGCTGGCAGATGCTATATTTATCTTTATCTGCCAACATTGCCGATCCGGCGCATGGGCCGCCAGCTGGGCTGGGACAGCACCCGCCCGGCCGGTATTTACCAGACAGAAAATAATATCGAAAAAGTGACTTTCCTTTGTGATCTGGCCAGGGCACAGGGGCTTTGTCCCGGTATGTCTGTTGCTGATGCAAGGGCCAGACAGCCGGATATTCAGCTGGCCCTGTCTGATAGAAATGCTGACCGGGCTGTATTGTCCGCGCTGGCGAGATGGGCATGGCGTTACAGCCCGCGTACAGGCACAGATAACAGCGGCCCGGGCCTCTGGATTGATATGACCGGGGCCAGCCATTTATATGGTGGTACTGACAAGGTTATTGATGACATAAAAAAGCGCTGTCATCTGGCTGAACTGCCGGTATGGATTGCTGCTGCCCCCTATTATGCAGCTGCCCGTGCCCTGGCCTGTCATGACCGTGCGGCCGCACAGGGGCTGGTTGCCCTGTCAGGGCGGCGGGCCTTGCTGTCGCGGCTGTGTGAGCTGCCAGTGACAGCACTGACAACAGATAATGATACGCTCCAGGCTCTCTCGCAGGCCGGCCTGCGCCGTATTGTCCATTTTTTGCCCCTGTCACAGGCAGAGCTGGCTGTGCGGTACGGGCCGGATTTTGTGCGTGGTTGGGCTGTGCTGCGCGGGGATCACGATGAAAGCCCCGCCCCGGTCACGGCCCTGCAGCCTGTGCGGGCAACCCGATCCTGGCCAGAGCCGGTTGCAGGATACGAAACGCTGGCAGCCATGATAGCAGAAATGACAGACGAGCTGGCGGCGACCTTGACCCGCAGGGAACTGGCTGCCCGATCCTTTGAGCTGGGCTGGCAGCGCACCGACAGCACAACAGGCAGGCTGTATTTTCATCTCTCGCGTCCGGGTGCGGATAAAAAAATCCTGCACCGGCTTTTTTGTGAGGCTGCAGGCCAGATTGATGCAGAGTTCGGCATTGACTACAGCTGGATACAGGCATACAGGCTGAGCGTTGACAGGCCTGTGACAGCCCTGCTGGGCACTGAATCTGAAGCGCTGAGCAGCAGCCAGACAGATCACATGCTTGATATCCTGGCCATCAAG
Organism: Alphaproteobacteria bacterium; assembly: GCA_038125645.1. Classification (GTDB taxonomy): domain Bacteria; phylum Pseudomonadota; class Alphaproteobacteria; order Puniceispirillales; family Puniceispirillaceae; genus JADHLI01. The sequence continues at coordinate 29,605 of JAYPEG010000014.1, forward strand.
CTGGGGCCTGAGAAGGTCAGGCGTGTTTATCCGCGTGCGTTCTGGCATATTGCGGACAGCACTGTCAGCCAGCCGCTGGGCAGTGCAGATGCCTCCTGTCATAACTGGCTGGATGACGGCGGGGCTGCATTTTCTGCACCGCGGCCGATAAGGTTGCTGGCCCCGCCCGAAGCGGTTCATGTTGTAGCGCTGATGCCTGATCATCCGCCTGCCATGCTGGTCTGGCGCCGCCGCAGCTTGAAAATTGTCCGTGCCACAGGGCCAGAGAGGGTCGGCCCGCGTTGGTGGGATCCAGCGCATGCCCATATGAAAACACGTGATTATTACCGCATTGAAACAGAATCCGGGCAGCGGTTATGGATATACCGCTCTGGTCTGGCTGAGCGGGAAGAGAGGTGTGAATGGTTTGTTGAGGGATATTTTGCATGACAGCTGCCTTGCCTGTTTATCAGCCGCAGACCATTTTAGGCTGCCAGACAAATTTCAGTTTTCTGCAGGGGGCCTCGCATCCTGAGGAAATCATAAATACAGCGGCCTTTCTGGGCTGGCAGGCTGTTGGTCTGTCTGATCGCTTCAGTGTCGGTGCTCTGGTGCGGGCATGGGCGGCGGCAAAAGATGTCTGCCAGCAGGAAAACCCAGCCCGTCCGCCCGCACAGATAAAGGTTATTTCAGGTATTGATCTGTCCTTTCGTGACGGGGGCAGGGTGTTATGCTATGCGCGCAGTCTTGATGGTTACCAGTCTTTATGCCAGTGGCTTAGCGCAGCTTTGATGCGCGGCGGCCATGCTGCCCGTGAACAGCCTGATTTATTTGTCAGCGATATCGCCCGCCTGTCAGCAGATGTAACAGTGATTGCCCTGCCGTCTGAACAGACGACGGGCACGCACTGGCAGACACAGATTCGCCAGATGGCCGTGCTGGCCAGCGGGCCGCTGTATATTGGCGGCTGTCTGATGCGTAACGGCTGTGATGAGGAAAGGCTGTATCAGCTGCAAAAACAGGCCCATGACAATGATCTGGAATTTACAGCTGTGGGTCAGGTGCGCTATCACAGCCCGTCCCGCCGCCCGCTGGCCGATCTGCTGTGCTGTATCAAACATAAAACAACATTGGCACGGGCGGGCCGCCTACTTTCAGCGCATGCGGATTGCCACCTGCTGGCCCCGGCGGAAATGGCCAGGCGCTGGCAGGGATTTGAATCTGCGCTTCAGACAGCAGACGCGATTGGCCGGGCCTGTCAGTTCAGTCTGGATGATCTGTCCTTTGATTATCCCGACCATAATAAAACAGGGCGGCGCAGCGCTTTTGACGAGCTGGCCTTTCAGACTGAACAGGGCAGTGAAAAACGCTATCCTGACGGTGTGCCGGTAAAGGTGAGGGGATATCTGAAAAAAGAGCTGGCATTGGTGCGTCAGCTGGGATATGCCCCGTTTTTCCTGACCGTTTTTGATATTGTCAGCTTTGCCAGAAGCCGGAATATCTTATGTCAGGGGCGGGGCTCTGCTGCCAATTCAGCTATCTGTTATTGTTTATTTATCACCAATGTTGATCCCAGCAGATCAGAACCGCTCTTTGAGCGTTTTATCAGCGAGGCCCGCAATGAGCCGCCAGATATAGATGTTGATTTTGAACATAACCGGCGCGAGGAGGTTATCCAATATATCTATCATCGCTATGGGCGCCACAGGGCCGGTCTGGTATCGGCAGTGATCACTTATCGTTGGCGCAGCGCACTGGTGGAAACAGCCCGGGCATTTGGCCTCAGCCGGGATGTTCAACGGGCATTGTCGGCACAAATCTGGCGCGGAACCGACAGCGGCCTTGATTATAAATCACTGCAGGCTGCAGGGGTCAAAAGAGAAGACCCGGCCCTGAAAATGGTGCTGGCACTGGCCCGCCAGCTTTATGGATTTCCGCGCCATCTCTCGCAGCATAGCGGCGGGTTCGTGATTGTGCGTGAACGCCTTGATCATATATGTGTTGTGCGCCCGGCAGCTATGCAGGGGCGCAGTATCATTGAATGGGACAAGGATGATATTGATGCGCTGGGTCTACTGAAAATTGATATATTGGCCCTTGGTATGCTCAGCTGTCTTGCCGGCGCGTTCTCGCTGATAGCCCGTTATTATAACCGCCCCCTCAGCCTGGCTGCAATTCCGCCTGAGGATAAATCCACTTATGATATGCTGTGCCGCGGTGATTCAGTGGGTGTTTTTCAGGTGGAATCGCGCGCGCAGATGGCTATGCTGCCGCGTTTGCAGCCACGCTCTTTTCATGATCTGGTTGTACAGGTTGCCATTGTCAGACCCGGCCCTATTCAGGGCGATATGGTTCATCCCTATTTGCGCCGGCGCGCCGGCCTTGAGCATGTAGACTATCCCTCACAGGAGCTGCGCGCTGTTCTTGAGCGTACATTGGGTGTGCCGTTGTTTCAGGAACAGGCAATGAAGATTGCCATTATCGGGGCTGGATTCAGCGGGGCAGACGCAGACCGTCTGCGCCGGGCCATGGCCACATTCCGCAAAAATGGTGATATCCATAAATATCGTGACAAGATGATCAATGGCATGACAGAACGCGGTTATGCGCGCGAGTTTGCCCAGGCCTGTTTCCGTCAGATAGAGGGATTTGGCACTTATGGTTTTCCTGAATCACATGCTGCCAGCTTTGCGCTTCTGGTCTATGCCTCTGCCTGGTTGAAATGCCATTATCCTGAAGTGTTTGTCTGTGCATTGCTGAATGCCCAGCCTATGGGATTTTACCGTCCAGCCCAGCTGGTTGCCGATGCCCGTAAAAGCGGGGTGGATGTGCGGCCAGTTGATATTAATGCCTCTGACTGGGAAGCTAAACTTGAGCCCTGTAGCCATGGACGCTTTGCCCTGCGTCTTGGCCTGCAGATTGTCAAGGGCCTCAGCAGACATGATGCGGGGCGGATTATTGCCTGCCGGGGGGCTGGATATGACAGTCTTTCATCTGTGATGCGCCGTGCAGATGTGCCGGCACGGGCATTGGAGGTGATCGCAGCTGCAGACGCTCTGGGCTCGCTGGGGGTTGAGGCGCGTCAGGGCTGGTGGCAAGTCCGCAAGCTGGCCCGCCAGAACAGCCGCAATCTGCCCTTGTTTGCCTATGCAGACCAAAACATACAATTTGCCCCGGCTGACCGCGATGATGCAGCGGCCCCGCTGCCAAAAGCCAGTCCCGGCGAGGTTGTTGCACAGGATTATGCGCTTACCGGCCTGTCATTAAAGGCCCATCCAGTTGATCTTCTTGTCCCTTACTTCACCCGTGATCGCTGGCAGACATGCTCAGTTGTCAGCGAGGCCGGGGATGGCCGTCGTCTGCGCCTGATCGGTCTGGTGACCATGCGCCAGCGTCCGGGCACAGCAAAGGGGACAATGTTTATCACTGTTGAGGATGGTGATATGTCTGTGAATGTTATTGTCTGGCCGCATATTGCTGAACGCGACAGGGCCGCTCTGCTCGGTGCCCATCTTTTGGGTATCTATGGAAAAGTTCAGAAACAGGGAATTATCACCCATTTTATTGCTGATGCCTTGCATGGATGCGATCATTATCTGGGCATGCTCCAGCCAGACAGCCGCCATAATATGCAGATAAAGAGCCGGGATTTCAGGTAAAACTTAAAAAAAGAGAAAAAAATCAGTCAGCCCGCATCGATAGCGGCAGCCGGCAGGGCAATACAGGCGGCACCCGCGCTCAGCAAAGCTGCACAGGCGGCTCGTGCCTCATCTTTTGCCAGCTGGCTGAAACGCACCCGCCATAAGGGCAGTCCGCCAGTTGACACAACAGATAGCTCAGCTGGCATCAGATTGAGAATCCCGGATGCTGCCCGTCTTGCATTGATCGCTGCCTGATGGGCAGATACCCGTCTTGTAAAGCTGCCCACCTGGATGGCCCAGCTTTCATCCGGCAGCGGCGCAGCCTGTGTCGCAGGGGCAGGAAAATCTTCTGGACGGCTGGCCGGTGCGCTGACAAGAGCAGGCACGCCGGCGGCGGCAATGCTGGCTATCTGGGGGGCGGCTGTCTCTGGGCGCGGTAGCGGGCTGGCCGGTGTGGGTGTTGATTTCACCTGAACAGGTTTTATCTGGCCAAACTGGCGCGAGAGAAGATTGATCATGTGTTTGTCACGGCTGGTGCCAGTGCGCCCGCCAAACACAACCCCTATAAGACGCACCCCATTGCGTTCCGCTGTAGCCACCAGATTGAAACCTGAGGCATTCGTATAGCCGGTCTTGATCCCGTCTGTTCCCTTAAAGCTGCTTAACAGCTTGTTATGATTTTTGAATTTACGCCCCTGCCAGCTGAATTGGTCATTACTGAAATAATGGAAATATTGGGGAAAATCACGCCGGATGGCACGCCCCAGACGGGCCATGTCACGTGCCGTGCTGAGTTGGGCCCGGTTCGGCAGACCAGAGGCATTTTTGAATTGCGTGCGCGACATGCCAAGTGCGCGTGCCTTGCGGGTCATTTTTTGGGCAAAGGCACGTTCGCTGCCGCCCAGATGTTCTGCCACCACAGTTGCGACATCATTGGCAGACTTGGTTACCAGCGCCAGAATAGCATTTTTCACGGTGATTGTCTCACCAGCTTTCAGATACAGCTTTGACGGCGAGCGGCCAGCGGCAGTTTTGCTGACCCTCATCCTTGTTGTCATGCTGACTTTGCGTGTCTGCAGCGCCTCAAACAAAAGATACAGGGTCATAATTTTTGTCAGCGACGCCGGATAGAGCTGTTTGTCAGCATTGCGCGAATACAACACCTTGCCACTGGATTCTTCCATAATCAAAGAGGCATAACGTGGATTGGCAGTAGCAGTGTGACTGTTCAGGGATATGGTCAAGAGACAGAGAACCGCAAACAGGGCCGAACAGATATTTTGCCCTGGAATCCCTGTTATGTGACGGATGCCTCTGTTTGTCTGTCCTGTCACTTGCTGTTTCCTGTTCCTGATCGCCTGGCTGTAGCTACTATAGGTCATTTATCCGCTTCTGCCAAACAGCCTTGCCCCTGTCTTGGCTGCCAAAGCATGGAAAACAGCCGGTTTGGTAAAATTTTTTGTGCTTTCACACTTGGGTTATTCAAATTAAGTGCCAATATTGATAGGGTGAAAGGGTATTTCAGGCACAAACAGCAGGTGCAACAGAATAAATGAGCGATAACAGAGATTCAGATGATGAAAGTGGCGGCAGTGTCCTTCTGGAAAAGCGGACACGCACCAAAAAGCCGTCGCTCTACCGGGTGCTGATGCTTAATGATGATTACACGCCGATGGAATTTGTTGTGCATGTCCTGCAGCGGTTTTTCGGCCATAATCATGAAGCGGCCCAGCAGATAATGCTGCATGTCCATCAGCGCGGCGTGGGAATCTGCGGCGTCTATACATATGAGGTGGCAGAGGCAAAAGCCAGCCAGGTAATGAATTTTGCCAGGCAGAACGAACATCCCCTGCAATTGCAGTTGGAAAAGGAGTGACAGAAAATGCTGTCAGCTGATCTGGAAGATACCCTGCGGCGCGCCCTGGCCATAGCCAGCGAGCATTCCCATGAATTTGCCACGCTTGAACATTTGTTGCTGGCAATGACTGAGGACAGTGATGCCCTTGATGTGCTCAACGGGTGCAAGGTTGATGTGGCACAGCTGCGCGATATGCTCAATGAGCATATTGAAGAAGAGCTCTCATCGATAGTCAATCCGTCTGAATCTCTTGAGGTTCAGCCGACTGCAGGCTTTCAGCGTGTGATCCAGCGCGCTATCATTCATACCCAGTCATCCGGACGCGGCCCGGCTACCGGGGCCAATTTGCTGATCGCGATGTATTCAGAGCGGGAAAGCTATGCGGTCTGGTTTTTGACCTCACTGAATATGACCCGCCTTGATGCTGTGTCATTTGTCAGCCACGGCTCTGGTGAGACTGTCCGCGGCACAGACAGCGAGGGCGATGAGACTGACGCTGGACAGGCGGGTGAAAAGACTGCAGATGCCCTCAGCGAATATGCCGTGAACCTGAATATAAAGGCAGCAGAGGGGCGTATCGATCCGCTGATTGGCCGCGATTCTGAAATTGACAGAACGATACAGGTCTTGTGCAGGCGCACGAAAAACAACCCGCTCTATGTTGGCGATCCGGGCGTGGGCAAGACAGCGATTGCTGAGGGGCTTGCCCTGCGGATTGTCAGCGGCGATGTTCCTGATGTGCTGAAAGAGGCTGTGGTTTATGCCCTTGACATGGGCCAGCTTCTCGCGGGGACACGTTATCGCGGTGATTTTGAAGAACGCCTGAAAGCTGTGATGAAAAAGGTGGAGGCAGATGAACAGGCCATTCTGTTTATTGATGAGATTCACACAATCATCGGGGCAGGTGCAACATCAGGCGGTGCAATGGATGCCTCTAACCTGCTGAAACCGGCATTACAGTCAGGAAGTCTGCGCTGCATCGGCTCTACCACCTATAAAGAGTTCCGCTCTTATTTTGAAAAAGACCGCGCGCTTGCCAGACGCTTTCAAAAGATAGATGTGCGCGAGCCTTCTGTTCCAGATACAATTAAAATTCTGCAGGGGCTGAAAAGCCGCTATGAAGACCATCATCATGTACGCTTTACCCATGCGGCACTGAAAACAGCGGCCGAGCTGTCTGCGCGTTATATCAATGACCGAAAATTGCCTGACAAGGCCATTGACGTCATTGACGAGGCTGCCGCAGCGCAGAATCTGCTGCCTGTATCACGCCGCCGCCAGACAATAGGCCAGAAAGAAATAGAGGCTACAATCGCCTCTATGGCCCGTATACCGTCAAAGAATGTCAGCCGTGATGACAAATCAGCATTGCAGACGCTGGAAACAGATTTAAAGCGTATGGTGTTTGGCCAGGATACGGCACTGTCTGCGCTCTCTTCTGCGATTAAATTGTCACGTGCGGGCCTGCGCGAGCCTGAAAAGCCGATTGGCAGCTATCTGTTCTCTGGCCCGACCGGCGTTGGCAAGACAGAGGCGGCCCGCCAGCTGGCCGATATTATGGGCGTTAAGCTGGTTCGCTTTGATATGTCTGAATATATGGAGCGTCACACTGTCAGCCGGCTGATCGGGGCCCCTCCGGGCTATGTCGGCTTTGATCAGGGCGGGTTGCTGACTGATGCGATTGACCAGACACCGCATGCCGTGCTGCTGTTGGATGAGATAGAAAAGGCGCATCCTGACTTGTTCAATATCTTGTTACAGGTGATGGATCATGGCCGTCTGACCGACAGCAATGGCAAATCTGTTGATTTCCGTAATGTGATTTTGATTATGACGACAAATGCCGGGGCATCAGAACTGACTAAACAGCTGATAGGATTTGGCCGCGGCAACAAGGATGATGCAGATTCTGAGGCGATTGAGCGTACCTTCACACCGGAATTCAGAAACCGTCTGGATGCGGTCATTGCCTTTGCCGCGCTTGAAAAAGAGACTGTCAGGCTGGTCGTGGATAAATTCATCATGCAGCTGGAAGCCCAGCTGAGCGACCGGAATGTTGAAATAGAGCTGGATGATGCGGCACGCGACTGGCTGGCAGAACGTGGCTATGATAGTGCCTATGGCGCGCGCCCGCTGGCCCGGCTGGTGCAAGAACATATTAAGAAGCCACTGGCAGATGAGCTGCTGTTCGGCAAATTGACCCAAGGGGGACGCGTGCGTGTCACGGTCAAGGCGGGGCAGCTGAGCCTTAAATCCATTTCGGGCGGCGCGCGGAGCAAAACTGGTGCGCGTGCACAGGCACGAAAGACAGAGCCTGAGATCCGCTAGGCCTCACGGCCTTGTTTATAGGGGCTCTCCTGCATAATCAGCTGACGCTCATCATCAATGGCGTCTGTTTCCTGATCCAAAAACCGGCTGACGGCCCGGCTGAACCCCGTATCTGCCAGCCAGTGAGCTGAATAGGTATAGACAGGCAGATAGCCGCGCTGGACTTTATGCAGCCCCTGGGCACCGGCCTCTACAGTTTTCAGCCCCCGTTCAATGGCAAATTCAATGGCCTGGTAATAGCAGGTTTCAAAATGCAGGAACGGCAGGCTGTGCAGACAGCCCCAGTTCCGCCCATACAGGCTGTCAGGGCCGATAAAATTGAGCGCGCCGGCAATAATATGTCCTTCATGGAGCGCCAGCACCAGCAATATATGATCTGCCATCGTGCGGCCAATTTCAGTGAAAAACGCCTCGCTCAGATAGGCCCCACCCCATTTGCGGTCAATGGTTGACAGATAAAACCGGTAAAAATGCTGCCAATGCTCAGGTAAAATCTGCCCGCCTGTCAGGCGCAGGAATGTAACGCCATCATCTTGCAGTGACTGGCGCTCTTTGCGGATATTCTTGCGTTTTCGCGATGACAGGCCAGCAAGAAAATCATCAAAACTGTGGTAGTCACGATTGTGCCAGTGAAACTGCATACCCTTTCTGACCATCCAGCCCGCCATTGTAAAATGCGCCTTGTCAGCCGGATTAATAAAGTTCACATGCGCCGATGACAGCTGGTTGGCCGTGACAATTTTCTCGCATACACCCAGCAATGCTGTTGCAGGATGTGGCATGGCTGGGTCATATAAAAAACGCGGGCCCGGTACTGGTGTGAACGGCACAGCCCCCAGTAATTTTGGGTAATAACTGCCGCCGGCGCGCTCAAACGCATGGGCCCAGCTGTGGTCAAAGACATATTCGCCATAGGAGTGATATTTAATATAGGCAGGCATGGCTGCCATAAGCGGCCCGCCCCCTTGCGGATATAAACAGATATGCAGGGGTTGCCAGCCAGTATCAGCACCGACACTGCCACTGGTTTCAAGAGCGGATAAAAAGCCGTGGCTGAAAAAGGGATAGCCGGAACTGTTCAGCCTGTCCCAGTCAGCCGCGCTGATTTCAGTTATGGATTCCTGCAGGCGGGCGTCAAATTGTTCAGAGTTTTTTATTGCCATATCAATGATATGGCCCTGAAAACATCGCAAGGCAAGGGGCCGGGCCGCCCCTGTCCTGTGTGATGTGGGCGGCCAACTGACTGCCCCTATAATGCGATTTTAAACAGCCCCTCAACCTCGACACAGGTGCCCCGTGGTAAAGTGTTAACCCCAACCGCAAAGCGTGCATGGCGGCCGGCATCACCAAAGACATCAACCATCAGATCAGACGCGCCATTTATCACCTCTGGCTGGTCAGTGAAATCATTGGTGCAGGAAACAAAACCGCTCAGCTTGACTACCTGTTTGACACGCCCCAGATCACCTCCGCAGGCCGCCTTTAGCTGGGCGATCAGGTTTATCGCGCACAGCCGGGCCTGTTGCTGGGCCTGCTCGACAGTTATATCTGCGCCGACATGGCCGGTGATCTGTAGCTTGCCGCCAACCAGAGGCAGCTGGCCGGAAATATAAACCATGTCTCCGCTGATGACATAAGGAACATAATTGGCAGCGGGCATAGGGGCATCAGGCAGGGTGATGCCAAGTGACGCAAGATTTTTTTCCGCAGGTGAGGTCATCTTCTTTGCTCCTTGCTCAATGGCCTGGTTATTCTTTTTTTCAGACTGGCCGGATGCTGGGCCAGTCTGGATAAGAGAGGCGTTTCACTGTTATTTATCAGCTGCAGCCAGTGGTTGACCCGCAGGTGTTGCATTTCAGACAGGTGCCGTTACGCACAAGGGTGAAGTTCTGGCATTCAGGACAGGATTCACCCTCATAGCCCTGAAGCTTTGCCTCTTTAACCCTGCTGATCAGCTGGTCTGTCCCGCTTGCGGTGCTGACGGCCGGCTGTGCGGCGGACGCGCCCTTTGGGGTGGTCTTCAGCGCTGTTACCGCCCCGCTGTCACTGGCCACCGCGCTGACAGCTGCAGAGCTGTCATTTGAATAGACAACCAGCCCCTGCTGGCGGATAAAGCCACGGCTTGTCACCCGGTTAACCAACTCTGACTGGGCTTCACCGCCACCGGTTGTGTCAACAGACAGATCATCAGCACTGACATGACCCAGATCATGGCGGTCAAGATAGGATATGGCCAGTTCACGGAATGTATAGTCCAGTATAGAGGTGGACATTTTAATCGCATCATTGCCGGTGACAATGCCCTGTGGCTCAAACCGGGTAAAGGTAAAGGCCTCAACATATTCCTCGAGCGGCACGCCATATTGCAGAC
>JAYPEG010000015.1:0-4186 GCA_038125645.1 Alphaproteobacteria bacterium
CAATCCGCCCCAGGCCGATATTCTTGCTGTATGGGCGGGAGAAAAGCGCGCTGTTGTCCGTGATGACAATCTGGCAGTTGCAACTGTGATGAGCGTAACATTATCAGCCGATCACCGTATTGTTGATGGTGCTGTTGGCGCGCGATGGCTTCAGGCCTTTAAGACAGCAATAGAAAATCCGGTCACTATGCTGCTCTGACACGGGGCAGGGGTGCGATTTGCGTGCAGGGAATGAACATTATGCAGACAGACAAATTTGACATCATTGTGATCGGCGGCGGGCCGGGCGGGTATGTGGCAGCCATTCGGGCCAGTCAGCTGGGCAAAAAGGTCGCAGTGGTTGAACGTGAGCATCTGGGCGGCATCTGCCTGAACTGGGGCTGTATTCCAACAAAGGCGCTGCTGCGGGCAGCAGAGATGCGCCATAATCTGTCCCATATGGCTGATTTTGGCATAGAGGTTTCCGGCAAGGTCACGGTCAATCTTGAAAAGGTGGTGAGCCGCTCTCGCAAAGTGGCAGCGCGTCTTTCGGCCGGGGTGGCGCATCTGCTGAAGAAAAACAAAGTCACTGTCATTAATGGCGAAGCCAAAATTACAGGAAAGAATGGCGCGGATTGGACGGTTGCTGTGACAGGTGACAAGCCGCAGGGACTCTCTGCCCCGCATGTCATTATTGCCACGGGCGCGCGTGCACGCCAGCTGCCCGGACTGGAGACTGACGGCAGGCAGATTCTGTCATATAAAGAGGCAATGATACCCAAAGACATACCAAAATCACTTATTGTGGTCGGCTCTGGGGCGATTGGCGTTGAATTTGCCAGCTTTTACCGTGATATGGGCACAGAGGTAACAATTATTGAGGCCCTTGACAGGATAGTGAATGCTGAGGATGAGGAAATCTCAGCACTTGCCCATAAGGCGTTCACTGCCCGCGGTATTGCCATCCATACCTCTGCCAAGCTGCAGAAATTTGAGAAAATACCGAAACTTGTCACAGCCCATTTTGAAAGCGGCGGCAAGATGCATAAGCTGCAGGCTGAAACAGTCATTATGGCTGTTGGAATTACCGGAAATTCACAGGGGCTGGGTCTTGAGACAACAAAGGTGAAAATTGATCGCGGCCATATTGTAACAGACGCTGTCCTGCGGACAGATGAGCCGGGTCTGTATGCTATTGGCGATGTAACTGGCCCGCCCTGGTTGGCCCATAAAGCCAGTCATGAGGGGATCATCTGTGCAGAGGCCATTGCCGGCAAAACAGGCCATCACGGGCTGAAGGCTGATATGGTGCCCGGATGCACCTACTGCCGCCCGCAGATTGCCTCGGTCGGGCTGACAGAAGCACAGGCCCGTGAACAGGGCTATAAGTTGAAAATTGGTAAATTTCCCTTTCTTGGCAATGGCAAGGCGATTGCGCTTGGTGATGATGAGGGGATGATTAAAACGATATTTGATGAAAAGACCGGCGCGCTGCTGGGCGCGCATATGATAGGCCCGGAGGTAACAGAACTGATACAGGGCTATGTCATTGCACAGAGCCTGGAGACCACTGAGGCAGAGCTGATGCATACAATCTTTCCACACCCCACCCTGTCAGAGGCGATGCATGAGGCGGTTCTGGATGCCTATGGCAAGGCAATACATTTTTGACAATGCCCGCTTGTGTGCTATCTCAAAGCTGGACTGCGTTGTTAGCAGCGCTAAAATGACGCTCTCAGGGACGAAGGGGTATCTGTTCCGGCCATGCCAACACCAAATCTGACAAAGGGGGCAGACCGCCATCCGGAAAAGCGGCGCAATGCAGACCGGCCACAGCCCCGGCGCCCCGACTGGCTGCGGGTAAAGGCCCCGCAGGCCGGTGCCTTTGGCGAAACAAGGAAGCTGATGCGCGAGCTTAATCTTGTAACGGTTTGTGAAGAGGCGGCATGCCCAAATATTGGCGAATGCTGGGCACAAAAACATGCCACAATGATGATTTTGGGTTCAGTGTGCACACGGGCCTGTGCCTTCTGTAATGTTGCCACTGGCCGGCCGGATCAGTTGGATCCGCATGAGCCTGAACATGTTGCACAGGCCGTGGCGCGCCTTGGGCTGCGTCATGTTGTCATCACATCAGTTGACCGTGATGATCTTGATGATGGCGGGGCCGCGCATTTCGCCCATACAATCAGCGCCATAAGACAAAGCGCCCCTGGTACCACCATAGAGATTCTGACACCTGATTTTCTGCGAAAGCAGGGAGCTGTTGACATTGTCGTGGCGGCCCGCCCGGATGTGTTTAACCATAATATGGAAACAGTAGAGCGTCTTTACCGCCCAATAAGGCCGGGTGCCCGCTATCAGCACTCACTGGATGTTCTGAAACAGGTGAAGACACTAGATCCGACAATTTTCACAAAATCAGGCATTATGGTTGGGCTCGGGGAAACAGATGATGAAGTGCTGGCCATTATGGATGATCTGCGTGCCGCAGATGTTGATTTTATGACCATCGGCCAATATCTGCAACCGACCCCGAAACATGCCCCGGTTGACAGGTTTGTCACCCCTGAGCAGTTCACTGATTACCGTACTGCCGGAGACGAAAAGGGCTTTTTGATGGTGGCCTCTACACCTCTTACGCGCTCTTCATATCATGCTGATGAGGATTTTGCCCGTCTGCGGGCTCTGCGTCATGCCAGTCTTAATAAGAGGTCTGGCACACAGGCGCGGCCCTGAGCGGTGCAAAAAACGCTAACGTGATGACAAGTCCCGCCAGATAATGCCAACACCCAGATAATGCCAACACCCAGATAATGACAACCCACTGCGAACAGCGCCTGATTCCGCATCGTCCCGAACAGCTTTTTCACCTGGTGGCTGATGTGCGTCGCTATCCTGAATTTCTGCCCTGGTGCCTGGCAGCGCGTGTGCGCTCGCAGTCTGATGAACAGCTGGTTGCTGATCTTATCATCGGTTTTCAGATGTTCCGCGAACAGTTTACCTCTTATGTTACATTGGACAGACAGGCACTTGATATTCAGGTGGAATATGCAGAAGGGCCATTTAACTATCTGAAAAACAGTTGGAAATTTACAGATCACCCGCATGGATGCATGATAGATTTCTATGTTGATTTTGAGTTTAAGTCACGGCTGCTGCAAAGTGTGATAGAAAGCCTGTTCACTGAGGCTGTGCGGCGTATGGTGCGCGCTTTTGAAAGCCGGGCTGACAGGCTCTACAGCCGTCAGATCAGTTCTGTTGCGGGCAGAGACAGCTGAGGATCATATTCAGTCCCTGTAATATTGCGGCCTGGCGGATTTCAGCCCGCGAACCGCTGAACAGAAATTTTTGTGTCTGCACAGGGCCCTGTTTTTTGGCAACTGACATCCAGACCAGCCCAACCGGCTTTTCCGGGCTGCCACCTGTTGGCCCGGCAATGCCGGTGACTGACAGGGCAATATCACAGCCGCTGGCACGCAGCCCGCCTGTGGCCATCGCAGCAGCACATGCCTGTGAAACGGCCCCGCTTGTTTCGATAATCCGGGGCGCGACGGCAACCATTTCCTGTTTGGCCTGATTTGAGTAAGTCACAAATCCTCTGTCCATAACAGCAGAGGCCCCCGCAACATCTGTCAATGCCGCAAAAATCAGCCCACCGGTACAGGATTCAACCGTGGCGACAGTCAGTCCCCGCTGCCGGGCCTGTGTGATTATCTTTTCTGCAAGTTCCCTCAACATCGCCTGGCCTTTTCGCTGTCACTGCATATAAAAAATTGCCTGCAGCACCAGCAGACATATGCCGGCAAGGCCAGCAGCAACCATGTCATCTGCCATAATGCCAATACCCCCCTCCAGTTTCTCTGCCCAGCTCACCGGGCCGGGCTTGATAATGTCGAACAGCCGGAACAGGCCAAAGGCCGCTGCATACCAATAAAGCGCATGCGGGTTGTCTGGTGCAATACAGAGCAGCACAGACCATTGCCCGGCCACCTCATCAATAATGATTTCAGAAGCATCTTTTTTGCCGCTCCTGCGGCTGTATAGCTCGCTGGCGACAATGCCTATCAGCAACGCGGCAAGGCTGGCTGCGGCCAGGATAAAAAAGCCCTGCTTTGCCAGATACCAGCCTGTGACAGCCGCAAGGGCAGAGCCGGCTGTGCCAGACGCCGGCAGCCAGCCCACCGGCCCGACTGTGGCAATGAAG
>JAYPEG010000015.1:4196-16740 GCA_038125645.1 Alphaproteobacteria bacterium
TCTCTCAGCGATTGATTTCACCTGCTTTCTCCATAGTCTGAGGGCAGGCGGATGCTGGCCTGTGCAAGTGCGGCAATCCCTTCGCCGCGCCCGGTGAATCCCAGCCCTTCTGATGTTGTGGCCTTTACACTGATCCGACTGGTGTGCAGTCCGCAAATTTCGCTCAGACGCTCTGTCATAGCCTGGCGCACCGGCCCGATTTTGGGACGCTCACAGATAATCGTGACATCCAGATTGATGATTTCCCCACCGGCCTCTATCACCTGTGCCACAGCAAATGACAGGAATCTGTCTGATGATGCCGCTTTCCACTGCGGATCTGAAGGGGGAAAAAAGCTGCCGATATCACCATTGCCAAGGGCCCCGAAAATCGCATCACACAGCGCGTGTATGCCGACATCACCGTCTGAATGGGCGCTCACCCCATGTTCATGTTCAACTGCCACGCCGCAGATCATTACCGGCCCGGATTTTGTCCTGTTGAATTTATGAACATCAAAGCCTGAGGCTGTGCGTGTTTCATGAGAAAAATAACGGCTCTGCATCTTTTGCATATCCTCAGCATAGGTAATTTTTTCAAGCTGGCTGTCACCATCAACATAATCAATTTTTATTCCGCCTGCCTGCGCGGCCATGCCATCATCGCTCAGCGTGTCCAGCTGGCCCACCTCTGCCGCGCTTTCATAGGCGAGCAGAATGTCATCAAAGACAAAGGCCTGGGGCGTTTGCATGCGAAACACTGTATTGCGGTCAATAAGGTGCTTTTCACCGTTCTTGCCAGTCATACGCAATGTGTCTGTAACCGGCATCACGGGCAGTACAGCGCGGCTGCCTGCATCAAGGGCCGCAGCCAGCCTGTCCAGAACTGAATGTGTAATCAGTGGGCGCGCGCAATCATGAACAGCCACAAACCCTGCCGGCTTTCCTGTTTTCCGGAGGGCTTTCAGCCCGTTCAGCGCCGAATGAGCACGGCTGCTGCCGCCGGCTGCGGTGCCGATTTTCAAACCGTGGTCAGTCAGAAATGCCATTGTCTGTGCCAGCGGGGTCGGCATCTGCATCCCCTCGGGCAAAACCAGAATAATCTGCCCGCAACAGGGCCAGGCCGCCAGCCGGTCAAGGCAATGGCTGATTAATGTCTTTCCAGCCAATGGGACAAATTGTTTGGCTGGCAGACCCGCCTGCTGTGAAAACCGTGTCGACTGGCCAGCTGCCAGCAGAATAAAATCAACAGCCCCTGGCTGTGCTACTGTGCTGGCTTCCTCATCAGATTGTCTGGCCGTCATGTCACTGCTGTCCTGATTTTTCCCCCACTATAACCGGTCTGGGGGAAAATACCATGCCGCTGTATGTGAATTAAGGGCTGGTCATTGAAATATGAAATGCCTATAATTTAGGCGTTTTGATACACGTCCCTCAGCAGGTGCAAATATAATGGGCTGCATTGACAGGATTCTAGGCACAGATGGTGCAGCGCGCCTGGCTGATGTTGTGCTGGCACCGATGTCCGGAATAACTGACCGGGCATTCCGCGCGGCTGTGCGGCGGGCCGGGGGCGGTCTTGTTGTCTCAGAAATGGTTGCCAGCCATGCCATGCTTTGTGATGTAAAAGCAGAAATGCAGAAACTGCGTTTTAATGCCAAAGCTGAAGCGCCGGTTGCTGTTCAGATTGCCGGATGGGATCCGGTGATGATGGCAGAGGCAGCCAGAATGGCGGAACAGATGGGGACCTGTCTGATAGATATCAATATGGGCTGTCCGGCAAAAAAGGTTACTGGCCGTCTGTCGGGCTCTGCGTTGATGCAGGAACCGCAGCGGGTCAGTGCGATTTGCACGGCAGTCACCCGTGCTGTCAGAGTTCCGGTCAGTCTGAAGACCCGTCTGGGTTGGAATGAAAATAATCGCAACGCCCCACAGATTGCAGCCATTGCAGAGGCCAGCGGCATTTCCATGATTACTATCCATGGGCGCACCCGTGCACAAATGTATAAGGGCAGCGCATGCTGGAGCTCTATCCGGGCGGTTGTTGAGGCGGTGGGGATACCTGTTCTTGCCAATGGGGATATCACCAGCCCCGGGGATGCTGTTCTGGCCTTGCAGACATCAGGAGCGGACGGCGTTATGGTTGGCCGGGGCGCACAGGGCCGGCCCTGGCTGTTGGCCCAGATTTCTGACCAGCTGGCAGGCAGACCCGTCAGGTCAGCGCCCGGCACCGCCGCGCGTATCAATGATATCAGGCTGCATCTTGAGGACAGTCTTGTCGATTATGGCCAGCGCGGGCTGAAGCTGGCCAGAAAGCATATGGCGGCCTATTGTGATTTTTTGCCGAACTCAGATAAACTGCGCCGGGCCGCCCTGCAGGCAGAAGAGCCGCAATCTGTCTTTTCTGCGCTTGATGGCTATCTGACAAAATGTCTAGATAAAGCGGCCTGAGGGATATGTATGATGGCTTTTTCTGATCAATATCCGCCCGGCGGCGGCCAGCGCCAACAGGCCCAGCCCTATCGCGAATTAATGGATGCTCTGGCCTTTCCGGTTGTCTATCTTGATTCATCAAACTGTTTTCTCTGGCTGAATCATGCGGCAGAGGATTTTTTCAGAAACAGCTTTTCTATATTGCAGAACAGTAATCTTGACAGGATCATTGCGGCAGACAGCCCGCTGTTTTCATTAATCCGGCGGGCGCGCAGCTCAGGGGCCTCGGTTGAGGACAGGGCCGTCAGTTTTGTCGGGCCGCGTTTGGGACTGAAAACAGCGCGTGTGCAGCTGGTACCGATTGCCAGCCGCAATATAGCCGGCTTGCCGGAAAACAGCCTGATTATGACCATTCAAGAACATAGTGTTGCCGAACAGCTGGCCAGCCAGAATAATTTTAAAGGCGCCGCCTTGTCCATGTCACGAATGACAGCCCTGCTTGCCCATGAGGTGAAAAACCCGCTGGCAGGTATCAAGGGGGCTGCACAGCTGCTGGAACTAGAGCTGGATAAGAGCCAGCGCGAGCTCAGTGCCATGATTGTTGCTGAGGCAGACCGCATCACATCCCTGCTGCAACGAATTGAAACCCTGTCATCTGATATGCCGGTCAGGTTTGAGCTGGTAAATATTCATGAAATTCTTGATCATTGCCTGAAAATAACTACGGCATCATTTGGCCGTCATCTCGAAGTGCGGCGGCGGTATGATCCCTCGCTGCCTGATATCAGCGCAGACAGGCAAATGCTGGTTCAGTGTTTTTTAAACCTGTTCAAAAATGCATCAGAGGCAACCGATAAAGGCAATGTCCTGACCGTGACAACCAGCTATTCGCTGACCCGCTACAGCAGCTCACAGATAACGGCAAAGACCCTTCATCTGCCTTTGCAGATTGATATTGCTGATAACGGATCGGGTATTTCTGAGGATATCAGAGGGCATATCTTTGAACCTTTTGTGTCCAACAAATCTGGTGGTTCTGGGCTGGGGCTGGCGATGGTTGCCAGCGTTGTTGCTGATCATGGCGGGGCCGTTTCTGTCCAGTCCAGAAAGGGGGCCACCTGTTTTACGCTCAATCTGCCAATCGCCGGGCCAGCAAAAAATAACAGCAGAAAGACCAGTCAATGACCAGCAGGATGCCGCAGATCATTGTCGCTGATGATGATAAGAGCGTGCGTACAGTAATCGTGCATGCGCTCAGCCGCCAGGGCTATCAGGTCGGTGCTGCAACCACGATTGCGGGCCTGTGGGATATGACAGTGGCTGGAAAGGGAGAGGTGCTCATTACAGATGTCGGTTTTCCTGATGGTGATGCACTTGAGCTGCTACCCCGCCTTCTTGAACGCCGGCCGGATCTGACAATCATTGTTATGAGTGCCCGCACCAATCTGCTGACAGCAATCAAGACACAGCAGCGCGGTGTCTTTGACTATCTGCCAAAACCGTTTGAGCTGAAACAGCTTATGGATACAGTCGCGCGTGCAGCAGCAGGAGACAAAGCACAGAACAGGACAGATAACGCACCGCTCAGCCTGCCCGATAAACTGCCGCTTGCCCTGACAGGGAAATCACCGGCATTGCAGACCAGTTTTAAAATGCTGACCCGGCTGTCCGGTCAGTCACTGCCGGTTCTCATCCAGGCAGAAGCCGGCATTGGCAAACAGGAAATTGCCCGTGCCCTGTATGAGATAAGCCCGGCATCAACTGGCGGTTTTTTTGCTGTCAATCTGCTGCAGACAGATGAGGGCCAGCACGTAGACGCGCTTTTCGGGTCTTCAGGAGCATTGGCCCGTTCTGTATCCGGTGTTGTTTTCATTAATCATATTGAACGGCTGTCCGGCCCGGCACAGGCACTGCTTGCCCAGTATATTCAAGAACCGTCATCATCCCCCGCCAGCCCATATAACGCCCTGCCAACAGCAAGAATTGTTGCCGGTACATCGGTTGCCCTGAAAACTTTTGTTGATCAGGGACTGTTCAGGGATGATCTGTATTTTGAGTTCTCAGCCGCTGCTGTCGATATTCCGCCCCTGCGGGCACGCGCTGAAGATATCGCCCAGATAGCCCAGCTGCTGGCGGTCAGGTACAATGAACAGTATGCTATGGATAAAATCATAGATGACAGCGCGATTGAGAGACTGAAAGCCTATCACTGGCCAGCCAATATCCGCGAGATGGAAATGGTGATAAAACGTCTGTTTGTCACGGTTCCGCCCAGTCGCATTACAGCTGCGCATGTTGAGGGCGAGATCGTACGCCTTGCTGGCCGCGAAGACAGCAGACATCAACAGGAAACTGACAGGACAATCAGTGACTTGCTTGACAGTCATATCAGCCGTTATTTTGAGGCGGTGGGCAACGATGATCCGGGGCCGGGCCTGCATGGTCGGATACTGGCAGAAATGGAGAGACCGCTCATAACAGCCACATTGCGGCATACAGCTGGCAACCAGATAAAGGCAGCACATATTCTGGGCTTGAACCGAAACACCTTGCGTAAGAAAATAAGAGAGCTGAAGATTTCCCCGCGGCGCGCTGACTATCGCTGAGCAGAAGAGAATGAACAGCAGAAGAAAGGTAAACACAACGCCCATGACCGCCGAGAAGGACGAGCAAATGATATCTCATGATCTGTCCGGGCATCCGTCTGGCCCGCTGTCGCGCACTGGCGGGTGGCTGCGGCGTGGACAGATTGCCTATCTATTTATTATCATTGCATTTTTTATTTCTGTGACAAGCTATTTTGCCCTGTCAAAAGTGTCGGATATCGGAATACAGGAAAATCTGCTCAGCCTCAGCCTTATTGTAGCGGTTTTGCTTCTTTTCATGCTTTTGTTTTTTGTTGGCAGGCAGATATTCACGCTGTGGAAAGAGCGCAAACAGCGCCTGGCCGGGGCACAGCTGCATTTGCGTCTGGCCCTTTTGTTTGGTCTGGTTACAGCCATCCCGGCTATTATTGTTGCCCTGTTTGCTGTTTCGCTGATTGACTATTCCCTGCGCGGCTGGTTTGCAGAGCGTATCTCCACGGCTGTCGGCGAATCTGTGGAAGTGGCAAACGCCTATTTTGATGAACATGCCCGTTCTGTGCGCGGACAGATTCTGACAATGGCAAATGACATTAACAGAGAAGCCCCGCGGCTGGTGAACAACAAGAGCCGTCTCGATGATTTTATATCTAGTCAGACTGTACTGCGTAATCTCTCAGAAAGTGTGATCATCGATGGTACCGGCAGGATTATGGCCAAGTCACAGTTCGCCTTTTCTATCAGCTTCTCAAAACTGGGTGGTCAGCTGTTAGAACGCGCAAGAGATGGTGAAGTTGTTATCATAACGCCAAAAGAAAACAATAAGATACAGGCCATAGTTAAACTGAATAGCTTTGTTGATGCCTATCTTGTTGTCGGCCGTTTCATTGATCCTGATGTTCTGGCAGCCCTTGATCGAACGCGTCTTGCGGCTGATGATTACCAGTCATTGTCCCTGCGCCAGTTTGATTTACAGATTTCATTTGCCGTGATGTTCTTTGTGGTTGCGTTGCTGCTTGTTCTGTGTGCGCTCTGGATTGGCCTTTTGCTTGCCAATTCCCTTGTTGAACCGCTGGTTAGTATTATTGGTGTTGCAGAACAGGTGCGTTCCGGCAATCTGAGAGAGCGGGTGCCGCAAATTGATAGCATGAATGAAATCTCGCGTTTGGGGGCAAGTTTTAACCGCATGCTGGATGAGGTGGCCAGCAGCCGCGAGCAGCTGGTTGCGGCGAACAAACAGCTTGACGCACGGCGTGAGTTTACCGAGGCGGTTCTTGGCGGGGTGAGCTCCGGTGTGATCGGTCTTGATAAAAGCGGTAAGATAACCCTACCCAATCAGGCGGCCTGCCGGTTGCTCAACCAGTCACTTGACCAGTTGATCGGGCGGCAGATGACAGCGATCCAGCCAGCGTTCAGGACGCTGATTGACGAGGCTGGAAAGGCACAGAATGCTGGTGCACAGGACAGCCAGATTGTTATAAAGAGCGGTGTCCGTCAACTGACATTGCGTGCCCGCCTGACTACCGAGAAGAGTGATGGCAGGCTTGTCGGCTATGTGCTGACCTTTGATGATGTCACAGATTTTCTGGCAGCCCAGCGCAAGGCGGCCTGGGCGGATGTGGCAAGGCGCATTGCCCATGAGATTAAGAATCCCCTGACCCCTATCATGCTGGCAACAGACAGGCTGATGAAGAAATACCGCCCCGGCGACCAGAAAGATGCTGAAAAATTTGATGATTATCTTGGCATTATCAGCCGCCAGGTTGGCGATATCGGCCGGATGGTTGAGGAATTTTCAAAATTTGCCCGCATGCCGGCCCCGGTCTTGAAACAAACGGATCTGCGGGGCTTAATTCTTGAACAGGAAACAATGTTTGCGGATCAGGAAAATATTAAACTGTTCTTTGACCTGCCGACTGAAGGGGCGCCGGTCTGGGTGCGGGCTGATTCTGGTCTTATTCGCCAGCTGCTGACAAATCTGCTGAAGAATGCTGCAGAGAATATGACGGAAAACGGCATTGAGGCGCCCCGGATAGATGTCAGACTGCTAACAGATGACAGCACGGCAGTTATTACTGTCAGGGATAATGGTAGCGGCTTCTCTGGCGAGGATGCACAAAAATTTCTTGAGCCCTATGTTACAACAAGGGAAAAGGGAACAGGTCTTGGGCTTGCCATCGTTCAAAAAATCATCACAGACCATGACGGCCATATTATGCTGTCCAATCATGAACAGGGCGGGGCGCTGATAACCTTGACATTGCCGCTTGTCACTGAGGATAACAGCCTATGAGCGATGAGATACTGATCGTTGATGATGAGCGCGATATTCGTTCGTTAATCAGCCTGACACTTGAAGATGAGGGGTTTATAACTGTTCAGGCAGCCAATGCCGAAGAGGCGCGCGCGGTAATCGAAACACGCCCCCCCTCATGTATTGTCCTGGATATCTGGATGCGTGATTCTGATATGGACGGACTGGAATTGCTGGGCTGGTGCCAGAACCTCTATCCAGAAGTGCCGGTCTTGATGATATCCGGACATGGCACTGTTGAAACAGCTGTTCAGGCGATTCAGGACGGTGCCCATGATTTTATAGAAAAGCCGTTCAAGGCAGAGCGCCTTATCCTGACTGTGAGGCGGGCCCTGCAGCAGCGCAGGCTGGCCCGCGAGAATGCTGAACTGAAACAGCGCGGCGGTGATACCGACAAGCTGGCCCTGATAGGCACATCGACATCTGTCAAACAGCTCCGCAGCGCAGTGGAAAAGGTAGCCGTCACTGCCAGCCGCATTCTTATCACCGGCCCCGCCGGTTCCGGCAAGGAGGTTGTTGCCCGTATCATCCATAATCAGTCTGAACGAAAGGACGGCCCGTTCATTATCGCCTCCTGTGCGCGGCTTGTTGCTGAGAATGCTGATGCTGAGCTGTTTGGAGCAGAGGCAATGGCGACTGGCAGACGTATTGTCGGCCTCTTTGAACAGGCCCATCGCGGAACGCTCTATTTTGATGAGATTTGTGATTTGCCGCTTGATACGCAGAGCCGCCTGGTCAGGGCCGTTGCCGAACAGACTTTCCGGCGCGTTGGCGGCACAACACAGGTGGCAACAGATGTCAGGGTCATTTCTGCCTCCAGCCAGGATCTTGCCGCCGCGCTTGAGACTGGCGTGCTGAAAGAAGATTTATATTACCGGCTTGGTGTTATTTCTTTGTCTGTGCCGCCCCTGTCTGCACGGCGTGAGGATATCGCCCAGCTGGCCCAGCATTTTGCCGATGAGACTGCCGCACGTCTCGGGCGTGCCAGCGTCAGGCTGGGCGGTGATGTTCTCAATGCCATGCGTTCTTATGACTGGCCCGGTTCAGTGCGCCAACTGCGCAATGTTATAGAGACAATCATTATTCTTTCAGAGCGGAGCAGGGACGAAATTATAGGGCTGGATGCGCTGCCGGCTGATTTGCTGGCAGGCCCGAAGGAGCAGGGCACAGAGCAGCTGCTGCAGAAAAGCCTGTCTTTACCCCTGCGTGAGGCCCGCGAGCTGTTTGAACAGCATTATATGGCCTCTCAGCTAAGCAAATTTGACGGTAATATATCACAGATGGCTAAATTTATCGGTATGGAGCGTTCCGCCCTGCACCGGAAATTAAAGACGCTGAAGGTTGACAGCAGCTAAGAGATAGTTTCTGCGGGGCAAACAAGACACTTGCCAGCCAGTACAAATCAGCTAAGCTGGCGCCGTTTGGATGAGAGCTTTGCTGCTGCAAACAGAAGCAATGGCCAACTATATTGTTTTGTTTGCAGTCATGTTAAAACAGGGTAAACAGCAAAATATCTGGCAAAGGGTTAATCAATGAAAATCGTAATATGCGGTGCTGGTATTGTTGGCAGTGCAATTGCCCGCCATCTTGCCGCAGAGCAGAATGATGTCACTGTTATTGATGCTGATGATGAAAAGCTGCAGCGTCTGACAGAGCATGCAGATGTCGGCGCGGTTGTAGGTGTCGCCTCTTATCCGGATATTCTGGCACAGGCAGGGCTTAATGAGGCTGATTTGCTGATTGCCGTAACAGAATCTGACGAGATAAACATGGTGGCCTGTCAGGTTGCCCATACCATTTTCAAAACACCCACCCGCATCGCCAGAATCAGGGCAAGAGCCTATCTCGATCCCAGCGTTGGTGCCCTTTACAGCACAGAAAACCTGCCCATTGACCATATTATCTCGCCAGAGCGTGAGGTGTCTGCTGCGGTCAGCCGCCAGCTACGCCTGCCAGGGGCTTTTGATGTCAAGGATATGGCAAATAACAAGATTAAGGTCATCGGCGTTCTATGTCAGGAAAATTGTCCGATACTGGCAACACCGCTGCGCCATCTGACAACATTGTTTCCCGGCCTGTCGATGACGGTTATCGCTATTCTGCGCAATAATCAGGTGATCGTTCCGCGTGACGGCACAGATATGATGCAGCCCGATGACAGGGTTTATTTTGTCTGTGATGAACAGCATGCAGAGCGGGCAATGACCAGCTTTGGCCATACTGAAGAGGTCGCCCATTCAATTATCATCGCTGGCGGCGGAAATATCGGTACAATTCTGGCACAGAACATTGAGACCAGTGTTGAAAGCAGCCTTGAAAATGCCCGCTGCCAAATCATTGAACGCGACCGCCGACAGGCGCGCAAAATCGCTGAGCAGATGGAAAATACAGGGGTGACATGGGGAAGCGCGCTGGATACTGATATTCTGATGGAGGCCGGTATTGCCAGTGCTGAAACCTTTGTTTCTGTATCGAATGATGACGAGGTGAATATTCTGTCGGCATTGCTGGCAAAAAGGATGGGGGCCCGCCATGCGGTGGCCCTTGTCAATATGCCGGGCTTTGTGCCGCTGATCAGCGCGCTGGGCATTGATGCGGTGATTAATCCGCCGCAAATCACAGTGTCCTCTATTCTTGAACATATCAGACGCGGCCGGATTTTGGATGTACATTCCATCGTTGAGGGCAAGGGAGAAGTTCTGGAGGCAGAGGCACTGCCCACTTCACCCCTGGTTGGCCAACCCCTGCGTAAGTCGCGCATACCCAAAGGGGTGGCTGTTGGCGCGCTGCTGCGCAATGGTGAGGTGATCGCTGCCCGCGGTGATACAGTGATTGAGGCCGGTGACAGGGTGGTGCTGTTTGCTGCTCCTGGCAAGGCCAGCCGGGCTGAATCAATCCTTTCAGATCAGGTCTGACAATGCCCGCAATATCTATATTATTTGAAGCAGGAATGGTGATATGTCGCGCATAGCCTATGTCAATGGACGCTACATGCCCCACCGCCATGCTGCTGTGCATATTGAGGACAGGGGGTATCAGTTTGCTGACGGTGTCTATGAGGTGGTTCTGGTTTTGAACGGGCACCTTGTTGATTGTGACGGACATTTAAATAGGTTGGATAACTCTCTGAAAGAGTTGTCAATACAAGCCCCAGTTACAAGACAGGTGCTGGAAATGATCCTGAAACGGATGGTCTGTCTGAACAGGATTGTCACTGGCAATATTTACATACAGATCACAAGGGGTGTGGCAAGACGCGACCATAAATTCCCTGAACAGGCAGTGCCCGCCCTTGTCATGACAGCCAAACATATGAAAATTGCCACTGGCCCACAGGCGGCCGGGGCTGTCGCGGTCACGCTGGCAGATGAACGCTGGGCCCGGCGTGATATAAAGACTGTTCAGCTATTGGCGAATTGTTTGGCCAAACAGGCAGCTGCCGAACAAGGGGCCCAAGAGGCTATTTTGATAATGCAGGATGGCAGTGTGTCAGAGGGATCATCATCGAATGTCTGGATTCTCAGCGAGAATGACGAGCTGATCACCCGTCCGGCCAGCCATGATATCCTCAATGGCATCACCCGCCGCACAATTGCCAGAATTGCCGCAGATTTTCAGCTGAAACTCATTGAGCGTCCCTTTGATGTCAAGGAAATGATGGCAGCAAAGGAAGTTTTTATCACCAGCGCATCAGCCCTTGTAACATCTGTGACAAAGATTGATGATAAGGACATAAATGAAGGCAGGATGGGGCGCGTTGCTGCTGAATTACGTGCAGCCTATATTGAAAATGCTGAAAAACGGCTTATCTGACAGTCAGATGGAGCGTCTGTTCCAACAGATGCAGGAAAAACGGGAAACGTTATGGATAAAGCACAAAATCTGCAGGATATCTTTTTAAACCAGATCAGAAAACAGCATGTGCCGGTAACGATTTTTCTTGTCAACGGGGTTAAACTGCAAGGTGTTATCACCTGGTTTGACAGCTATTCCGTGCTTCTCAAGCGTGAGGGTCACATACAGCTGATTTACAAACATGCTGTGTCAACAATCATGCCTGCGGCGGCTGTTGAGCTACAGGATCTGGAAGATGGTGAGTGAGTCCTGAACCGCTGGACAATGCGGTGCTGTCTGCCCTGCATGAGACAGGCAAACAGGCCGTGTTGCCCTATTTCCGCAAATTAAACACAGCTGACATTCAAACAAAATCATCAGCAGATGATTATGTAACAGTGGCTGATAAACGCGCAGAGCTGCTACTGACAGACAGGCTGGCACAGCTGCTGCCTGAGGCGGCAGTCATCGCCGAGGAAATGACAGCTGACAGCGGTATGCCCATAGCACTGCCTGAAACAGGCTATGTCTGGACAATCGATCCGCTTGACGGCACCCGCAATTTTGTCAGGGGCGATGAGCAGTTCTGCATGATGGTGGCTTTGCTGAAGGACAGACAGCCCCATTTGTCATGTATTTACCGGCCATTGGCTGATGATGCTGTGATTGCCAGAAACGGCGGCGGCGTCACTTATATTGACCGTCACAGACAGGTCAGCTCCTGTTCGCCACGCTTTCGTGACGGGCCGCTGTCCGCGCTTTCAGGATCGATGAATGCGATGGGATTCAATATGACCATCAGGGACAGTGTCAGAACAAGGCTGAAAACACTCAAAGGGCGGTTTCATGCCGGCTCGGCCGGCATAGATGCATTTAATGTGGCCCGTGCGCGTAGCGATTATGTGATGCACAGCAAGCTGACTTACTGGGATACCGTGCCCGTGGCTCTGTGTTTGCGTGAGCTTGGCTATCACGTGCGGCTGGCCCCGTGCGGGCGCAGCTATCAGCCAGGTGACACGGGCGTGCTGCTGGCCGCCTGTAATGAACGGATATGGAACGAGCTGGCCGCCTTTATCTGGTCAGATGAGACAGCAACGGTCTGAGGATGGCGGCTGGCGCCGGGATATTCAGCATTTTTCTTCTTTCTTCGCCTCATTCCAAAGGGCGTCCAGCACCTCTAGTCCGGCCGTTTTGATGTCAGCATTTTTTGCCCCGAGCTGCTGTTCGATGAAAGCAAAGCGGCGCTCAAACTTCCTGTTGGTCTCAATCAGGGCGGTTTCCGGGTCTATTCCCGCTTTTCTTGCCAGATTGGCGGCAACAAATAAAATATCGCCGATTTCTGCTTTCAGCTGTTGCCTGTCCGGGCGCGGGCGTTGCCATTCTTGAAGAAGCTCATCTGTTT
>JAYPEG010000015.1:16750-22409 GCA_038125645.1 Alphaproteobacteria bacterium
CTGTTTCCTCATGCAGTTTTTCAACCACCAAATCCATTGTCGGCCAGTCAAACCCAACTGTTGCTGCGCGTTTCTGTAATTTCAGGGCCCTGACCATAGCCGGCAGTGTCACTGCAATATCCGCCAGAAGGCCTGCCGGCCTGTTTCCCGCTGCCTGTCTGCGCTCCTCTTCCTTTATCTCTTCCCAGTTTTTCCTTACAGTCTCAGCATCCGCGGCCGTGCCGCCGGCAAACACATGCGGATGGCGGCGCAGCATTTTATCAGCCACCCTGTCGGCTACATCATCAAAGGTGAAGCTGTTCTCTTCTGCTGCTATCTGGGCATGAAAGACAACCTGCATGAGCAGATCGCCCAGCTCATCGCAGATTTTGTCTCTGTTGCCTGTGCTGATTGCCTCATTGACTTCATAGGCTTCCTCTATTGTATAGGGCGCAATTGTTGCAAATGTCTGTTTGACATCCCATGGACAGCCATGCACAGGATCGCGCAAGGATTTCATAATCTGTATCAGGCGTTCTATTGCGGGCAATTCAGGTGAAGGGGGGGCTTGTAATGGCATAGCTCTGATCCGTGATGGCTGTAACGATATTTGTCTTGCTCGGTTGTGCTTGCATGATTATATGAATCTGGTCAATATCACAGTCCGTTTATCTTCCGGTAACGGCAATCAAGGACAGGTCATGGAACAATTGCCAAATTTTGAGGAGTTTCAAAGGCCTGCAAAGGTCAGCATAATGGCGCGCATGCGGGGCTGGTTTTTCACTGGCCTTCTGGTCACCGCCCCGGTGATGCTGACAATCTACATTACCTGGCTGTTTATTGATATTATTGATGCACAGGTGATGGGTCTTATTCCCTCTGGACTGCGTGACTATATCACCCTGCAGGCCCCTCTGATTGGAAAAATCCCCGGGCTGGGTCTGCTTGTCGGGCTGGTTGTGATCACCCTCATCGGGGCGCTGGCGGCTGGGTTTTTTGGCCGTTGGCTGATCCGTCTTGGCGAGAATATCCTTAACCGGATGCCGGTTATCCGCTCTATCTATGGGGCAACAAAGCAGATTTTTGAGACAGTGCTCTCAGCACAGTCAAATGCCTTTCGTGAGGTTGTTCTTGTTGAATATCCGCGCACGGGTCTGTGGGTGATAGGGTTTGTGACAGGAACAACAAGGGGCGAGGTTCAAGAGAGCATTCCCCGCGAAACAGTCAATGTCTTTATTCCAACAACACCTAATCCGACATCCGGATTTCTGCTGTTCTGCCCGCATAAAGAGCTTGTATATCTAAAAATGAGTGTTGAGGATGCGGTTAAGCTGGTGGTGTCCGGCGGCATTGTTACCCCGCCATCACCGGCAGCATCACCGGCAGCATCACCGGCAGCATCACCGGCAGCATCACCGGCAACATCACTGGCAGCATCATCAGCTGCATCAGGGGCTGTTACAAAGCCAAAAACAGGGGCGAAGAAAGCCGCTAAAACAGCTGTGAAAACAAAGGCGGCGCGCAGCCAGTCATCGCGGCCGCGCAAAAGCCGCACATAAAACCGGCCCGCAGGACATCTTTCACCCCCAAGGGGGCAGGGTCAGCCTGAGGCCAGGAATTTTACCGCATTGTCACGTTCAAAAAGACTGAGCAGCCCAAGATAGGGCCGCATCTGTTCTGTGTCCAGCCCATAGCCACGCGCAACCAGCTGTTCAGCCTGCTGGCGGGCCAGGGCCAGCAGATCCGCATGGCTGGCCAGATTCGCCAGACAGAATTCCGGCATGCCGGACTGGCGTTGCCCAAGCACTTCACCCGGGCCGCGCAGACGCAGATCCTCTTCAGCGATAACAAAACCATCATTTGTTGCGCGCATGATTTTCAGACGTGACTGTGCGGTCTCGCTCAACGGGGGCTGATAGAGCAGCAAACAGACAGATTTATGTGTGCCGCGCCCAACACGCCCGCGCAGCTGGTGCAGCTGGGCAAGGCCAAATCTCTCAGCATGTTCAATGATGATGATGCTGGCTTCCGGAACATCGACGCCGACTTCAATAACTGTTGTGGCAACCAGTATCTGACTGGCCCCGGACTTGAAATCGGCCATTGCCTGTTCACGCTCATCTGCCTTCATGCGGCCATGCACGAGGCGCAGCTGCGCTGTGCTCAGCTGTGACTGCAGCTGGCGGAATCTGTCCTCAGCAGCGGCGATGTCCAGCTTGTCGGTCTCCTCAACAAGCGGGCATATCCAATAGGCGCGCTGTCCCTCTGACACAGCCTGCCGAAGCCGTGCGATAATATCTCCCAGCCGGTCTGACGAAACAAGGGCCGTTTCGATCGCCATCCGCCCGGCCGGTTTTTCATCAAGGCGTGAGGATTTCAGATCGCCGTAAGCGGTCATGGCAAGCGTGCGCGGTATGGGTGTTGCGGTCATGACCAGCACATCACAGCCATCGCCCTTCTGTCCCAAAATCAGGCGTTGGCGCACCCCGAATCTGTGCTGTTCATCAACAACTGCAAGGCCAAGCCGGGCAAAGCTAACATCATCAGACAATAACGCATGGGTGCCAATGATGAGCTGAATCTGACCAGCCGCCAGCTGCTCTGTGATTTGCCGGCGCTCTTTGCCCTTTACGCTGGCTGTAATTAGGGCAGCTGACAGACCAAGGGGGGTCAGAAACTGGTTAATTGTCGCGTGGTGCTGACGGGCCAGTATCTCAGTCGGGGCCAGCAATGCGGCCTGAAAGCCGGCTTCACAGGCATTCAGCATGGCAATCAGTGCCACCAGTGTTTTGCCGCTGCCAACATCACCCTGTAACAGCCGCAGCATACGCTGACCTGATTTCTGGTCATTTCCTATCTCGTCAATAACGCGCAGCTGCGCGCCGGTCAGGGCAAAGGGCAGACTGTCAATCAATGGCGCCGTCAGACTGTTGTCACCTTTCACCCCATGGCCCTGCAGCTGCTGTTCAGTTTGATGCCGCAGCAGCGCAAGAGCCAGCTGATTGGCCAGCAGCTCATCATAGGCAAGGCGTGCGCGTGCCGGTGCCTCTGCCAACACATCCTGCGGGTTTTGCGGGGCGTGGGCTGTGATCATGGCGGTTTTGAAATCAGGCCATTTTCTCTGTAACAGCAAATCTGGATCAATCCATTCATCGAGTTCCGGCACAGCTTTCAGCCCGGCAGCTATAGCCCGCCGCAGGGGCCGCGGCTTCAATCCAGCTGTAAGGGGGTAGACAGGCTCCACGCCGGGGATTTCATCCTGTTTTCCGGCCGGTACAATATAATCGGGATGGGCCATTTGCAGACGCCCCTGAAACCGCTCAACACGCCCAGAGACAATCAATCTTGCACCGACAGGCAGTGTCTGGCGCAGCCATTCAGCCCGGGCATGAAAAAAGACCAGCTCAATACGCCCCCCCTTTGTTTCAGCAGTAATCCGCGCCGGCCGGTTTGTCCTCTGCGGCGGGATATCCGCAGACAGTAAAAGAATCTCAAAAGTGGCAAGCTGGCCGTCGACAGCCTCGTCCACAGCGGGGCGAGCTCGCCTGTCATTCATTGAAACTGGCAGATGCCGCAATAAATCAATAATATGCCCGCCAGTCTTTTTTTCGATAATTGCCGCCAGTTTGGGCCCGATACCAGGCAAGCTGGCAACGCTGGCAAACAGGCTGAATAACTGGGGCGGGCGGGCGATATGCATTGCAAATATCAATTCCGGCTTGTCTGGCACCATCGCCAGCATTAACTCATGCCAGGAGTCTGCCATAAAAATACAGCTTTCAGCAAACCTGCTTTATTTCAATACTGGACAGACAGCTGCTGTCTGGTCATAAAGACGGGCATCCGTGCCCACAAAGATGCCGCCGCAGACCGGCGTGAATGAGAGGCCAAAAAATGGACAGCCAGACAGAGACCCATGCGTTACGGGTAAAAAGACTGATTTATCGGGCCAGCTATACAGGCATGAAAGAAACAGATTTACTGCTCGGACAATTTGCCCGGCGTTTTCTTGAAACACTTGATGAACGCCAGCTAGATGAATTTGAGGCACTTCTCGATGCCGGTGATCCCAATATTCTTGACTGGGTAAAAGGTGATGGACGCCCGCCTGAAACACTGGATGGACGCGTCCTGGAACTGATCAAGAAATTTAATAAAGACATTTCTTTTTAATATTTTTTACATGAAGTTAATAAACGAAATTAAAGTAAAAAAGAAAATATACGGCTGCGTTGATTCAGCGTTGCAGCTGTTGGTGGCACAGCTGTCAGAAGCGCATAAGGGGCTGGTTTTTATCGCGCGTGATGATGCCCGTCTGGCGCAGATGCAAGCGGGTCTTGAAATCCTGTGCCCACATGCAGATATCCTTGTGCTGCCGGCATGGGATTGTCTGCCTTATGACCGGGTGTCCCCGCATTCCAGCGTCACATCGCGCAGGATCAGCGCGCTCGCAGCCCTGTATGCCCGCCAGGATGATGCCGCCGGGATGAGGCAGGCGATGATTGTTCTGACAACAATCAACAGCTGGATGCAGAAAATTCCGCCGGCAGAATTTTTCTCAGACAGCTGTCTCAGGCTTCAGGCGGGCATGGAAATTGCCCCGGAAAGGATTGCCGCATTTTTGAGCGCGGGTGGATTCATCAGAACCCAGACGGTGCGCGAATATGGCGAATTCAGCATCCGCGGCGGCATCATAGATATTTATGCGAGCACACAAAATCACCCAGTGCGGCTGGATTTTTTTGGCGATGAGATAGAGAATCTGAGATATTTTGATCCGCTCAGCCAGCGTTCACTTGGCCCTGCTGCGGCGCTGTCCTTGTTCCCGGCAACCGAATACCGTCTTGATGAAGATACAATCACGCGGTTTCGCCAGCGCTATATCAGCCTGTTCGGCGGGCGCGCGGCGCGCGATCCCCTGTATGAAGCTGTATCAGCCGGAAAGACACAGCCCGGTCTTGAACATTGGCTAGGCCTGCTGCATGAGAAGCTGCAGCCCCTTTGGCAGCAGCTTTCTGACTGGCCGTGTCTGTTCGAGCCTGAATGCCAGGCTGCAGCACGGGCCCGCCTTGGCCAGATAATTGATTTCTATCAGGCCCGCTGTGAAGCCCAGTCAGAAAGAGATGAAATGATTTACCGTCCGGTGCCGCCAGAACAGCTCTATCTGGATGCTGAGTCTGTTGAACAGCTTGACGAGCCGGATAATCATATCTTTTTGTCAGCCTATGCAGCCCCTGAAGAGGGGGGATGGCCTGATACGGGTGCGCGTTTGGCCCCGCAGCTCGCTGCCCAGAGCACCGCCAGCGGACGTGCTGTAAAGGCAGCTGCTGAGCATATTCGGGCCGGGTTCAGCGACAGGGTCACAATTTTATGTGCGGGCACAAAGGCAGGCATGGACAGGCTGGCAGAGCTGTTTGCCGCTGAATTCACAACCCCGCCGGTTGTCATTGACAGCCCGGCAGATATCAGCGCGCCGGGGCTTTATCAATGTCTGTGGCCAGTCGAAACAGGGTTTCAGACCGACAGGGTTCTGGTTCTTGCAGAACAGGATATATTCGGTACCCGCCTGTCACGACCGACCGGACGCAGACGCCGGGCAGATGATTTCCTGCGCGAGGTAGCCTCACTGGATGTGGGGGATCTGGTTGTGCACGCAGAACATGGTATTGCCCGATATGAG